>DAOUBK010000001.1:0-4460 GCA_034432635.1 Roseiflexus sp.
GGAGGACGTCTTCGAGGGTGAGGGGCACCGGTTCGAGGTGCTGGGGATGATCGGGAATGGGGCGCGGCACGAGGCGCCAGCCGTAGCGGAACGGGTCGGCGTCGGAGCGGGGAACCGGTTGTGGCGTCGTGGTTGTCATAGTGAATAGTATAGCACAGTGGATCGAGGCTACTCCCCATTCATATCAACCCACTATCACTCCCTCGCGGAACTGCAAGGCATAGAGACGCGCATACAATCCCTGCTGCGCCAGCAGTTCATCGTGCGTGCCCTGCTCGACAATTCGCCCATGGTTGAGCACAACGATCCGGTGAGCAATCGAGACCGTACTGAGACGATGCGCAATAATAACCGAGGTACGACCGCGCATCAGGCGCTCAAAGGCTTCCTGAACCAGTGCCTCCGACTCGCTATCGAGCGAACTAGTTGCTTCGTCGAGCAGTAGAATGCGTGGGTTCTTCAGCATCACCCGCGCAATTGCGATGCGCTGACGCTGTCCGCCGCTCAATTTGATGCCGCGTTCCCCTACCAGCGTCTCGTATCCACGTGGCAGCGCCATGATAAAGTCGTGCGCATTCGCAGATCTTGCAGCTGCAATGATCTCCTCCCCGCTCGCATCCAATTTCCCATAGATGATGTTCTCGCGGATCGTGCCGCCAAAGAGCATGGTTTCCTGCGGTACCAGTCCAATCTGCTCTCGCAGACTGCGCTGCGTCACATCGCGCAGATCGTACCCGTCGATCAGCACCCGCCCGGATGTCGGGTCGTAGAAACGTGGGATGAGATTGAACAACGTGCTTTTACCCGCTCCACTCGGACCAACCAGTGCCACGATCTCGCCCGGTTGTATCGCAAGTGCAATGTTGTGTAACACGCCCTGCCCGGCTTCGTACTCGAACGAAACATCATCGAACACAATCTCACCGCGCACCGGCGGCAGAACACGTGCATCCGGCGCATCTCTGATCGTCGGTTGCGTATCGAGAATCTCGAACACGCGCCGTACCGCGCCTACCGCTTCACGGAACTGACCGTATAAGCCGGAAAGTTGCGCCAGACTGGCGCCGATTGTAATCGCATAGATCAAAAAGCCGCTGATCGTCGCAAACGACATGCGCCCCGCCAGCACTTCGCTGCCACTGAACCATAGAATGGCTGCAATGCCACTGAATCCCAGGAATGCCATCAGTCCGCCAAATGCCGACCGCAGCAGCGCCAGACGCAACGCCGCTTTCAGGGTGCGCTGCATCGCACGCCCGTAACGTTCGGTTTCATACGACTCACGGACGTAACTTTTGACCACCCGCACCCCTTGTAGCCCTTCTTCGACCGCTACCGTCGCATCTGCCAGTTCATCCTGCACCCGTGTGCTGAAGCGTTGCAACCAGCGACCAAAGACGGCCGCTACTGTAACGACGCTGATCGCCAGTACGAGCACAAACCCTACCAGGCGCGGATTGAGCAGAAACACGATGATGATTGCACCGAACAGCGCGACAATGCTCGAAAGGAATTGGGTGACATTGTTCGTCAGGATCGAACGCACCTGCGTGACATCGCTGGAGATGCGCGACACGATTTCGCCGACGCGCCGGTTGGCAAAGAAACTCAACGAAAGATTGTGCAGATGGCGGTACAATTGAACCCGCATATCAAGAACGATTCGCTCACCGACAACGTTCAGAATATACCCCTGGAGAAACGTCAGGAACGCCTGTACAAAAAAGAGCACGATCAACGCCAGCGTCAGATTTGTCAGTAACGTCTGGTCACCCTGCTGCAAAACAGCCTCAAGCAATTGCACAATGACCAGCGGAAAACCAAGATTGATCGCACTCGCCCCTGCCAGTGCCAGCAGTGCACCCAGCATATGGCGACGATACGGTTGCAGATAGCGCAGCAAACGACGCCAGTCGACGGTACGCACTGGGACGGCATCAACCGCGCGTCGTGAATTGCGAGATTGCCGGTTGAACATAGAACGTACCTCTCTCTCAAAACGAAGTCGTCGCACAAAGAGATTTCAGTATAGCATACGCCTCCAGAGGAAACCCGGACACGTTGAGATTCTGCATCCGTTACTGCATCAACTATAATGCGTGTCACACAGAGTAAAAGTCCCTGGATATGATATGACGAAGTCAACGCTCGCTCAGCCCGGGCATCGTCCAGTCTCAAAGGTCATTCGAAGGAAGGCTATGAACGCCATCGAAACTGTTGTTGCTGCTGCGGTCGCGCAGATCGAAGCGAGCCATACCGCACGTGAGCAGGCGCTCACCCTGGCGCGCGCGCTGACGCGTCAGTGCGCCAACGCCATTCGTGCGGTCCATCGCCGGGAATTCACCGAGGCTGCCGCGCTGCTGGCAGAAGCCGGCGCGTCAGCGCGCGCGCTGCGCGAAAGCCTCGCTGCTCATCCCGACCTCATGTATGCTGGCTATTCCCAGGACGCGCTCAAGGAGTATGCCGAGGCTGCGCTGGTGTATGCCTTCCTCCACGGCGACCCTCCGCCCGATGCCGCGTTGCTGGGAGTCGATGCCGCCGCATACCTCAATGGCCTGGCTGAAGCAGCTTCAGAACTGCGACGCGCTATTCTCGATAACATGCGCACCGGTGCAACTGCTCAGGGTGTGGCGCTCCTGGCAATTATGGACGATATCTACAGTCTGCTCATCACGATCGACTACCCGGATGCCGTCACCGGTGGCCTGCGCCGCACGACCGATGCGCTGCGCGCGGTGCTCGAACGCACCCGCGGCGACGTCACTGCCGCGATCCGTCAGGATCATCTGATCGCGGCGCTTGCGGCTTTTGAACAACGCCTTGATCACCTGCAAGCCACAACCCTGGCATGGAATGCGCCACGTGAACAAGCCGATGGAGGATAAAGGGCTTCGCTGCCTGCGCAAGGACAGAACATGACTGCTGCGCTCAACATCGTGCTCCTGGGACCACCCGGCGCCGGCAAGAGCACGATTGCCGAAGAACTCGTTCATCAACTCCCACTGGTTCCGATCTCCACCGGTGCACTGCTGCGCGCCGAGATCGACACCCGTACCCGGATCGGGCGCGAAGTTGCGCCACTGCTCGAACGCGGTGACCTGGCGCCCGACTCGCTTATGGATCGGGTCTTGCGCACCCGTCTGGAAACCCTGGAACCTGACGATGGTATTCTGCTCGATGGCTATCCGCGCACCATGCGCCAGGCACTCGGTCTTGCCGCCATGCTGGCAGACTATGAGCGGACGTTGCACATGGTGATCGCCATCGACGTTTCCGACGACGAGGTGGTGCGCCGGTTGAGCGGACGGCGCATCTGTGAAGGCGCCGGTGAACCGTTTCCTGTCCATATCGACGACCTTGCCAGTATCATGCGTTGCCGCGAGCGCGGCGGACGACTGGTGCAACGTGATGACGACCGCCCTGAAATTGTACACCAGCGCCTGATCGCCTATCATCAGCAGACGGCGCCACTCATTGCGTATTATGATGCCCAGGGCCTCTTGCGGCGCGTCGATGGCGCCGGTACGCCTGCCGATGTCGCGCGCCGGACGCTGGCGGTGATTGGGGCTGAAGTCAGAGATGAGCGCGTGACCAGAAACGATCTGCCTGGCTGACCAGGGTGTGAATGCACGAACGCCTTCGCCGGTGGTGTGGAAGGTGAACGATGCAGGTGAGCAAAGGCAGTCGCGGGCAGGCAAAGGCAGTGCCTTCGTTCATCCGTGTCGCATCGGGCGCCGCATCATCCATTACGCTTTCGGTCCGATGTTCCTCAGAGGTGCGCTCGTTTGATCAATCCCGGTCGGGCGATCGCAGCGCACGGGAGAAAGAGCACGGGAACGCCCCACCTCGCACAATCATATTTCGGTCAAAAACGAGTATACCGACATCGCCTGCGGCATCAGCAAACCACGGGAACGTGCCACCGGCAGCGACCGTGTGAATTTCGGTCAACCACAAACCGTTGACACCAAATCTGGTGTCATAGACGTTCTACGGCACGCTCTCGCATCATCACCCTGGCACCGCACTCGGATGACGCACCACGGTGCGCAGGAGCGGGTATGCCCCTGGAAGCGCTGGGAGCGCGCGCCTCCGGCTCCGGCGCGCCCACAACACGTAACCATACGCCCTGCCGCCCAACGCTGACCAGAGGACTCCCGCCCCAGCGTTCAGGGATGAACAGAATATATGAACTAACACAACTTCTGCCGCATCGAAACGCCTTGGTTCGTGGTTCTGGTCTCCCCTCTCCCGCACGCGGGAGAGGGGCAGCTCTCAGGTGGAAGGGTTTTTGCTAGGCCGCTTTCTGATGGGCTTGGTCGGTTGGCGGACGCGCGCCGTGGGGGGCAAGACGTTTCGGCCAGGCTTCGGGGGGCACCTGCATAGACCGGAGCGCGTGCCCGTGGATCAACGCGACCACCAGCCGCAGGCCGCCCCGCTGAAAGCAACGCAGGCTGCGG
>DAOUBK010000002.1:0-21717 GCA_034432635.1 Roseiflexus sp.
CTTGCGTGGTTGTTTCGACAACGCTATACACCCGCACCCGCCCTCCTCGGTCAGGCCCGTTCCCGCAATTTCCAGAAACAAGGATACACCTTCAGAAAGATCACGCTACAACTCAAGTCTTTTGCAGGAGACTTACACATACCAACCAGCATCGCACCACCTGCTTCACTGCTTTCACCCATCGAACGGAGAAGCGATCAATGTTCAGCGAACTCTCGCCAATCCTGGGCAGACCTACCACCAGTGTCATCCAGATCGCTGCTGTCATCCTAGCGCGACCGCACGGCGAATACACCGCTCACGATATCGAAGCGGTCATTGTGCCGGTCTACTGGCGACTCTGTGCCGAAGTGGGGATCAATCCAATGCTGGCAGTGGCGCAGATGATCCACGAAACCGGCAACCTGACTAGTTTCTGGGCGGCGCGTCCACAGCGCAACCCGGCAGGCATCGGTGTCACCGGTCAAAAGCAGACCTCCCTGTCGTCGAACACGAACGGCTGGGCGTTCAACCCGCAGCGCCAGCAGTGGGAAGCAGGTGTGAGCTTCGCTACATGGGTGCACGACGCGATTCCGGCGCACGTCGGGTGGTTGCTAGCATATGCGCTGCCTGTCGGCGCCGAGAACCCGGTGCAACGCGCCGCCATTGAACGCGCGTTGCGCTACCGGGCGTTGCCGGCGCGCATGCGTGGGTCGGCGCCGATCCTCAGACAACTCGGCAGGGTGCATAACCCTACCGGTCAGGGATGGGCGAGTCCAGGCGTCGATTATGGAGCAAAAATTGCGGCAATCGCCAACTGCATCGTCGCCGGCGGGTAGCTACGGCGCGCGCACGCCCAGCACCACGGTTCCATTCGGGTCGACCCATTCGCCTGGTGCAGGCAGCGTGCTGACCACGGCGTAGGGCGCATACTCGTCGTACACATCAGGTATGCGGTCGCGTGTCTGGTAATCGACGTAGACATTGAAGATGCCAAGTGCTGCCAGTTGCTCTTTCGCCTGATTTTCACCAATGCGCCGCAGATCCGGCATACGCACAACACCGGGCGCTGGCGGTGCATAGGGGATCAGCATATCTGCCGAGCAGGCAGGAATGGCCGCAGCCACAATCGGTACGATAGTTCGATCACCGGGGGTGCTGTGCATGCCTTCCCAGGTGTAGACGATCTGCTCGTCCGGGTCGGGCGGTGGCACATTCCAGGCCAGGACCGTCGTTACCTGATCCGGCGCAGTACTCTGCCCTTCCCCAGGCGTGCAGTACCACTGCCCGGCTATTGCGGTGTCGGTGATCAGGGCGGTGGCCTCGATTGGACTATCACTCAACTGCACCACCTGCATCTCAGTGAAGATGTTCTGGCAGAGTTGCGCTGTGTTGGAAACAGGCGTCACATTCGACGCAAGCATATCTGGTGAGAACAGTTCTTCGCGGTAGGCGTTGTACGGTCCCGGCAACGGGCAGATTGGGCGGCGCACCAGCCACGAAGGTTTCGTAAAGTCAATCGGCAGCCGACCTTCGGGATACGGCTCGGCGAGCAACCGCTGGAACTTCGGATTGGCAAACAACTCCTCCATGATGTTGTGCCAGATCACCCCGCCTCCGGTCAGGCTTTCAACTTTTTTCGTCGGTTCATTGTTGTTGTTGCCCGTCCATACGCCGACGGTCACATATGGCGTGTAGCCCACTGCCCAGGCATCGCGCCAGTCGTTCGATGTTCCGGTCTTGACCGCAGCCGGGCGTGAGAGTTTCAGTTTGCTGTTCAACCCCCAGACCGGCGCGCGCGCTGCGTCATCGCTCAGCATGTCGGTAATGATTGCCACATGATCCGGATTGAGCGTCTGCGGGCGGATCGTCGGACGAAACTCCTGGAGCGTTCGACCGTTTGCATCGACGACTCTGAGAATGGCGACCGGTGGATAGTACCGTCCACCGCTTGCCAGCGTATTGTAGGCGGCAGTCAGTTCCAGCGGCGTTACCTCACCGCCGCCTAGGGTCAGCGCCAACCCGTAGAAGCCGCTGCCGCGACGCAGAGTGGTGATACCGGCGCGGCGCAACAGTCCGATCGTCTGGTCGATACCGGCAAATTTCAGCGCCTTGACCGCCGGCATGTTCAGCGAGTTGGCAAGCGCCGTGCGCATACGCACCGGTCCGTTCCAGCGACCATTGTAGTTCTGAGGCTCGTACCACTCATTCGCTGCTACCAGCAACGGAAACTTCGTTGGCACATCCCAGATGATCGTGTCCGGTGTCATGCCACGTTCCATTGCCGCCAGATAGGTGAACGGCTTGAGCGCCGATCCCGGCTGTCGCTCGCGCACTGCAACGTTTACCTGACCATCGAGTACATTCCCGGTCTCACCTGGCGTTTTCGTCGGGACCGTCCGGTTGTAGTCGATACTGCCGACCATCGCCAGTATCTGCCCCGTATTCGGCTGAAGGATAACGACTGCTGCGTTGTGAATATTGCGCTCTTCCAGTTCCTGGATGCGTTCGGCGGCCTTCTCTTGCGCCATGCGTTGCAGATCCAGGTCTATCGTGGTGTAGATCGACAGACCCATATTGGCGAATTGCGGTCCGTACTCTTCTTCGAGCAGACGGCGAACGTAGAAAACAAAGTGCGGGGCGTTGAGCGGCACTTCCTGGCTGGCAAATCGCAGATCGACAGCCGCAGCACGACGCGCCACCTGATCGGTGATAATCCCTTCGTCCACCATCTGCCGCAACACGGCCACCTGCCGCCACTTGGGTGGCGGCGTTCCGGTCGGCAGCCGGTACGCCGGACTCAGCCAGCCATCCTCCAGGCGCACTCCCTTGAGTACGCCGCCGTCGAGATAGTTGAATGGATCGTAGACACCGGGCAACTGGGGCAACCCTGCCAGCAACGCCGCCTGCGGCAGATTCAAATCCTTCGCCGGGATGCCGAAATAGACATTGGCAGCGGCTTCGATGCCGTACGCCAGATTGCCGTAGTAGATTTCGTTCAGGTATAACTCGAGAATATCATTCTTTGAATACTGCTCCGAAAGTTCCTGCGCCAGGATAATCTCGATCAGTTTGCGTTGATACCTGTTCTCATACCGTCGTTCTTCATCACTGAGCACGACGTTTTTGATCAATTGTTGCGTAATCGTCGAAGCGCCGCCGGTCTCTTCGCCAGCTTGCAGACTGGAGAGCAGCGTGCGTGCAATGCCCAGATAATCTACGCCGCGATTCTCGAAAAAGGTGCGATCCTCGATAGCCACCGTCGCGCTGATCAGGTAGGTCGAGATCTGATCGAGCGAAACGCGGGTGCGCTTGCCGGCGCCGAAGAATTCGTAGAGGAGTTGACCGTTACGGTCGTACAACCGCGTTGTCTCGAAACTTTCGCGATTTTCGATGGCTGCCAGTCGCGGCTTGAGCGACGCCGCCAGATCGCTGTAGGCGCTGTAGGCTGTTCCGGCAACCCCCAGCACCACTACACCTGCCAGTGCCAGGAACGCCAGCATAAAGCGCGCCAGCATCCCGCCAAAACGCATCTCCGGTTCGACTGCGCGCCCGCGCCGCAACATGCCCGGCGTCAGCGGCGCACGTCCTGGCAGTCGCCTGCCTGCCGATAAATGACCGCGCCGATTGCGTCGAATGTTGTCCATACCCCGATTGTACCACATTGCGTCCATCGGTTCAGATGCTATAATCGCTCCCATGCACACGCTTGCTCCTGGTATGCTGGATCAACGACCCAGCCGAAATGCGACCTTCATTGGTGGATCGCTGGTTGTCGCGATTGCAACGCTGGCGATCCTGTTCCTGATCCATACCATTCCTGTGCGCATCGCATACGATGTCGGGAGTCAACCGGCGCCGATCTCTGGTCTCTTCGACGCCGAGCAGCGCGCATCGATGTCGTATGCCTACTCGCAGGGGGAGTCGCTGATCCTTGAACCCATGATCGGATTCGGCACATATGAGGTTCGTGTGCGCATGGGAGGTCTAGGGGGTCGCGATCCGCTTTCCACGACGATCACAGTTGGCGGGGAAGAGGCGTCGATTGGCGACGTCAGTGCAGTGCGGGTCTATCGTTTTCTCGTGCCCACCGATGCATGCGGAGCACTCGCGGTGCTCATGAGGAGCGCAACGGTGCAACCGCCCGGCGAAACCCGGCGGTTGGGGGCGCTGTTCGATGATCTAGAGATCCGCTCGACCGGATGGACGCTCCCCTCTGTGCTGACGTTGGTCGTGGCACTCGTTGCGTTCGGCAGCGGTTGGATGACGGTTGCCCTGATTAGTAACCGGAACACGTGGCGTGTCGCACTTCTGGCGCCCGTATCCATTGTGACCGACGGCAGTGCCTGGCTGTTACGCACCCAGAACGACTCGCTGGAACTCTGGTTGCTTGCTGGAATGGCAATGATAGCGTTTGGCACACTCGTGGTTCGTCCGCCATCCTGGCTGGTGCGCCGAATACTGCTGGCTGCAACACTTTTAGCAGGCGTATGGCGCATTGCACTCTGGACGGTTGCCTGGGCAGCGCTAAATACGAGTGACCGTTTGTCCGTGCTGGCACGGCGTGTCGTCAGTTCAATCGATAGCGAAGTGCAGGTTCCGGTAACATTTGCGCAGGTTGTGTGCACTGCCTGGTCACACTGGGATTCACGGTTGTACCTGAGTATCGTCAGGCTGGGATACCAACATCCGCCCGAAGAGTATGCAAATATGGCATTTCTACCCTTCTATCCTTTGCTCATCCGCGCTCTTCTACCATTGACCGGCGGTGATGCCGTTCTTGCAGGGATGATTGTTGTGCACTGCGCGCTGATTGCTGCCGTTCTGCTGTTTGCCGATGTGGTTGCACGCGATTTTGGCGCGCAGGTCGCTTATCGCGCAGTCGCAACGTTGTTGTGCTTTCCCACGTCTTTCTTCCTGGGAGCAGTGTACGCCGAGTCGGTGGCGCTGGCATGGATGGCACTCACGTTGTGGGGATTGCGGCGCAAGCGATGGATGCTGGCGGGTATCGCCGGTTTCTTCCTGAGTCTGACCCGTCTGCCGGGCGTGCTGATCGCGCCGGTGCTGGCGCTGGCGATACTGGAACATGCTAGGTGGCGACTGCCGCCGCCGACACCGGCGTATCTGGCACCGCTGCTTCCGGCGCTGGGGATCGGTCTGTTCATAGCATATCAGTGGCTGCAGTTCGGATCGCCACTGATTTTCCTGCAAACCCAACGCGACATCTGGGATCAGCAATTGAGTCCGCCGTGGGTACAATTGTTCAAGATGATCGACACGGTTGCAACCGGCACGACACACTGGAGTGGTCACTGGCCCACACGTGTGTTTCAACTGGGGATCTGGCTGTCGTTCGCCGGACTTACGGCAGTCGGGCTGCGCTGTCTGCCGCCGGTGTATAGCCTGACAACAGTGATGATGCTATTGCCCGCCTATCTGACCAATGTCTCGCATTCGCTCCCACGCTATGTGCTGCTGGCGCTCCCGGCATTTCTGATGATGGCACTGCTTGTCGAACGGTGTCCGGCGCTGCTGACAGCAGTACCGGTAGCGCTCGTCCTGCTGACATGGACGGCTGCGCTCTTTGTCAATGGCTTTTTTGTTGGTTGACAGGACATCTATGCGTCTCGAAGACCTGGCCGGTCGCCACATCGGGCGATATGAAGTGATTACCCTGCTGGGGAGGGGTGGCATGGCGGCAGTGTACCGCGCGCGTGACACGGTGTTGCAACGCGATGTGGCGCTCAAAGTGCTGTACCCGCAGTTCCTCAGCGACGCCACGCTGGTTGAACGCTTTCGGCGCGAAGCCGTGCTTGCGGCGCGTCTCGACCATCCCGGCATCGTACCGATCTACGATATTGGCGAGATCGAAGGGATGGCGTTCATTGCGATGCGCCTGCTCGACGGTCCTTCGCTTGCTGATGTGCTGCGCGTGCGTCAGCGCCTGACCATTGATGAAACGATTGCGCTGCTCGATCAGATTGCCGCGGCGCTCGACTACGCACACGTGCGTGGCGTGATCCATCGCGATATCAAACCGGCGAACATCATTCTGGAGGGGTTGAGTATTCCGTGGGACGAGCGCAACCCTGTGCTGCTGGAGTCGGAGCGACTGACCGTTCCAACCATGCGGGCGATCCTGACCGACTTCGGGATTGCAAAGGCGCTGGATGCGCCGGGAACAACCACCACCGGCGTCCTGATCGGCACGCCGGAGTACATGGCGCCGGAACAGATCCGCGGCGACGTGCGCATTGACGGGCGCGCCGATGTGTATGCGCTCGGAGTGCTGATGTTCCGCTGTCTCACTGGGCGCAGTCCGTTTGAGGGCACAACCCAGAAAGTATTGCTGGGACATCTCGAAGGCACGATCATCGAACCGTCGGCGATTGTCCCTGCCATCCCACAATCCATCGGCGCTGCCATCCGCCTGGCGCTGGCGCGCCGACCCGACGACCGCTACCGCACTGCCGGGGAATTTGCCCGTGCGCTGCGCTCGGCAGCCCGGATGGAAGCGCCGCTGCCTCCGATTGCCAGTACGCCGCGACCGGCGCCAGACATGGTGCGGGTCGCTGCCGATGTACCGATGGGGATTGGCGACGTGCGTCCGCCTGCGGCACGGCAAGAGGCGTCTTCGCCGCTGCCGTCGGCGACCAGCGCCGCCGTTCCACCGCGTCGTCCACTGCATCCCGCTTTGATCGCACTCCTGGCGCTCGGTGCATTGATCCTTGGCGGTGGTAGCGTCGTTCTGGCGGGAAGATTACTGTTTGCTCCAACGCCAATACCCACGTCGCTGCCGGTGATCGACACGGCAACATCAACCCCAACGTTCACCCCAACACCAACCGAAACTGCCACGCCAACCACGCCTCCGAGCCCGACACCTGCACCGACTGAGACGCCAACCGCGACACCGATGCCCACCGCCACTGCTACACCGGTTCCGCCGACGCCAACGCCGCGTCCGACGAACACGCCATCTGCAACACCTACCTCGACACCAACCGAGACGACGACGGCGACGCCATCGCCATCGATGACGCCAACACCTTCATCGACACCGACGGCAACACACACTGCCACGCCAACCACGACGCCCTCTCCAACGCCCTGCCCGATTGCGCCCATTCGCGGGTTTGGCGAGGTGTGGAACAATAACCCAACCGTAGCACGCCGCCTCGGTTGCCCGACCGATATTGAGCGTGGCGGTGGCAACACGTTGATCGAGCAACGCTTCGAGAGTGGCAGCATGATCTCGTTCCTCCCAATCGGCGACATTTACGTGCTGATCGGCTTCACCCGCGGCGAGTGGCAACGCTTCCCCTACCCGCCGCCGCTGCCCCCCGACACACCGGCGACTCCCACTCCCCCGGCGGAGTTGCAAACACCGGTCGATATTTTTGGAATCATCTGGGCGACCAATCCGGGTGTGCGGCAGAACCTTGGCTTTGCGCTTCGTCCGCAGAGCGCGACAATCGAGGGAGCGTATCAACCATTCACCGGCGGCGTAATGATCTACAGCAGCGAAGGTCTGGGGCGCGGGAAGACGATCTATGTCCTGTACGATGATGGCACATTCGAGCGCTACGATGACACCTTCATCCCATAACCAGGAGAAGGAAGGCGGTGCATGGCTGGTTATTACGATGATGTCTACGCAATTGTCTGTCGTATTCCACCGGGTCGGGTTTCGACGTATGGCGTATTGCAGCAATGATCGCCACGCCACGTGCCGCGCGCGGCGTGGGGTGGGCGTTGCATGCGCTCGGTCCGGCGCAGGCGCGCCACGTCCCCTGGTGGCGCGTCATCAACGCCGCAGGGCGGATCAGCAACGAGTACCATGCCGACCTGCAACGCGCGCTGCTGGAGGCAGAAGGGATCATGTTCGATGCACACGGCTACGTCGATCTGGATCGGTACCTGTGGGATGGAAAACTATCTTGACAATTATCGACAATATGGTATAGTGTGACCGATCACGAGCTGTATGTAATCAGTTCCCTGCACAGGGTAAATGATGCGGCGAAGCACCATCCGTGAAGTGGCATTACGCGCCGGTGTGTCGTATCAGACCGTCTCGCGTGTGATCAACAACAGCCCCGACGTGGCGGAGGCTACCCGCGAACACGTCCTGCGGGTGATTGCCGAACTCGACTACCACCCCAACGCGCAGGCAGTCAGCCTCTCACGCAACCGCACCGACATTGTCGGTATTGTTGTCGATACAGTCACATCGACCTTTTTCGCGCAAACGATCGATGGCGTGGCGAAAGCGCTTCGTCGCCGCAGTCGTTTTATGTTGCTGGCAACTGTCGAAGATGCCACTCAATTCAATGTCATCGACACGTTGCAGCGAAGTCGGCGTATCGATGGGTTGATCATTGTGCTGCCGCTGGCGAACAGCCTGAGTCTGAGCCGCGTGACGCCGAGCCGTGTGCCGACCGTGCATATCGATCTGCAGTACGATATGGATGTCTACGGCATTGTGGTGGACAACTATCACGGCGCCTATCTGGCAACCGAACATCTGATCAACCTGGGGCATCGCCGCATCGGGATCATCACCGGACGCAGCGATATACCGGTTGGGCAACTTCGACTCGATGGCTACAAGGCGGCATTACGCGACCATGGCATACCGTTCGATCCGACGCTGGCAGCGTGCGGCGATTTCAGTTTTGTCAGTGGCACTGCAGGCGCTGAGCAATTGCTTGCGCTTGATCCGCGCCCGACGGCTATTTTTGCTTGCAATGATCTGATGGCAATCGGGACGCTGCATGTCGCCGCGCGCAGCGGATTACGCATCCCGGCGGATCTGTCGATCATCGGGTTTGATGATACCCCGGAAGCGGCGCTGGCGTGTCCGCCGCTGACGACGATGCGACAACCGCTGTGCGCGATAGGCGAAATGGCCGCCGATCTGGTCTGCCAGCTGATCGATGGTGAACAACCGGAAAGCCGGCGCTTGATGGTCAAGACTGAACTGATTGTTCGTTCGTCGACCGGGCGTGTTCCAAACGATTGACAGTACGGATTGCCGGCTCTATAATGTCCAAACCGGTACCGCGAGGAGCGAGTAGAAGTACAGTGCGGTACATCATCGTTGGATGCGCGGTTCCTGCACTCTTCTCCGCACATTTGATGATCGCCGCCTGCTATCTTAAGAGAGTATAGCATGAGCGTCACCGGGCAACGCAGCGTGTGGATGATTGCCGTGATTGCTCTTCTTGGAGCAATTGGCTATGTAGCGTTGCGTCCGCCATCACAACCGCCCCCGGTGTCCCCACTATCTGCTCCAACCGCCGTATCGAACGTGAACGTCCCTGTTGTTCCCGACAATCCTGTCGTCCCCTTCAATCCTGTACCCATCACCCCTGACGGTGTAGGCGATTGGGCAATGGAAGGGCTGAACCCGGCACGCACCCGTGCCGTTGAAACACCGATTGCGCCACCGCTCGATCAACAGCGAGTGGTTGTCGCCGCCGCGTTTGAAGAAGGGGTCTCCCCGCCGGTTATCGCCCGCGGCTTAATGCTGCTGGAGACGAAGGACGCCTTGAGCGCCATCGATCTGCGCACTGGGCGGCAACGCTGGGCGTATCGACAGAAAGGCACCTATATCTCACCCGCCGTCGCCGGTGATACGGTGTACTTCCGCGCTGAACAGGCGAACCAGGGGCGACTGATGGCGCTGGAGTTGAGCAGCGGTCGGCAGCGCTGGGCATTTATCCCCAAACGATTGAGTTCTTCCACCAATAGTTATTTTGGTGGTCACCTGACTTCGCCGGTCGTTGTCGATGGTGTTGTGTATGTTGGCGCCGGAAAAGAACTCTATGCCCTAGACGCAGTGACCGGCAAAGTACGCTGGGAGTTCAGCGCGCAGGATTTTGTCACGTCATCGGCTGCCGTGGATGACGGGCGCGTATTCATCTCCGATTTTTCTTATTTCTACGCGATTGATCAGCACAGCGGTGCTCTGATCTGGTCCTACCCGGCGTACTCTGCCATCTACTTTTCATCGGTGGCGACGGGCGACATGGTGTTGATCAGCAGCGGTCAGAGCCTGATCGCGCTCGATGCAGGCGATGGCGCCAAACGCTGGGAAAAGAACGTTACCGGCACGTCACTCATCCCGGCTGGCGCCCAGGGCGATATTGTATTTGTCAAAACCACCAATACATTGTTCGCACTGGATCGCACCAGTGGACGTGAATTGTGGTCGTTTCGGGACGCCAACTATGTTTCGCTCCCCGCGCTGACACAGCAGTACGCCTTTGTTATCAACGGCATGGGCGCCAGTGCAGCCGTTGAAGCAATTGACATTACCACCGGCGCTAGCATCTGGTCACAACCGGTGCCACGACTGGCGACAACTGCGCCGGTCATTGCAGGACGGGCAATCTATGTCCGTACCACTGACGGGCGAGTCATCGAACTGCTGGGTTGAATACAGCAGTTCGGCAGATCGTACACAGCAGTATAACCACGCAACGAGTGACAGGGGGTGCAGTATGGCGGTGCAAACGGCACAGGTTCCGGCACGGCGCAAACCAAAACCGGCATTGTTTGGCTTGATCCCGGCTGGAAAAATTGAGCGGCGTGAGGCGCTCTGGTTCTGGATTTTTATTTCTCCGTGGGTCATTGGATTTCTGGCGTTTACCCTCTACCCGATCGTCATGTCTGCCTACTACAGTATGACCACGTTCAATGTCGCCAGTCCGCCGGTCTGGGTAGGCTTCGACAATTACATCAATCTGTTCAATGATCGGGTGTACTGGAAATCGCTCCAAGTCACCGGCTACTATACGCTGCTGAGCGTGCCGTTGGGCATCTTCTTTGGCTTGATGCTGGCAGTGCTGCTCAATCAACGGGTTCCGGCGCTCGGCATTTTCCGCACGCTCTACTACCTGCCCGCACTCCTGGGCGGCAGCGTCGCTGTTGCGTTGCTCTTCTCCTGGCTGCTCAACCCGCAATTCGGCGCTATTAATCTGATCATCCGTACCCTCGTTGGTCCGAATGGTCTGATCCCACTTGGTATCACCGGACCACGCTGGCTACAGGATCCGAACTGGGTCATTCCTTCATTCACGCTGATGTCGCTCTGGGGCTTCGGCGCTACCATGCTGATCTATCTCTCTGCGCTCCAGGGCGTACCTACCGCGCTGTACGAAGCTGCCGAGATCGACGGCGCCAATCGCATTCAGCAGTTCTTCAACGTCACTGTTCCGATGATCTCGCCGGTCATTCTGTTCACATTCATTACTGGCGTCATCGGTGCAATGCAGCAGTTTACAGCGGCATATGTCATTTCGGGGGGCATGAATCTTGGTGCACCAGCGTATGCATCGATGTTCTACAACCTCTATCTCTTCCTGAATGCGTTCCGTCGCTATCGGATGGGGCTGGCGTCGGCGCAGGCGTGGATTTTGCTGATCGTGATCCTGCTGCTGACGCTGGCAATGTTCTGGGCGTCGCGCCGGTATGTGCACTACGAGTCGGACGAAGAAGGAGCGATTTAACCGGGATAACAGATGAACAGGAGAAGAGACCTATGGCAACGCAAACAACATCACCCAATGTGCGCCCAGCAGCCCCACTAATCCGGCGCGGTCTCTGGTCGAGCAAGCGACGGCGCGAACAGTTCATCACGTTCCTCTCAACAACCATTGTGGCGCTGGGGTTGATCGTTATCCTGTTTCCACTGGTGTGGATGTTGTCCACCTCGTTGAAAACCCGGGCGGAAGTGGCGAAATTTCCGCCGATCTGGATTCCTGCGATTCCGCAGTGGGACAATTATCGCGCGGCGCTGACCGGCGAAAACCGCTTTGACATCTACTTCAAAAACACGATGATCTACGCTGGTGGCGCAGCACTTGGCGAGACGCTGTCGTGCGCGCTGGTGGCGTATGGCTTTGCGCGCCTGCGCGCTCCGGGCAAGAATGCGTTGTTTGTGCTTGTGCTTGCGACGATGATGTTACCCTTCTGGGTAACGTTGATCCCGCAGTACATCATTTTCGCTCGCCTAGGATGGATCGATACATACCTCCCGCTCCTTGTGCCAAAATTCTTCGGCAGCGCCTACCTGATCTTTCTGCTGCGCCAGTTCTACAAAACGCTGCCGAAAGATTACGAGGAAGCCGCGCTGATCGATGGCGCCGGATACTTTGGTATCTGGTGGCGTATCATCGTGCCGTTGTCGCTCCCGGCGGTCGGCGCGGTGGCGATTATGAGTTTTATGTTCCACTACCAGGATTTCATGGGTCCGCTCCTCTATATCAATTCACAGTACAACTACCCGGTGTCGATAGGCTTACAACAGTTTCGTGCGCCATTCGGCGGCACTGCGTTTCACCTGTTGATGGCGGCGTCGCTGGTAACGTTGATCCCGCCGATGGTGCTCTTCTTCCTGGCACAACGCTACTTCATCCAGGGTATTGTGGTGACCGGCGTGAAAGGTTAGGTGCGGAGCAATCTGAAATGCCACTCTCTACGCCTGTCGATTGCGTCAGCATTGGTGCAACGGCGGTGCTGTTGTGGAATGTGACCTGACAGGAGCAGCGTTGATGAGCCAGAATGCCTGTGTGTTCTCGTCGTGCCTGTTTCGCGTGCAATGCTCATCGCGGTGGCAGCGGATGCACGTGCGCTAGCTGGCTACCTGCGCCGTTTCTGTCGATGGATAACCTGGAGAGGAGGTGGGTGCAACCGGAGATTTCTTTCGTCTGTTCGATGGAACCTTGCAATGAAGAAGGAGACGCGAGCATGAGATTAAGGCACTATCCCTGGATTCTCCTGTTCGGTGCGTTGATGCTAGTACTGGCTGCCTGTGGTGGGCAACAGGCAGCGTCGCCAACCGCAGCGCCCGGTGAAGCGCCAACCACAGCGCCGGCTGCCGACCTGCCGACCCCCACGCCGATCCTTGAGTTTGCGCAACAACCACAACCCGGCCAGAAGGTGCTGGTATGGATGGTGCGCATCAACGCCACCGAAAACCGCTGGGAGCGCGATGTTGTGCTTCCTGCCTACCAGCAGGTTGCACCAGACGTGTTCATCAAAGTCCTCAATATCAACCAGGACGATATTGCAGTCAAACGCGAGGCAATGATCGCCGCGAAGGAGCCACTGCACGTTTGGTCGTCCAACTGGGGTGGTGATGGCTTCGCCAGCGACCGTTTCCGCGGGCTACTGGCAGACCTGACCCCCCTGATCGAACGCGATAAGTGGGATACCAGCGACTTTATTCCTGAAGTGTTCGCGATCTACAACGTCGAGGGCAAGCAGTACGGCATCCCATTCCTCACCACCGGCAGTTATGTGTACTACAACATGAAACTGTTCGATGAGGCTGGTGTGCCCTATCCGCCCAGCGACTGGAACGATAAGTCGTGGACGTGGGATGCGTTCCTCGAGACTGCCAAAAAACTGACAAAAAACCCGGATGACCCGAGTACGGCGGTCTATGGCGGTGTGAACGGATTGTGGCCTCCCTTCGACAGCATCCCCATGATCTGGGGGAAGGATCCATTCTCCAGAGAAGCGCTGGAGAGCGGTTTCTCCGATCCGATCAAACTCGACGAACAGACGGCAGCAGCATTCCAGGCAGTCCACGATCTTGTCTACGTCCATAAAGTCGCACCCGATCAGGCGGCTTCTCAGGCACTCGATCAACTCGGCGGCGCATTCCTCTCCGGTCGTGTGGCTATGTTTATGACCGGTGGTTGGGGACACTGGAACTACAAGGAAATTATTGATGATCCGAACGGGTTCTGCTGGGGTGCGGCGCCGATCCCCTGGGGCACGCCCGACGCTACTATCCGCGCAACGATCTTTACCGACCCATGGGTCATCACCGCCGGAATGGATGCCGAAAATACCGATCTTGCTTGGAACTTTGTGAAGTTCCTGGCATCGCCAGAGCAGCAGCGCACCTACACCCTGGCAACCGGCACCCCGCCTGTGCGTCAGAGCCTGCTCAACGACTACTATAAGCAGTATGAGAAGTGTGTCCCGGCGGAAAAAACCAAAGAGTCCTTCCAGGGCGCCTTCGCCCACGGACGCGAATCATCAAACCACCTGCTGGTCAAGTTTGATGAACTCAGCCAGACGTGGGATAACCTGCTGAGTCCGTTCTGGAATGATCCAAACGCCAAGGCGACCGACCTCATGCCGATCCTTGAAGCGGATGTCAACGCCGCATTGGATCGCATCCGCAAAGAAGCCGGACGGTAGGACGGTAGTTCGGATTGCGCACCGGGATGGGTTTGCCCGTTCTGGCGCCCAACAACGCAGAAGGTCGTCAACAGACGTTTCGGGCAGGGCGCTTTGGGTGACGCCTGTGCGTTGCGCAAAGCGCCTTGTTCACGCTACAAGGTTGTGTTGTGTCAAGGGGTGATATGTGAAACAGGCGCGGCAGACGGGGCTGGTACTGGCGATGTTTTTTGTGAGCGGCGCGAGTGGTCTGATCTATGAAGTCGCCTGGTTTCGTCTGCTCAGCCTTAGTTTTGGCGTCAGCGTTTATGCTGCCAGTGCAGTGTTGACCGCATTCATGAGCGGGCTGGCGTTGGGGAGTTGGGTTTTTGGGAAAATCACAGCGCGCTGGCAGCAGAACGATCCTTCGGAGCAGCACCCGGTTGCAGCATCACTCCTGCAGCTCTTTGCGCTGATCGCGATCGGTGTTGCACTCTTTGCGTTTGCCACTCCACCTCTGTTCGCTGCATTGACGGGCCTGTATGTCTGGATTGCGCGTGAGGTACGTCCTGACCCATTCGTCTATAACGCTGTGCGTACTGCCCTCGCAACGCTGGCGCTTGTGCCGCCGACCTTTCTGATGGGCGGCACATTGCCGGTGCTGGCGCATCTTCTGGCGATGCCAGAGCAGGATCGTGGTCAACGACTCGGTCTGCTCTATGCCATCAATGCGTTCGGCGGCGTGCTGGGGGCGCTGTCTGCCGGTCTGCTGTTGATTCCAGCGCTTGGTGTGTATGGGTCGCTCTATCTTGGCGGCGGGCTAGACCTGGCAGTGGCCGGTGCTTCATTCTGGCTGGCACGTCACTGGCAGGCGAAACGTGCTGTTTCTTCACCGGCAGCGCCTCCCGCTCCATCACAACCTGCACTGCCGTCGCCCCGTATGACGCGCACGGCGTCGGTGCGCGCATCGGGAGGACGAACTATCGTAGCTGCGAATATCAGCGTGCGCCTGGCACACAACGGCGCCGTTTCAGGGCTTCAGACTCAATCTGCTGCGAATCGATCCGCCTCCTTCCTGAAACCGGCGCAACTGGCATTGATCGGGTATGCGCTGTCGGGATTCGCAGCGCTCGGTTACCAGGTGGTGTGGACGCGCACTCTGGCGATTTTCAGCTTGAATGCTGTCTTTTCGTTCACCATTATGCTGGTAACGTTTCTGATCGGTCTGGCAGCAGGCAGCGCCTGGGCAGGACGCAGGATCGATCACCATCCACAACCGCTTGCGCTCTTCGGCTGGTTGCAGGTCGGGATCGGGATGTGTGCCGTGATTGCGCTGTATGCCTTTGCACGCATGCCGACCCTGCTGGATATGTTCACCGCGCGCACCGGTTTCCTCGCCAGCCTGTGGGCGGAATTCTTCGCTGCCGCTGTGATTATGATCGTCCCGACGCTCCTCATGGGTGCAGTCTTCCCGGTGGCAGCGCGACTGTACACCGGACCCTCCCCAGCGGATGCCTCTGCGGTGACTGCACCGCTGCAGAAAATGGTGGGATCGCGCGTCGGGCGGCTCTATGCACTCAATACTGTTGGCGCAACCCTTGGCGCGTGTGTGGCAGGATTTGTCTTCATTCCGTTGATCGGGTTGCAACGCTCTTCTCTTCTGCTTGCGGCGCTCAACCTGATGATTGGCGCAGTGGCAGTACTGATGGCATCGCAGACCGTGTGGGAACGACTGCGCCTGGCAGGGGTAGCGGGTGCGACTGTGCTGGCGGTGGCATTGCTGCCCCCTGGCGTCTACCTGGGTTTCCGCGAGGGTGTCATCCCGGAACTGGTCTACTACCGCGAAGGTGTGGACGCAACGGTTGCAGTGTTCGAGGTCAAATATCCGCCACTCAAAATGTCGTTCGTCAACGGACGCAACGAGGTTCCAACCGATCGGCACAGCATGCGTGCGTTCCATCTGCTCGGACATCTGCCGGCGCTGCTCCGACCCGATGCCGACAATGCGTTGATGATCAGTTTCGGCAATGGAATCGCCTCGGGCGCAATGGCAACCCATCCGATCCCGCGCATCCATGCAGTCGAACTGGTCGCCGAACAGGTCGAGGCAGCACGTCTCTACGAAGCCGAAAATCGCGGCGTGCTGAGTCGCCCGGGCTTCCAGATCACTATCGAAGATGGGCGCAATTACCTGCTCCGCAGTGCAGAACGCTACGACATTATCACTGCTGACGCTACTCATCCGATCAATAGCAGTAGTTGGGCGTTGTTCACCCACGAGTTCTACACCATGGTCAAAGATCATCTCGCCGATGATGGTGTGTTTATCCAGTGGTTGCCGTTTCACGACCTCTCGGAGCGTGATTACCGCGACATTATTCATACCTTCCAGAGCGTTTTTCCGCATACGACGCTCTGGTACACTGGCGCCACGCACAGTTTTCTGGTCGCCACACCTTATCCGCTGACGCGCAATCAGGTACTGGCGCTCGATCCACAACTCCAGGGAACGGTAGCCGGCGCCGATCTCGGCGACAGCCGGTTGCTGGCGGCAGACCTGATTATGCACGCGCATGAGGTGGCTGCATTTGCTGCACATGGGCGGATCGTACACGACGACCGCGCATTTTTCATTCCGGCAATGGATCGTAACCGTATTCTCGCGGCGCTGGAACCGTATGCACGAGCGGCGGCGCGCGAAGCGGGGCGTTAGTAGAGCGCAGGGTCATTCTATGCTACGATACAACTCCTGACAACCATCAGCGACAGCATCCAGCAGAAGGAGCACACTCCCATGGCGGAAAAATTACGGGTCGGTGTACTGGGATTGACCCACGATCACGTATGGAAGGAACTGCGCGATCTGGTAACGAGTGACGCAGGTGTTCTGGTTGCTGCAGCAGACCCCAACCCTGCCCTGCGGGAACACGTCCGGTCATTCGGATGCGATCAGGTGTTCGATGACTACAGTGATATGCTGGACGCGGTAAAACTCGACGCGGTGTACGTGTTCAGCGATAACCTGCGCGGTGCGGAGTTGACTGAAATGGCTGCAGCGCACGGTTTGCACGTTCTGGTCGAGAAGCCAATGGCGGCAACCTATGCCGATGCAGTGCGAATGCGCGGCGCTGCATACGCCGCAGGTGTGCAGTTGATGATCAACTGGCCCATCATGTGGTGGCCCACAGTGCAGCATGCCCTGAACCTGATTGCAGCCGGACGCATTGGTCAGGTATGGCAGGTCAACTATCGCGCGGCGCATGCTGGACCACGTGAACTCGGCTGTTCGCCCTTCTTCTGCGAATGGCTGTACGATCCCCGACGCAATGGCGCCGGTGCATTGATGGATTACTGCTGCTATGGTGCAGCGCTTACCTGTGCGCTGCTGGGTCTGCCCGGACGGGTGACTGCACTGACGGGACGCCTGTGGAAGCCCGATCTGCTGGCGGAAGATAATGCCGTCATTGTCATGCAGCATGCGCGGGCGATCAGCACTGCGACCGCTTCGTGGACACAGATCGGCGATATGACCAGTTACGAGCCGATGATCTACGGCAGTGAAGGAACAATTCATATTCGCGAGCATGGCAAAGAACTGTGGCTTGCCGATCGTGAACACCGCGACGGCATTCGTTTCGACGTTCCTGAGCCGCCGGTTGGGATGCGCAACAGCGTGGAGTACTTTCTTGGTCATATTCGCTCTGGTGAGCCGATCAGCGGCCTGTGCAGCGCCGAGGTTGGCATGATGGCGCAAGAGGTGCTGGAGGCTGCCATTATCTCAGCCGCCGAGGGACGTGTCGTATCGTTACCGCTCCCGATGACATTGCTCGCCTGACATCCCGCACGTCTCCCTCCGCCAATCTGATGGACGTAGGAGTGAGGCGCAATGCCCACAGGAGATACATGCAATGGATCATCTCTCACTTCTCCCGATGCCGCAGTCGCTGACTTTCCTGCCGGGTGTCTATGTTGCCAGTTCAGCGCGCCGCATCCTGTTGCAGGGAACATCGCCAGGGGCGCTCCTCTTCGCGGCGCGGCGCCTGCAGAGCGCGCTGCGCGCCCACGCCGGCGTCGAGTGGGAACTGACCGCCACACCCGAAGGTCCGCCGGGCGAAATCGGTGCGACCCTGCGGGTCGTGACCGGTAGCATTGCTCATCCCCAGGGGTACGACCTGATGATCAAGGACGGCGGGATTGTGATCGAAGCCACAAGTCCTGCCGGTATCTTTTATGGCATCTGCACCCTGATTCAGATTGTCGAGCAAACGGGTCGCACGCTCCCCTGCCTGCACATCAACGACTATCCCGATTTTGCCGCACGTGGCGTGATGATCGATATCAGTCGCGACAAGGTTCCAACGATGGAAACCCTGTTTATGCTGGTCGATATGCTGGCGGGGTGGAAGATCAACCAGGTGCAACTCTATACCGAGCATACGTTCGCCTATCGTAATCACCCCGATGTGTGGGCGCGCGCATCGCCGATGACCGGCGAGGAAGTCCTGACGCTCGATGCGTACTGCAAAGAACGTCATATCGACCTGGTTCCCAACCAGAACTCGTTTGGACATATGCACCGCTGGTTGATTCACCTGCGCTATGCTGCGCTCGCCGAGACTCATGGCGCATTCCAGGCGCCCTGGGGCGTGATGCAGGGACCGTTCAGCCTGGCGCCGGACGATCCCGGTAGTATCGAACTGGTGCGCAGCCTGTACGATGAACTCCTGCCGCACTTCTCCAGTCGCCTGTTCAATGTGGGATGTGATGAGACGGTCGATCTCGGACAGGGACGCAGTAAAGACCTCTGCGCCCGGCATGGCGTCGGTCGGGTTTATCTCGACTTCCTGCTCAAACTCTACGATGCGGTGAAGCAGCACGGACGCACGATGATGTTCTGGGGCGACATTGTCAACAATCACCCGGAATTGATTGGCGAATTGCCGCGCGATGTGATTGCGCTCGAATGGGGGTATGAAGCCGATCACCCCTTTGATCGCAATTGCGCGCGCTACGTAGAAGCAGGGATCCCTTTCTACGTCTGCCCCGGCACATCCGCGTGGCAGAGTATCGCCGGGCGCACCGACAATGCACTGGGAAATCTGCACAATGCGGCGGAGCATGGCTTGAAGCACGGCGCTATCGGCTATCTGATCACCGATTGGGGCGACATGGGGCACTGGCAGGCGCTACCGGTCAGTTTCCTGGGATTCGCGGTTGGTGCGGCATTTGCCTGGGCATATGCTGCAAACCGTACCATCAACGTTCCGGCGACGGTCAGCCGCCATGCGTTTACCGATTCGACCGGCGCGATGGGACAGGTGGCATACGATCTGGGGAATGTGTATCGCGCCGTCGGCTACGAGCCGCCTAACTCGTCGGTGTTGTTCTGGGTGTTGCAGGCGCCGGACACCGATGCGCGCAACCTGCCGCCGCTCGACTTCGATCGCGCCCTCGAGGCGATCGATGCTGCAATCCAGCCGATCGCCACGGAACGTATGACGCGCGCCGATGCTCCGCTCATCCTGCAGGAGTTCGATAACACAGTACGATTACTGCGCCATGCCTGCCGTCTGGGGCAGTTGCTGGTTCAACCCGACGGACCCGGCGCGTTGCCGCGTCGTCGATTGCTGAATGATGACATGCGCGAGATCATTCGCGAGTACGAGCGTCTCTGGCTGGCGCGCAACCGCCTTGGCGGGCTGTCCGACAGTGTTGCGCGGCTGGAGCGTGTACGTGCCCGGTATACCTCTCAGGAGCAGCACTCATGATTCGCATCGGTATCGTTGGTTGTGGTCGCATTTTGAACGCCCATCTGCAGGGGTATCTGCAACTCCGTCGGCTGGGCATCGACACCTTTCGCATCACGGCGCTCTGCGCACGCAAGGTGGAAGATGCGCTCATGTTTCGCAAACGCGGCGAAGGACCGCCGCCCCGTCCACCGGTGCTCGACCCGGCAACCGGTGATCCCCTGGCTGCACCACATACCTGGGTCTCCGACATTCACGACGATGTTGACGTCGCTATCTACACCGACTATCGCGACCTGATCGCCTCTGGCAAAGTGGATGCCATCAACGACCTGACAACACTGGCGATGCACCATCAGGTGGGTCTCGCCGCTATCGACGCCGGGTTGCACCTGTTGACGCAGAAGCCGCTGGCAATCTCGGTTCGTGCCGCAAAGCGCATGGTTGATGCTGCCAGAGCGCGGGGCGTGACCTTTGGCGTCTTCGAGAATGTGCGTCAGGCACGCAGTGTACGCGCAATGGCGTGGGCTGTGCGGCAGGGGTTGATTGGAGAACCACAGATTTCGGTCATGGGGTTCCTCGGCGGTCTCTGGTCGCCCGACCGTATTGTTGCCGAAACGCCGTGGCGCCACCGAAAACTGCTCGGTGGCGGAGGCGGCAGCATCGATATTGGCGTACACCAGATGCACGTCCAGCGCTATGTCATCGGTGAGATCGCCGCCGTCAGCGCCGTTGCGCGCATGTTCGCACCGGTTCGTTATCTGCGCGATACGCAGGGCAACATCATCGATCAGGTGCAGGCAGACGTCGATGATACCTACATGGCGACGCTTCAGTTTGAACGTGGCGCCATCGGTCAACTGTGGTGGAGTTGGGCCGGGTCGCCGGAAGAACTGACGATCAGCGGTGCACCGGCGATCATCGGTAGCCATGGGGTCATCCGCGATGGGCGTATCATCACGGCGAATAGCGAACGTCTCCCGCTGGAGGCGACGTTTGAACAGCAGATGACACCGTCCGAACGCGAACAGTTCTTCCCGCTCGGACTGATCGACCCGTGCGCCATTCAGAATCTCGACTGGTTGCGCGCCATCGAGCGTGGAACGGACCCGGAAACCAGCGGTGAGGAAGGACTGCGCGATCTGGCATGCGCCTTCGCCATCCTCGAATCGTCGGTGCTGGGACGTGCCGTGACCATGCGCGAGGTGCTCGATGGCACAGTCGATGCCTATCAGCGCGACATCGACGAGCATTACGGTCTTCTCTCCTGACAGCGCGCCGTCTAGAGATGATGCTTCAGACGGTGGAGGAACACACGATGGCAACGAGACACTTTCCAACCGATTTTCTGTGGGGTTCCGCAACTGCCGCTTTCCAGATCGAAAGCGCAACGCGCGAAGATAGACGGGGCGAATCGATCTGGGATCGTTTCTGCGCTACGCCAGGAAAAGTGCTCAACGGCGATACCGGCGATCCGGCATGTGACCATTACCACCGCTGGCGCGACGACATTGCCCTGATGAAGAGCCTATCCGAATACCTGGTAGAATAGCGAGCCTGAACGAAGAACAGCCGACCAAGTCTACTCGGGCTCGCCCGCCGAACAACAAAACGACGACCGGCTTTCGTATCTCGGGTGCGTTGTGGACCGTATTATAGCCCATCTTGCCGGTACATGTGAACAGACATCGCTGTGGCGGTGACCGGCCGCGCAAGCCCGATCGGGTGGGCGCTGATGCCATCTTCTGCGTGCTGCGCACCGGCTGCCAGGGGAAGGCCCTGGATCAAACCGAACTGTGTCCTGGCTCGA
>DAOUBK010000003.1:0-5964 GCA_034432635.1 Roseiflexus sp.
TTCCATCGGCTCACCTGTGATACAACGCGTCTTATGAGAGTATACTCCAGTGCACCGAGTTTGAACATGAGCCAACTTTGAAAAGCCCTGTGTGCGCTGAAGGTCCCCTTGTACCGTGTGGACGTCGCTCTCGCCGGGGTGGGGAACACGTTATCGCAGCATCCCTTCGTGTCGGATCGCGGTCTGTGACTCTTCCCCGACTGCTCTGGCTACTGCGGGCAAGGCGGCGGTGTCTGAGGCATCCCACTCCTTTTGATCAAAGCCCGGTTTCTCATTCTACACAACTTGAACCGCCGGTCCCGTCCCTGCGCTGCAACCCAGACCACTCCACAATCAAACTTTTCACACATTCCTGTTTTGTGTACGGTTCGTTCGGACGGCAACTCCGTTACCTGCTATCGTTGTGATTATCTGGAGAATTATTATGTGCACAAATATCTTATGATCCTGTCCGGCATCGGTCAGTTCAGATAACAAACAGACAAGATCGACGCCACATGATTGTCATTTGTTTGAAAGGTGACATGCTAAACCGGTTATGCTATAATTCCTTAACAATAGAATCGCCATGGTGCGATAATCGTCCCGGCTGTTGTTCTTATCGCGTGATGACACGCAGCAGCCAGCGTTTATGCACTCACACGCCGAGGAACAGCGGCCGGTTTTTTCTTGAGGTTCTATGCGTATCCTGATGTTGTCGTGGGAGTACCCGCCGCACATCATTGGCGGTCTGGGACGTCACGTTACCGATCTGACCGATGCGCTGGCGCAGATCGGTGTTGAGGTTCACATCATCACTCCCCAACTCAGGGAGGGCAGCCGGTACGAGCGCACCGCACAGGGCGTTCATATCCATCGGGTCGCCGTTCCACCGATCGCCGACCGCATGCTCTTCCCGCTCACCCAGGAACTCAACGTTGCGCTGAAGCACGCCGCCCTCGATGTGCAGCATCGCACAGGCGGCTTTGATCTCATCCACGCGCACGACTGGCTCGTCGCGCAGGCAGGCGTCGCCCTTAAACACCTGTGCCACCTGCCGCTCCTGGCGACAATCCACGCAACCGAACGCGGGCGGCATCAGGGGCATCTGACGAACGATCTCTCACGTCAGATCGACCGTCAGGAACGCTCGCTGACGGACGAGGCACAGCGTGTCATCGCCTGTTCGCACTATATGGCGCACGAGGTTCACACTTTCTTCGATACACCGTATGAAAAGATCGATATTGTGCCAAATGGTGTGGTCGTGCGCCCTTCCCCATTTCAGAACGATGAGGATCGCCTGGTGTTCCGCCGTCGCTTCGTGCGCGACGATCAACCGCTGGTCTTCTCTGTCGGGCGGATTGTGTACGAGAAGGGGTTGCACCTGTTGATCGATGCATGGCCTCGCGTGCTAGCGCAGTTTCCACGCGCGCATCTGGTTATCGCCGGCGCCGGCGGGTACCTCGATGCCCTTCGTCAGCGTGCGCAGGATGCCGGTGTAACTGCTCATGTGACGTTCGCCGGTCGCATCAGTGATGAGGAGCGTGACCGCCTGTATCACGCGGCCGACGCTGCCGTCTTTCCATCGCTGTATGAACCCTTCGGTATCGTGGCGCTGGAGGCGATGGCTGCCAGATGCCCGGTGATCGTGGCGCACACCGGCGGTCTGGCAGAAGTGGTGACATTGCACGAAACTGGGTTAACCGTGTATCCCAATAATGTCGATTCGCTGGTGTGGGGGATCACGCATACCCTGGCACACCCCCACTGGTCACAGGCGCGTGCGCGCAATGCGTTCCACGATGTCTGCACCCGGTACAACTGGCACACCACCGCCCAGATGACACTAGATATCTATCACCGGCTGTCTGACGAGTGGCGCCAGGTGCAGCGCAGTGCTCAGGTGGTTCCGGCGTTCCAGTTTGCAGCGACGTATGGGTAGAGTGGTTCGAGGTGCAATCAGACCCTCCTTACCTGCTCTTAGAGTGGTCTATTCGATGGGTAGGCGAAGGCATTGCCTTCGCCTATCCCGACAGATTGTTCGGAACGGAACGCCAGAGGCACAAAGTCCACACACCGGTGATGGATCACACCGCTGCGAGCCGGTGTAACATCTGCGCACCTATGCCGTGCACAGACATGCACGGCACCAGCGCGCCGGGAACATCCCGCAACCATCAGGGATTGTCCCAACACGCACGCATCCCACCGACTCAAAATCTGGTAACACGGCAGGAAACATAGCGACGACGCAACCTCCTGGGATATGTGCCAGGAGGCTGCGTCGTCCACTGTGCCGTGTGCGCCTATCCTGCAACGCCAGCCCCATCAGGCGGCGACCGTCGACCTCTAACCCTTCTGCTCCTCCAGCACCGCCTGCGCCGCCGCCAGGCGCGCAATGACGACGCGGTAGGGGCTACACGATACGTAGTTGAGACCGACGCGGTGACAGAACTTGACACTCTCCGGTTCGCCGCCATGCTCGCCGCAGATGCCGGTCTTCAGATCGGGGCGCGTGTTGCGTCCGCGTTCGACACCCATCTGCACCAGTTGCCCCACGCCTTCCTGATCCAGCACCTCGAAGGGATCATCCTTCAACAGTTTACGTTCGACATAGAGGGGCAGGAAACGTCCGGCATCATCACGGCTCATCCCGAACGTCATCTGGGTCAGATCGTTGGTGCCGAAGGAGAAGAACTCAGCAACCGTTGCAATCTTGTCGGCAGTCAATGCAGCGCGCGGCACCTCGATCATCGTGCCGAGCAGATACGCAATCTTCTGCCCGGTTTCCGCCATCACCTCATCGGCAACCCGCCGGACGATCTCGCCCTGCATCCGCAGCTCACTGACATCACCGACGAGCGGGATCATAATCTCGGGATGCACGTGAATGCCGCGCGCCTGACAGTTGGCCGCGGCGCGGAAGATGGCGCGCGCCTGCATCTCGGTAATCTCCGGATACTCGATACCGAGACGGCAACCGCGGAAGCCGAGCATCGGGTTTGCCTCGCGCAGGCTC
The DNA here is from genome assembly GCA_034432635.1 of Roseiflexus sp. Taxonomy (GTDB): domain Bacteria; phylum Chloroflexota; class Chloroflexia; order Chloroflexales; family Roseiflexaceae; genus Roseiflexus. The sequence continues at coordinate 3,002 of DAOUBK010000003.1, forward strand.
TCCACCTTTGCCTTGAGGTGAGCAAAGTCGATGCCCATCTTGTGCGCCAGTTCCTCGATCTCCTGGTCGCCGTGCGGCAGAAACTCGTGGAGCGGTGGGTCGAGGGTGCGGATCGTCACCGGTAGACCGTCCATGACTTCGAAGATGCCCTCGAAATCACCCTGCTGCAACGGCTCGATCTTTGCCAGCGCTTTACGACGATCCTCGGCAGTATTCGCCACGATCATCTCACGCACCGCATCGATCCGATCCCCCTCGAAGAACATGTGCTCGGTTCGGCAGAGACCGATACCTTCGGCGCCGAACAATCGCGCCGTGCGCGCATCGGTCAGTGTATCGGCGTTGGCGCGTACACCCAGGCGTCGCACTTCGTCTGCCCAACTGAGGAATGTGCTGAAGTAGCCGTAGAGTTTCGAGTCTTCAGGCTTCATCTGACCACGAATGACCTGAATGACCTCAGCCTCTCGCGTTTCGACCTGACCGGCGTACACCCAACCCGAGTGCCCATCGACCGTAATCCAGTCACCCGCTTTGAGTGTTGTGTCTGTTCCGTGAACATGGATCGTACCGGCTTTATAGTTGATCTCCAGATCGCCGCAACCGCAGACGCAGCACTTCCCAAGTTGACGCGCCACCACTGCGGCGTGGCTCGTGAGACCGCCACGCGCAGTCAGGATCGCCTGCGAAGCGACCATGCCGTGGAAATCCTCCGGCGCTGTCTCAGTGCGCACCAGAATAATACGTTCACCCTGCTCCGAGCGCACTGCTGCTTCGTCGGGATCGAGCACGATACGACCCTGGGCGGCGCCGGGACCCGCCGCCAGACCGCGTGCCAGCCTGGCCGCATTTTCGGCAGCGTGGGGGTCGACGATGGGGAAGAGGAACTGATTGAGCATCTCCGGCTGCACCCGACGCAGGGCAGTGCGTTTGTCGATCAACCCCTCGTTGACCATATCGACCGCAATCTTGACCGCTGCCATACCGGTGCGCTTCCCATTGCGCGTTTGCAGCATCCAGAGTTTACCGCGCTCGATGGTGAACTCAACGTCCTGTACATCTTTGTAGTGCCGTTCGAGCATCTTGGCGATCTCGGAGAACTGCTGATAGACTTCGGGCATCTCTTCGCGCAGTTTGCTGAGCGGTTTCGGGGTGCGAATACCGGCGACCACATCTTCGCCCTGCGCATTGACCAGGTACTCACCGTACAGTTCGTCCTCGCCGGTGGCCGGGTTGCGGGTGAAGGCAACGCCGGTCGCACTGTCGTTCCCCATATTGCCGAAGACCATCATCTGGACATTGACGCCGGTACCCAGCGTATCGGGAATCTTGTAGACCCGACGATAATCGACCGCGCGGCGCCCCATCCAGGAGTTGAAGACCGCAGTGATCGCCATGCGCAACTGTTCGTAGGGGTCTTCGGGGAAATCGATATCGGTATTTTCCTTGATGATCGTTTTGAAGGTCTCGGCGATCTGCATCAGTTCGTCGGCTGTCAGATCGGTATCCTGGCGATTCCTCCCTTTGGCTTCGTTCATCACGTGCTCGAACTTCTCGCCATCAACGCCGAGCACGATCTTGCCGAACAACTGAATGAATCGCCGGTAGGCATCCGCAGCGAAGCGCCGATTGTCGGTCAGACGGGCAAGCCCTTCCAGCGTTTCTTTGTTGAGACCGAGATTAAGCACGGTATCCATCATGCCGGGCATCGATTCGCGCGCACCGGATCGCACCGATACCAGCAATGGGTTGGTCGGGTCGCCAAATTTTTTTCCGACCTGCGCTTCGATGACCTTCAGCGCTTCGAGGGTCTGCTCCCACAATCCTTCGGGGAACTGCCTGCCACGCGCGTAGTATTCGTTGCACGCTTCGGTTGTAATGGTGAAACCAGGGGGAACGGGAACACCGGTACGGGTCATCTCAGCCACACCGGCGCCTTTGCCACCGAGGAGATCGCGCATCGATGCGTTCCCTTCGGTGAAGAGGTACACCCACTTTTTTGACATAGTGTTCTCCTTTGCGGGACTACCCATGTTTCAGCCGGCTGCGACAAAAAAGGCGGAGTGTTCTGCACATGCCACGGCATTCGGAATCTACCAGGATATTACATCAGTATGATGAATCGCGCAACGGACATAATCGTGGGTATTGGAAAGAGAAATGTGTACGAATGGTTGAGAAGCGAGAACCAAGAACTGAGAACCGGGAACGGAGCACTGAGAATTGAGAACTGATATCGCATCTTGATCGATAGGGCGTATCTCTGTCGGGGCGCCTGATGATGTTCTGGAATGTTCCAGGCACGCCGGAACAGTGTGCATCCCCGTGACGCCTGGAATGCGCTAACAACGGTTCCACGAGCCATGCCCTGGGCAGGGAACAGTGTGCATCCCCGCGACGCCTGGGTGCGCGGGCGTCTGCCCACACGCCATATTGCCACATGCGGACCAGGCGAATCCTGCCCCCCAGCGGGGGCGGGCTAGGGTGGAAAACTCCTGCCTGCAACGACCTACCAGCGGCGCACCGGCTGATCACGTTCACGCCGCAACATGCATCCCAGACCCGCGAGCGCCTGTCCCCTTCATCCACCGTGGCGCGCTTTGCAGCCGAGAATCTTTGTCAACCATGGACGACCGAGAGACAGGCAGTGGCGACGCATGCGTCGCCACTGCCGAAGTGTGCCAGGGCAATCTCCTTCGCTCGTAATCGGCAGCGCGAGGATGTGACCTGTGCATTCCTGCATGCTCGATCGTCGTGAAGAGACGAAACGGGGAGGCGAAGGCAGTCCCTTTGCCTACCTGCCTGGCAGAAAGGTTCGGTGAGGCTCCAATGGATATAAAAGTCTTGGGGTACGCAGGTATTGTGCGCCCCTGATGCCCCTGATCCGTGGCCCTCTCAGGTGGAGGGTTTTTGCTAGGCCGCTTTCTGATGCGCTTGGTCGGTTGGCGGACGCGCGCCGTGGGGGT
>DAOUBK010000004.1:0-1614 GCA_034432635.1 Roseiflexus sp.
TAAACCGCTTAATAAACCTTTAATTCCTGAGAATAAATGGCTTCCAATGCCAGACAATAAATTGCTAAGACTAAATGCACCGCCCATATAGAAATCAGTTAATGGTGGATATGGCATTTTAACAAGATTTGGTATGCTAAATCCTTGTTCAGGTCGCAATAATCCAACATTCAATGATACATTCTGATTATTAATTGTCATGTAACCATCATAAATAACAACAAGATGTAATTCAGGAGTTATATTACCAGAAGGTAATGGATTGAAACAAGTTACTTGAACGAAAAAGTTCCATGTGCCAGACATTCCAACATATGTTTCATTTAATAATTGAATATCAGATCCAAATTCTAAACAAACAGGAAAAGCAGTTCCAACAATAGTTTTTGGTTGTAATGGTCCATTATATAATTGTATTGGTTGTCCACTTGCTTGAGACCATGGAATAACTAATCCATTCTTTCTTGAAATGTAATATATATCTTGTTGATTCAATGTTGATAGAAGACCTGATGTATTACCCCAAGTAACATTAACATTAGTGATCGGTAAAAATGCATCAGGATCATTAAGTGTTTTATTTGTTTTTTGAACTGCAACATATACACGTCTTGGAATAGATTGGAATTGAATTGTATTTGTTGCCAATGTAACAGAGTTACCTGGAGCTATTGAAGAAGTTTGAACATAAATGAAGTTTTGTACTGCTGAATAATTGTAATTAAGAATTGGAGGAATGGTCATATAATTTGGTAATGTATAATAGCCTAATATTAATGAAGGTTGACCTAATGTTACTGATACTGAACTATATGTAACAGGATCTGATACTGCATCATGTCTAAACATTCGGGAAATAGCAACAGTATCCCAAACAATATTAACAAGAATCTGTGTCAATTGAGTTATTCCTGCTCGTTTAATCCATTCTTCATCAAAAATTAATGGAGAAATCATAAGAGGTTCAGTAAAAGTAGCACTTAATGTTGCTGTACCGCCTGGAGAAGATGGTGTAACAGTTGGATTAGATATTACATTTATAGGAAAACTGTTTCTTGAAATATGATTATGACTATCACCAAAAGTTGCAAATGGACTTGTTACAAACAATGCTGTCATATCATATGTTTGAGTATTATCTAATTGAGAAGGTGTTTGAGAAGATGATCCTTCAACTAATTCTTCACCCATACAATAATATAATAGTTTATCCATTATTTGAGAAGGTCGAATTGTTGTAGATTGATTATTCAATTGTACTGTTAAAGTAGCAATTGATTTATGTATTGGAAAGTCACAAAATCCTGCATATAATGTATTCCAAACATTTGCTTGTGTAACTTGAGGAAAATTAACTGTATTTAATGTACCATTAATAGTAACTGTAACAGGAACTTGAATACGAACACGTCTTGATATTATAGTTTGTGGGGAAGGGGGAATAATAGCAAAGTTAGCATTAGCTTGAGAAAAACTAGTTGCTGGATATGTTATATATCGTATTTCTTGAGGACTTTGAGCAACTAATAACTTAGTTTGAACATTTTCTTCAAGATCAATTGGTGGAAAAGTTGTTTTGTAATAAACAGGACCGGCTGCCATCTATATATATAT
>DAOUBK010000005.1:0-48691 GCA_034432635.1 Roseiflexus sp.
CTGCTGGGTGGCGAAGGGTTGTTCCTGACAACGCTGCGCGGACCGGGGCGCGTCTGGTTGCAGACGATGCCGACCGCCAATCTCGCCAAAGCCGTTGCCGGCTATATATCGTTTGGTGGAAGTAGTCGAGGAAGCAGCGGTGGCGACGTGGTCGGCGATGTGATTGGTGGTTTGCTCGACCGGTAGGCAACTGGTTTCTACGAGTCTTGTTCGATCAGGATGTATTCTCGCTAGGGCAACCTGTGGTTGTTCTCGAATGTTCCTCGCGTGCCGGAATGGTGTGCGTTCCCATACGATCTGGCCGCGCAGGCGTCGTGCCTGTGCGCCGTGAGGTGACCAGTCACAGGAGCGAGGGCATCGTGCTGCCGGTTGTCGCGCGATGCCCTCGCTCCGCGGCACACAGCGCAGATGGTGGATGAACACTGGCGGACTGCGCAACAGGGTGCTACCACGTATGATATGAGAGGGCGTAAGAAGCCGGTTTCCCGGCGTGAGGCGGGTCATGAACCCGCCTTTATTATTATCGAGTGTCGATAGGTTTGTCGAACCCATCGATGTGCGCCGCGTGTCAGGTAGTTGCGTGCTATAATGCGGGCAGTATGTATTCGTTGTTTGTGCATCTGGAGTCTTGATGACTATGAATCTCTGGCACGAGCTTGAGTCCGGTCCCAACACACCGGATGTGGTTCACGTTATTGTGGAAATTCCGAAAGGCTCGCGCAACAAATACGAGTATCACAAGCAAACCGGGGCGTTCAAACTGGATCGGGTGCTCTATTCGGCAGTTCATTACCCCGGTGATTACGGGTTTATTCCGCAGACGTATTATGATGATGGCGATCCTCTGGATGTGCTGGTGATGACAAACCTGCCGACCTTCACCGGTTGTATTGTCGAAGCCCGTCCAATTGGCCTGTTCCGCATGACCGACCGCGGCGAGCCGGACGATAAAATTCTGGCAGTGTTGCACTACGATCCGTTCTTTGCCGATTTCAGCGACTATACGCAACTGCCGGCGCATTATCTCAAAGAAGTGGAACATTTCTTCACGGTGTATAAAGACCTCGAGGGCGCTCGTGTCGAACCGATCGGATGGGAAAATGCCGTTGTCGCCAAGGAACGGGTCTGTTACGCGGTGAACCTCTACTGGGACATGCGAGCCGGACGCCTCCCCAAGCGTGTGTAATCTGGTATGCTGACGCATGACATCTGACAGGCACTCATCGATGACCGATCAGCGCGTCGCCTATTCTGCAGGAGGCGTTATTTACCGTTTCAACGGTCGTCAGGTCGAAGTGGCGCTGATCGCCACCCACGCAGGACGACGCTGGGGTTTGCCCAAGGGTCACGTGCGTCGTGGCGAAACGGCGGAAGCCGCCGCAGTGCGCGAAATCGCCGAGGAAACCGGGTTGACCGGCGTTGTCGAACGCCATCTGGCAACGATCGAGTACTGGTTTCGCGCCGGATCGACGCGCATTCACAAGTATGTCGATCTCTTCCTCGTTCGCTATACCGGAGGATCGATAATGCCGCAGACGGCTGAAGTCGATGATGTGCGCTGGTTTCCCCTTCAGGAGGCGGCAGAGAGAGCCAGTTTCGCCCGTGAACGAGATGTGCTCAATCAGGTACGTCAGCTTCTGGAGGGAAAGTGAAGGGTATACTGTCGGCGCATGATCACGGTAGGGCAGCGTTGCTGGCTGCCAGTTGCCGCGAACTCCGGTGTGTCTGTTGGGTAGACGAAGGCAGCGTCTTCGTCCACCCGTCTGCCTTGCGCGCCTGCGCGTAGACCGACATTCATTTCGGTCACCGATAACCTGTACCTGCCCCTGGCGCTCCTGCAGACAGGGACGCCCGCGCTCCCGGAGGTGGGCGCGGGCGTCCCTGCTATCTGACCTTCCTGTACGGTTCTTGATACTCTAGGTTGTGCTCGAGGGGGTTGGCGTTGGCGTGAGCGGCGCTGCCCACCAGCCCCGCCCGTGGAAGCCGCGCCCGCGCGGGGTGAAGAGCAGCGATCCTTTCTGCTCCAGTTGCGCGTAGATGGCATCCGCCTGCGCCTGAGTCAGATTGCCATCGGCAACTGCCTGATTCAGGCGGGTTTTGGCTGCAGCGAGTGCGGCTTCAATCACTGCCTGTTCGGTTGTGCCTTTCGCCTGGGCGATCTGCGCCAGTGTCTGCCCGCTCCGCAGTTGGGTCAGCAGGTCGGTCGTCGTTATACCCAGTTTCTGAGCGGCGGCTTCGAGCATTGCCTGGGAAAGGGCACGGAGCGACGTTGCTGCCGGTCCCAGTGGAATACGTCCCCGTCCCCACAGGACGCCGATGTCGCCGTTCTGGAAGCGCAACTTGAGCGCATCACCCTGTGTCTGGGTCAGTTTCCCCTGTTGCACTGCGTCGTCGATTGTTTTGTTTCCGGCAGTCGTGATGGCGCTGTCGAGCGTGGCGCGCTGAATGTTCAGCGCAGCGGCCAGGTTGTCGAGGAATGCATTCCATAGCGATCCATCAGCAATCCCGATCCCAAGATATGCCCTTGTGGGCGATTGGGCACTGGCAGTCGTTGCTGCGAAGAGCGGACCGATGGCGATACCGAGCGCCACCCCTACGGCTATTGCACTGATCAACAGGAAACGTAGATGTTTCATACCCGTATTCCTCCAATCCTCTATCGTGCAAGATGTGTGTGGTGTCGTTTATCCGCTGCGTCTATGGTAGGAAAAAATTGTTAGGAAGATGTGTAGATCGTTTGAGAAAAGGATGAACGGGCGGGCAGAGACGCCACCGGATTCGGAGGAGTACGGTAATGAGAGAGATACCGTATTTGGGGAAGTGCAGACAGGTATGACAGAGAGAAATGGCGGGGAGGGAGGGATTCGAACCCTCGAGGGGATTGCTCCCCTAGCGGTTTAGCAAACCGCCGCACTAGGCCAACTATGCGACCTCCCCGTATTGTGTATGCTGGATGGCGGAGGGGGTGGGATTCGAACCCACGGGCCTTGTTGAAGGGCCGGTCGTTTTCAAGACGACTGCATTACAACCACTCTGCCACCCCTCCCCTGATACAGAGAGCGCCGAAGCGCCGCTCACCAGGGTGGCAGGCGGGACAGGAATCGAACCTGCAACCTGCGGATTTGGAGGCCGCTGCTCTGCCAGTTGAGCTACCCGCCTGCGTCGGCGATTATAATAGCATAGCAGCGCGATTTTCGCAAGATCGACCAGCGATTGATTCGGCGCTACGTAGCGAAACCGAGGTTTCCCTGCAGCCCATTGCCGCTGATCGCATCGATAGTCGTCTGGGTAATGCGCTGGACGATCTGGATAATCCTGGCTTCCAGTTGCGCAAATGGCTGTCGATCCGATCGTGCGAGCGGTGCGAACTTGCGTGCTGCTTCGAAGTACCAGCGAATGTGCGCAATGAGGTGGACCTGTTCCACTTTGTAGCGCTGAAGCACGGGCCATCCCCACTGGTATTCGCGCTCGATGACCGAGATTGACTGCAATCGTAGAACGACCTGGATCAACCGGTGAAAACGATGAGGGGTGCGTTCATAGACCATCTGCTGGAACTCAGTTGCATCAGGGCGCGATGGATCGTAACAAAGCGTTGGGAAAGCCCGTTTGAGGCGTTCAGTGACTGCACGGCAGATATGTTCGCGCTGCATGTCGAGCAGCGCTGCGTACTGGTCTCCCCGAACCGCAAGCCACTCATCCAGAGGAACCATGACCTGCTCCTTTTCGGTTGCGTTTGGGTGTCGAAGGGCTGGTGCTCGATAGGAATGCCAGCCTGTCACAGGGGTCATGCCGTCACCTACTAGCGTACCACAAATAAGCAAGAAAGAAAAGACCGGATATGCCCTATTTCTGGTTTATTGTCTCACGTACAATCGCAACGCTGGAGCTAGTTCCGATCCGTGTAGCACCGGCAGCAATCATGGCCTGGACGTCTGCCAGGGTGCGAATGCCGCCGGCGGCTTTGATCCGGGCACGGTCGCCAGCAACTGCGCGCATGAGCATGACATCTGCAACGGTGGCGCCGCCCGACGCAAAACCGGTTGAGGTCTTGACGAAATCAGCGCCGGCTTCAACCGCAAGGATGCACGCACGTCGCTTTTCTTCGTCGGTCAGCAGAGCGGTTTCGATGATGACTTTACAGATCGCTCCACCGGTATGCGCCGCATCAACGACGCTGCGGATGTCGTTGAGAACGTAGTCGTTATCGCCGTTTTTGAGATGGCCAATGCTGATGACCATGTCGATCTCACGTGCACCGTCGGCGATTGCCTGGCGGGTCTCGAACACTTTCACTGCTGTGCCGGTTGCTCCCAGCGGAAATCCGGCAACCGAGCACACGACAGTGGCGCTTCCCGAAAGCAGCACTGCTGCCTGTGCTACGTGCACCGGGTTGACACAGACGGCTGCAAAGCCGTATTCACGCGCCTCGGCGCATAACTGTGCGATCTGCTGCGGTGTTGCATCGGGTTTCAACAGTGTATGATCAATCATCTGTGCGATGTTCATCAGTTACTCGCTTTCAGTTTATGGAACGGTCAGTCGTGGTAGAGTCAGCAGTGCATGCGGCACATCCAGAAACTCGAGCGGAGCATCGGGCGCGAGAGAGAACGCTTCACGTGCCAGGCGATCTGCCAGCGCAATCCCGGCTGGCAGATTGGGTACGGCGTGCATATGGCAGGCGCGTACCACCTCGGGATGCTGCGCGCCGACGACGATGATCGGATGGCGCACCAACGTCTGCGCCAGGATGTATGCGCGTTGTGCTCCGGCGGGGAAGCCGGTTCGCCGCAGATCTTCCAGCAACCGGTGCGGCGATGGAGCGCATGCGAGCGTCTCGAAGAACCGCCGTTCACCGACGCCCTCGCCGGCGCCTTCCGGTATCGGCGCCGGTAGCAGGATCGGCGCGCCGGGGAGAAGCGGGGTGCGTTCTGCCAGCACCAGATAGGTTGCTGCACGACTCGCCTGATACAGATTGACCGCTTTGGGTCCCTCGACTCCTGCACGCGCCACGTGCACCGGCTGGTTCACGGGCGTTTCGTAGATCGTGCGCGCCTGCGCGACCAGATAATTGTGGACAGCAACTGGCGGGCCGGCCGCGATCATGAGCGGCGCTCCCATCTCGCTGAGGATGGTGTTGACCACGTAGCGCAATCCGATGCGTTCACCGCCAGCCCGCACAAATGCCTGAAATAGGTTACCTTCGATTGATCCAAGGCGGGTGCCGGTATGGTCGAGCATGGCAGGTCCGTGGGTTGCGCTGATAGTTGCCTCGCCACCGCAACCGATAACGACTGTTTTCGCACCGCCGGAGTAACCGGCGTACTGATGTGGTTCGACGACGCCGGTTGCCAGAAGGAGATCGCATTCGACACACTGCCGGTTGACAACCAGGGGTATGCCGTCAATGACGCCAAGATCGACGAGTCCATCGGGATCGAGTGCATTGTGGTCGACAATACGGTAACGGGCAACGATAGCCGGTCCCAGTTTTGCCAGGCGTTCGGCGGGGGTCGAGGGGCGGTGCAGCCCGGTAGCGCAGATCAGAGTGATATGATCCGGGGCAATTCCGCACGCCTCGAGTTCACTCAGGAGACCGCCGACGAGCTGTTCGTCGGGGCAGGCACGGGTTGCGTCGGTAAAGGCAATCGTTACGTGCATGCCCGGACGGGCAAGATCGGCGAGGCGCCGGTCACCGACGTGGATTGTCGCGGTGTTCGGCGCGTCGGGGGTATGACTGAACGCGCGAGTCACCCGCCAGGATGGCGGCAATAGCGTATCATCATTCATCACGTTCTCCATCAATCGGGCCAGTCGAGAACGACGAACACATCGTTCCCTTCGATGCGCGTTTCATAGGTTGGAATGCGAATGCCGACCGGCGGTACGATCGCTTTACCGGTGCGGACATTATAGGTCCACCCATGCCACGGGCATGTGACCGTCTCGCCGATGAGGACGCCGGACGAGAGGGGACCGCCCTCATGCCGGCAGGAGTCACTGAAGGCGTAGATCACGCCTGCGATGTTTGCCAGTGCGATGGGCATGCCATCGATCTCGACATAGATCATCCGACCGGGCGGGACGTCGTGGTACGCAGCGACACGCACAATGTCACGAGCCATGACACGTATTGTAGCACAGCGGCGGGAATCGTGTATAATATACGGTTGAGCGTTGCAGAAAGATGGGAGTGCGCCTCTTGACGGCTGTCGCGGGTGTAATTCGATAGTTGCGAAGAGATGAAACAGACAAATGCAGGGGGAGGTCGCATAGTGGCCTAGTGCGCGGCACTGGAAATGCCGTAGGGGGTAACACCCCCTCGCGGGTTCAAATCCCGCCCTCCCCGCCACGTTAGAAGCACGCCAGGGATGAGATCACAATCCCTGGCGTGTTTTACTATGGTTGAGCAATGGCAACCGATGCGGTCATATTCCAGCGCAGGCGAGTGTCGTGTTGCAGAGGGGTGATGATGACGCGGTAGGTGATGTCGCCCTGGCGGTTCTCGCCAAGTTCCCGGATCCGGGTGACGCGCCCCTGCATTTCGACGCCGGGCAGTGCATCGAAGGTGATCGTGACCGGCGCGTCGGGTTGTACCTTGACAATGCTGAGTTCGGTCAGGTCGGTCGTTTCGATCTGCCAGACGCCGGGATCTCCAATGGTGATCACAGGTGTGCCGGGAGTGACATACTCGCCCGGTTTGATGTTGACCGCAGCAATCAGACCAGTGAATGGGGCACGCAGAGTCAGTTCGTCGAGTTGTGCCTGTGCTGCCTGGAGTGCAGCAGTCGCACGGCGCACATCGGCTTCTGCCTCGGCGATCTGCGCCGCAGAGGGGCCGGCTTTCAGCCGTGCCAGGTTGGCACGGGCTTCTGCCAGCGTCGCTTCGGCGACGGCAATAGCGCCGGCGCGCTCTTCGCCACGGAGTTTATCCAGGCGCGCCTGAGCATCGGCGACTTCAGCACGCGCTGCGGCAAGTTCGTCATTGTTCGTGCTACGCACAACGCGATCATATGCTGCCTGCGCCTCGACGACGCGTTGTTCGGCGGCGCTGACGCCGGTCACTTCCGCCTGACGGGCGGCATCATATGCGATGCGCGCCTGTTCCAGGCTGTTTTCGGCGCTGCGCAGCGCTGTTTCTGCCTGAATGAACGTATCGTAGAATTTGCGTTTCTCTGCCTCGTTGAGTCCATAACCGAGCGTTGGGTGTTTACCGTCGGCCTGCACGCTATCCCACTCATTTTTTGCGACAACCCACGCTGATTGAGCGCGGGTGAGCACTGCGACAGCCTGCTCCATCCGCAGCCGGGCATCGGTCTTGGCAGCGGAGAGCCGTGTTTTTTCAGCTTCGAGCGTGGCGCGTGCCTCTTCCAGGCGTGCGCCTGCCTGAACGACTTCGGGACGGTTGCCGGCGCGCTCGAGTTCCGCAAGGCGCGCCCGCGTCTGCTGGAGTCGGGCTTCGGCGGCAAGGATGTCGCGGTCGGTGACACTACCGCGCACCTGCTGCAACTGTGCCTCGGCACGTCGCACCTGGGCTTCGGCAGCAATGATCTCTTCTTCGGTCGGTCCTGCTTTCAGGCGCGCCAGTGTCGCTTCGGCACGCGCCTTATCGGCTTCCGCCTGGGCAACGATTGCCTCCTGTCGTCGGGTGTCGAGCACAAGCAACATCTGTTGCGCCCGAACCGTGTCGCCTTCCGATACCAGCACTTCTGCCACCACGCCACTGCTGTTCATCGCCAGCGTAGCGCTACGTACCGGCACGACGCGGGCTTCGGCAACCACGCGCTCATCGGCGCGCACGGGTGGTATGGGGGTGGGCTGGATGGCGGTCGCCTGACCGCCGCACGCGGTCAGCGCCAGAAGCGCCGCCGCGGTTATCACTGTTCGTTTCATAGAGAACCGGAACATGCGTCTGCCTCACTCTCTCGATGGACGCATAAAGACGGGACTACATTTCGTTCGAGGTTGCTGCCTGCGTTTGTGAATGACGCTCGCGTGCAACCCGTTCAATTGCGGTTCTGGTCGCCTCCGATTCTGCCAGCAACGTGTAGAACTCGTGCTGGTCGAGCACTGCAACTTCGCAGCCGGTGGCAAAACTGGCGCGCACGCCAGCAGTGCGATGTCCTGCATGCAGCAGCCCAATCTCACCGAAGTAGGAACCGGTGCTCAGATGGTTGACAATGATTTCGCCGCCGTCGGGATGTTCGATGAATACCTCAACGTCACCTCTGGTAATGATGTAGAAGTTGTCCGCCGGGCTGCCCTGCTCTATAATGACAGCGCCGGGAGCATACGTGTGGATGTCGGCGTGACGCATAACCCATCCCTGTTGCTCGAGTGTCAGAGCGGGGAGCGCCTGTGCGACATATTCGTTGACGATCCGACCATCGGCGATGATCACAGCGCGACTGACACGCCGTGCCATATCGCTGTCGTGGGTGACCATCAGGATCGTTTTGCCCTGATCGACCAGTCTTTCGAAGAGGGCGAACACCTGTTGCGCCGTTTTCGAGTCGAGGTTGCCGGTTGGCTCATCGGCAAGAATGATCGGCGGGTCGTTGGCGAGGGCGCGGGCAATGGCGACGCGTTGCTGCTGCCCGCCGGATATGGCGGATGGCAGTTTATGCGCCTGGTCAGCCATACCGACCTGATCGAGCAGCATCATCGCCCGTTCATGTCGCTCGCGCAGCGTGAACATATTGCAGAAGTCCATCGGCAGCATAACGTTCTCGACCAGCGAGAGCGCCGGCAGCAACTGGAAAAACTGAAACACGACTCCGACGTTGCGCCCGCGCCAGATGGCCATCTCGCTCTCGTTCAGCGTGTGTACAGCGGTATCGCCGACGAACACCTCACCCGCTGTGGGTCGGTCGATCCCGGAGATCATGTTCATCAGCGTGGATTTGCCGCTTCCCGACTTGCCGATGATTGCTACGAACTCACCGCGGTCTGCGTTGAGCGTGATATTGTCGAGAGCGACAAAGGGTCCTGCTGCCGTCTCGAACACTTTGGTGACGTTGCGCAGTTCGATCAACGTGTCGTTACCGTGCCGGTATGTTTTGTTGGACGGTGTGGTAGCGATGGTTGCTCTCCGTCGAAACCAGCCTTTGAACACAATCCGCTCCTTCTTTTCTGAACCGGCATTGTACTGAAGTGTCGATTGCAATCGTTTCTGTCTTGTTTGACGCGGATCATGCCCGATTGTTGCAGTGTAGCGCTTTGTGGGGACATTGGAATGCGCGGCACGCTTTACGGGTAGAGACCGGAGATAGATGTCGGGAGGGATTTTTTTGGGTGCGACATCATCCGGAGGAAGTATGCCCTTGTGCGTGCATATGCCAGTAAATGGGGTCTGTGGCATCAGACGTGTGACCCGGATGCCTGCTTCGGTGCGAGAACATACGTTACAGAAACTAGGGTAATTCTGTCTTTGGAGCGAGCTGTGTAGGCGCTGCAACCAAAAAATCCGTATGTTCGCATAGCGCTCCGACGCGCCGTCCGGGGAACCGGGTCGTCGGATACGTTTCTCGACCGGAGAACCTCCGTGCAACAACTGCCAGACCTGTCACAGATACTGGATGGCATACGCTAGGTGTTAGTTGGGGCGATGGCATTGCGCGCCTATGCTTCAGAGCGTACGACGCAGGACGTAGACATCGTCATTCACGCCGGTGATGAACCGGCAGCGCGTGTTGCTTTCATCTCGGCAGGCTATCGGATTGGCGGCTCGCTGCTGAATGGCAGACTCACAGCGCAGCCGGCGGATGGCGCGGGGTATAGCATTGACGTGCTGGCGTTCAATGCACCCTGGCTGAGCGAGGCGCTGGCGCAACCGATGCATGATCCTGCCGGTTTTCCGGTGCTGGCGCCACGATTTCTGATCTTGATGAAAGTGCAGGCAGGGCGGGCGCAGGACATTGCCGACATTACCTGTCTGTTGCGTCGGCCGGATCATGTTGAACGCACTATTGCGCGTGCGACGGTGGCGACATATGCCCCCGATCTGATCGATGATTATGATGCGCTGGTGGTGCTGACCGATCTGGAGTTTGGCACCGGATCATCGGCAGCAACGTAATCACGCGCGGCTCTCCTCTGCCGGGTCTCGATCACGATACCGGTACTTCGCCGGCTTCTCCGTCTGGCACACGCCTGATGAACGTATGGGAAACGCTTCTCTCCTGCACTGCACCGGGCGAACGTGTGTGCCGTCAGGTTCTTAGCAAACGCTAACCCGACGCCAACACTGTTCTAACGCCAATCCTCTAAAATAGGCTGTTGCCGGCAAATATCACCGAAATCATGCCGTAGGATGGCGATCATCGTTCCAGTTTCGAGCAGGAAAGGAGGCGAACGATGCGAGTACTTCGCATCATGGGGCTTGCTTTCACGCTTCTTTTGGCACTCAGCGGCGTGAACCCCGTACTGGCGCAGGACCAGCAGCCGCAACCGGCTCCACAAGACCTTTTCCTCTTTACCCGTTACCCGGTTCAGGAAGCTACCATCGGCGATCCGGTGACGATCAGGTTGACGCTGGGTAGCGACACGACACCTCAGATTGTGCGTCTCGCGGTGCGTGACCTGCCAGAGGGATGGAATGCCAGCTTCCGTGGCGATGGAAAGACTATTCAGGCGGCGTATGTCGCTCCAAAGAGTGATGCATCGATCGATCTCCGCATCGAGCCGCCGGAGAACGCATCGGCTGGCGACTACCGTCTGACGGTGGTTGCCCGCGGCAGCACGCGCGAGGTGACCCTTCCCATTGAGTTGATCCTCAAGGCAAAGGAGAAATCATCAACCGGTTTGTCGTTCAAAGTCGATCTGCCGATGCTGCGTGGCACACCCGATACCACCTTTCGCTACAACGTGACCCTGAAGAATGAAAGCGATCAGGAGACGCCGGTCAGCCTGCTGGCTGAAGCACCACGCGGTTTTCTGGTCGATTTCAGACTCTCCGGTCAGAGTATCACAAGTGTTCCTTTCGGACCGAACGAATCAAAGAGTCTGAGCATCGAAGTGAAGCCACTCGCGGATCTGCCTGCCGGCAAATATGAGATCACTGTGCTGGCGCAGGGTGGCGAAAATCAGGCGACAACACGGCTTGTCGCTGAACTGACCGGTCAACCGGAAGTCGTATTGACCACCCCTGACGGTCGTCTCTCCGGTGAAGCGCGCATTGGTGAGAAGACCGCGTTCAATCTGGTCGTGCAGAATACCGGGAGTGCGCCAGCCCGAAACATTCAACTGAGCGCTGTGCCACCGGCAGGCTGGACGGTTGAGTTCGAACCGAAGCAGATTCCAGAACTGAACAGCAATCAGCGCGTCGAGGTGACAGCGAATGTCCAGCCATCGAATCAGGCGATTGCCGGTGATTACGTTGTCACCTTCATCGCACGTCCGGATGAAGGAGCCTCGGAGTCGACCGAGTTTCGTGTAACGGTGCTGACATCGACTCTGTGGGGGCTTGTCGGTGTTGCCCTGATAGCTGTCGCCGTCGTTGGGGTGGGGATGGCGGTCATGCGCTTTGGACGACGTTGACCGGCGTGTTTGTGCAGCGGATGTTCGGAGGGTGCGTTCTGGCTTCCGCTGTCGTTTGGGTATCATCTGATTGCACCGGGTGTCGTGAGTTGCAGACATTGCCTGTCTGATCGAATGCACCAGGAGGCGGCAATGGACGAGATTGTTGTGGAGTGTCGTGAGCTGACGAGACGATACGGTGACAATGTCGCTGTTGATAGCCTGAACCTGACCGTGCGCCGGGGTGAGATTTTTGGACTGCTAGGTCCAAACGGCGCCGGTAAGACGACAACTATCCTGATGTTGCTTGGTCTGACCGAGCCGACATCGGGAAGTGTGCGTGTGCTGGGGCTGGACCCGACGCGCCAGCCGTTGAGCATCAAGGCGCGGGTTGGTTACCTGCCCGATCAGGTTGGTTTCTACGATGGGCTGACCGCGCGCGAGAATCTGATCTACATCGCGCGGTTGAACGGTATCCGTGGCAGGGAGATGCAGGAACGCATCCGTGAGTCACTAGAACAGGTTGGTTTGGGCGATGTCGCCGATCGGCAGTTAAAAACATTCTCGCGCGGCATGCGTCAGCGTCTGGGTGTCGCCGAAGTGCTGCTCAAGCGCCCACAGTTGATCATCATGGACGAGCCGACGCTGGCGCTGGACCCGGAGGCAGTGCGTGAGTTTCTTGAACTGATCCTGCGTCTTAAATCCGATGGCATCACAATCATGCTTTCATCGCACCTGCTCCATCAGGTGCAGGCAGTCTGCGACCGGGTAGGGCTATTCCACAGGGGGCGGATGGTCCTGGAAGGAACTGTCCATGATCTGGCGCAACGTGTGCTTGGTGGCGCGTATCGTATTCATCTGGAGGCTGAAGGCGGACCTGCCATCGAGGATGCGCTGCGTCGCCTGCCTGATGTGCTCCAGGTGACATGCGATGGTGGTCAGATCTACCATATCGAGGCGCGCAGCGATCGGCGCGCCGATGTAGCGCGCAGTGTGATCGAGGCAGGAGGGAAGATACTGGCGCTGAGCGCCGATATTCCGCGTCTCGATGAAATATACACGCGCTATTTCCAGAAGAAAGAGGTGGCATATGCTACCGCAGCCTAAACGTGTTTCGATTGGACAACAGCGTGAAGGTTCTCCGTGGACCGGTCTGTGGGCGGTGGTCGCAAAAGAGATGGCAGACCACCTGACCAGTGTACGGATGTTGATCCTAGAGGTGTTGATCGTGCTGACCGCCTCCGGGACGGTGTACGCCGCAACGCAGAGTCTTCGCACCGGCGCAGGCGGATCGTTTCTATTCCTCAATTTGTTCACCACAGCGCGCGAGCCGTTACCGGCGTTCGTTGGCTTTCTGGGATTGCTCGTGCCGCTGGTCGGTATCGCTCTGGCATTCGATGCGGTCAACGGCGAGTTCAACCAGCGCACAATCTCAAAAATTCTGGCGCAGCCGATCTACCGGGATGCACTGTTGTTCGGCAAATTTCTGGCTGGACTGGGAGCGCTCGCACTGACGCTTTCAGCCATCTGGCTGCTCATTATTGGCATGGGACTGTTGCAGTTGGGAGCGCCGCCAGACGGCGAGGAAGTGGTGCGCATTCTGTGGTTCCTGCTGGTGACGATCTTCTATGGCGGGATCTGGCTGGCGCTGGCGATGCTCTTTTCGATCGTCTTTCGTCAGCCGGCCACGGCGGCGCTGGCTTCGATCGCTGTCTGGCTGTTCTTCACTGCCTTTTGGGGGATCATTGCTGGTCTGCTGGCGCAACTGTTGCGCCCCGTGCCGCCTGGTGATACGCTGGCATTGATCGATCAGGTGCAACTGGAACTTGCGCTGGCGCGCATATCACCCAACACCCTCTATGCTGAAGTTGCGTTGGCGACGCTCAATCCGGCGGTGCGTGCGCTGGGATTGATCCTGCCGATTCAGTTGCATGGGGCAGTGCCGGGGTCGCCACTGCCGGCTGTGCAGAGTGTGCTGCTGACCTGGCCGCATGCCACGGGTCTGATCGCGGCGACGATCCTGCTCTTCGCGCTGGGGTATGTATTGTTCCAGCGGCAGGAAATTCGTGCCTGATGATAGTCGGAGTGTGCGTCGGATGGATCGCCGGCATTGCGCGCACCACAGTGCCCCAGACCCGGAACTCATAGGGTGTAAGGGACACGGATCATGCTCAGGATCAGCGTTTTGAGGAAGAGGTGGCAGGCGTTCTACACGTTGATGCGCCTGCCCTCCCTGATTCTGTCTCCTGGAAGGGGGCAGATTCAAGGGCTCGGGGACGACCTGGAGACCCTCACCCCTAGTCCCCCTCTCCCGCACACGCAGGAGCCGAGTGACCTGCGCTGGGGTGTCCCGCTGCGACAGATGGGTTGAACCGTATGTTCTGTCCGCCCCTGAATGCACGCGGAAGAGGGGAACAGCGACCTGCGCTGGGGTATCCCGCTGCGGCAGAAGTTGGATCGGCTCATATGTTCTGTCTACCTCTGAACGCACGCGGGAGAGGAGGGACGGGCAACCACGGTAAGCCTGCACCAGGTTCAGAGCATGCCGGTCTCGGGGAGGGCGTCAGCCCGCTGGCGCGCTGACGGCGACATCGTACAGGATCCGATAGAGGCACTCCAGACTGGCAATATCGACCCACTCTTCATCGGAGTGCAATCCGGCGCCCACCGGTCCGAAGCAGATCGCCGGAATACCGGCGCCGCTGTAAAACCGGGCGTCTGAGCCGTAGTGCTCGCGGTAGAATGTAGGCTGGCGCCCGGTAATACGTTCGACGCTGGCGGCGAGGCGCGCCAGATGTGGGTCGTTGGGGTCGGTCATCAGCGGGATGCCGCCATTGCTGTTGCGAACCACGGTTGCACCTGGAAAACAGGCGCGCACAGCGGCTTCGATCTCGTTCGGCGTGTCTTCGGGGATGTGGCGAATATCGAGCGAAAGGGTGACCGTTTCGGGAATGCGGTTGAGTGTGTCGCCGCCGTGTACCACGGTCGGTACGGCGGTTGTCGCCCAGGCTGGTTCCGCCGGCGTGGGGAAGCGTCGTTCGAGCGCCTGCAACCCATCGCGTAGCAGCAGGATCGGGTTGACGCCTTCCCATGGACGTGAACCGTGCGCCGGTTTGCCGTGGAATGTGATATCGAAGCGCACCATGCCTTTTGCCGCATAGCAGATGTTCAGGTCGGTCGGTTCCGCCGCGATGAAGAAACGGGTGCACCAACCCTGATCCAGCAGGTAACTCGTCCCGTAGAAGCCGCCGATTTCCTCATCGGTGACGTACATAAAGCCAACATCGGGAGGTTGCGGCAGCGCAGCCAGGTCTTTCATCAAGCGCATAAGCACGGCGCATGCGCCTTTCATATCCTGACTGCCGCGACCGCAGATGCGCCCTTCGCGCACCAGGGGACGGTATTGTTCTGCACGCGCAGCGACCACATCGAGGTGTCCGTTGAGCAGAAGCGCCGGAGCGTGCGTGTCGTGTAGCGTCACCATCAGGCACGGCTTCTGTTCGACCTCGTATCGCCGAACCAGGACTCCATCGATCCGACGGGCATACTGTTCGACGTAATCAGTGACCGCCTTCAGTTCTGGTGGACGGTCGGCAGTCGAGGCGAAGGCGATCAGGTCACAGGTGAGGTCGGTAATCTCACGTTGCAACGCGGCGTCGTTCATGGCACTGGCTCCATGTCGTTCTGATCGTTGCGACGTAGTATACCACACGTTGTGAATGAAAGCCGGAAACAGAGAACTGAGAACCGGGTCTTAACCTTCATTCTCTGTGATACCTGCCAGTCCTCCGTACCGCATCTGCCGTGCGAGCGCAATGATCGACTGTCCATAGGTCGTGCCGGGTGATGCCCATCTGCCATTGAGACCAAGAATCGTCGGAGCAATACCGCGCAGATGGGAAGGGAGTGGTCGGACGGCAAGCGCCGTAGCGATCAGCGCGCGTTGTGTCTCGTTTGCCTGGGCGTCGGTGAGGGCGTATGCCAGCAGACGTCCCAGGTGCGCCGGGATGGCGTGGTCAACCCATTTCGGGAAACTGATGCCGCGTTCCCAGCGTTGCCGCTGTGTATTGTACGCCCATCCACTTAGATCGGGCGGCGGATCGCTGCGCCACTCGCCGGTAACGCCGATGCCTGCCGGATTGCGCTGCGGGCGCAGACTCCAGAAACTGGTCAAATGACCGGTTTCGTGCGCCATCTGTGCCAGCGCCAGAAACCAGTCCATGCCGGCTGCGTCGCCGATTGAGCGGTATGCGTGGACGATGACGCCGATATCGAACGGTGTATAACCGGGGTCAGCGCGCGGCGTCAACCAGGTGATCGCCATCTCTGCTGTGCCGGTCGCGCGACCGATAATCGGTGCATCATCGAGGATGGGTGGAAGATCGTCGTCGGGTGGCGGAATCGGCGTGGGTGGTGGAAGGGGTGTCCCGGTCGGTTCGGGCGGCGCGGCGGCAGGCGCCTGAACCAGTGGCAGATACACCTCGTATGCTGAACGCTCACCGGCACGTCCGGTCGATCCGACGGCGGCAGTCGCACTGGTGATGATCAATACTTGGAGAAACTGGCGACGGGTCATCGTGGCAATGTCCTACAGCAGATAGTTCCTGCCCTAAGCGTACTCCGAAAGCCGGAGCGTTTCCAGGGCGCGAGATTACAGCGTCGTTGCTGCAACCTGAGTAGTGTATGATACCGACGGCTTCGTCAGATTTGTCGAAGGAGCGAGTTGTGATTGGACGACGACCAACGCTGGCGCTGATTGCGCATGACCGTAAAAAGGACGACATTGTGCTCTTTGCATTGCGTCACCGCAATGCGCTTGCCGGGTGTCGCCTGATCGCCACCGGCACAACCGGTGAGCGCATCGCGCGGGCGACGCGGCTGGAGGTCGAACGGATGCTGTCGGGTCCGATGGGCGGTGATGCGCAGATCGCAGCGCGGGTTGCCCAGGGTGAGATCAATGGGGTCATTTTCCTGGTCGATCCGCTCTACGCCCATCCGCATGAGCCGGATATTCAGGGGCTGTTGCGGGTGTGCAATCTCTACAATGTGCCGCTGGCCACTAACCTGGCAACCGCCGAACATGTGATTGCTGGTCTGGCGCCGGGGGATGCGGAGGAGTGTCCGTAACGTGGGTGAGCCGGGTTATCCGGCGACTGCCCTGACGGGCGATTGGCGCGCTTCTATGGCCTGTCTGGGTACCGACTTGACCGGTTCACAGTGTTCCAAACTGACGGGCGATTGGCACGCTTCTGTGGCCTGTCTGCGTGCAGGATGGGTAAGAATAACGATGCATGCGTCGTTACTCGCTGTGGTCGTTGTTCCACGTCCTGATGCTGTACACCCCCAACTCAATTATATCAACTCTTGCTCAACGATGGGCATCGTTCAGGGGTCATCCGCGTGCTGCGTTCGACCAGGCGTCCCACCGGCGCGCTGCTGGCGGATCGTCGCAGTGCCGGAGCCCCCCACGTTTTGGGCGGGGCGCGCCGGGGGCGCGCGCTCCCAGGGGCATACCGGACCCGGTCACAGCGGTGCGTCGCTCGTGTTTTGGGCGCGCCGGAGGCGCGCGCTCCCAGGGGCATACCAGACCTGGTCACAGCGGTGCGTCGCTCAGGTGTGGCGCCGGGGTGACGATGCAAGAGCGTGCCATGACGTCTATGCCACCAGATTTGATATGACCGATGTCTTCTCCCACGCACGGCTGTACAGCCGTGCATTACCGTTTCTGTGTAGTTCCATTGCAGCCGCACGCTACTGGCTGGGGCACGTGACGAGAAGTGGAGAAGGAGGGAAGGCGCGTGAGCCTGGTGCAATTGGCTGGCTCACGATCGTGGTTGAACGGGGAATAATGGCAATGGATGGGATCATGCGGCAGGACAAAGCGCGACCGCGCATCTCAGCCTGTTGAACGCAGCGCCGACGTGATCGCGCGTTGTGCTTCAGGCGAATGGCACTCTTCCTGCCGCAGCCGCCCTTCAGATCACCAGGTTGAACAGATACCCGATGACAACGATACCTGCGGCTGTAATGCCGATGAAAGTGACAATCAGGCGCGGCTTAAGCACCCGTCGGAGAATGATCATCTCCGGTAGACTCAGGGCGACCACTGCCATCATAAATGCCAGTGCCGTTCCGAGTGCTGCGCCTTTTGCAATCAGCGCCTGCACGACCGGCATGACACCGGCGGCGTTTGCATAGAGCGGGACGCCCAGCAGAACTGCTGCCGGAACCGACCACCACGCATCACGTCCCATAACGTCAGCCATCGCCTGTTCTGGCACGTAGCCATGGATGCCAGCGCCGACTGCAATGCCGATAATGACATATAACCAGACCCGCCCGACAATCTCGCGCGTACTTTGCCAGGCAAGGGCGAAGCGTTGCGCCCATGTCGGATCGGTTGCGGCAACCGCACCGCCGCCGGAGCGGATCTGCCAGACAAAATCCTCCACGTACCGTTCCATCCGCAAACGCCCGATGACCATCCCCGATGCCACGGCGATCACGATCCCTGCCGCCAGGTAGAGCGCAGCGATCTGCCAGCCGAAGAGACCGAAGAGCATCACCAGGGCAACTTCGTTCACCATCGGAGCGGCGATGAGAAACGAAAAGGTGACACCCAGCGGAATACCCGCTTCAACGAAACCGATGAAGAGCGGCACGGCTGAACAGGAACAGAACGGCGTCACCACGCCAAGGCTTGCTGCCAGCAGATTGCCGACACCTTCGCGCTTTCCCGCAAGCAATGCACGGGTTCGTTCAGGGCTGAAAAAGGAACGGACCGTCGAGATAACGAAAATCATACCACTGAGCAAGAGCAGAATCTTGGGGACATCATAGAGGAAGAAGGCAACCGACTCCCCTAGGTGTGATCCTGTTTGCAGACCGATCACCTGATACGTCAACCAGTTTGCCAGCGGCTGGATACTGTTGTACGCCACGAGCCAGATAACCGTCGCCCCGGCTGCGATCAGCCAGGCGCGACGATCTGCGGTTCGCACGTGTGCTGCTAATGAAGAAAGAACCTGTGCCATGGCGAAGAACCTCTTGTAAAAAGGGACAGAATCTCACGCTTTCCGCTTGCCATTCGGAATGGACTGCCGCGATGGCAGCGCATGTGTGCGGTTATCGCGCCCGGCGATGTCGCAACGGACGCTCAATGTTGTGTCAGCCAGCCGGCAATTTCGGACTCGCTGGGAATGCGACCGGCGGAGACCAGCGTGTCGTTGATGACCAGACCAGGGGTTTGCAGAATGTTCCAGCGCATCATGTGCGCATAGTCGGTTACTTTTTCAATCGCGGCATCAATGCCTCGTTCGGTAATCACTTTTGCCACAACCGACTCGAGACGTTTGCAATTGGCGCAACCTGATCCGAGAATCTTGATTGAGACCATACAGAACCTCCTTGCTAATCAGTGCTATCGAGAACGGACGATGGACGCCTAGACGATGGTGCACACCCACAGGCAGAGAGTGTCGCTGTCTGCACGTGGTGCACATTGTCGCCGACGATGGCACGCGCCAGGTCGATCATCTGAAGCACTTCAGGCTTTATGAGGCGATAGAAGATGTTCAACCCTCTGCGTTGATCGGCGACCAGCCCGACCCGGCGCAGAACTGCCAGTTGCTGCGAGATGTATGCTTGCGGCATGTCGAGCGCCTCCTCGAGACGGCAGACGCACTGCTCACCTTCGCGGAGCGCTTCCAGAAGCGCGATCCGCGTTGGATGCATCAACGCCTTGAAGATGAGCGCCTCGGAAATGAACATTGTCTCACGTGCTTGCATAGGGACAGTATATGCAAGATTTTGCATACAAACAAGATACAAAAGGTTAATTTCCAGTAGTGAACCGGCAACTGTGTCAAGTACAGCGTCTGGAATCTGTTCTGCAGGTTCGACCGCGTGCGTGGTATTCGTGAGTATGCACACAGCATCTCTTCGTAGCGTTTCTACCGCGCGAGACGGTGATGCACGGTTTGTCCTGCGTGGCGGGGGCGAGCTGGCTCTCATGAGCACACGCACCGCGATAGTGTGGTGGCGCCTGGCCGGTGTCGCCGTGGGGCAATTGCGCATGACCATGCTGATGGCGAAGACAACCGGGTACAGGCGGCTGCTCTGGCTGAACCGACGCCGGAGGTGACCGGCGAGTTGGTGGACGTTGCCGTTGGTGACCATGGTATACGGGCGACCACCCGGCAGCCGATTCCCTCACATGGACTTCAACCTGACAACCTTTTCGTTAGCCAGATACCTGTGGGATCACCGGCAGGAAGCCATCGCAATTGATATAATGTGATTGATTGTGGCACAGGGTGCTGCGGATGCCTGCCAGACAGGGTAGAATGTGGCACCGTGTTGACGGCAGGCGCCATGTCGCTCTGGTGAGCGTTGCGTC
This sequence comes from Roseiflexus sp., assembly GCA_034432635.1. Taxonomy (GTDB): domain Bacteria; phylum Chloroflexota; class Chloroflexia; order Chloroflexales; family Roseiflexaceae; genus Roseiflexus. The sequence continues at coordinate 19,916 of DAOUBK010000005.1, forward strand.
GGTGCTTATACGGCATGTAATGGGAGCGTATCGCGTTGTTTGAGCAGTGGAGGAGCGTATGCGGAGCATTGATATCGTTGATATGAGAGGAGAGTATTTAGAAGAGTCACTTTCACGAGTCAGGGGAGGAGAGGAATGGATCATTACGCGATACGGAGTCCCTGTTGCGTGTCTTATGCCGTACCATCGCAGGGCAGGCTTACACGCTCACAAAATCGGGATGACCGAAATGCAGTCAAACGCGCTGCATGAGTCGTCGTACAGGGCAGGCTTGCACGAAGGAGCAATTCAAACAACGCCTGATTTCGATGAGCCGCTTCCTGAGTCGTTCTGGACAGGCGATGCATAAGGTTCTTCAAGACGATGCGATCAGTATCTGGTAGTATTCGATTGCCTCGCGGGGCGTGCGCACCGTGAGTACGCTATCGAAGGCGACACCGGCAGTCACCAGGGTGTGCGCCAGTTCTGCCGAGATGCCGCTGATCGCCACCTGGCACCCGATCAGGCGCAGCGCCTGCACTGCCTGTCCCAGCAGCGCAGCCGCGCGGCTATCCACATTCGAGGCACCGGCGATGTCGATAATCACCAGGCGCGCCCGCTGGAGGCTGGCGGCTTCGAGCAAACGCCCAACGAACGACTGTGCCCGTTGATCGTCGATCGGTCCGACAACCGGCGCCAGCAGCACTCCCTGCGCCAGCAGGATTGCCGGGGTTTCCAGTTGCGCCACCAGGTCGAGCAACTGTTGCTGGCGCTGATTCTGTGCCTGGAGCTCCTGCGTTTGTTCCTGAAGGGTTTGCGCCTGTGCTTCGATCCGCGCAAATGCTTCTTCAGCCCGCTGTTGCTGCCTTGTAGCGTTGCGCACTGCGGTATTGGCAATAACGCGGCTCAGCGCCATGCTGGCAACAATAAAGATAAAGATCGCAATGGTGCGCAGGTCGGCGGTGTAGGCGGTCATAAATCCACGCTCCGGACCGGCGCGCAGGGTGAAGATGGCAAGCATCCCCAGGGCGCTGCCGGCCACCCAGCCTGGACCGCCGAGCACCTGCGCCAGCACCAGCGGCACAAGCACGATCAGCGCCTGACGCTGGAAGACGAACTCGTCGGGTGTGGCAATGCTAACCGCAATCGTTACAACGACAATATCGATCATGCGCGCCGGTTCCCAGCCGCGCCGGTATACCCACAGCAACACAATCAGGAGAACGATGATGGCGATGCTCACCGGCAGAATAATACTGGTGGGAGCGCGCAGTACCTGCCCGATCGCCAGCAGGACTGTGCTGATAATCTGAACGATCAGCAATGCGGTAACGACCTGGCGCTGGGTCATGGTGCATGCTCCACAATCGGCAAACGTAGCATATCGTAGGCGTCGTAGATAAGCGAATGACGTTCCTGCAGGCGCTGCTCGAACGCCGCCATGCCGTTTGTACGAATAAACTGCGCTTCGGATCGATAGATCGGAAACACCCACAGCATCTGGATCAACAGGTTGGGACGTTCAATCTGGCCCCATGGATGGCTTTCGTACAAACGACCATCATCAAGATATGGGTAGGTGAAATACAGATACTCCATCGACGATCCCGGCGTGACCGGTTCACCGATAGGCAGAATGTAGCCAGGTCCGATCTCGATTGTGTGGATGAACGGATACTCAGCGATCAGCGCCAGGAGTTGAGCGGCGTGCTGTTCATGCGCCAGCGCGGCATGGAAGATGTACTCGTAACGCACGCCGCGCTCGTCGCCGAAACTGGCGCGGCTGAAGGGAATGATGCGGTAACTGGCGCCGAGTGTGCAGAGGGTGGTGTAGAGCGGATTTGCCCGGTATACCAGCACGGCAAAGTGGGGCGAGACGAACGCTTCCGCAGGTGGCGCATCGTTCTTGAAAACCGGACGCACAAGAAATACGGGCACGCCCTTCCAGCGCAGGTAATTGTCGAATATCAGCGCAGCTGGATCATTGTCGCGTACATACGCAGCATCGAGTGTCGTGCGGAACCGGTTGAGGTCGAATGTCATGCCAGGATCAGTCCATCGCGAGCCGGCGCCTGTACTTCAATTATACCATGGATGATACAGTTGCAGTAGTTGCCGTAGCGAGCAATCAGTGCGTGACCATCCGGAAGCATACCGGTAACCGGGATGGAGACGCGCCGCGGCTGCTCATCATTGTTGACAACGACAATCACCGTCTGGTGCTCCAGTTTGCGTGCAAAGGCGAACACGGCGTCATCGGCGTAGAGTATGTGGAATGTGCCGGTACGCAACGCAGGGTAGGTGCGACGCAGTTCGATCAGGTGCTTATGGTATGCCAGCGCCGCCATATCCCAGGTTTCCGGCCGATCCCATGGCATCGTGCGACGGGCATCCGGGTCGATGCCACCCTCCAGTCCGATTTCATCCCCGTAGAACACCGACGGCGCTCCGGGAAAAGTCATGAGCAGGATCGTCGCCAGGCGCACACTGCTGCGGTCGCCGCGCGCGATAGTCAGCAGGCGAGCCGTATCGTGGCTGTCGAACAGGTTGAGCTGCGTCAGTTGGATCTCCCAATCGTAGCGGCGCAACAGATCGTCGATCACCCGTGCATAGTCAGCGCCAGTCAACGGTGGCGAAGTGACATAATCTCTACCGACTATCTGCGTCGGATCAACGCGTGGACCAGCAGCGTAGGCAATCGTCGGACCGGCGAACAGGTAGTTCATCACGCCATCGAACTGGTCGCCCTGCAACCACTGGCGTGCATCACGCCATACTTCGCCGACAATGTAGGCTTCAGGGTTGATGGTTTTCACGCGCTGGCGAAATTCCTGCCAGAATCCCGCGGTCGTTATCTCGAACGGCACATCCAGTCGCCATCCGTCGATGCCCTGGCGGATCCAGTGCTCGGCGACCTGCATGAGGAACTCGCGCACCTGTGGATTGTCGGTGTTGAACTTCGGCAGCGCCCGGTTGTTGAACCATGCGCGATAGTTTGCCGGGCGCGCACCGTCATAGGGGTGCAGGGGCCATCCCTCGATGAAGAACCAGTCCAGGTATGCGGAGTGGGGACCGTTTTCGAGAATATCGTTGAACTGGAAAAAGCCGCGACTTGCGTGGTTGAAGACCCCATCGATCACAACGCGCATGCCGCGTCGGTGGCATGCCTCTAGCAACTCACGGAATGCCTGGTTGCCGCCGAGCATCGGATCGACCTGGTAGTAGTCGTGGGTATGGTAGCGGTGGTTCGAAGCAGATTGAAAGATCGGCGTAAAGTAGATCGCCGTTACTCCCAGGTCTTGCAGATGATCCAGTCGCTCGACAACACCCAGCAGGTCGCCGCCCTTGTATCCCTCCGGAGTCGGCGGAGAGTCCCAGGGTTGGAGGTTCCCCGGTTTGGCCACCCGCTCACTTCTGGCGAAACGGTCGGGAAAGATCTGGTAGAACACTGCGTGTTTGACCCAATCGGGTGTATGAATGGTCATAGGTGTATTGTTCATGTATTGGATCGCAGGCGGCTGACAAAAGCGGCGTGGTCGGCAGCAGCGATCCCCGGCTGCAGCGCCGCAAGTGCGGTTGCCATATCACCGCGCAGAAGCGCGGGCAGGTCGAACCAGAGACCGGGAAAGATGCGGCTGCGCGTGATATGGTCGGGGTCGGCGGGTATCTGACGGTACTCGCCTTCATCGAGTATGAACCAGACGATCCGTTCCTCGAAGACCAGCCAAACCAGATATTCCCGGACGCCGCTGCGACGATAGACGTGCAATTTGTCGTGCATGTCCTGCGCCTTGCTACTCCCGGCAATTTCGGCGACGAACTCCGGCGGTCCGCAGACGTAGCCATCGGCGTCGATCATCGATGCACTGCGTTTGAGGCGCAACAACCCGTCGGGTTGGAGTTCGTTCTCCCAGTCGAGCCGTACCGTTGCGTTATCGCCAACATGGACACTGGGAGTTGCTGCGGCGTAGACGCCAAGGAGCGTGATCATCCGACTATGCGGTTCGCTATGATTTACGAAGCGAACGGGTGAAGCCACGTAGACGACTCCTTCGATCAGTTCGGCTTTGAAGCCATCCGGCATAGCGCTATAGCGCCGCTCGAACTCCACCTGTGTGAGCCGGTCGCCGCTTTCGAGATACGGTATTGTCGATTGCAGCGTCGTCATTATCTCATCTCCCGTTGTTGCTCAGCCACTCCTGACGGTAATCACGCCCGATAACGACGACAATATCAACATTATACCCCGGCGGCGGCGCATCAGGCGGCGCGGTCGCCAGGACATAGCGCGCCTCGATACCCAGCGCCTCTGCCAGGCGGCGACGTGTTTCTGGCCGTACGCTGTAGTCGATGATCACTGTGTGTTCATATATGCGGGTAACTGTCGCCGGATCGGCGACGATAAACCCGCGCCCGGCGAGGAAGGCGCTCACACGCCCGGCTATCCCTTCGACGCGGGCGCCGTTGAGGACCTGAACGACCGTGTCCGGCTCGGCGACTGCGGGGAGCAAGGTGGGTGTCGGTTGCGCCGGATCGGGCAGCGGTGCATCAGGTGCAGTTACCTGAGTTGGTAGGCTGGTAACCGGTGATGCGACGATCAGGTCTGGTCCCGCCTGCCAGCGCGCCACCAGCGCCGCCAGGTCGGTCGGGTTCCAGTAAATATCCGAGCCGTCTGTGCGATCGATTGCCACATCATTGGGGTTGATCGAGAGTTGCAACAGGCGGCTGCCGTCGAGGTCGCGCGCCAGTGCCGCCAGTTCCGCCGCTGTGCGCAGATCAGAGACCGGCAGGGTGGTGCGCACGTGCTCACTCACCACTTCGACCCAGCGTGGAAGCAGTGCAGCGTTGTCGAGTAGTCCACGGGCGCGTACCTGATCGAGGAGCGCGCGCAACACCTGCTGCTGCCGCTTGCTCCGCTCGAAATCACTGCTGCCATGGCGTGTGCGAACATAGATCAGCGCAGTGCGTCCGTTGAGCGTTTGCAGCCCGGCTGGAATGTAGATCCGTTCGACGCCGTAGTTTTCGGTGGGATATTCGGCATCGAGGATTGGCACCGGCACGTCGATCAGTACACCGCCGACCGTGTCGATCAGTTGCTCAAAGCCACGAAAATCGACCTGGGCAATGTAGTCGACCGTAACGCCGAGGAATTGTTCGACCGCTTCAGCCGCCAGTGCGCCGCCGGCTGCCGATGGATCGGTTGCCGCACCGTAGAGCGCAGTCGCATTGGCGTATCCATAACCGTATGCGGTGTTGATCTTCGCCCAACCGAGGTTTGGAATCGGTGCGACCGAATCGCGCGGGATCGAGAGCATACTGGCGGTGCGTGCCTGCGGATCGACCCGTACCAGGATCAACGTATCGCTGCGCACCCCCTCTTCAGGGTTTGGACGGCGGTCCACCCCAAGCAAAAGCACAGTAAAAGGGCGGGTCAACAACCCTGTCGAGGATTGGTCGGACGTTGCCGTAGCGGTTGTGGCAACGGTTACAGCGGGATTCGAGGGTTGGAGCGTGGTGGAAACCGGCAATGGCGTGGTCGTCGCACGCAGGCGCGGATCTTCCTGTTCAAGACGTCCCAGGATGCGTCCGGTTTGCCGCAGCGCCATCACACTGACGGTCAGAAGCGCCAGCAGCGCCAGTGCGGCGATTGCCAGCACAAACGTAGTCCAGCTATTGATGCGCCGCGCACGCCGGCGTACTGCAATGCGCTCGCGTGCCGTCGCGCCACGTACAGATCGTCGCCGATGATCGTGTGCCAAATGCAATTCTCGTGCAGGATCGATTTCTGGTGCGTGATTATACCATAGCGCTCGTACCTTCGTATTTGACAGATGCCGTAAATGTCGTGTATTCTATAAGTACGACAGCCAGGCATTATGACTGTACGAAATAGCGTTCACTGTTAAGGGTTTATCAAACGTGACGTTTCGACGCAACAGCAACAGGATGCATACCAGAATCGACCGATCAGCGCCATGTGCAGCGATTGTCGGGGATTCGGCGATTGTTTGCGCTGTTGTCTGGCAATGCGTCACACGCTCCTTCAGGGCGGTGCTCTGTGCGAGCGCCGCCGATGTGATACGCGCTCGAGCGTAGGGCTGTTCCCCCTTCGCCAGAGCGCAGTGAGTTGGCTTTGCAGCTTCTGGAAGAAAGGGGGAAGGGCTTGGGGCAACGAGTTCTCGTTCTCAATGCAAGCTACGAGCCGCTACAGTTCATTTCTGTGCGCCGCGCGATCGTTCTCTTGCTGCAAGATAAAGCAGAGCTGGTTGAAGCTGCCCAGCAGCGCCTTCGCGCGCGTGGCATTTCCCTCGAAGTTCCACTGGTCATCAGGCTGGTGCGGTATATCCGCATCCCCCGCCGCATGCGTCTCCCCTGTTCGCGGCGCAGCATCCTGCTGCGCGACCGGGAGACGTGTCAGTACTGTGGTGCACAGCCCGGTCGTGCCCATCTGACGGTCGATCACGTGGTGCCGCGTTCCCGCGGCGGTGAGACAACCTGGGAAAATGTGGTGACTGCCTGCCGTGACTGCAATCACCGCAAAGGCGGGCGCACGCCAGAAGAAGCCGGTATGACCTTGCTGACCATTCCTCGCCAGCCGCAGTATGTCGCTTTTGCGCTTCTTGGTGAACTCGAGCGCCACGATGTGTGGCGGAAATACGCATATACATAATCGGCGCTGATGAGAGGTATCGGGCCGGGAGCGCCTTTGGCAATGCAGCCGGTATGTTGAGATGGCGCCGGTTTGCGCCATCTTCGTGATCGAGTAACAGATCCCTGCGGTAGACAACGTAAGTAAAGAGCTTGCAATGAAGAAAGGGGGGAACTCAATGTTCCCTCCCTTTGCTATGCCGTATATGTGCCAGCCCTTCAACTACTGACCGATACGGCGGTTGTCGAACGCTTGAATGGTGATCAGGCTTGGACGCGGCAGATCCTGACGGTCGGGCCAGGTGCTAATCAGCTTGTCGAACGTGCCATCCTCACCCGGATGCTGGATCGCCAGGAACAGCGTGCGGTTATCGGGTGTGAACTCCGGACCACACACCTCGCTTCCCGCCACCGACGAGAAGAACTGTTGCACGTGGCCATGCTCCGAACCGGCAAGCGGGATGGCGAACAATCCATCGTTCAGTTTGATCGCACTGGCGGCGCCGTCAGTAGCAACCCAGGCATTGCCAGCGCGATCGAAGACGACGTTATCGGGCGCCACGATTGGGCTAACTTTGCTCTTGTCATACCCGGCGAAGTAGGTCGACTCATCGGTCGGCAGACCTGCCAGCATGAAAATGTTCCAGGTGAAGCGGGTTGCTGCGTGGTTGTTCCCATTCTCGGTCAGTTCGATAATGTGCCCGACGCGGTTGTTCGCGCGTGGGTTGGCGGCATCGACCGGCGGACCGTTGCCGATACCGCGTTGGCTATTGTTCGTCAGGAGGATGTAGACCTTCTTATTGACCGGATTGGTTTCGATATCTTCCGGGCGGTCTATCTTGGTAGTGCCAACCGCGTCGGCAGCGTTGCGTGTCTTGATCAGCACATCCTCCTGCGACATGAAACCGTTGCCCTTGTTCAGCGGACCGAAGCCGCGCTTCAGCGGCAACCAGTCACCGGTGCCATCCGTATTGAAACGTGCAACGTACAGCGCCCATCATCGAAGAGGTTGAAGTTCGCTGCACGGTTGCGCGGATTGTAGCGCCCGTTCGACACGAACTTGTAGACATACTCGCCGCGTGCGTCATCGCCAGAGTACGCCACAACCTGCCCGGTCGGGGCAATCACTATTGTCGCCGCCTCGTGGCGGAAGCGCCCCAGCCCAGTGCGCTTCACCGGCACTGAGTTGGGATTGTAAGGATCAAACTCGACGATCCAGCCGAAGCGGAACCCTTCATTCGGCTCTTTGGCAACATCGAAGCAATCATAGAAGTTCTCCCACCTGCGCTCGGATGCGCTGGTCGGCATCTCGTAGCGTGCATGGATCGCCTTGCGATAGTCGCCATCCGGCAATCCGCACAGGTTGGCAAAATAGTGGTGGAAGTTCTCCTGGGCGGTCAGCACCGTACCCCGGGGCGTTTTGCCACCGGCGCAGTTATTCAGTGTGCCGAGAATGTGGCGCCCGGTTGGGTCGGCATTCGTCTTCACCCATTCGTGGTCGGCTGCCGGACCACTGATGGTCATCGGCGTGTAGCCGGTCAGGCGGTTGTAGGGTGAATTGCGCACCATATTCCAGCGACCGTCACGACCATGCGCGACTTCGATAACCGATACGCCATGCACTGTCAGTTCGACGTCGACCTGCGTTTTGGTTGGGTTGGGGTTATCGACGTCGTAGCCGGGGAACATCAGTTCCGAGTTGGTGTACTCATGGTTGACGACCAGCAAACCGCGCGTCGAATTGTTCGAGGTTATGACGGCAGCGGGAAGTAGCCAACAAAGTCGCTGTTGTAGCCGAACTGCTTCTCCATAGTACCCGTCCGGCACGTCAATCTCGTCCACCTCCGGCGCAGTTGGCGAAACTTTGCCGAACTTCGGCAACAGCAGCACTGTGCGCTTTTGCGCTTCGGCAATACCGACACCTATTGCCGTGGCAGCGATCACCAGCCCTGAGGTGACTGCGGCAGTCTAGAGAAAGGTCCGACGGCTCAGATGCTGAGCCAGCACGTCTTCGAAGTTCTCGCCCCTGCCATCGACCGATCGGACGATCAGTTTGTCCTGCTCGTCGCGTCCGCCCATAGCGGCTCGCTCCCTTTCTAGAATCAGAATAGGCGCCCCTGGCTGTTGTTTGTGGGAGGCAGTGCATTCTTCCCGAAGCGGTTGTGATCTAGCATGCAGGTCGAGGTCATCGGGCGCGCTGGCTGTAAAGTTCTTGTAAAATCTTGGTTGTCTGGCGTTAATATATGTGCTCTTCTATTCGTCGCCGCGCTGCGCGTTCGTGGTCCGCCAGGACAACCAGGCTGTCGATCAGGCGGGTAAGGGTTGCGTGCACCACGTTAATCTGACGTATCTCCGATTCGAGCAGCCACCACGCAACCCGGCGACGCAGCCGGTCGAGCAACCCGCGCGGCGGCTGCGGCTGGATCTCCCACATGGCGTGCAGCGCTGCAAGTTGCTCCGCCAGGTATGGGTCGCCCTGCGCGACATCGGTCAGCAAGGGCAGGCTGGCAGGCGCCGGACGACGTTCGTTCAACGCGCGTGCGATCTGCGCCGCCAGTGGTTCATCGTCCGGTCCGGTGGGGACCAGGAAGATCGGTTCAGATTGCGACGTATCGGTGTTCATGGTTGCCATCCTGTCATGATGCGATACACAGTAAACTCGTCATCCTCATAGACCTGCGTGAGTTCCGGTCGCTGTGCTGCGCGTTCGCGCCATCCGGGCCACACACGGTCCATCGCGCTGCGACGAACCAGAACATACTCGCCTCCTAGTAGCCGGATTGTCGTCAGGGCGCGTGGAAAAGGAAACTCGTGCATCCATGCCATATCGACAGTTGTTGCACTTGCCGGAAGGAATGTGCCGTAGCCGGTCAGGCTCGGACGCTGCGAGAAGAGCGTGTAGTACTCGACGGGTCCTGAGAACGAATCAGGAACCTGGAGGGTTGCCCCCGATCCGGGCTGGGCTGCCAGCCAGCGGTCGACCGGTCGCGGCAGGGTGGATGTGCTCCAGGGAGTGAGATAGAGGGTTTCGAGGATCACGGCGCAGACCATCACGAGTCCGGCAACCCGCCATACTCGCGGCTGGTGCACGAAACCGGTCAGACTGAGGGATGCCAGCAGACCGATGCATATCTGCACATAGAACGCCATGCGTGACCAGGCGCGGATGCTGCGCAGCACCGGTATATGCTCATACGCCAGGAGCGCCGGGAGAGGGATTGTCCGGTCGTCGAGACGCAACTCCGGTCCCAGGCTCATCACAAAACACACCCCTGCGATAGTCAGCAGCGTCCAGGTGATCGTGCTTCGTCGCCAGCGCCACGCCCCGACGCCTGCCAGCGCCAGCAGCGCAAACCCCGGCGCCACCAGTCGTTCGCCAGCAGTCGCGGGTGCAATCTGCGCCGACCACGCACCCCAGAGCGCATGGTAGCGGCTGGGGGTCAGGTAATCGAGCGGACGCGCAGAGAGGGAGAGAAGCGACGTATACTCGTGACGGGTGTCGCCGCCGCGCAGCGCCTGGACGGTCGGTTGGGCATAGGGTGCGATCAGCGCCAGTGCGACGAGTGGTGCTGCCAGCGCTGCCGGACCTGCCGTTCGCAGGGTGTGTGTTTCCTTCCAGGACCAGCGCATCAACAACCAGAGCGCCATCAGCAACCACAGGGTTGGTCCGTAGTACCACGACGACCATGCCGCCAGTGCAACGCCTGTTCCCGTGAGCGCTGCATCGAAGGCGCTTCGTCGCCTGATGAAGCCTTCCAGTCCATAGAGCGCAAGAACCACCCACTGTGTGCCGAACAGGGGCATATGCCCTAGCGTGTGGTGGTATCGCCACAGGCAAAAACCAACACCTATGCCTGCCACCCACGCACCCAGGCGTCCGGCGCCTGAACGCTCTGCCAGCAATGCGGTAAAACATGTCGTCAGGACGAACGATACGACGATCAGCGCGTTGTACGTGAGTGTCGGTCCTGCAAGCAATGTCAGCGGCAGACCCAGGAGGGTATGGGCGGGCGTCAACTCGGAGTATGCCAGTTCGTAGCCAGTCGGATAGAACAGGTGCGGAACGAAGGTCGGTGACTGTCGTTGGGCGAGTGCATCGGCGAACCATTGAAGTTTCCAGACGTACTCCAGGTTATCGCCGGGCGGACCGGGAATAGAACGTGTGGGTTCGGGGACAAGAGGCATCAGCAACAGGATTGCGAGTATGGCAGCGAAGGTGGTGAGCAGGAGATAGAAGGCGGTACGTGAATGGTAAAAGGGTGGGGACGGCAGCGCAGACGCCGGGACGGTCTGCGGAGTTGCCTGTGATAGGGACGGGTACGTATCGTGCGCGGAAGAGGCGTTGCGCCTCCTCGTCCACCACATGATCACCACGGTACAGAGCGCGAACGTCACCGTCAGACCGATGGTAAGCAACAGCGCTTCCCAGCGGTGGGCGAAGCGCAGATCGCTATGGCGCATGCTCAGACTGATCGCTGCAAACAGGGCGACGATGATCCAGCGCAGCGCACCGATAGCGAGCATACGGAGCGCAATCAGGAGCAGGAGTGCAGCGCTGCCGATGGCTGCCGTCTGCACCGGCGGCAACCAGGCGGTTTCGTCCAGTGCTGCGAATGTCACCGCAAATGCAACCACACCCGGGTCGCGGCGGTCGCCAGGTACGCGTGTGGTGGTTGTGCGGAGCGTTATGTCATTCCCGGCGATAGCGATCCGATGGCGCGGCGCCAGCAGTCGATAGACGCGCGGCGCCGGCGGAACCGATAGCGTTGCCAGCGAGGTGCGGTTCAGTTCGATCACAACCGGTTGTGACGTGGAAGAGGCGGCGCCTGTCGGCGCAGCGAGTCGCAACGCCAGCAGATGATCGGTCGTGCCGTGCGCCGGAAGTCGCACCGTTGCTTCTGCGGTTGTCCATCGGAAAGGTCGTCCATCTGCCTGACTGATCTCGGCTCCGTGGAAGCCGGTTGCGATCCCGCGATCACCGGCGCCGATGATCACCAGGCCCTGCGTGTCCAGAGGGCGGTTGAGGAAAACGAACGACGTGAGCGCGACTGCGATCACAATCACCGTATCGAGGAGCAGGTTGAAGCGCGGCAGCACACGACGTATCGCCGCCGCGTCTTCCATTCCTGCATCGCCCGGTTCGGAGCGCGAGGGGTCTGTTGCGGAAGCCATATCCAACGTGCCTCAGCACCGCCTTGGGGCGGTCACATTTATTCCTGATCGTATGCCTTGATGTACAGATCGATAATCTCTTGTCTGGTTGGCTTGCGTGGGTTGTTCGCCGGGCTGCCGCTATCGATAGCCGCATCAGCCATCGATGGCGCGAGTTCGATCAGGCGTTCACGCTCGACCCCCAGTTGCTTCAGCGATGGGATGCGAATATCGCTGACCAGACGGCGGATGGCGTGCACGACGCGATCGGCAGCCTCCATGATTGAGAGACCCTGAATCGGTTCGCCCATCGCTTCGGCGATCTGCGCGTAGCGTAGCGGGTCGCCGATCAGACTGAACTCGGTGACGACTGCCAGCAGCGCCGCGTTGGAAACGCCGTGCGCAATATGGAAGTGTGCGCCGATCGGGCGCGACATTCCATGAACCAGCGCAACCGACGAGTTGCTGAATGCGACGCCCGCCTGGAAGGCGCCGAGCATCATCTGTTCACGCGCTTCGATGTTGTTGCCGTTTGCCCAGGCCTGGCGAATATTCTGGGAAATCAGCCGGATTGCTGACAGACAGAAAATATCGGTCATCGGCTGACGCTTGACCGAAACATACGCTTCGATGGCGTGCACCAGCGCATCGACGCCGGTTGCCGCCGTCACACTCTGTGGCGATGACACTGTCAGCATCGGGTCGACGATGGCAATGGTCGGCATGAGATACGGGCTGCCGATCAGCATTTTCACATCGGTCTTCTGATCGGTGATGACGGTGTACACGGTCGCTTCGCTGCCGGTGCCGGCTGTGGTGGGAATCGCCACAACCGGTACCCCCGGCGCGGCTATTTTCCCGATGCCCTTGTACTGCTCGATGGAACCGGGATTGGTGACGAGCACTGCAATGGCTTTGGCGGTGTCAATGGGGCTGCCGCCGCCAACTGCGACGACGAAGTCGCAGTTGCCTTCCCGATAGGTCTGCAAACCTTCCTGAACATATTCCACCACCGGTTCGGTGTTGACGCCAGCATAGACCGTGCTGGCGATCCCGCTGTCGGCAAGATACTGCTCAACTTTGCCGACCAGCCCCAGCCCAAGCATGATCTTGTCGGAAACGATCAGGGCTTTCTTCCAACCGTGCTTCTGACACTCTGCACCGACCTGTTCGACCGCGCCTGAGCCGATGAGAACCTGTGACGGCATGAGAAATGCTCGTGGCGGCATCATAGACAGCCTCCTTTACCAGCAGTTCTTCCTGTACACAACAACGCACGTTTCGGGAGTAACGCTAAGTGTAATCGACATTACGCACAGCGTCAAACCGGTGCTGCCACAGCTAGCAGCCGCGCGTGGATCCGCCCGGCTGCGTGCGCCCACGTCCAGTGCGTCGCTGCTTCCTGCGCCGCGCGTGCGCCAACCCGTCGCGCTTTGTCAGCATAGTCATAGACATAGCGCATAAGCGCGATCAAATGCTCCTCATCCGGTTCTGCCCAGCGCCATCCCAGGTAATAGGGGCATTTGGCGTGAGCGGCGACCAGCCGGCGTACACGCAATGGATAGCCAACTTCGCTATGGAAGAATTCGGTTTGTCCGCTCCAGTCGGTCGCGATCACCGGCAACCCGCTTGCCATCGCTTCGAGAATGGGCAATCCCCACCCCTCACCACGGGTCGGCAGCACAAAGCAGTCGGCGCTACGGTAGAGTGATCCGAGGCTATCATCGCTGATCTGATGATTGTAGAGCACAACGATAGGCGGAGCACCGGCAGGCAGGCGGAGTGCAGCGATCTGTCGGGCGACGTCGACTTCTGCATCGAAATTGTTCACGCGCAACACCAGCAGCACATCATCGCGGCGCGTGAAGGCGGCGGCATAGGCGCGCAACAACACCTCCGGCGCTTTGCGCTCCCCCCATTCGAAGATCGACAGAAAGGTGAAACGTCCCGCAATACGGCGTGCCGGTCCGTCGGGACGAAACCGCTCCGGATCGTACCCCAGCGGCATCACAACAATTGGGCGTGTGACGCCAGCATCGGCAAAAACGTTCGCCCCCCAGTGGCTTGGCGTCCAGATTTCGTCCATTGCGTTGCACGCGGCAACCCATTCGCGCGGCAGACCATCGACTTCCAGCATGGTGTATCCGATCCTGTACCCTCGATGCCCAGTGAAGAACAGGTCGGCCTGGTCGTAACTGACCTGGAGCGCACCATCGCGTGGTGCGCGCGCTGCTACCGCACGCAGCGCCGGATGGCGGATCACCGCCGGCATGTGCCAGGGTGTCGGGCGATACATCAGTTCGACGCCGCGGGCGAGAAGTTCGAGCGCCAGCGCCTCCGATGAGACAGCATACCCGATCGGGAGCCCCCAGCGCGATTGCCAGACGACGGAGAGTGCTGGCGCAGGGTGATCCCCGATCACCGATGCTGAGGTTGCGAAACGCGTGGATTTCATCGCCGGCAATCTGCACCTATCCATCTGACGGCGGCGACCATCCCTGGGGATTGGCTACCCATGCCTCGATCAGGGTACGCTCGTCTGCTGTCAAGCGCCCGATGCGTTGGGCAACATCGAGAAGATCGGCGAGAGTTGCCAGTGGCACAAGATCGATGTCTGTCGTAGCAAAACGCGCGGTTGTCTCACTCCATCCCCAGGTAAAAATACAGACACAGCGCATCACAACGCCACCTTCGGCACGGATTGCCGCTGCTGCCTGGAGTGCGCTCTCACCAGTGCTGACGGTGTCTTCCAGCAGAACGACCCGCTGACCACCGGTTGCTGCGCCTTCGACCTGGCGCCCGCGCCCGTGCCCCTTCGCAGTGCTACGGACATATGCCATCGGTATGCCGAGCATCTCCGCAACCCAGGCAGCCCATGGAACGCCGCCGGTTGCCGGACCGGCCACGATACTGGCGTCGGCGCAGTGCGGAACGAAACTGCGTATCACAATGCGGCGCGCTGCCACATCGCCAAGCAGAATGCGATTATCGCAGTAGATCGGCGAACGAAGACCGGACGCGAAGGTGAACGGCGTATGCGGGCGAATGAGAACCGCGCCCGCCTCGAGTAGCGTGCGCGCAATGTCGTAAGCAGAACCGGCAACCATCACAGGGTATCTCTATCGCTAATCATCGTGTCATTGTGAGCGTATCATACCACAAGCGCGATCCGATGCGCTGCGTGCGTTACCGGATAGAAATTCCGTAACGGAGCGACGCGCTCCGATTTCACAACTCTTAACTTTGCAAATCTTCCACCAGCCGCATCTATCGTGCTATACTACGCTACGTGTGGCACAGGCGGACGATGTCGTCCTGATACAGTATGCTCGATGAGGAGGACAGGAAGTATGACTATGGAGCAGGAAAGCGCGCTTGCCAGCGCGCAGCGCCAGTTCGACATTGCAGCCGATCTCTTGCAACTCGAACCCGGTCTCCGCCGCATCCTGCGAGTTCCGCAACGTGAACTGACGGTGACGTTTCCGGTCAAAATGGATGATGGTCGGATCGAAACGTTTGTCGGGTATCGTGTCCATCACAACATTACACGCGGTCCGGCAAAGGGGGGTATTCGCTACCATCCGCAGGTAACGATTGACGATGTACGCGCACTGAGCATGTGGATGACCTGGAAGTGCGCGACGGTCAATATTCCCTACGGCGGCGCAAAGGGTGCGGTCGTCGTCGATCCGCGCACCCTGTCGATGGGTGAACTCGAACGGCTGACCCGCCGTTACACATCTGAAATCAGTATTCTGATCAGCCCTGATCGTGATATTCCGGCGCCGGACATCGGCACGAATCCACAGATCATGGCATGGATCATGGATACCTACTCGATGCATAGTGGGCACACGGTTCCTGCGGTCGTCACTGGCAAGCCGATCGATATCGGCGGTTCCTACGGGCGGCGTGAAGCGACTGCGCGTGGATTGTCGTATGTGCTGCGCGAAGCCGCCGAGGCGCTGAGTTTTCCTATCGCCGGGGCACGGATCGTCATTCAGGGGTTTGGGAATGTTGGCGCTACCTGTGCGCGTTTGCTGGAGGAAATGGGGGCGACGATCATTGCTGTGTCGGATAGCAAGGGGGGCATCTATCGCCGTAACGGTTTGCCGCTGGCGTCGGTCGTTGCCCACAAACAACGCACCGGCACGGTCGCGGGTTTCCCGGAAGCCGATCAGGTGACGAATGCGGAATTGCTGGAACTGCCGTGTGATATTCTGGTACCGGCGGCGACACACATGCAGATCACCGCGCGCAACGCCGACCGGATCCGTGCGCGGATCATCGGCGAAGCTGCCAACGGACCCATGACCCCCGATGCCGATGCGATCCTGTATGATCGCGGGGTGTTCGTCATCCCGGATATTCTTGCCGGCGCTGGCGGCGTGACGGTCAGTTATTTTGAATGGGTGCAGGGATTGCAGGAGTTTTTCTGGACTGAACGCGAAGTCAACGCCCAACTCGAGCGCGTCATGGTGGGTGCGTTTAACCAGGTGCTGCGCGTCGCGCATGAGCGTCGTGTCCATATGCGCACTGCCGCTTACCTGATTGCCGTCAATCGCGTGGCGGAGGCAACCCGCATCCGTGGCATTTATCCGTGAAGCGGCATGGCTGAGCGGCGCAGGCATCTCGGCGATTGGGGCGAAGCGGTGGCTGCAGCGTACCTGGTGCAGCACGGGTATGAGGTTGTGGCGCGAAAATGGCGTTGCGCAGCTGGTGAGATCGACATTGTTGCACGGCGGGATGGTGTGTTGGTGTTTGTGGAGGTGCGCACGCGCTGGGGTGTCGATCCGGGGATGGCTGCCGGATCGATCACCGGTGCCAAGCGTGCGCGTTTGATCATGCTTGCCTGCCTGTTTCTCGCCGCCCATGACCTTCCGGCGGATATGCCTTGGCGCATCGATGTTGTGGCGATTGCTGCCACGTCGTGGCGGCGAGTGGCTGCGATTGACCACATTCTCGCGGCTGTCGAAGAGACATGAGCCATCGCTGCCGGTTCGATAGCGACGCTGCGCCGGGAACGAATCGAGAGGTATCGTATGGCATTCATCCATCCAACCGCCGAGGTATCGCCACAGGCTGAGATTGGTGAGGGAACACGCGTCTGGCACGGCGCGCAGATCCGTGAACGCGCCAGGCTGGGCAAGGGGTGCATTGTCGGTAAGAATGTCTATATCGATTTCGAGGTGATCATCGGCGATCACGTCAAAATTCAGAACAACTCCTCGCTCTACCACGGTCTCACCGTCGAAGACGGAGTTTTCATCGGTCCACACGTCGTTATCACCAATGATCGCATCCCGCGCGCTATCAATCCCGACGGGTCGCTGAAGGGCGCCGCAGATTGGGTGGTGGGGCGAACGCTTATCCGGCGTGGTGCGTCGATTGGAGCGGGGGTGATCATCGTCACCGGTGTGACCATCGGCGAGTGGGCATTGTGTGGCGCCGGTGCGGTTGTGACGCGCGATGTACCGGCACACGCCATCGTTGTTGGCAACCCGGCGCGTGTGATAGGATATATAAGCGCGGGCGGCATCCGCTGTACCACGCAGGAAGAAGCTATCGAACGCACGGCGCAGGAGCAGTGAACACTCAGATTCGCCGGTCACAGCCGTGCGAGGGAAGGGAGTCTCAGGTGGAAAACAAACGAGTCAGTGATGTGATGCACCATGGCGTCATTTCGTGCCGCGTCGAAACGCCGGTCGAGCAAGCCATCGAACTGATGCAGCAACATCGCATCCACGCACTGGTCGTGGTTGATGGTCCTGGCTATCTCGCCGGAATCGTGTCGCAGACTGACCTGCTGCGCGCATGGAAGGAAGGGTCGTCGTTTGAACACGTGATGCGCGGTCCGGTCGGCGACATTATGACCCGTAGCGTGATTACCTGTATGCCGGAAATGGAACTGGAGCGCGCTATTCAGTTGCTCAACCGCAACCACATCCACCGGCTCGTGGTGGTCGAAGAGCGCAACGACGGACGCTTCTGGCCCGTCGGCATTCTGTCAATGACCGACATTGTGCGGGCGCTGGAGACCACACAGGTTCCGTAGCGACGACCGGCACGAAGAACAGAGAGGCGTTGCACTGCAACGCCTCCCTGCTATCGTTCATCCCGCCTCTAACCAACCAGCAATGTCAACGGCTGTTCAAGCAGTCGTTTGACTTCGTTGAGAAACCGGGCAACCTCGGCGCCATCGGTGACCCGGTGATCCGCCGAGAGAGTCAGCATCATTAGGTGTTTTGCCACAACTTCGTCACTATCGTCCTTGAATGCCGGCGTGCGTCGAATGGCGCCGACCGCCAGACTCGCCGCCTGTGGCGGAGTGATGATCGATGTGAACTCGGCAATACCGTACATTCCCAAATTGCTGACCGTAAATGTGCTACCTTGTAGTAGATCGGAGGTGATCTTTCCCTCGCGCGCCAGAGAAACGAGACGTTTGGTTTCGCGCGCAATCGATCCGAGCGACCGATCCTGGCAGTTGGCGACGACCGGCGCCATCAGTCCGCTCTCTAGCGCCACTGCAATGGCGACATTCACGGTTGGATGCAGGATGATCCCTTCGTCGCTGTAGGAGGCGTTCAGGTTCGGGAACGCGAGAAGTGCAACGGCACATGCTTTGACCACCATATCGTTGACCGAGACCTGATCCTCTCTGGCGCGTCCGGCGTTCACCTGGGTGCGCAGAGCGAGCGTCGCGCCCATATCAACCTCGATCGAAACGAAAATGTGTGGAAACTGCTGCCAGCTCTGGAGCATCCGGCGTGAAATCGTTTTGCGCATGTTGGTCAACGGTACGACGGTACCTGAGGAGGGTTGTACCGTGCTGACCGGCGCGGGTGCAGGTGCGGGTGGGCTGACCAGTGCGGGTGCAGGGGCGGGCGTGGGTGGACTGACCGGTGTGGGTGCAGGGGCGGGCGTGGGTGGGCTGACCGGCGCGGGTGCGGGGGCGCTGCCAAGGGCAGTCAGGTACGCCTCGATATCTTCCTTCACGATTCGCCCTGCCGGACCGCTGCCGCGCACCTGACGAAGATCGATGCCGTGTTCACGCGCCAGCCGACGTGCCAGCGGCGATGCGCGGACGTCACTGGCGTCTGTTGGAGGCTCTACCGGAGGCGCTAAGGTTTCGGCGATCGGCGCGGGCGGAGGGGTCGTCTCCGCAGTGGGAGAAACAGCCGGCGCCGCAGTGACCGGCGCCGGCGCCGGCGAACCATTCCCGCCGTTGAGCCGGGCAATGACTGCATTGACCGGCGCGGATTGCCCTTCCTGAACGACGATCTCCGTCAGAATACCGGACTCGAAGGCTTCGATCTCGATCGTTACCTTATCGGTTTCGATCTCGGCAATTGGTTCGCCGCGACGAACCTCGTCGCCCGGCTTTTTCAGCCAGCGAACGATGGTTCCCTCCTGCATATCGAAGCCCATCTTAGGCATAGTAATGTCGGGCATACGCTTCTCCACTACGACAGTGTCTTGCGGATCGCATGCACGATCCGATCAACGGTCACAACGGTTTGCAATTCCAGATTCTTCGAGTAGGGCATGGGCACTTCGCGGAAGTTGACTCGTGCAATCGGTGCATCGAGGTAATCGAAGCCATATTCATACAGGCGCGCCGCAATTTCTGCACTTGTGCCAAACGATTGCCAATCTTCGGTTACAACGACGGCACGGTTGGTCTTTTTGAAACTTTCGAGCGCCACGCTCATATCCAGCGGGCGCAACGTGCGCAGATCGACGATTTCGACCTCGATACCATCGCGGGCAAGAATATCAGCCGCCTGCTGCGAGAGGTGCACCATGCGCGAGTAGGTGACGACGGTAATATCACGCCCTTCGCGCGCCAGGCACGCTTTGCCGAGTGGAACCGTATAACTCTCCTCCGGCACCTCGCCCTTGACCGTGTACATCAACGTGTGCTCAATGAACACCACCGGATCGGGATCTTCAATCGCCGCTTTCAGCATTCCCTTCATGTCGTAGGGCGTGGCGGGCGCAACAACCTTGAGACCCGGCATATGGGCGAAGTAGACATCGAACGACTGCGAGTGGGTGGCGGAGAGTTGCGTCCAGCCGTTGGTTGTGCGCAGTACCATCGGCACTGTCATCTGGCCGCCGAACATGCTGTAAATCTTGGCGGCATGGTTGAAGAGCATATCGAACGCCAGCAGCGAAAAGTTCACCGACATAATCTCGGCGATCGGGCGCATGCCAACCATCGCTGCACCAATGGCAATGCCGACAATGCCCGATTCGGCGATCGGCGCATCACGGATGCGTTCCGGTCCGTACTGTTCGAGGAATCCGGCAGTGACACCGTAGGTACTGCCGTAATGCCCGATATCCTCACCAATGATAAAGACGCGCTCGTCCTGCATTGCATCGTGCAATGCCTGGCGCAGCGCCTCACGGACGGTTAGAACAGGCATAGTTATTCTCCATGAATGGGTGGTTCAACGTGGATCGGTGCAGCATAGACACCCGCCTGCGTAATCCATTCGTGCCCTGGTTCCGGACTCTCATCGGCGAAGCGCACCGCCGCTTCGACCTGATCGTCGATCATCCGGTCAATATCACGGATCTGTTGCTCGGTGGCGATACCCTCATTGAGCAGGCGTGCGCGGTACCGTACGATCGGGTCGTTCCGTCGGTGGCGTTCGATATCCTCTTTGGTGCGATATTTCTGCGTATCCTGCGCCGAATGACCGCGAAAGCGGTAGGTCATTGCCTCGATCAGCACCGGTCCTTTGCCTGAACGCGCGTGCTCGACCGCGCGCAGGGAAGCCTCGCGCATCACCAGCACATCGTTGCCATCCACCCGTTCCGCCTTCATATCAAAGGCGCACGCCTTACGGTAGATTTCGGTGACCGACGAATGGACCTCCAGCGGCGTCCCCATGGCGTAGAGATTATTTTCGCAGATAAAGACGACCGGCAATTTCCAGAGTTGTGCGAAATTGAGCGACTCGTAGAACTCGCCGCCATTGGTGGCGCCATCGCCAAAGAACACCATCACGACCGAGTCTTTACGCTGCATGTTCATTCCCAGCGCCACACCGACCGCCAGGGGCAGGTGGCTGCCCACGATTGCATACCCACCCCAGAAGTTCTTGCTGGCATCGGCGAAGTGCATCGAGCCGCCCAACCCTTTCGAGCAACCGGTCACCTTGCCGAACAATTCTGCCATCAGCGCATTAATATCGAGACCGCGCGCAATCGCGTGGCCGTGGTCGCGATAGTGGGTGAAGATATGATCATCGGGTCGCAGGGCAGCAATCGCGCCGACGGCAGTCGCCTCTTCGCCGATATACAGGTGGAGGAAACCGCCAATTTTCGCTCTGGTGTACATCTCCTGGCACTTCTCTTCGAAGCGACGGATGAGCACCATCTGACGGTAATAGTCGATCAGGGTTGCAGCATCGAGCCCGGAGTCGTTCAAGAGGATGCTGGCTGAGTTGTGTCCATGTTCATCAACCTGCGCCATAAGGCTTGCTTCCCTTTCGTTTATGCGCCGCATGCATGGCGCATGTCAATTGATCCTATCGCCAGGCGCCCGCACCGCAGGCGCACACACTTCCATTGCAATAGCGCTGCGACGTGATCGGGCGCTACTGCACAGCACAGACAACATGATGTGAATGATGGATCAGAAGAAGCGACAACGCGGCGGAGACGCGCTTTCGCTTGCAGCAACCACCAGATATGGCAGAATGTCTTTTTGAAATTACCTGTGCCGGTTGCCGGCCGGCGACGCGTGTTCCATGAACAACACCTCACCCTGGATGACCCGCACCAGTTCTGCCAGTGTCAGGCGCGAGAGTGAGCGAGGCGGCGCCTTGGGCGTGCCACAGAGTAGCATGCGTTTCCCCGGATGCAAATACCAGTCGGCGTCACGATCAATGATTCGCAGATCGTGATAGACTGGCGAGAGATCGACATTCGATCGTGATCGGGCGGCGATGCCCATCCATCCCTTTTCATTGCGATACGCATACAGCACCGCGCCCTGGCGATACGCCAGTTTACTCGATCCGCCATCATCGCCGTCGAGCGCAATTCCCAGCCCCCACGGCGTTTCGAACTCGACGCGCCGCGCAAACGCCTTCTCGAGGCGAATCTGGCGCTGCTCGTGCTCATACCATGCATCCAGATTGGGAAGCATGGCGTATGCCACATGGTGAGGGCGATTGGGGAAGAGCAGGTTGTAACCGGAAACCAGGGCGTTGACGTTGAAGAACCCCTGTGAACCGCGCGGAGCAGAGGCATGATCGATCTGATTGACCTGCTCGACCAGGCGGGCGAGCGCCTCATCGTTGGGAGCGATACTGCGGCGCACCAGTTCGGCAGCGCACAATCCCTGCGCGTCTGGCCGATGGTGGTCGAACCGCCCACCGCCGGTATCGACGTGAATAATGCGCGGGTCTTCATCAGGCGGGCGATTATGGAGAGTTTGACCGGCGGGTACGAATTGCAGCGCAGCATTGCCTGCGCCGCCAAACCGCACCAGAATCCAGATTGCCGTCAGACAATCGAGATCCGGAGCGAGATGCCCCACAATGGTGGTCAACTGCTCCACGGCGACGAAACTCGCTTTCCAGACCTGGCGGGTGTACGTTCTGCATGTCCATGCAGCAAGCGTATCAATCCAACTGACAAGTATAGCAAAAAAGCTGCATTCAGGCAATGCCGAACTGACCTGCTTTCGCCAGGCGATTGTGCACCGTTACGCTTGCCTTTTGCATGTGAACGCCGTATAATACCATAAAGTCCCGCGCATCTATTTGCCCTCTAGCGCATACCGCCTCTTGCCGCCGGGATAAGGGAAGGGCATGGAACAGCAAGAACAGGCTGCAACAAACCGCCATACGACGAATGCTACTCAGTCGCTCGACGATGCTGACTACGCCAACGGTCAGGGCGCCGATCAACGGAGCGACCAGGAACTGATGGAACAGTTCCTCGCCAACCCTGCTCACGACTATCGCAATCTTCAGTACGGCGACACGGTTGACGGCATCATCATGCGTGTCAGCCGCGATGAGATTCTGGTCGATATCAGCGCCAAATCTGAGGGCGTGGTGCCGGCGAAGGAGATGCAATCGCTCTCCGAAGAGGATCGCGCGGCGCTGAAGCCCGGCGACTCGCTGCTGGTCTTTGTGGTTCAGTCGGAAGATAAGGAAGGGCGGGCGACCCTGTCGATCGACCGGGCGCGCCAGGAGAAGAGCTGGCGGCGGTTGCAGCAGTGCTACGAGAGCGGCGAGGTCATTGAAGCCAGGGTGGTCAACTATAATAAGGGTGGCTTGCTGGTCAATCTCGACGGAGTGCGCGGCTTTGTGCCCTCATCGCAGGTCAGCAGCATCAGCCGCGGCTCTGATACCCAGAAGCAGTCGGAGATGGCGCGGATGGTTGGTCAGACGCTGATGCTCAAGGTGATCGAGATCAATCGGAACCGTAACCGGTTGATCCTTTCCGAACGCCAGGCGGCGATGGATATGCGTGAAGGGCGCAAGGGTGAGTTGCTGTCGGCGCTGAAGGAAGGCGATATTCGCGAAGGGGTCGTGACATCCGTCTGCGACTTCGGCGCGTTTATCGATATAGGCGGCGCCGATGGTCTGGTGCATCTTTCCGAGATTTCCTGGAGCCGGATCAAGCATCCAGGCGAGGTGCTGAAACCGGGTGATAAGGTGCAGGTCTACGTTCTCAGCATCGATAACGAGCGCAAGCGGATTGCGCTCTCGCTGAAGCGCACCCAACACGAGCCGTGGGCGACTGTCGGCGAACGCTACCAGATCGGCCAGATGGTCGAAGGGGTGGTGACGCAACTGGCGCCGTTTGGAGCGTTCGTGCGGATCGAAGATGGCATCGAGGGCCTGATCCACGTTTCCGAAATGGGTGATGGGCGCATCCAGCATCCGCGTGATGTGTTGCAGGAGGGGGGTGTCGTCCAGGCACGTATTATTCGGATCGATCCGGCGCGAAAACGCATCGGTTTGAGTATGCGTTCGCCATCTGACGATACAGGTATAGAGGTTGCTGCCGGGGAGTGAGTGCGCTGCACGCCTGGCGCACAGCGAAGAGACGGTTCCGGATTTCTGGTTGTATTCCACAGCGCTAGGGAGAACTGCCATGTCCGATCGGGCGTTCGATAAGTTTACAAAACGCGCGAAACAGGTGCTGCAAATTGCGACCGAAGAGGCGCGTGCGTTCAATCACCCATACATTGGCACCGAGCATCTCTTGCTCGGTCTGATCCGTGAAGGTGAAGGCGTTGCAGCACGTGTGCTCGACGAGTTAGGAGTCAAACTTGTGCAGGCGCGCCACGCTGTTGAGTTCATCGTTGGTCACGGCGAGGGTTCGCCACGGCAAGACCTGGAACTCACGGCACGCGCCAAGAAAGTGATTGCATATGCGGTCGAGGAAGCCAAGCGGTTGAACCACCACTACATCGGCACTGAACACCTTTTGCTCGGTCTGGCGCGCAATGGTGAGGGTGTGGCTACCGGTGTGCTCGACATCCTCGGCGTATCACTCGAACAGGTGCGCACGAATGTGATGCGCGTGTTGCGTCAGGGCGCTAGCGCGGGTCTTGAACGCCCCGGCACGGTCTCGTCGGGTTCATCGCAATCATCGCAACGCCAGAGTAAGACGCCATACCTCGACGCGCTGGGCACCGATTTGACGGAGATGGCGGAAGCCGGGCGCCTCGACCCGGTTATCGGTCGTCAGCACGAGATCGAGCGGGTCATTCAGATTCTCAGCCGACGCACGAAGAATAATCCGGCACTCATCGGCGAGCCGGGGGTTGGAAAGACGGCGATTGTCGAGGGTCTGGCACAGCGGATTGTGGCCGGCGATGTGCCGGACAGTATTAAAGGGAAGCGGGTAGTGACACTCGATATGGGCGCACTCGTCGCCGGCACGAAGTATCGTGGTCAGTTCGAGGAGCGCTTGAAGCGGGTTGTCGATGAGATCAAGGAGACCCGCTGCATCCTGTTCATCGATGAGTTCCATACGATCATCGGGGCAGGCGGCGCCGAAGGTACGCTCGATGCGGCCAACATTCTGAAGCCGGCGTTGTCACGCGGTGAGTTGCAGACGATTGGGGCAACCACGCTTGATGAGTACCGCAAGTATATCGAGCGTGATGCTGCTCTCGAGCGGCGTTTCCAGCCCGTGATGGTCGAACAGCCGACCGAAGAAGAAACCATCGAAATCCTGCGCGGCATCAAGAGTCGCTACGAGGATTTCCATCAGTTGCAGATTTCCGATGAGGCGATCAAGGCAGCGGCGCACCTCTCGGCGCGCTATGTGCCCGACCGCTTCCTGCCGGACAAAGCGATCGACCTGATCGATGAGGCAGCGGCGCGTGTGCGCATGACGCGCTCGGCGACCCCGCCTTCGCTGCGCGATGCGCTGCGTGGTCTGGAGGCGATCCGCAAGGAACGTGAGGCGGCCATCGAGGATCAGCAGTTCGAACTTGCCGCCGATCTCCGTGAGCGGGAAGAACGCATGCTTGCGCGTATCCAGAAGATCGAAGCCGAACTTGGTATCGGCAGTGATGCGCATTTGACCGATCGTCCGTATGTCACCGAAGACGATATTGCCGAGGTTGTCGGCATGTGGACCGGCATTCCGGTCAAGCGCCTGAGGGGCGATGAGACTACGCGCCTGCTCCAGATGGAGGAGTATCTGCACAGTCGTGTCGTTGGTCAACACGAGGCGATTGTGACGATCTCCAAGTCTGTGCGCCGCGCCCGCGCCGGTCTGAAGGACCCCAAACGACCGATCGGCTCGTTTATCTTCCTCGGTCCTACCGGTGTCGGTAAGACCGAACTGGCAAAGGCGCTGGCGGAGTTCATGTTCGGCTCCGAAGAGCACCTGATCAAGATCGATATGTCCGAGTTCCAGGAGCGCCACACCACATCGCGCCTGGTCGGTTCGCCGCCAGGGTATGTGGGGTACGGCGAGGGTGGACAGTTGACCGATGCAGTGCGCCGCAAACCATACTCGGTGGTGCTGTTCGACGAGATCGAGAAGGCGCACCCCGATGCGTTCAACCTGCTGCTCCAGGTGCTGGAGGACGGGCACCTGACCGATGGCAAGGGGCGGCGGGTCGATTTCCGCAATACGATCATTATCATGACCTCGAATGTCGGCACCGAACACATCCGGCGTGCGTCCCGCATCGGATTCTCTGGCTACAGCAGCGGCAGCGAGCTGGACAATGAGGATATTCGCAAGAAGGTGGACGATGCGCTGAAGCAGTTGTTCCGCCCCGAATTCCTCAACCGTATCGATGCGACGATCATCTTCCATGCGCTGACGAACGAGGAGATCCGGCAGATTACGCGGTTGATGCTCAAGCGGGTGCAGGATCAACTCAAGGAGCACAATCTGACGCTCGAGATCACCGACGAAGCCTGTGATCTGCTGGCGAAGCGCGGCTATGATCCGGCGTATGGCGCCCGTCCGTTGCGCCGGATCATTACCAACCTGATCGAAGACCCGCTCTCGGAAGGGGTGCTGGAAGGACGCTTCCGCGCCGGTGATCGGGTGCTGGTCGATGTAACGACCCTCGACAATGGTGAACAGTACCTCCGTCTGCGTCCGGCGCGTGAACTGGAAGAGACGGTGGAAACGGAGACAATCGAAGTTTCTGGTTGATCGCCGGGCAGAAGAGCTGAAAGTCTGAAGCCGGAGCAGTCGCGCAAACTGCTCCGGCTCCTGGTTTTTGTACGCTGCGGGAGTCGCAGTCGCCTCGATCTACTGCATCAGGTAACCGACCCACTCCTGGCCGTGCATGGTGATCCTCTACAACGTTCAACTTCCGACGAGACTCTTCTCGTTGTTCTCCTCCGGTTCCGGTTCGACGTACCGACCGTAGAGGATGGTGAGTTCGCGCAGCCGCGAGATGACTGCTGGCGTCAACTGGTGCAACCCAAAGCGCCATGTCCAGTTCCCGCCCGGTCTTCCCGGCGTGTTCATCCGCGCCTCGCTGCCCAGCGACAGGACATCCTGCAGGGGGATAATCGCAATATCGGCCACCGATGACAACGCAGCGCGGACGAAATCCCAGGCAATATCTTCGCCGCTGCGCCCTAGGTAGAGCTGAACGTGGCGACGTTCCTGCGCCGAGGCGGTGCGCCACCAGCCAAGCGTCGTATCATTATCGTGTGTGCCGGTGTAGACCACGCAGCGCTGAATGTGATTGTGCGGCAGGTAGGGTTGATCCGCTTTGCCGCCGAAAGCGAACTGCAAAATGCGCATGCCGGGGAAGCCGAACCGATCGCGTAGTTCTTCGACGTCGGGCGTAATGACTCCCAGATCTTCCGCTACAATCGGTAATGTGCCAAGCGCCCGTTCGACCGCTTCGAAGAAGTCGGCGCCGGGTCCAGGCACCCAGCGACCATTGACAGCCGTCGCTTCATCGGCAGGCACTTCCCAGTAGGCGGCAAAGCCGCGGAAATGATCGAGACGCACGATATCGACCAGCGTGAGTATGGTGCGGAACCGTTCGATCCACCAGTCGTAGCCGCGTTCTTTCAGTACGTCCCAGCGATACAGTGGATTTCCCCACAACTGCCCGGTTGCGCTGAAGTAATCAGGCGGCACACCGGCTACAACCGTCGGTCGCCCATCTTCGTTGAGGAAGAACAATTCGGGATGTGCCCAGACATCGACGCTATCGTAGGCGACGAAGATTGGAATGTCGCCCATGATCTGGATTCCCAGATCGTTGACGTACTTCTTCAACTTAAGCCACTGGTCGAAAAAGAGATACTGGATGAACCGCTGATAAGCGATTTCGTCGGCATACGCGCGACGTGCGGCATCGAGTGCAGCCGGATTGCGTCTGCGCAGGTCGGGTGCCCAGTCGGACCACGGACCGCCGCCGTTGGCGCTCTTCAATGCAGCAAAGAGCGCGTAATCGTCGAGCCAGGAAGCATGCGCTGTACAGAATGCCTCGAAATCGGTGCGCAGATGGTCGGCGTACCCCTGGCGGAATCGCGCGAATGCGCGGCGCAGTATCTGGTTCTTGAACGGAATGACTGCGCCGTAATTCACCGCAGTATCCGGCAGAATCGGTGCATCAGCTAGGTCCGATGGCGTGAGCAACATCTCTTCGAGTAGAATGTCGAAGTTGATCAGCAGGGGATTGCCGGCAAACGCGGAGAAGCTCTGGTATGGCGAGTCGCCGTAGCCGGTCGGACCCAGCGGCATAACCTGCCAGATACGTTGACCTGCGGCGGTGAGCAGATCGGCAAAATCGTATGCTCCATCACCCAGGTCGCCGATACCCCAGCGTGACGGAAGCGACGTTGGATGGAGCAGAATACCGCTGGCTCGTTGGCGGTTCATAGGCAACCTCATCTACAGCACGGCTTTCTTCCCTAGTATACCCGAAACCCTGCACAGGACAATTCTGGTCGTAACAGGGGCAGGTCGGCGCGCCCCTACGTTTGCATCTCGCATTTTGGGTATTAGGACGCCACGATGCCCCCTTCTCTCCCCATTCTGAAACGCTCACCGTGTAAGGCTATACCATCTTTGGTTCTCATTTGTGTGGTAATGGAAGAACAATCGTAGGATGGCAGACGTCTTCCATGAAGGAAGGCGCACGGTACACACAGCCGTCTCACCGGTGTGGCATCGTTCGTGGTCAGGTAGATAGGGGATGGTTGAGGGGCAGACAGCAATATGTGTGACGTACATCTCAGGTAGCACCAGGAACTTGCGTGGGCGAGTGTGGAACCCGCTCCTACCCGCCCCTCCTGGTTGGACTTGACCCATAGCGTGATGCCGTCGCTCCACCTAGCATGAGTTCAAGACCGGACAGAACACATGAGCGTCAAGGGGCTTCATGGCGTTGGGATGCGCTGGTTAGCCCTCACCTTCTGTCCCTCTCCCGCGCGCGGGGGAGAGGGGAGAGCAGCGCCGCGCGCCGGGGCGTTGCGATGTGGCAGAAGCCGCGCTGGCGCGGATGTTCTGTGC
>DAOUBK010000006.1:0-17947 GCA_034432635.1 Roseiflexus sp.
AACCGGCCTCTCGTGTCGCATGCGGAACCTCCGTGTGCAGATGCAAGCTGTCGGCTTTAGCCGATAGTGGTTGACCAAGTCAAAGCCGTGTTCGATCGTTCAGCGATGCGGCAGCAACACAACGCCGTATTTTAGTTGTCGGCATCGTAACTGTCGCCAGGCGAATACCTCTCACACAGCAGTATCTGCTGCCGGTTGATTACTCGTTGAGCCATGGTTAACACTCGCAACCTCCACTGACACGCCAGTCATCTTCTGGACCTGCTCAACTAGAGCAGTCGTCTGTGAACGGTAGTACTCATTCTTCAGTCTCAAAGACTCATAGCAGAAGTGCTGCTTCAACTTCGATGCGCGCGATCTCCAGGCGCAGCGCCCACTCGTGCGGGTTGGCGTCAATCTGCGCCTTCCAGGCATCGATGCCGCCGGCTGCGGCAACCGCTTCAGGGAAACGATCGGCGGTTTCGTATTCGAGACCTTCCGTCTCGATAGCGCCAATGGCATACCGACCGGAACGTTGCAGGAAGAGGGTCCAGGAGACGTCGGTGCCAATCGTCTCGTCCGGGCAACCATCGAGGATCGCAATGGCAGCGCGACGTGAGACGCCACGCGCGGCTGCGGTGACATCCCATTCCTGCCCGCTCACCTGCGTGAAGACGTAGTTGACGATCGCTTCGGTGGCGCACTGAGCGCGGGGATGGCTGTCGAATGCACGTCGTGTACGTCCGAGGACGGCAAAATCGTAGGCGGGGATCAAGCTGGCAATCGATGCGAGTTCGGCAGGATAGTGCTCGATCCAGTGCAGGACGCGATCAAAATCGCAGAACAACACGTGGTGCACGCCGGTCTCGATACCCAGACGTAGGGCTTCGCGTCGTGCACGTCCAAGCTTCAGGTGACCGCACGAGGGTGCGCGATGGACCATGACGCCAGCAGCCAGGAGTGGCTCGATGGCACTGTCGGGCGTTTCGTCGGTTGTGCGCACGACAATCATCGGGAAGATACGTTTCAGCGCTGCCACAACCCGCGCCGCCTGGGAACGGAGCAAGCCTTCCGGATCGTGATGGGTGCAGGCAAGCGTCACGCTTTCGCTCATACAACACCTTTCACGCCGCTTGGGCGCCGATGTCGGCTCTCTGGCGCGGCGTATCAGTTTTTGCTCTGGATTGCATTGCGAATCGCCTGGATCGTTTCGGATATGGGACGGGTGTTGAACACACCGCTTCCGGCAACGATGCTGGTCGCGCCGGCGCCCACAACACTGGCGACATTGGCGGCACTGATGCCGCCATCGACCTGAAGTTCGATATGGTGCAGCTCACGTTCGTCGAG
The DNA here is from genome assembly GCA_034432635.1 of Roseiflexus sp. Lineage (GTDB taxonomy): Bacteria > Chloroflexota > Chloroflexia > Chloroflexales > Roseiflexaceae > Roseiflexus. Next base: position 1,330 of record DAOUBK010000006.1, read on the forward strand.
CATACGCCGCAGGCGAACGATCTTCGCAGTGCTGCCCGGAATGTAGGTCTGCCCACTGAAACCGGGATTGACGCTCATGATCAGAACGAGATCGAGGTCGGGCAGAATGTCTTCGATGGCTGTCAGCGGTGTGGCCGGATTGAGCGCCACGCCGGCTGTGATACCCAGGGTATGGATCTGCTGAATGGTGCGATGGAGATGACGGCAGGCTTCGATGTGCACTGTGATATGGGTGGCGCCCGCAGCAACGAATGCGTCAACGTAGCGCTCCGGATCGACGATCATGAGATGGCAATCGAGTGGCAGATCGACGGTGCGGCGCAGCGCGTCGACTACCGGTATTCCGATACTGATATTCGGCACGAACATACCGTCCATCACATCAATGTGCAGCCCATCGGCGCCGGCTGCGGCAACTTCGCGCACCTGATCGCCGAGGCGCGCAAAATCGGCCGCAAGGATAGACGGCATGAGACGTATTGAACGCTGGTTGGCGGCGATAACCGGCACGAATATTCCTCGCATGAACGGATAGTCACGGCATATTATAGCATTGAACAGGCGCGGAACGATGGACGATGACCCGGTCCCGGCGTCTTGACACGTTGCGTTGTTTCAGGTACACTATTCTACCGACCGGTAATAAAAGAGGTGCGCTATGACTCTCGGAGAGGAACGTACACGGAACCACATCCTGCTCGTGTTATTTACCGGTGTTCTCATGGCGGCGCTTGATATTGCCATCGTTGGACCGGCGCTGCCGGCGGTGCGCGAGCATTTTGGCATCGATGCCCGTGCGGCGTCGTGGATGTTCGTCGTCTACGTGCTCTGCAATCTGGTTGGAACGCCGTTCATTGCCAAACTATCGGATCGGTTGGGACGAAGCTCACTCTACACCGCCTGTGTTGCCCTGTTTGGTCTGGGATCATTGATCATCGTGGTAGCGCCGGTGTATGCACTAGTGCTGGCGGGTCGCGCTATCCAGGGGTTGGGCGCCGGTGGCATTTTCCCGGTTGCCAGTGCTGTGATCGGTGATACATTTCCGCCGGAGAAGCGTGGCAGCGCGCTGGGTCTGATCGGTGCGGTGTTCGGTATTGCATTCTTGCTCGGACCGATCCTTGGCGGTGTGCTGCTCCTGCTCGGATGGCAATGGCTCTTCCTGATCAATCTGCCAGTTGCTCTTGCACTGATCGGTGTGGGGGCGAGGTTGCTACCATCTGTTCGTGCGGAGGTATCGTCTCCCTTCGACTGGGGCGGTACGCTCGTGCTGGGGATCATCCTGGCGTCGCTGGCAGTTGCGCTGAGCGATCTGGCTTACCTGCTCGAAGAAGCCAGTGTGAGCAGTCTGGTGCATGCAATCAGCACCTCATCGACCTGGTTCCTGCTGGTGCTGGCGCTGGCGCTCATACCGCTATTCTTGCAGATCGAGCGTCGTGCTGACGACCCGGTGCTCGACCTGAATCTGTTCCGCAACCGGCAGATTGCGCTGGCTGGCGCGCTCTCCTTTGGCGCAGGCTTGAGCGAGGCTGCGACGCTGTTCGTACCATCGTTGCTTGTAGCGGCGTTTGGCGTCACGCCATCAACTGCAAGTTTTATGCTGGTGCCCATGGTGCTGGCAATGGCGTTTGGTTCACCACTGTCGGGGCGCATGCTGGATCGGATAGGCTCAAAAATCGTGGTGCTGACCGGCACGGCGTTGATTGCGACCGGTTTGCTCCTGGAAGGGATGCTTGCAACCTCTCTCGTGGCGTTCTACGGCTTTTCTGTGCTGTTTGGCATTGGTATCGGCGTGCTGCTCGGCGCATCGCTCCGGTACATCCTGTTGAACGAAGCACCGGCTGCGGAACGTGGCGCGACGCAAGGAGTACTCACGGTGTTCATCAGCATTGGTCAGTTGATCGGCGCTGTCGTGCTCGGCGCGGTTGCGGCAGCGCGTGGCAGCGATGTCTGCGGATATGCCGTGGCATTTCTGGTGGTCGGCGCCGTCATGCTGGCGCTTTTCATCGCTTCGTTCGGCCTGAAGAGTCGCGCCGAGGAACTGGCGACTCGCCAGCAGTTGCAGCGTGGAGCGTCCGCAGCATAAACGATCGAAGACAACAGTTGCACGCGATGGTCGGTCGGTTGATCTGGTGCCGGTTTTTATGGCACCCGGTTATCAGAGTCGGACAATTTCTCAATAAGGAAACTTGCAATGAATCCATACACCATAACACTATATGCGCACTCGTACATGCGCTGGGCAGTGGTTATCCTTGGTGTGCTGCTTCTGGTGCAGGCGCTGATCGGCTGGTGGGGGAAACGTCCGTGGAATGCGTCGGTGGGGCGACTCGGCTCGTTCTTCAGCATTTCAATGGATATTCAGTTATTGTTGGGCTTGTTGCTGTACGGGATGTTCAGCCCTGCGGTGCAGCGCGCCTTCGACAATTTCGGCAGTGCTATGGCTGATGCACGGCTGCGCTTCTGGGCGGTCGAACATATTCTGGTGATGGTCGTGGCAGTGGTGCTGGCGCACGTCGGTCATGTCACCGCGAAGCGTCTGCCTGATGAGAAACGCTACCGAAGGTATGCGCTTTTCACCATGCTGACAATGCTGGCAGTGCTGCTAGCGATCCCCTGGCCCTTCAGCGGCGCCGATCCCCGTCCACTCTTCCGGATCTGAGCGAGTCGACTTTGGCTGGAAGCCAGCGCCGCCCTCAGGGGACACCCCAACGCGGTCGTCTTGCGAGGGTAGCGTTTCCTTTGCGTCTACCCTTTCACCAGGCGCAACTCGATGCGCCCGACGCGAATGATGTCGCCGTCTTCGACCACGGTCGCGTCGCGCACCTCTATGTCATTTACGAATGTGCCATTGGTGCTGTTGAGATCTTCCAGCACCCATTGATTGCCGCGCAATTCGAGACGGGCGTGCTGTTGCGACAGGAAGGAGTCGTTCAGGGCGATTTCACAGTGTTCCATGCTACGCCCGATAATCGTGCTTGGACTGAGTGGGAACATCTTACCGACTGCGACGCCGCTCTGCCCGCTGCGCAGCACAACGAGATGACCATACGGATTGTGGGATGGAGCAGTCAACCCTGCCTGACTGATGACTGCGAGTTCGCGGATCATAACGCGCACCGCCTGCCAGAGAAAGAAGTAGAGCAGCAGCACCACGGCGACGCGCAGCACAAGCATCACGGCATCAATCGAAGCGTTGGCAAAGTCGAACATACTGTTCAGGAAGCAGGACGATCAGCGTAGTCAATGGTCGGTCTGCCGGAATGTCAGTTCCAGTCCGCCGAGCGACACAACATCGCCATCACGCAATGCGCGCTCAGTCACTGGTTCGCCATTGACGAATGTACCATTGGTCGAGCCGAGGTCGGTCAGCCAGAAGCGGCGTGATCGATAACGGAGTTGGGCATGGTTACGGGAGACGCGTGTGTCTTCCAGGATAATATCGTTGTTCAGCCCGCGTCCAATTGTCATCAGTGTGCTGTCGAGCGGGATAACGTGCGTACCGCTGGATGTCGTCAATAGAAGGCGCGCCCGTGCTGCCGAGGCTACTGCCGCTTGAGCCGGGATGACCTGTGTATCACTGGCCTGGCTTACCGCTGGTGCGGCCTGTGTTTCCGCCACAACCTGGATCGTTCGCCGCGGTACGCCAGAGTCGGCGACCAGTTCGACGTGCGGATGCTCGACCATACTGAATCCGCGCTCCTGCGCCAGTTCTGCCAGATAGGTCGCCATCTCGCGCTCCACCTCGACGCGGATCGGCTTGAAGGTCTCGAAATCCTGCGGGTTCAGGAATGCACGGTAATAATTTGGTACCAGAATACGCCGCACACTGACCGTCTGATTGGATTCCATGGCGCGTTCGAGGCGTTTGGCGATTTCGGCGGGCTGAACCGGGCTGCGGAATAACCGCGCCACCGAACCTTCGACGATATTTTCCATAAAGGCTTCAAAACGGCTGAGTGCTGACATAGGCTTGCTCTACCGCGCTGGTATCCCGATTCACGCACAGTTATATTGTACAGGAGTTGTGCGTCAGCGGCAACCACCACTTATTGTACGTACCGGGCGCTATCTGCCCAAATGTTGAGCAAAGAAGGAAGCAACGCGCTCGATATAACGTTCAGGATCGACCTCATAGGAACGGGCATGCCCGGCGCCCGGCACTTCCCAGTACTCCGCTTCTGGTGCAGCAGCAGCGAGTGCACGACCGTGATCCACCGGCGTGAAGGCATCGGCGTCGCCGTGGATGATCAGCACCGGTCGCGGTGCAATATCATCGATCTCTCTGACCGGTTGTGCCGTTGTCAGGTCCATCCCCAGGACGAACCGTCCCATGAACAGCGTCGATGGCAGGAAGATGTCCGGCAATCCGCTGGCGTTCGTCCAGTGGCGTTCCATCAGTGGTCTGATGTCGGCGTAACTGCAGTCGGCGACCAGCGCACCGATTGCCGGCTCTTCGGCAGTCGCGCCGATTGCGGACGCCGCACCCATCGATACGCCGAGCACTCCGATGCTTCCGGGACGAAACCCCTGGGTTATCAACCAGTCAACCGCGCCAAGAATGTCGCGCCGTTCCGCCAGACCGAAACTGAAGCGCGCATCGCCGCTTGCGCCGTGCCCGCGCAGGTCGATCATCACCACGGCAAAGCCGCGTTGGTGCAGTTGTGCCGCAAATTCACTGAAACGTCCCTGAAACTCGGTGGAACGGCTACTGTCTTTGCCGTGGACGAGAATAACGGCGCGCGAGGTTTTCGGTTGCGGCAGATACCATCCTGCAATCTCAACATCCCCGTCGCGCGCCGGGAAGCGCACCTCGTCGAAGCGAGCGCCGAAGTCCGCCGGTGTACTGACAACCGCATCTCGCTGTGGCAGTGTCACCACGCTGGCGGCGTAGGTCGAAATGCCCAGGTAGATGGTCATCAGCACCACGACGAGCGTTGTTGCCACAGAGACGACCGTCCGGCGCAGACGACCAACACGCCGGTGTGTAGCAGTAGACGCCGTTGTCTCCATACGTGCCCTCCTTCTTGCCAGTGTTCCGATAGCATGTTCAACGTTCAATGTTCAATGCTTTACGTTCCAACGTTCAACGTTCCAATGTTCAACGTCCCAATAATTGTACCCTGAAAATGCTACGTGAGAATTATCGCAGCGATCGTGCTCATGGGCGGGTGACTGTTCTCCTGCTATCATTCGAGGAACTGGGGCAACCAGGCTGCCTGGACTTCCAGCATCTTATCGCCTGTGGCGCGAATCTGCAACGTGGTCTCGTCGATTGCCGGTTCAGATAACGCGCACCGAGGGAGTAGCGCTGTTCCTTTTGGTTCTGGCAACGATTGGGGTGGGTGTGTTCCCGCTGATACGCTACAATCAGCCGGCTGCAATTGGCGATGGATGGGATATCGAGGTTGCACTGCCGATGGCGCGCTATCTGGAACGTGTTCCGGTTGCAGCCATCGCGACAATGCCCGATAATCCGCTGCGTGATCTGGTTGCTCATCCACCTCGAATTTCACATAATATCGGGTTTGCCGTCTGGCAGGGTATGTCGATCTCCTGGGAGGATTTGAGGCGTTTGTCTCGTTTACTCTGTTGATCGCCTGGTTGCGAGGATTGGGCATTCTGGCGATCTATGCGCTGTTAAGCATCTGGCTGAGTCTGCGATTCAGGTTCGCCCTGGTTGACGCCGGTCTGGCGATCCTGAATGCACTCACGTTCTGGGTTTCCTATTTCAACTTCGAGAAGCAACTTGCCGGGTTTCCGTTGATCCCGCTGGGTCTGGTCATCGGGGCGGCTGCAGTTGAAGAGATCGCACATCACCGCCTAGCAGCGTGGCGGAGCGCATCCCTGGCAGCAGTAATCCTTGCCGCTCTCCCGGTTACCTACTATCCGGCAATCACCGTCTGGGTGGCGCTGGCAGCCGGAATGGGCACGGTGCGTCTGATCGAAGTACTCAGGGAACCTGCTACTGCATCGTCGCTGTGGATTCTGATAGGCGCAGCCGCTGCGTTGCTGGTACTGACCCTCCTGATCGCCGCGCCAACGGTCGAGGACTATCTCAACGGCTTTGGATTTCGCTACAGTCATCAGGTGATATTGCTTGGCATATTCGATATATTCCGATCAGCGTTATTCTTGGATTGGAACCGTTTCTTCTAGGTCGCAGTGGATCGGTCGTACCGGACAGCCGCCGCCCGCCGGATGTGCAGCGCCATCTTCGCGTGCTGAAACCTCTGGTACGGGGTGAAACGCTGACACTGCGGATGAATGTCGAGAAGTGGGAAGCGTCGTCCATCACCGGTTCCGCGTTGCGCTTACTGCGGCTAATGGTCGCTTCTCTTGCGCCTGCCGATATCGAGGTCAACGGCGTTCCTGTCGCAATACCTCCAGGACGGCATACGATAACATTTTCCGTCTCGTCCTTCCAGGAGGTGAGGATTCGTCACATTGATGGCGCTCTCCCTCTCATTGGAACAATCACGCTACTGGCAAATCCTGCTGATCTGGACAGGAACCAGCCTGTGAGCGCCATTTCCAGCGCTCAACCAACAGGCAGCCCTCTGGTACACAAGGTGACCGGAACCGCTCTGGTACACGAGTCGGCGGTTGCTTCCAATACACATATTCTAACGAGTCTGGAGGCATTTGCGCCGAATGTCGGACCTCTGTTTGGATTTGATATTACGCATGATTGCAACATTACGAATGTATGGACATAGAATCGTCAGATGCAGGCGGTCAGCGCGATCCATCCGATCACATCAATCAATGTTCGAGTCGGCAACGATGTAGTCATGACAGGGTATACCCTGCTCCCATCACGTCTCAAACCAGGTGCGACGGTAGATATCATTGTCTGGTGGCGTTCAATACACAATGGTCTGGACGAGCGTAGTGTACTCGTGCATTTTATCGATGCTGCTGGTACGAAACTTGCACAAGCAGATGGTCCGCCAGCGCAGGATCAGTGCCAACCGGGCGCTAGCGTGCCGGTTCAACGATCATTGATGCGCGGCGTTTAACTCTCCCGGTCGATCTTTCTGCTGGTGAGTACGCGCTCCTGGCAGGAATGTACCGCTGGCCCTCGCTCGAACGTCTGCCGCTTGTGCAAGGAGACATGCTGCTCCGCAATGCGGTCGTCCGGATTCCTCTCACCATTGTGGAATGATCTGAATGCAGGAACGGGAGGCGATCAAACCTCCCGTTCTCTGTCAGAACCTGCGCCGTCATCGTGGCGCTCTGGCAGCCGGGCTTATCCGAAGGAACTCAGTGCCCGGATATAGTTCGCCCGTTCGAACGCTGCCGGATTATCGACCGCCTGCTGGCTCATGCTCCCTTGCATCTGCTCAATCGACTCATACTCGTGCTCTTCCATCCAGTTGCGGATATCCTGCAGGATTGCAGGGATGCGGTCGATGCCGCGTGCGAGCAGTTCGGACGTCATCATTGCCACGCGCGCGCCTGCCATCATCGCTTTCAGTACATCTTCTGCAGTATGCACGCCGCTGGTCAGTGCCAGATCCGCCTTGATGCGACCATACAGAATAGCGATCCAACGTAGCGGCAGGCGCAATTCGTCGGAGGTGCTCAGTTTCAGGTTGGGTACGACCTCCAGCGCCTCCAGATCGAAATCGGGCTGATAGAAACGGTTGAACAGCACCAATCCCCGTGCGCCGGCTTCGCTGAACTGCTTCGCAATATTCGCAATGCTGCTGAAGAAGGGGCTCATCTTTACTGCCACCGGGATGGTTACCCGGCTGCACACATCGCGAACGAGCCGCAGATACTGTTCTTCGACGGCTGCGCCGGTAATATCCGGATCGGTCGCCAGAAAGTAGAGATTCAATTCCAGCGCGTCGGCGCCAGCCTGTTCAATCTTGCGCGCATACTCGACCCAGTCGCCGTCCGAGGGACCGTTGAGGCTGGCGATAATCGGGATGCTGACCCGCTGTTTCAGAACGTGGATGTGCTCCAGGTATGGCTCGACGCCGAGGTTGTACCGTTCCAGATCGGGGAAGTAGGTGAGCGATTCGGCGAAACTGTAGGCGCCACAGTCAAGGTAGTAGTCGAGTTCGCGCGCCTCGTGAGTGATCTGCTCCTCGAAGAGCGAGAAGAGCACAACCGCAGCAGCGCCAGCGTCCTCCAGACGTCGCACATTGTCGATACGCTTCGATAGTGGAGAGGAAGAAGCAACGATTGGGTTCTTCAAGGACAATCCAAGATACGTGGTTCGGAGATCGGTCATGATCAACCCCTCGATCTAAGCCATGCGCGGATCGGTGGCTTTAGTATGCGTGATCACGTTATCGTCTTCAAGTCGTAATTGCTTTCCTTTTCGTTAGTGAACGACAACATGACCGGTCAGGCGCCGTGATTGCAATCGTTCTGTAAGCCGATGCTCTGTTCGGTGCCCCTGCAATTTTCTACAATCTGTACGAGACGCTGTGCAGGCGCGCGCTTGTGTGGGGCGTCCGGCAGTGGAGAGCGCGCAGCGCGACGTGTATACTGGTGCACCAATGGTAGTGCAGGATGTCCCGGCTGTGATCGGCAGAAAACAGGATGGTACGATGGCGATCTACACCATTGATCATCAGGCAATCTATCTCGAAGAGAGCGGCCCGGAGAATGCACCATATGCGTTTCTCATCCATGGATGGGCAAGTTCGTCATACACCTGGAAACCGATCCTGCCCGCCCTGAATCGCCGCTATCGATGCATTGCGATCGATCTGCCCGGTTTCGGGCGTTCGCCTGTACCATCGCATCCGCCGACGATCCCATGGTATGCGGACCTGGTTGCGCGCCTGATCGACCATTTCAGCCCCAATCAACCGGTGCTGCTGCTCGGTCACTCGATGGGAGGGCAGATCGGGGCCACCCTGGCATTGCAGTATCCGCTGATCGTCGAACGCATGGTGCTGCTCAACCCGGCGCTCAGCGGACGATTGTCAACCCGTGTGAATCTCCTGATCGGTCCGCATGTTCTGGCGGAACGATTCCTCCCGCTCGAATGGTTATTGCACCTGCTTGCCAGAACGCCGCTCGATTATACCGACTATCTGCTCAAGCCATCGAACTTTGCCGAGCGCGCGCAGGTTTCGGACGAGGATTATCGACGGATTCGCGCCGATGCGCGTCGCCCTGGGCAGGGACGGATGCGCGCTGCATGCTTTCAGGCGATGCGGCAGGGTGATCTACGCGGAAGGCTTGCAGCAATCGAACCGCCCACACTGGTGATCTGGGGTGCGGAGGATAATATCGTGCCACTGCGCGATGCGGGCGTGATTGCTGCCGAGTGTCCCTCAGCCGACCTGCGGATCATCCCGAATGCCGGTCACTGGCCCCAATTCGAGCAACCTGATGCAACCCTGCGGCACATTGCGCTCTTCCTGGGTTTGCCGCCTGCGGGTGTAGCGCTCCCCGCCGATGCGCGCGGCATCGATGAACTGCGAGCAATTGCACAGTTCCTCAACAACTCGGAGATTGGCAGTCATCTCAACGAAGCACAGCGACTGCGCGTTGCTTCACTGCTCCAGCGCCAGGCGCTTGCGCCACGTGAACGACTCGCCGCTGCCGGTTCGCGTAGTGAGGAGATGTACATCGTTCAGGATGGATTGCTCGAAATCTGGATCAATCCGGTGCAGATCGGCGGAGTACACCAGCCGCCGGTACGGATCGCCTTCATACAAACCGGGCAGGTCGCCGGAGAGTTGGGGTTGCTCGAAGATGCGGAGCGCAGCGCCGACCTGCGCGCCGGCGATCAACCGACGGTTGTGCTGGTGTTGACCCGTGAAGCGCTGCATACGCTGGCTGAGGATGATCCGGCGCTGGGTTTGCGCCTCATGCAGAACCTAGCAGTATCGCTCGGACGTCGCCTCCGCCACCAGAACTGGCTGGCGCAACGCCTCGAACAGCGCGCGCTGCTGGGTGGCAGTGTGACACGGTTGCTGGAGTGATCCGGTGTACCTGAACATGACGTGGGAGCAGGGTGATCGATGCAATTGCCAAGTGTAATGGATAAGAGCGCGTGTCGCTTCGTATGTATGCCTGCGCCTCTCGTCTATAATATATTACTCATGTCTACGCTTACAGGAGAGTCGCATGTTGTACCACCAAAAGGCTGCTCAGGCGCAGGCATTGCTCGCTGAAACCGGTATCGATGCCTGGCTCATTTTTGTTCGCGAAAGCGCTATTCGCTCCGATCCCGGCATCGAACTGGCAGTTGGAGTCGATGTCACGTGGGACTCAGCGTTTGTGTTTGGTCGCAACGGGCAGCGGATTGCGATTGTCGGGCGCTACGATGTCGCCGGTGTACGCGCGTCCGGTCTGTTCGACACGATTGTCGGCTACGACGAAAGCATCAGGGAACACCTGGTCGAAGCCCTGCGACGCCTCGATCCGCTTACGATCGGTCTGAATTATAGCCTCGATGATTCAACAGCTGATGGACTGACATACGGAATGTTTCTCCATCTCTGCGATCTGCTGGCGGATACGCCCTTTCCTTCACGTTTCGTGAGTGCGGCGCCGCTGCTGGCAAAACTGCGCTCCCGCAAGACGCCGGTCGAAATTGAGCGTATTCGCGCGGCAGTTGCCGTTACCGAAGAGATTGTCGATCTGGTTGAGCAGCAGATCCGGTCCGGTGTCAGCGAGGCGCAGATCGCGGCGTTCATCCACGATGAGTTTCGGCGTCGCCATCTGGCAAGCGCCTGGTCGTGGGATGCCTGCCCAATTGTGAACAGCGGTCCTGAGTCGGAAACCGGTCATGGAGGTCCGCGTGACGATATTCTGGTGCAGCCGGGTCATCTGGTGCATATCGATCTGGGTGTGCAACTCGATGGGTACTGTTCGGATCTTCAGCGCATGTGGTATGTCCGTCGTCCTGGTGAAGATGCGCCGCCGCAGGAGGTACAGCGCGCGTTCGCGACGGTCATTCGGGCGATCGAGGCGGGCGCAGCGGCACTGCGTCCTGGCGTGTATGGCTATGAGGTCGATGCGGCTGCGCGTCGGGTGATTGTCGATGCCGGGTATGACGAGTACAAACACGCGCTGGGACACGGTCTGGGGCGTGCGTGTCACGATGGCGGTCCGTTGCTCGGTCCGCGCTGGTCGCGCTACGGTCGCACTCCAGAGATGCAGGTTGAGGTGGGCAACGTGTACACCCTCGAACTTGGCGTCAGCACCCCTGCCGGGTACGTCGGCATTGAGGAAGATGTACTGGTGACCGATCATGGTGTTGAGTTTCTCTCACGCTTCCAGCGTACACTGCGGGAAGTGACCAGTCAGGGTTGAAGGTTGAATGTCTATGTCGTCTGTTATCCTGCTCTATCAAATCGGCGTCGTTCCGGTATGGGATGACGTGGGCAGCTCGACTGCGCTCACCGAAGTCGCCAGAGTTGGAGCTTGTTGACGCAGAACTGCCCTGTAGAGACGGGTTTTGACAACCAGACGCGCTTTATTCATTCCCCGCTTTCAACAATGCCCGGTCGCCAGGCGCAATTCGGGCTGCGCACCACGGTTGATCGACAGTGCTGCGGTAGCGTGCCAGCAATGACGTATTACCTTCCCGATGGCGAATATCGGCATACTCCGGCGTCACAAGCAGATCGAGGGTGTGATCACCCACCCGCAGACCCTGCAGAGTTGCCTCGCTCCATCCCGATGGCAGGTGAGGTTCGATGACCAGTTCGTGGCGCTGTGCCTGTGGAGTGATTCCAAAAACTCCCTCCGTGATGCCCTGCGCGAACAGTGCTGCGGACCAGAGTTGAATGAAGCACAACCCTTGCGGTATCAGTTCTTTCAGTGTACCGGCAGTGTCGTAACGGGCTGTTATGCCGATATTGTGCAGTAACCGGATGCCGATATCCGCGTCGCCGTGGCGGAAGACCGCCAGCGCCAGCAGTCCGGTTGGCAGTGTCCACACGCGTGTGTCAGCGCCACGGGTATGGACCATGCCCCATTCATTGATCCACTCGCGCCCGATGCGGTGCAGTACCCGCCGTGCACGTTCCGGTGCGGCGATACCGGTCAACACGGGAAGCAGCACCGTCCAATGTCCGTCGAATCTTGGCTGACCATCGAGGTGCAACGAGTCGGCGTACATCCCCTCCTGCTCAATCCACCAGTCGGACTCAAAACGCGCCGCGAGTTCACCGGCATACCCGGCGAACCGGACTGCATCATCCGGTCGTCCAAGCGTCAGCGCCATCTCGCGCAACGTTGTCAATGCCTGGTAGAGGTAGCACACCACGTCGAGTTTGCATGCACCCATACCGGGAACTTCGATGATGCCATCGCCGATCGGGTAGCCGCCTCCTTCGAGTGTTGCACTGAAATGCTCCAATCCCTCGGCGCAAATGGGGTACATCCGCTCCAGAAAGTCCATATCGCCGCTCCAGCGCACATAATCCCAGCAGGCGATGGCAAACTGCGGCGTTTCCTGAAGGTTGCCCGGATGGTAGACGCGCCCGTTTGTGGTGATTTCGTGAGGAACGCGACTGCATGCGCGCCACGCATACCGTCCGAGTTCCTCGATCGCACTACGCGCTATGCCGGCAAACCCACCGGCAACAACACCAGGTACACTGTACATCGTATCGCAACCGAAGAGTTGCGGATACTCCGGCAGTCCTGCAAGCAGGTACGGCGCAAGCGCCGGGCGATAGTCGGTTCTGAGCATATGGATATTCTGCCGCGCCACCTGCCAGTACCGGTTGATGTTCTGGTCGGGGGTCGTCAGGCGCATGTTGCCGGCAACCGCGCGGTGGAGTGCAATGGTCGACGAAAGTGTATCCACTGCTGCGCGCAGGATATTCCCCGATGGCGGAGCATCGTCGCGCTGTACGGCAAGCCGCCATTGCAGCGCCAGTGTCTCGCCTGGCTTCAGGGTCAGTGGAAAACGCGCCTGCACTGTTCTCCCGCTGATCTCCCACGTAGCCGGCAGCGCACTGACCAGCGTCACCGTGACGCCGGTATACGCACCCGTTGCACGCCAGGCAACGCCGCCGGAGATGGTGTACATCTCCGGTTCGGCAGGCGCAATGCCGCCGAACCAGCAGAAGCGCATGTCGGCTTCGGCACGCAGCAGCACGGTGGCATTCATCACTGCGTCGCCGTCGTTGCGTGTCAACAGCGTTGCGTAGTAGTGGGGCTGATCATCGGCTGCGAATTCCGCCCATTCGAGTGCCAGAGTTCCGACCATAAAGTGACGGGTGATGGAGGCGCCGAACAGGTCACAGCGGACCGCATGATCGAGTGGAGTTACCCCACGATCCATCTCCAGTGCCAGTGTCCATCCGTCCAGAACCCGTAGCGGATGCGCCCAGACACCCCCCATTTTGCCGCGCAGATGCCATTCACCAAAGGGATATCGCTCTCCGCTAATCGTTGTGATCGCGTAGATGCGTTGCCCGCTGATCAACACCGGCGTGGTCGGCGCCGCTTCCGACTCCCAGACATCATCATCGATGAAATAGCGCTGAAGTGTCACAAATGTCCATCCTTTCCGGCGGTGCACTCTGATCCACTGCACAGATGCCGGTGATCCTGTCGCGCACCTTCCTGAGTCGCTTCGTCAGGGCCACGACAGCAGAAATGGGTGTATCCACCACATTTGCGCAAGTTACAGCAGATACAGGTTCACACGGCACACATGTCCATCATAGCACAGGAATACCGTTATCCGAATAACTGTGCAAATGTGCGCTGACGCGGAGCAAACAGGTGTGATGCCTGACTCCTGGACTGTGCAGAGAACCGTTCTAGCACGTCAGAGGATGCGACCATTCCTGTGTGCTCAATCCTTATGGGAGGCAGAACGGGTATGCAAAGGCATTGCCTTCGCCTACTCGTCCGGCAGGATGCTTCAGTCAACATCCAAAGCACATCACAGCCGCTGGTAGCGTTGCACGCGCAGCGCATATGCCGAGCGCACAATTCAGGGAGGCGTGTGATTCCTGGTATGATACGATTGTCAGTCTGCGTGAGAAATCCCTGGTGGAAAACAGAGGCATTCCCCGTACACAGGATCAGAGTGACGTGCTGGACAGGTATTGAACGGGAGGAACCATGATCGAGGCACTACCCGGCGCTCTGTCGCTGGATGATATCCTTGAACGCTCTGCGGCATTGCACCACCACCTCTGTCCGCGACAGGTGTTGGGTGCACGGATGGGCATTCTGGCGGGACGACTGCTCAACCTGGAGTTGCCGCAGAAGAACAAGCGATTGTACACATTCGTCGAAACCGACGGGTGTTTCGCGGATGGTGTCAGTGCCGCAACCGGATGCTGGCTGGGTCGGCGCACGATGCGTCTGATCGATCACGGCAAAGTTGCGGCTACGTTTGTGGATACGCGTACCCGACATGCTGTGCGGATCCACCCGCGTCCACAGGTGCGGACGGAGGCGTGGCGTTATGCGCCGAATGCAAAGACACGCTGGCGTGCCTGTCTCGAAGGCTACCGGATCATGCCCGACGACGTGCTGCTCGATGCCCAATGGGTGGAACTGACCCTGGATCTCGACCGCTTGATCAGTCGTCCGGGAGTGCGAACGGTGTGCCAGGTGTGTGGCGAAGAGATCATCAATGAGCGTGAAGTAACGCTGGATGGGATGATCCTGTGCAGAGGATGCGCATTCGAGGCAGAACGCTACGTCAAGTCAATGACGATGATGACGGATCGATAACGCCTGCATCGGATACTCTGTCCGGCAGGAATGTTCCAGCAGGCAGCGACATTCGCTCACGCGGCGCAATCACCACGATGCTTTCCTTCCGCAGTGCAAGGCGCACACGTTCACCGGGCGCCAGACTCATCGTTGCATAGAACGATGACGGGTACACCACCTCGATCGGGCGGCCATCGGGGAGTGCAACGCGCAATCGATGCATGTGGCGCTCCAGCCGTCGCTCGATCACGATGCCTTCCAGATGATTGTGCACCACCATGCGGCTGAGCGAACGATCGGGATAGACGAGACGAATATCTTCCGGGCGGATATATGCAGTGATTTCCGCGCCCAAAGGCGCGTCGATCGGCGGCGCTTCCAGGAACATGCCATCCCAATCGAGCAGCACCCCTGACAGTCCGGTTTCTATCACCCGTGCGCTCATCACATTCGGAATGCCAAGAATATCGAGCACGTGACGGTTTGCCGGGCGGGTGAAGACGTCGTCAATACGCCCGATCTGTTCGATACGTCCGTTGCGTACCACTGCCAGACGATGCCCGACGGCGAAGGCATCGTCGAGATTGTGCGTCACGTACAGCACAACCAGGCGCCACTCCGCCTGAAGTGTGCGAATCTCTTCGTGCAGACGCTCCCGAACCGGGTGGTCGAGAGCGGAGAACGACTCGTCGAGCAGCAGGATATGCGGTTCGGTTGCCAGAGCGCGGGCAATGGCAACGCGCTGTTGTTGTCCCCCTGACAATTCGTGCGGCATACGCTGTGCCAGGTGTGCTATGTGCATTCGTTCCAGCAGCCCCATCGCGCGGTCTCTGGCATCACGCCGTCGTCCCAGAGGAAATGCCACATTTTCGAGCGCACTCATATGCGGAAACAAGGCGTATTGCTGAAACACATACCCAACGCGCCGCTTGCGTGCCTGCAGGTTGACAACCGGCTTTCCCGGCACGCGCTGAAAGAAAACCGTATCATTGACGAGAATCTGACCGCTTTCCGGCGTTGATAGCCCGGCGATCGCCTGGAGGGTTTGAGTCTTACCGGCGCCGGAAGGACCGAAGAGCACCAGGATCTCGGCCTCCGCCGTGAAGCGCATCTCCAGAGTTGTTCTTCCCAGGCATTTGACGAAATCAACGGTGATTTGCGTGCTCATACTCCGATTCTTTCACATCTTCAGCATGCCTGCGCCGTGGTTCAGGTTCCAGTCGTCGCGCCAGCAACAGTCCGACAAATGCAAGCCCTGTCATAACCAACACCATGAGATGGGCGTCGGTATAGCGTTGAGCCTGAACCGCATCGTAAATTGCTACCGGCAGCGTTTGAGTGCGTCCGGGGATATTACCGGTAATCATCAATGTTGCGCCAAACTCACCGAGTGCACGCGCCGATCCCAGAATCGCGCCTGCCAGGATTCCACGTCGTGCCAAAGGAAGTGTCACATGCCAAAAGATGCGTAGTTCGCTCGTTCCCAGCGTGCGTGCTGCGTTTTCCAGCACCGGATCGACATTTGCCAGCGCTGCGCGACTGCTCTGTACCATTAGCGGGACACCCACCACCACTGATGCCACAACCGCCGCCTGCCAGGTGAACAATATCCGGATATTGAACCACTCGAACAGCGGGCTTCCTCGACCAAGCGCCAGCAGAAGGTAGTAGCCGATAACGCTCGGTGGCAGCACCAGCGGCAGCATGATAACCGTCTCGACCAGTATTTTCCCTGGGAATTGGACGCGCGCCAGAAATAGGGCTATCAGGATCCCTACCACAATGATGAAGATACTTGCAATAGCATTCACCTGGATCGATAACCAGAAAGCGGGCCAGTTCATCGACTGACGATCTCCCCGGGCAGAACAAGAGCCTATCCGAAAACATATGGTATCGTTATCCCAGATGAATCTATCCAAGGAGGCGGCAAATGAGCGAGCAACCGGTT
>DAOUBK010000007.1:0-5538 GCA_034432635.1 Roseiflexus sp.
AACCGGCCTCTCGTGTCGCATGCGGAACCTCCGTGTGCAGATGCAAGCTGTCGGCTTTAGCCGATAGTGGTTGACAATGTCGACGCAAGAACCTTCCTGTGCGACTGGGGTCATTGCACGCGGGCAGTGCGCCGCCTGAACGCAGGAGCGCGATCTCGCCCTCAAGGTACGCATTCACCCCCAACGACATGCGTCAGGTGCGCCTCGCAACGACCGCCGGCCATCGGGTTGCCACTAATCCAGCCATTCGGGATGCTCGTCGCAGGCTGCTACAAACGCCATAAAGGCTTCGCGCGGATGGCTCATGGTTATTGTTGGCAAGCCTGCCGCACCGGCAGCCACATTATGTTCAGCAACAAACTGTTCAAACCCGGCGCGCGCTTCGTCGAGATACCCCCTGATCCAGCCAACATACACCGGCGAGCGGAAGCTATCGGCAAACACGCGCAACGCATCACGCAGCGCATCAATCTTGATCTCCGGCAGGCCACTGCGATTCGCCCCCACCGTGTGATGGAAGATGTGATTACCGCCGTCGGTGACGGCAAAGATCACCAGCGCCGGGCTGACATCGGTATAGTGGAGCGTTTGTTTGGCGCCACCTTCCAGTTGCGCCAGTCCGCTGAAAAGCGCCTTTACTCGGGCGATACGCTGAACCTTCGGCAGACGGTACGATTGTTCGTTCTGGAGATGCTCAACCCCCGGAACATCGCCGATCAGACGCAGCCGTTCTTCATCGAGATTGCGGAACCCGGTACGATTGCGGTACGAGAACGTGCCGCATGCCCACAGATCGAGCGAGAAGAGGCCCTTCAGGGTCGTGCGATAGAACTGATGCTCGTGTGGTACCGGATTCCCCTCGTGGCGCGACATCACACCAAAATCGTTGGTCGGATTCACTGGCGCAATCGAGACCAGCGTGCTGACCCGGAACGGCGAGGCGCGGGTGACCGTGTCTTTCACTGGTGTTGCATCGACGAGCGCACTGATCTGTTCGCGGCTCTTTCTGGCAGTATCCGCCTTGCCGGGAGCGCGCATATATCCGAAGAGATCGTCGTCCCAGTAGTGGATCGGGTTCGCATCGGTATAGGCGATTTTCTCTTCGCGAAAGATCGGTGATGCCCGCCATTCCGGAACCCGCTGATCGAGCGTCGTGCGCAACCAGTAGCGGAATGCCTGCGCCGACACATAGGGAAAATTACCGGCTTTGGTGGTGATCATCTTGACCCCAACGGTGTTATCCTCCCGTTCTCCAGGGATCGATCCAAGATTGTTGAGCGCCGACGCCGGCGCATCGATCAGTAGTAAACCGGTCACGAAAGCCATGGCTGATGTCTCCCCTTTCTATTCGTTTTCTGCAACTTCTGCTTCGGCTGGAATAGCATCGGGATTGCCGGCAATCCAGTCGCGCAACTGTTCGACCATACGAATCAGCACCAGATCGCGCATCAGGCGCCAGTCGTTGCGTAACACCTCCTCACCCTCCATAAAGATCGTCAGAAAACTATCGAGATCGAGGAGCGTCTCGCTTCCCTGCTTGTAACGGGTGTAGTCGATGTTGGTCTTATTGAGCAACGTGAGAAAATAATCACTCCGCTGCACTGTGAAAAACTGGCGGAAAAAGTGCTTCCCACCCTGATGGCGGGTGTAATCCGCCAGTTTATCACCCAGCCCCTTCAAAATCGCTACCCGGTCATCGGTCATGAGCATTACCTCCTGTAGAAAAAGTTCAACCAGTGGCCATGAGACAAGATCGACTTCGCGCTGCAGTGAATAATCGCGTCGCGGATCATCTGCTGACTGTTCTTTGCGCTTTTGCCGTCCTTGGTCCAGGTCGGGAGTGCGCAGAAAGTAGGTGCGTACAAACCGCGCTGCCTGCGCCGGCAGGGTGAAGAGGTCTTCGTACAGATAGTTGGAACGCGGCTCGGCCGGTTCGGCGATTTTCCCGCGCTTACCGGCTACCGCAATGCGCTGCCAGCTCCGGTCAACCAGTTTATTCCAGATCGCGCGGTAGGCAGGGATATGCACTGCCAGGAGAAAACCGGTTATCTGAAGCGGCAGATGGTAGATTTCGAGAAGCGGCGATTGACCATTGTTGAAATAGTACGCCGTAATCGTCGGACGGCGCGCCCGTCGCTCCTCTTCCCGAATCTGCTGGCGCAGAATCTCAGTCAGCGTCTCGACCAGCAGCGTCTTCAGACTGCGCAGAGAACCGGGCAGTTTCTCTTCACCGGCAGCCTGCGCTTTCGCCACATCGCTCAGGTTACGCTGCAAAAAGCGACCGGCAAACGCAATCGTCAACGACTCATCATCACAATGAACGGCGAGCAATCCGCCGCCTACTTTGGCACACCCCAACGGCATCGCCTGGAGCGCCAGGATCGCTTCGGCCGCCATCGGTAAACCGGGATTGCCGTTGATGAAGAAGTTGATCGCATCATCACCTTGAAGCAATGGCATCTGCGCCCGCCCTATCCGTCCTGGTTGTAACTTCTGCGACAATTCGAGACCGGCAGCCGGTAACCCGGTAAAGAGACAGGTTTCGAGCGCAGTGGCGCTCTGCTTCCACTGCCACAAATGCCGGTCTGCCCAGTGCTTGCGCTTCTGACGCGCTTCTTCCTGTTTTTCCGGCGACAGGTCGGGGCGGTCGGGATTGAACGCCGACTGAGCGAACCATGCATTACTGGTAAACGCAACCGTCAAAAAGCTGCGTAAGGGTTGCCGCACGTAGTTTGTTTCGATATAATCGGCGATGCGTTGCAAATCGTCGCCGGTGAGATCGCTAAAACGCTCTTTTTTCACAAACGCAGTCATCACGGCAAACCCCGTATCGACGAATGGATGTCCGGTGTATGTGATCATGCTCGACTCCTCTGCTGCTGACTGGACGGGAATGTGCCCTTCTCCTCTCTGGCGCCGTGAACGAGTCTCTTTCCCTCAGATAAGACATGCCCACCGTCGCCATTTTAACCGTACGCCGGTGGGTGCGACAACGAAGACTGTAACATATCGAGTGTACCATGAGCAACTTTCACAAATGCGTCACCACTAGAACCTGAATGCAAGGCACCATCGCACACCCACCAGAAGAATATGCCCGCGAGCCGGATCGAACACGCCGGGCACGGTTGTTCCCTTGCGAGACATCATATATAATTGGTGCTAGTGTTCCTGCGTGATGCACCCGGTAGTTGTGCCGTGATGCGGATCGGTGCGATACTGGAAACAGACACCCAGCTGGTACGTTGCATGCCTGCTCATAACCACGATGCACTCATCGTACTGCTGCGCCTGAACAACGGCGAGCCACGGGTGATGGCGATAGGCGAGCGCTACGCCGACCAGCAGCCAGAATGAAAGTTTTCCGCTGAGCACAACACCCTGCTCCGGGTCGAGCACGGGCAGCGTCGCGCCGTCGATATCGTCGTAGTCGAGATAGGGTATCGCAGGCGTCAGTTCGATCCACGCACAGGTCGCAAACGTCTCGGTCTGCCACCTGAACGCCGCGGGGAGTGCTGCCGGCCTACAGTGAAGCGTAACCGGCGCAACCCACCCTAGGCGCGGGTCGAAGAGGTAGAACGGGTGCGGTGCAGCGTGCAGCGCCAGTGCTGCGTAGAGCCAGTTGGGACCGCGACCGTAGATCGAGAGCGGTGTTCCCTCTGGCACATACGCGAGGACATCCGGGAGATGTTCTGGCTGCCAGTGTTGCCGTTCTGCGGGCGAGCCAACCCACCGGGCAAGATGATCCACATCGACGACCAGCTCGGTGGGGGCGTGGTTGAGATGATACGCTTTCAGGTCGGCGGCGGGGTAGGTCATCAGGCGCTGTAACTGTTGCGCCAGCGTCTCGACCATCGGACCACCGACACCGGTGAAGCGTTCCAGATTGGCGATCTGTCCGCGCAGCACCGGCGTTGTGGCATCGATACGATCCTCGCCGGTGAGGACGGAGCGCAGTTCGGCGATGATCGGCAGGCCATGGCGCTCAAAGCGGTCGCGCCACTCCGTCAACTCCGCCTCGTTCGCGGAAATGAGCACCGCGTGGGTGCATCGGTCAAGAATCCGTTCCTGGTCGCGCGTCGGTTTACCGCCGACATCCACGATGAGCGGTAGGTGACGCTGTGCCAGGTCTCGGCAGACGCGGTCGACAAAATTGTGGCTGAACTGTCCCTTCTGACGCAGCAGGCGCACCCTTTCAGGCGGCGCTTCCTGGCTCCAGTCACCTTCGCCGTCGGGGCAGGCGCGCACCACATAGTGCTCGACCTGCAACGCACGCAGGCGCTGCGTCAGCAGATAGGTCAACACCGATTTGCCGCTGTGCGGCGGACCACCGATCACGACCGCAGGAAAGGGGTTCATCGGCATTTCCTCTCTGTGAAATAGTGTCATGACACATACCAATTCTGAACTCGCACACGGCACCACGCTGATCGCCACGTTGGGTGGTCAGCCACAGATCGTGACTTTTGCCCTCGACGCGCTGCTGGCGCAGGGCGAACCGATTACGGACGTGTATCTGATCCACCTGTCGCTGCACAACCCACGCACGCGCCAGGCGCTGAACCGCCTGCAGCAGGAGTTCCCCAACGACTACTATGCCCACGCCGACCGGCGCTGCCGCCTGCGTCGGGTAACGGTCGGCGCCAACGGCGTCGAACTGACCGACATCCACACTGCCGCCGACGCCGAAACCGCGTGGCAGAGCGTTCGCACCCTGATCGCCGACCTGAAGAGTGAAGGACGGCGGCTCCACCTCTGCCTGAGCGGTGGTCGGCGCATGATGGCGCTGCTGGTAATGTCGGCTGCAGCGTTGCTCTGCGACCATCAGGACCGTATCTGGCACATGTACACGCCGGAAGAGACGTTGCAGCGCGTCAGGGATGGCGCAGTGATGCACGTAGCCCCATCCGCTGGCGTTCGGTTGATCCAGGCGCCGATCATACCGTGGAGCGCCTACTTTCCGGCGCTGCGCGCCCTGGCACAGACATCGATGCAGGCGGTACAGGATCAGTTACAGCGTTTCGCCGCCGTCGACGAGCCGCAGTGTCGCCAGGTGTGGGACCGGCTCACCCCACGCCAGCGCGATGTACTGTGCGCTTTTGCGAAAGGTATGCGTCCTGACGAAGTCGCAACACAGCTGTGCATCACGCTCAACACTGTCAACACCCACAAAACTGCAATCCTGACGGAATGCCGCACTGCCTGGGCAATCGCGCCAGAAAAACCGCTCGACTACCGTTTCCTGCGCGAGCGTTTTGCCGGCTTTGTAGAACGAGTATACCAGAGCACCTGAGAGACGCAATCACAGGCAGGGGTGATTGTTCTTCAGCAGCGGTGGTGAGGTGCAGGCAAAGAGGAGCAGGTAGGATGCAGGGGAGCGAACAGAATGTCACACACCATTTCCTGCGAAGGAGAATCATGATGACCACTCAGCCTGTCATCCAGGAACGTTACAAAAGTGACCATTTGTTTTTGCTGGTGGGCACAAACCCGCTGCCGAATTTCGTAGCAGCAACATTGATGTTGAAATCGCAGGGA
>DAOUBK010000008.1:0-47379 GCA_034432635.1 Roseiflexus sp.
AGGAACACCGTGACCTGCGTCAGACCACCGCGCCGGGCCAGCAGGATGCCGCGACGCCACCGGCTGAGCCTGCCGACCTGGGGTTTGCTCAGCTGCGGCAGGTGGGTTGAACGGTCTGCTGCCCTGGCGATAATCCGGAGAGGCGAGGCATGCAGTGCTCCTGGTACGGCTCTGGTCGTAATAAACCGCATCATACCAGACGGACGCCGCGCCTTTAATACGCCTTTCCACCTGGGCGCTCACAACCCCAAAACCCTACGCCTGAGAGGCTCCTTCGCCTACCCGCGCGACAGGCTGGTTCGGTCACAACATCCATAACAGCCTCTATGCGCTGCGCCTGCGCCGACGCGGCGGGATGCCAAGCCGCCGCCGCCAGTTCCCGACGGTGCTGACCGAAACGTTGAGCACGGCTGCGATCCGGGTCAATGGTTGCTGCTCGTCCAGGTACATCTGACGGAGAAGCGCTTCGTCGCATGGTTTCGTGGTGAAGCGCCCGGTGCGGAGCACGATGCCGCAGCGCCGCAGATGCCGCGCGATGGTCACCGGGTTGCAATGGTACAGGTTCGCCAGGGTGATGGTCGTTGCTCCCGCTTCGTACAGAGCGCGGAGATGGTCGCAGGGAAGAGTAAGACGGCGTGGCATGAGACAAATCCACTCGTTTTCGTGTAAATCCGGTGAAGAAGAAGGACGCGCACAGGCGTCCTCCGTTCTGGGATATTCTAACACGAAAACGTGTAAGTGTCAATCGTCGCCGGTGGTCTGCCGTTCAGCGCTGACATGCTCAGTGCTCTCGCTACCGTTCTGCTGTGCGCCTTCCCCATCGGTTGAACCAGATGCCTGAGCGTTATAGGAGAAGCCGGCGCGCTCGGCGACCATACTTAACGTTTTCTGGGTTGAACGATGGGGCGTATGCAGCCCCGTCTCCCATTCACTGATGGTCTGCTGTCGCACTTCCAGCAGATCGGCCAGTTCGCGCTGGGTCAGATCCATATGTTCTCGCAAGGCGCGGATCATCTCTGGCTTCCAGACATACGCCGCCCTGCGGCGACGCTTGTTCTGCTCGTTGCTCATACGCATCTCTCCTCCAGGTCACACTGTCACTTAAATAACCACTTTGTATCGATATTGTAACACGCCAGCGGATTGCTTGAAAAGACGAAAATACTGGCATTTGCGGTCAAATGGAAGTGCTTGTCGGACACGACACCCGGCGGTACAATAACAAATAATGGCTCTGACACGAGGGGGGACATCGTTGATCAACTTCGAAGAACTTGCGGTCGGTCTCGAAGAAGCGTGGTTGCTTGCCGGCTTGCACGAGCATGCAATCGTCGAAAGCATTCAACCGGAAACGCTTGATCGCATCTACCGCGCAGAACTCTTCCCGGAGCATCCCGAACCGATCGGCGAGGGATGGTCGCCGCCGTGGGTCGAACTCAACCTGGTCTGGACGGCAGCGCATCAACTGTTTTCGGAAGGGCGCGACATTACACCCGGACCGCTCGAACTGGCGTGGACCTATACGGTTGATATACGCTCGTTCGACCGGAGCGATGTTGAGTTGCTGCGCGCGTTCAACGGCGCAGTGCGCGCGGCGCTGCGACGGGTAATGCCCGATTTCCCCCCGCCAGCCGACTATATCGCGGTTGAGATTCGTCGCGGCTACCGTATCGACGATAAGCCTTCTCCGGTGTATCTCCAGATCGTCGGCACGAATGTCACCGATCTGAGCGATCTGTGGGGGGAACGCAGCCCCGAAGCGTTGCGCGCAGTGCTGCGCGATGAGTTGCGTATCGTGGCAACGCTGTTGCACAGTCTGGGGGAAACGTTCACGCCTGGCGGGATTGGAGGTTATCGCTCGGTGGACACAGCGTAACCCGGTTTTACGCTGTAACGTGGTATAATAACGGTATGCAAAAGGAGCGTCCCTGCTCCGGGCATGCGTGTTGGGTTCGTATCTGTTGCAGGTGCGGCAGGAAGGGTCTGCCGAGCCTGCCTTGTTGTTGGCGAGAAAGGAGCGGCGAAGATGCCATCGACGACTATCTTCGCAGCACAACGAGAGCGGCTCGAAGCGGAGCGCGATGCGTTGCTCGCCGAGATCGCCGCGCTGGAACGTGAGCGCGCCAGTCGAGAGGAAAGCGCCGGTATCGGGAATGTCGTTGCCGAAGAAATGATGGAAACATTGGTGCGCGAGCGCGACCTTGCGCTGCGCAGCAATGCGCGCGAGTTGCTGGAACAGGTCAATGCTGCACTGCGCCGTCTCGATGAAGGCACCTACGGCATCTGCGCCGATTGTGGTGAACCGATTCCAATGGAGCGTCTGGAAGCGCTGCCATATGCGACACTGTGTGTGCGTTGCCAGTCGGCGCGCGAACGCGCTCGGCGATGGTGATGATCATATACGTGGGTAGATTGCGAATATGGGAGGCAGAACAAGCCGGGAAACTGTGAACAGGAGTGTGGGGCGTCCTCACACAGGGGTTCGGTGTGTGCGCCGAACGTGGCAGTAGGCGAAATGCTGAAAGATCTCGATTGCCGTAACAGCGCTGACGTTGTGCCCCTGCCTTATTCCGTGGCATGAACGGTGCAACCTGTTTCCCCGAAAGCGTAGAAAGCGAGAGCTTTGACCCGAAAAGGTTCGACAATCGGGCGTGAATTGCGACGCTATTGGCTTGGTCCGGTTACGATTGCCGCCACGATCCTTACACTTGACCAGGTCACAAAAGCGTGGGTTCTGGAAACGCTGGGCACGGTCGAAGGCACGACGCGACCGTTGCTCGGCGATTGGTTGAGCCTGACTCTGATCCACAATACCGGCATTGCGTTCGGAATGTTCGATGTCGGCTTTCCGCATTTCTTTACGGTCACGTCGATCATCATCAGCCTGGGTGCGATGTATTTCTATCGCTATCATCTGCCCGGTCCGCACCTCTTGCCGCAGGTCTGCCTTGGTCTGATCGTTGGCGGCGCGATTGGAAATATCATCGATCGCCTGCGCTTTGGGTATGTGATTGACTTTATCCATGTTCACTGGTTCCCCGGTATTTTTAACATCGCCGATAGCTCAATTACGGTCGGAGTTGCGATACTGGCGTTGTTCCTGGCACTGATCGGCGATGGCGAACAACGACGTGCCGCCGCCGACGATGCGCTGCTGAACGATCTGCTCAACCGGGAACCACAGGGTCCCGGCTCGTCGTTGCGCTCCGATGGATGAAGGCAACCCGGTCGGTTCTGTTCAAGCGGGGGTTCTGTGAGCGCTGAACTGCTTCAACTGATAGTCGAGGCGGCCAGTGAGGGGGATCGGTTAGACCGGTACGTCGCCGACCACGTGCCCGATCTCTCGCGCACTTACGCGCAGCACCTGATCGAGTCTGCTCAGGTGCTCCTGAACAATCGTCAGGTGCGCCCTAGCACTCCCGTTCGTGCCGGCGATACGGTCACTGTGCACCTGCCTGCGCCGCAACCGGTCGGTCTCATCGCTGAGGCGCTCCCGCTCCAGATTGTGTACGAGGATCGTGATGTCGTCGTGATCGATAAGTCAGCCGGCATGGTTGTGCATCCTGCCCCCGGTCACAACTGTGGCACACTGGTAAATGCGCTCATTGCGCGCTACCCGGAGATGGCAATCAATGGCGATATGCGCCCCGGCATTGTGCATCGCCTGGATCGTGATACGTCGGGATTGCTTGTGGCAGCGCGCAATGAGCGCGCGCTCCGTTCGTTACAGGCACAACAGCAGGCGCGGTCCATGCTGAAAGTCTATCTCGCAGTCGTCGAGGGACGCATGCCCGAACCCGAAGGGGTGATCGATGCGCCAATCGCGCGCCATCCAACCGACCGGGTGCGCATGGCGGTGGTTGCCGACGGCAGACCGGCGCGAACTCGCTGGCGCGTCCTGGAAGACCTGGGGGAGTATACGCTGATCGAAGCGCGATTGGATACGGGACGCACCCATCAGATCCGGGTGCACTGCGCGTCACGCAACCGGCCCATCCTGGGCGACCTGCTGTACGGTCCCAAGCGCCCACGGGCAACGTTCGGATTGACACGCCAGTTTCTCCACGCGCATCGCCTGGGGTTCAGATTGCCATCCGGCGGTGAGTGGGTTGAGTTTACGTCGCCTCTACCTGCTGACCTGGAGGCGGCGCTTGCCAAGCTTCGCCAGCGCACGCGCAATGCTGCCGGTCGCGGGTTGTCATAAGCAGTGGAGGAATGCAGACAGGCAGGATCGCCCCACAATCCGAATTCTTCCCATTCCTGCAATGGTGCAGAGGTGATCACTTTGAAGCGAAGAGGAGAAGCCATGAGACCGAAAATCTCGATCATCGGTGCGGGTTTCGTCGGTTCGACCGCTGCCCACTGGATCGCATCCAAAGAACTGGGCGATGTTGTGCTGGTCGATATTATCGAGGGTGTACCGCAGGGGAAGGGTCTCGATCTGCTGCAAGCTGGACCGATCGAAGGGTTCGACGTGAAGATCACGGGCACGAACGATTACAGTGCGACCGCCGGTTCGGACATTATTGTCGTGACGTCGGGCGCGCCGCGCAAACCCGGCATGAGCCGCGAAGACCTGATCCGGGTCAACGCCGATATTACGCGCGACTGTATCTCCAAAGCGGCGCCGCTTTCGCCCAATGCGATCATTATTATAGTGAACAATCCGCTCGACACGATGACCTATCTGGCGAAGCAGGTCAGCGGCTTCCCGAAGAATCGGGTGGTAGGTCAGGCCGGTATCCTGGACACCGCGCGTTATCGGACATTCATCGCTATGGAGGCAGGCGTGTCGGTGGAAGACATCCAGGCGATGCTGATGGGTGGTCACGGTGATGAGATGGTGCCGTTGCCGCGCTTCACGACGATCAGCGGCATACCGGTGACCGAGTTCATCAGTAAGGAGCGGCTCGACGCAATTGTTGATCGCACGCGCAAAGGCGGCGGTGAAATCGTCAATCTGCTCAAAACCGGCAGCGCCTACTACGCCCCGAGCGCTGCAACCGTGCAAATGGTCGAAGCCATCCTGCGCGATAAGAAACGTGTGCTACCCTGCTCCTGCTACCTGGAAGGGGAGTATGGCTTGGACGACATCTATTTCGGTGTACCATGCGTGCTCGGCGCGGGCGGTGTGGAGCGCGTGCTGGAACTGCCGTTGAATGACGAGGAAATGGCACTGGTGAAGAAGAGCGCCGAAGCGGTGAGTTCGTCGATCGCCACCCTCAAGGCGATGTGACCAGGTCTGCGGGCGTGTCTCCACGCGAGACGCGCCTGCACCATTTACCGATATAGTGGACGCAATGAAACCGATTGCACGTATGTGATACCAGATTGGCCCTCATGGACGCAGCAGAGCACATTCCATTCTCGTCGAAAATCTCGCTGCAGCGCCAGATGCTTGGCGGTGATCGCTTCTATAACCTGTCGCGGTGGGGCGTAACGGCGTTACTCATCGGAATCGTTCGTCTGATCTCCGGTGAACCGCTCTGGCCCCCTTCCGCCGCGCAAAGCCCGATGATCATCGTCATGTGGGGGTATGTACTCTTTACGGCGCTTACCACGATTCTGGTGTTCATTCCGTCAGTTGCGTCGCTGTTGCGCTTTAGTTTTATCGTGGATATCCTGACGCTGATCCTGTTGACACTGTTCAACCCCGATCCGCGTGAGGTGCTGTATCCGCTCTTCCTTCTTCCGCTGGTCAACGCAGCGTTTCGCCTGAATTCATCGACGAGTCTGCTGACCGGGTTGATCACGGCGTTTGCCTACGTCGGCGCGTACCTAATTGCACGGATCGGTCCGGGCAATGGTTCGATCCCGGGCGATCCCCTGGGATATGTGGGGTTGGCGCTGCGTGCGCTGGCGCTCGTCTTTATTCCCTGGATCACCGGCGGGCTGGCAGAGCGTTGGAGTACCAGCAACCGGTTGAGTGTTGCGCTGGCGGAAGAGAAAGCGGCGCAGGCGCTGCGCGAGGCGAATGCGTACCGCGATCAGACGCGCGCCCTGTATGAAGCAGCCTATACACTCGCAACCACCAACGATTACCAGAACGTTCTCGAGGTGGCGCTCGATGAGAGCCAGAAACTGGCGCCGTACGCCTGCGGAATCGTGCTCCTCTCCACCGGACAGCCCAACCAGTTGTTTGTGGCTGCATCACGTGGGCTGGACGCGAACGACCGGGAACGCTCCGTTACGGTTGCAGGCCGTGCACTCGGGCAGGCGTTGCGTGAATCAGACCCGTTGATATTCGACGATATTCAGCGTGACTCTGAATTGATGCTGTTCACCTCGTTGCAACGCTGTCGTACCGCCTGTCTGCTTCCGTTGCGCTTCGGGTTGAACACCTACGGCACGATGGTCTTTGCACGCGATCGCGATGGCGCATTCACCGACGAAGAAGTCGAAAAACTGGCGGCGCTGGCGTCATATGCGCTGGTAGCGCTCCAGAATGCGCAACTCATCTACGATCTCCAGCAGGAGCGCGCCAAACTGCTCTCGAAAGAAGAAGAAGTGCGCCACCAGCTGGCGCGCGATCTGCACGATGGACCGGCACAGGCGCTGGCAGCGATTACAATGAATGTCGAGTTTATCAAGCGTCTTCTCGACCGCGATCCGCAGCGCGTGCTGCCCGAACTCGACAAACTGGGCCAGCTCGCCAAGCGCACCACCCACGAGGTGCGCACAATGCTGTTCGAACTGCGCCCGCTGGCGCTAGAAACACAGGGCCTCGACGTGACCTTGCAGCAGTATTTCGAGCGGTTCCGTGATAATCCAACCAAAATCATCCTTGAAACGGATAAGATCGATGCACAACTCGATACCAAAGTCGAAGGCTCCCTGTTCAACATTATTCAGGAGGCGGTGAACAATGCGCTGAAGCACGCAAAAGCGCAGCATATCTGGGTACGCCTGTATCAGACGCCTACTACCCTCGAAGCTATCATTGAGGATGACGGGCGCGGTTTCGATGTCGAGAAGGTGCGCGCCAGTTACGATCAGCGCGGTTCATTTGGTCTATTGAACATCGAAGAACGCGCATCGCTCATGGGTGGCGTCGCCGAGGTGACTTCCACACCGGGTAAAGGTACGATGTGGAAGGTGATCGTGCCACTCCAATGACGTCCGGCAATCCATACCTCTCACGCGCACGGGTGCATGCTGCACTGCACGCGCTGGGGCTGCGCCCCTCCCGCAGTAGGGGGCAAAATTTCCTGATCGATGGTACAGCACTGGCGACGATTGTCACTGCCGCAGCGTTGACCGCCGACGATACGGTGGTCGAAGTCGGTTCCGGGCTTGGCGTGCTGACGTGGGAACTGGTGCAGCGCGCCCGCATGGTTATTGCGGTCGAACTGGATCGTCGGTTGGCGGAACGGTTGCGCACCGAGTTGCGCGCTGCCCCGAATCTGGCAATCATCCAGGGCGATGTATTGCGCCTGCCGCTGGCAACGATCCTCGCAGAACACGATCCCGATGCAGCGTCTGGCGCACGACCGTACAAAGTGGTTGCGAATCTGCCGTATGCGATTACCTCGGCGGTACTTCGACACTTCCTCAGCACCCCGCTCCGTCCGACTTCGATGGTCGTGCTGGTGCAGCGGGAAGTTGCTGTACGCATCTGCGCACGCCCGGGTGATCTGAGCGTGTTGGCACACGCGGTTCAAATCTACGCCGAGCCGGAGATCGTCGCGCGTGTCCCGGCATCGAGTTTCTTCCCCGCACCGGAGGTTGATTCGAGCGTGCTGCGACTGCGGATCCGTCCCCAACCGGCAGTCGTTCCCGACCAACCGGAAACGCTCCTGCGCCTGATCAAAGCCGGTTTCCTCCATCCGCGTAAGCAGTTGGGGAATGCGCTGCCAGGGGGTATGGCGGCAATGGGTATGAAGATCGACAGACAGCGGGTGCTGGATGCACTTGCCGCCGCCGGGGTCGACCCGACCCGACGCGCCGAGACGGTCACACTGGAAGAGTGGGGCGCAGTGTATCGCGCACTACGCATCAACGATCACGTATCGTTTCCATCACCGGGTGAAGAGGGGATGTAAGGAGAACAGAGCCGTGAGGTTGTCGAGTTTGGCACGGCATTATATCAACTGTTGAGCGCTGCCGGGCGTTCCATCGGTGCGCCGCCGGCGGGTCGTCGCAGGGCAGGCGCGCCGCCATCCTAGCCCGTCCCCGCTTTAGGGGCAGACAGAATATATGAGCTAACACAACTTCTGCCGCCTCACGCTCGCACGTTCTGTCTGCCCCTGAATTTCCACTGGTGGAACGATAACATCACGTTATGGGTCGATACGTAGCATATCGGCAAGAAGGGGGATTTGGAGACCGCATCTCCTCCTAGTGCGTTATTTCGCCAGCCAGGCTGCGAACGCCAGCAATTCCGGCACATCGACCAGCGGCGCCGGACCGCCTGGCGGCAACGGTTCGTGTTTGCGGTTGATCCACGCCACCGGCAACCCCATCTGCACCGCCGGAACGACGTCGTGGAAATGGCTCTGGGCAGCGTGCAACCAGCGCAACCCGCCGATCCGTTCACGAGCGGCGATGAAATGACCGGTCGCGGGTTTGTACGAACCAACCTGCTGCGCTGTGACAATCAGATCGATCGGCACGGTGAAATGGCGGATCGTCGCTGCGAGCAGATCATCGTCTACATTCGACAGGATCCCCAGTCGATACCCGGCGGCATGCAACTGCTCCAGCGCCGGGTTCGTGTCGGCGAAGGGGGGCCACTCCGGTATCCTCGACGCAAAAAACCTGGCGGTATCATCGTCCATGGGCCAGTCAAGGGTCGCAGCGGCGCGTTGCGCCGTTTCTGCCAGCACCTGGCGATACGGGCGATATTCGGCGGATTGAACCTGCGGCTCGATGGTATGATAGGCGGCGAGGGCTGCATCGAGATCGATAGCAACCCCGACACGCCTGGCTGCGGCGGCGAACCCTTCCTGAATGCCGCGATCCCAGTCAATCAGCGTACCGTAACAGTCGAACGTGATAACATCGTACTCACGGGTCATTGTTGTGCTCCTGAATGTGTGCAAAAACGTTCGAGCAGCAACCTTGGGATAGGGAACGTCACTTCATCTGATCCTGCCCCAGGACGACAATAATATCAACTGTCGGGTTCACACCGTCGGGTGCGCCGCGACGAATCCCGGCTCCCAGGAGTGTTGCCAGACGACGGGCAGTTGCAGGCTTACCGGTGACATCATACACGATAGTTTCGGGTATATCGCTGCGTGGTGCATCGGCTGCTGGCACAACCGTGAACCCGGCTGCCTCTAGTTCGCCGCTGATGCGCCGCGCCAGCCCGGTGACGCCAGCACCGTTCAACACCTGGATGCGCGCCTGTTCGGTTTCGACCTCTGGCGCCGCCAGAAAATCACGTACAACCGCGCGTACCTCTACCGGATCCCAAAGGATATCCGAGCCGACCTCACGGAAGTTGGGCGCGGTATCGGGCGCCAGGCGATGTTGTCCGATGAACGCAGGGTCCAGACCGGTCACGATCCATCCGAGCCCCAGGACCATGTCGGGGCGCGACAATGGCAGCGTGGTGGTAAAGGCGCCGTCGAGCGCGCGACTGAGCGCGGGAACGAGGAGTGCCGCTCCAAGCGGACCGCGCGCGCGCAGTTCATCGACAACCGCGCGAATCACCTGTTGCTGGCGTTCGGCACGTCCGAAGTCGCTATCGGCGTGGCGGGTACGCGCATAGATCAATGCGCGCGCCCCGTCCATCCACTGCGGTCCGGGTTCGAACTCGACGCGAACCGTGCCAAAATCGGCGGTCGGATAGGCGTCATCGACGATCCGCCGCGGTACATCGATGGTGACGCCGCCAAGCGCATCGATCACGCGCGCAAAACCGTCGAAATTGATCTGCGCTGTGTAATGGATGGGAAGGTCAAGAAACTGCCCGACCGTCTCGGCAGCCAGCGCCATTCCTCCCTGCGCAGGGGTCACCCCTTCGCCGTAGCGTTCTCTGGCTGCGGTGTAGCCGTAGCCATACGCAGCATTGATCTTGGTGGGACCGATATCCCGCACTTCGACGCGCGTATCGCGCGGGATGGAGAGCAGGCTGATGCGCCGCCCGATCGTATCGAGATGGACGACGATCAGCGTATCGCTGCGCACCCCCTCCTCCGGGTGGTCAGGTCGTTCATCGACGCCAATCAGCAGAATATTGATCGCCGTTCCTGGTGGATTGAGCGGAGGGAACGGTCGGGCGTCGGCAACGATCAGCGGTGCGACAGCAGCAGCAAACTGCCAGTACATCAGTGCAATCAAGAGCGCCAGCAGTACGGCGCCCACCAGCAGCGCGCGACGCATGCGTCGCCAGACGTTGCGCCGGGAAGGTGGTGCAGTGACCGGCGTGCGGCGGCGCATAACGATCGTGTCACCGGTAAAGGCGCGACGGCGGGCGCGTCGATCAAACCGCTCGTTTTCGGATGGTTCGGGCATAACAAGGCATTCCACGCTCAGGCGCTTCCTGACTCAACATTACTGCACAGAAGTATAGCGCATGGCAGCGAGAATCAACCTGACAGGCGAATGCTACCGCATATCAGATGACGCTCATCGATTTGTAAACTTCTTGTGGTATCCTGCGAGAATGGGAAGGTTCGAATACCGAACGTTGAACTGCACCGATACCGGATGTCAGGCTTCATCCTGCGACTATCACACGGAGAGACACTTTGAGGTTGCCATGATTACCCTGCGCACTGCATCGAAACCTTCTTTCATCGCAGCAAAGGAATACCACGTGCCAATCGAGATACATCCGCACGAACCCCAGTTGATCAGGGCTCGTCCACGCAAACGTCGGCCGTTGCGCGGGTGCCAGACGATCGAAGCGACTAAACTGCACGTCAACTGGGGCTGGATTGGTCTTGGCGCAGTCGTGGCTGCCGCGGGCATGGCAGGGGTCAATCTGTTTGGCTGGCCCGTCGCTGCGGCAGGCGGTGCATTCGGTACGGCTGCGCTCGGGCATATGCTGCTGGGAGAACCGGCGCGCCCGATCCTGGAGCGTGTGACGCTGTGCGTTCCGGCGCTGCCGCCTGCACTCGATGGGTTACGCATTGGGCATTTGACCGACAGCCACCTTGGTTTTCGCTACAGCGAGGCGAACCTGGCCTGGGGCATCGCGCAGATGCAACGTGAGCGCCCTGACCTGATCGTGTTCACCGGCGACATCGTAACCCATCACTGGGCAATTCCCGATGTTCCACGCCTGCTACGCGGTTTGGAAGCGCCGCTTGGCGTCTATGCCGTGCCGGGTAATCACGATCACTGGGAGGGACTGGTAGACCTGCGTGCTGCACTGGTGCTGGCAGATATTCCACTGCTGCTGAATGAGCATCGCCGTCTGTCATGGAACGGCGCCGATCTGTGGTTGATCGGCATCGATGATGTTTGGGACGGTCGTCCATCGTTGCGTCAGGCATTGCGTGGTGTACCTGCTCATGGCTTCAAATTGCTCCTGTCGCATGCGCCTGATATTGCCGAAAGTGCAGCGCGCGCCGGCATTCATGTGCAACTGTCGGGGCACACCCACGGCGGGCATCTGCGGCTGCCGCTTCTCGGTCCGTTCACGCTGCCGCGGTATGGCAAACGCTACGTCATTGGCGAGTATCAGGTGGATGGATTGACCCTCTACGTTTCGCGTGGTTTGGGGGGCGTGCCACTGCGCCTGCTCTGCCCCCCTGAAGCGACGATTATCACTCTGCGACGTTGCTGACCAGGCGGAGTGCGCCTGTGGTATACTGCCTGAGGCGAAAAGATGCCTGTAGCCGCAGCATCTGCCTGCCCTGGCGCCTGTTTTTGCGATTATCGTCAGAGCGGAAGAGCGCGTGTGCGGCATCCCGCTCGGTTCTCGGTTCCTGGTACTCGAATATCAGGGAGGGACGATCGATTGGCATTTCACGAACAGTCGCATTCCTCACCGGTTGTTGCGCGTCGAACGGCGCTGCTCGTTGTCGGTGATGCGCTGGCGCTGCTGATCTTTGCCGCGCTCGGTCGTGCCAGTCATGGTGAGGAGGCAGGCCTGACGGCGCTGGCGCAAATTGCGGAAACGGCTGCACCCTTCATCATTGGGTGGTTCGTCGCTGCTCCGCTGGTTGGCGCGTATCGTGCTCAGGTGACCGGTGCACTGCAACCGATGCTGGCGCGCACAGGGTTGACCTGGCTCATCGCCTGGCCTATCGGGCTTGGATTGCGTGCCCTGATCCGGCAGACGACCATTCCGCTCTCGTTTGCCCTGGTGACGTTTGTAACCGTGCTGGCGATCATGTCTCTCTGGCGTGGCGCGTTTGCGCTAATCGCCGCGCGTCGATGATCGCACGTTGTAGAAGGAACGGATCGTACCGAAACGATCCCTTTGAGAGGCATCATGATCACCAATCTCTATCTGATACGGCACGGCGAAGCGTACTCGAACGTGGAGCCGATCATGGGCGGGATGCAGGGTGACCGTGGATTGACCGAGCGGGGTATTGCGCAGGTAGAGGCGCTTGCGCGCCGTCTGGCGCAGGGTGAGATCGCCGCTGATGTGCTGTATGCCAGCACGCTGCCGCGCGCCCGAATGACCGCCGAACGGGTGGCAGAGGCGCTCAATCTTCCGATCCACTGGAACGACGATCTGCAGGAACTGCGTCCTGGTGAAGCGGATGGGTTGCATATCGATGAAGCGCGTGCGCGCTTTCCCCAGATGAGCCTCTTCTTCAAAGAGTATTTTACGCCCATCGCTCCTGGCGGTGAAAGCTGGGCCAGTTTTCAGTTCCGCGCGTCAGCGGCGCTGGAACGGCTGGTTACGCGCCATCACGGTAAAACCATCGTCGCCGTCTGTCATGGCGGCATTGTCGAAGTGTCGTTTCTCTTCATGCTTGGGCTTGGTCCTCAGGTGCGCGGACGCAACGCTTTTCACATTCGCAATACCGCAATCACGCACTGGCGCCAGGTCACAAGCCGCGATGAACGGCTGGAATGGCAGTTGATCACCCATAACGACTGCTGGCATCTTCGTGATCTAGAGCCTGCACCGAGCCATGCCTGATGCGCACGATCCGCTTCCTCCAGTTGACATCATTAGTGATGCCGATCTCTTCCCACAGTTGATGGCGGCGCTGCGTGATATGCACGGCGAGATCGTGGCAGTTCAGCGCCCTGCGGGTTATGTGTTCTACGGTCTGGACGATCCGGGTACGGAGATGTATCTGTTGTGCGGCGGGCGCGTGCGTCTCTACACGATTTCGCCGGAGGGACGTGCATTTACTGTGTTGCTGCTCGATGCGCCGGCGGTGTTCGGCGAGGTGGCGCTGGCGGAGGGCGCGCACTATGATAGTTATGCGATCAGCGTCACCCCCTGTACAGTCAGGGTCGTGCGACGTGATGCGCTCCGTCGGGCGTTGCAGGTGCAACCGTCGCTAGCCCTGCGCCTCATGACGGTGATGAGTCGCCGTTTGCGCGCTATCGAGCGTAAACTGTCCGATATTGCCTTCAAGAGCGTGCCGCAACGCCTGGCGGCTGCGCTGTTGGGGTTATGGGCAGAACGACGCGACATGCCCCCTACGGTGCGTTCGACCCATCAGCAACTCGCCGAACTGATCGGATCGCACCGCGAAACGGTGACGAAAGCAATCGGCGATTTTCGCGCCGCCGGGCTGATCCGGGTCGATGACGATGCCATTCATCTGGTCGATCTGGTGCGCCTCGGTGATCTGGCATATTCGTGACCCCGGATTTGCGATGACACCTGTGGATCGTGTACAATCTCGCCGGGGGCGAATCCGAGGTCGTTGAGCTGAACCATGTCGATTGCCGAACTTCCGCCGCAGGTCACTGCAACACCTGATGATAGCGTAATCCCCGCAACGGCGCGCCCGCGCGCAGTGACGCTCACACTCGAACAGGCAGCGTATCTGGCTATCCTCCTTCTGGCGCTGATTTCGCGATTGTGGGGATTGGGAGACCGCGCCCTGCACCACGACGAGACGCTGCACGCCTTCTTTTCGTGGCTGATCTTTCGCGGCGAAGGGTATGTGCACGATCCGTTGCTCCACGGTCCTTTTCTCTATTTCTTCGGTGCGCTGATCTATTTCCTGTTCAGCGTCAGCGATGCCACGGCGCGCCTGGGTCCGGCGCTGTTCGGCGTGGCGCTGGTGATGCTGCCCTATCTGCTGCGCCGTGAGTTGGGGCGTAACGCGGCGCTACTGGCGTCGCTCTATCTCCTGATCTCCCCCGCCTTTATGTATATCGCGCGCTTCATTCGTCACGATCCGTACACGATTGTGTTCGAGTTGCTGGCGCTCATCGGCGCAGTGCGCTATGCGACGACCAGACGCCCGCTGTGGCTGTATGTGACTGCCCTCGCGCTGGCATTCATGTTCGTGACGATGGAGACCTTCTTTCTCTATCTTGCCATCTTTGCGCCGCTGATTGCACTGGCGTTGTTCTGGAAGGTATGGAAGCCGGGTGTGGCAGCACTGGTCGCGCTTGGCGTTGCAATTGTGGCGCTCGTCTTCTGGCTGCCAGGATACCCGGAACGCCCATTTCCAACCAGCGATACGGTCAATCGGGTGGCCGGAGCGTACATCTGCCCAAGTGAACTGCAACCCTTCCCACCACCCAACCCGATGCGCGTCGCTCGCCCTGGTCCGATCTTCGGCTGGCCCCCGCTGGCGACGTTCGACAACAATTATGCGCTGTGCGTCCGTCATCAACCGGACGATAATTTCGGTCTCTACTTCATCAAACTCGGCGAGTTCTCCGGTCACCCGGCGATCCTGACCGGGATTGCGCTGGTGGTGATCACGTCCCTTGCGTTATGGTATGCCGGATGGCGACAACGCGATGCGACCGGTAGAACCCGCTGGGAACGCGCACGTATGAGCAGCGATTCGACAGTTGCGGTCTTCGCAAGTCTAGTGCAGGACCGGCGTCTGTTGATTGCGGCCGGGCTTTTCTTTCTCGTTTATACGCTGTTTTTCACGGCATTTCTGACCAATACCGCTGGTGTTATCACCGGCACAACCGGCTCGCTCCTCTACTGGCTAGCGCAGCACGAGGTCGAACGTGGCGGTCAACCGCCACACTACTACGCTGTGCTGCTGGCGATCTACGAGCCGCTGCTGATCCTGTGGGGTCTGGCGGGTCTGGTGATGGTGGGGGCGCTGGGATGGCGATGGCGACGTCCCACACGCAACCGTGCCGATCACGATGCCGATGGCGATGCCACGCCTGCGTATGCCGATCCTGACACCGCCACTGCTACGGGCAGCACCACAGTGCTGCCGTTTGTCCTGGCGTGGTGGAGTATTGCTACATTCGTGCTTTTCTCGTGGGCGGGTGAAAAGATGCCCTGGTTGACGGTCCACGTTGCTCTGCCGCTCACATTGCTGGGGGCATGGGCTGTGGGGCGCGCGCTGGAATGGTGGCGTCGTGCAGCCGATAATGACGGTGCGCGCGACGGATCGATAGTGAGCCGGATCGTGCGTCCGTTCCCGATCTTCCTGGGGGTGCTGACGGTCATCAGCGCCTATTGTCTGATCCTGCTGAGTGTGACGATCAACAACGCAACGATCAGCGGCAACCCGCAACTTGCGGCGCTCACGCCGTGGATCGCGCCGCTCTGGGTTGTGCTGACCGCGCTGCTCACCGCCGGCGCGTGGATGCTGCGTGGGCGACGCTGGGCGCTGGGCGCGCTCGTGGTGGGGGTCACGCTGATTGTGGCGGTCTACACCCTGCGCAGCGCATATCAACTCAGTTTTCGCTACGGCGATGTACCGCGGGAGATGATGATCTATACGCAAACGTCGCCCGATGTGAAGCGGGTGATCGACCGGCTCGACGAGGCACTGCGCCGGCGCAGCAGCGCAACAATGGCGACGGTCTGGTACGATAACGAGACGGTGTGGGACTGGTATCGCGTCCGTTTTGCCCGCACCGAGGAACAACCGCCGCAACTTCAGCGCGCTCCGGGCGACGACGTGATTGCCATGCTCATGTTGCTTGAAAACTACGAGAATGACCAGAATCGCCGGTTTCTGGAAGGGTTCGTGGTGCAACGCTATCCGTTGCGCTGGTGGTTCCCGGAAGAGGAAA
Source organism: Roseiflexus sp. (assembly GCA_034432635.1). Taxonomy (GTDB): domain Bacteria; phylum Chloroflexota; class Chloroflexia; order Chloroflexales; family Roseiflexaceae; genus Roseiflexus. The sequence continues at coordinate 16,102 of DAOUBK010000008.1, forward strand.
CGTATCGCCTACCGCGCGACTGGACGACGGCTGAGGTGACTGAACGTTCTTCACTCCTGATGCGCCTCCTGCGTCAGCCGTTCGATCCGGCTACAGCGCAGCAGTTCTGGAACTATATCCTGTACCGCATCCCGCCGCATCCGCTCGGTTCGACCGATTTCGTCATCGCGGTACGTCCTGAAATAGCGCCTGAGATCGGGCTGGGTCTCGGCAGCGATCGATGATACGTTCGCAATTGAGCATGAGCGTCTTTTGGGGTTTCAACAGTATCGAGGCGGAACGATGGCGATTCTTTCACGAGATCCGTGCAGCGTCGCGGTTGCTCCCGGCGGGCTAGATCGCCCGCTGAGCCTGGCATGGCTTTCTATTGATGTGTTGCTGTTCGCGTTACTCATCGTAGCGAGTATCATTGCGCACCTGTACGGGCTTGGACGCATGGCGCTCCACCACGACGAGTCGATCCACGCCTGGATGAGCTGGAAGTTCTACACCGGCGCCGGTGGCTTCGTCTGCTGGGGCGGGCGTGTGTCGGCGACCTACTGCTATGATCCGGTGTATCACGGACCATCGCTCTACGTGTTGACGCTTTTCTCCTATTTTCTATTTGGCGATGGCGACCTTCAGGCACGCCTGCCGCAGGCAGTTGCCGGAATTGGGCTGGTTGCCTCTGCCTGGATGCTACGCCCCTACCTGGGGGCGCGTGGGGCGTTGCTGGCAGGCATCGTGCTGGCGTTCACGCCGACGCTGCTCTACTACACCCGCTTTGCGCGTCACGATGGGTTGATGGTGCTGTGGACGCTCTGGATCGTGATCGGCTTCTTCCGCTATATCGACACGGCGCAACCACGTTACCTGTACCTGCTGGCGGTTGGCATTGCGCTGGCGCTGGCGACCCACGAACTCTACTATATTCTGGGGTTCATCTTCGGCTGGTTCCTCATCATTCGCGTGCTGTACGAGCTGTTGCCGCGCCGCACTATGACGATTGCCCTCGGTACAATCGCCAGCGTCGCAGCGCTGATCGAACTGAGCATCATCAGCGGGCTATGGTATGGTCGCCTGACGCCAACGTTGCGCGCGGACGGCATTTCGCTGCTCTTCTTCACGGTTGCCAGCGGCGGGTTGATCATGTCACGGGTGTGGGACCCAACCCCGTTGTTCGTTCCGCGACTCGTGGCGCTGTGGCGGGATCAACGTGTAAATCTCTGGATTGCGCTTGGCGTGCTGGCGACGATTTTTGTCGTGCTCTACAGCACATTCTTCGCCGATATGCAGAGCGTGTTCGCCGGGCTGTACGCCGGGCTGGCATACTGGCTCGGTTCGCAGCAGGAATATGCGCGCGGCGATCAACCGTGGTACTACTACCTGATGCTCATGTCGCTCTATGAGCCGCTGGCGTTCTTCGGCGGGCTGGCAGCGACGGTCTACCTCTTCACCCGCGGCGTGCGCCTGCGCCATCACCCGTCGACCGTTGAGGAACCATCGTCCGATGGCGTCGAAACACGCGATACGCCGCCCCACGCGCCGGTCGAACCGGCGCTGGAGACGCACACGTCGTTCGTCGGGCGTCCGGCAACGGCGTTGTTTCCGCTGTTTCTGGCGTTCTGGTTCCTCTGTTCATTCGTGGCGTTTTCGTGGGCGGGGGAGAAGATGCCCTGGCTCAACACGCATATCGCGCTGCCAGCCAATCTGCTCCTGGCATGGACGTTGACGCGACTGGGCGCGAGTCTGAACTGGCGGGACCTCGACCGCCGCGCCTGGCTTGTACCCGCAGCCGTGTTTCTGATGATCATCGCAATCGCAGTGGCATTATGGCGCTTCGGTCAGATGAGCGCCGGTCAGCAGGGACAGGCGAATCTGCTGCAGGGAATCCTGGTGCTCGGGCTGGTCGGCGGGTTGATCTACCTGATCGTCATAGTCGCGCAGCGGATCGGCGTGCGCGCAACCCTGGCGCTGAGTGCACTCACCATGGCGGCGCTCACAGGCGCCTATACCCTGCGCGCAACGTGGCTGGTAGTGTACGACCATCCAGATACGCCGGTCGAACCGCTGATCTACACCCAGAGCACACCCGATATTCCCCTGATCGTTGCGCAGATCCGCGACCTGGCGATCAGTCAGACGCGCAATGCCAGGAGTGTGAACGACCCGACCGGCGGACTCTCGATGCCGATCATTATGGACACCGGCGACCCTGCCCAGGATGGGGAGGGAAGTCTTGCCTGGCCCTACCAGTGGTACCTGCGCGATTTCAAACGGATCGAACTGCGCAATTCGGATGCCTTCCGCGCTGCGACCCCGGAAACATTTCTGGTCGATCCACCGCAGGGCACGGAGGAACGTATTCCCGCGCCGGTGGTGATGGTGTCGCGGGTGAGCCTGAACGAAACGGCGCAGCAGGCGCTGGAGAACGACTATGTGCGCCTGTATGACACCAAACTGAACTGGTGGTTTCCGGAGGGGAACAAATGCGATCTGCAGAGTCCCGGCTATAAGCGGTTCTACTTCGCCTATCCGGGCAGCTTGGGAGATGTGAACAAAGCGTGCCCGACGCTGCAACCGCAGGATGTCCCGCCGGTGTGGGCGCCGCTGCTCTGGATTTTCGACAGTTCACACTGGGAGAACACCGGGCGCTACCTGCTGTACCGCGACCTGCCGCAACCGCTGCGCCTCGACGGGCGCGAGATGTCGGTGTGGGTACGCCGTGACCTGGCGCGCGTCGGTGATGTTGCAACCGCAGCCGCCACCAGCAGTATTGTCAAACTGGTGGCGACCAATATCTTCGGCGAGTTTGGGAACGAGCCAGGGCAACTGGTGCAACCACGCGGCATTGCTGTCGATCGCCAGGGGAATATCATCGTCTCAGACAGCGCCAACCATCGTCTGGTGGTGTTCGACCCATCCGGCACGCCGATTCGTACCATCGGCAGTTTCGGCAACGACGACGGTCAGTTCTACGAGCCGCGCGGCGTTGCGGTTGACGCTCAGGGAAATATCTACGTCGCCGACACCTGGAATGCGCGCATTGTCAAACTCGACCCGCAGGGAACATTCCTCACCAGTTGGGGTGTCGGGCGTGAGGATTTTGGCGATGGACGCCGCGCTTCGCCAACCGGCGGCACCCAGGACCTGAACCTTGCCCGACCGCTCGACCTGTTCGGTCCGCGCGGCGTGGCCGTCGATGCCGACGGGAACGTGTATATCGCCGATACCGGCAACAAGCGGATCGTGGTAACCGACACCGACGGCAACTACCGGTATCAGTGGGGGTACGACGGCAGTGCGTCGGGGCAGTTCAACGAACCAACCGGCGTCGCTGTCGATGAGAATGGTACCGTCTTCGTCGCCGACACCTGGAACAGCCGGGTACAGGCATTTGCGCGCACCGACGATGGGCAGGTCAGCCCATTGCCCTACGCCATCTGGCGGGTGCCCGGCTGGCAACCACAAACCTACGACGACCCATTCATCTCAGGGCAGGGCGGACGTGTGCTGGTCAGCGTGCCGGCGCGCAACACCCTGCTGCTGACCGATGACAGCGGCGCAGGGTTGATTGCCTGGGGCGGAACCGGCAGCGATGCGGCGTCGGTCAATCTGCCGTGTGGCGTGGCATTTGCGCCGGATGGTGCAGCGCTGGTTGTGGATCGTGGGAACGCGCGAATTATGCGCTTTAGCCTGCCGGATGTTGCACCGTCGGCGCCGACCGGTGCGCCCTTGCGGTAGTTCCGCGCTCGTGCAGCGCATTCGTCCGGGAGACATGCGCTGGTAGGGAATGCATCACGGATGGGCATGGATAGGGGTTATTTGGAAATCATTGTTTCTCTTTCCATCGCCGAACGCAGCGTGGCGAACAGCGGTTTTTCCTTTGTCGCACCCGTTGCGCTTCGCTCTTCAGCCGTGTTCGGGGCACCGCCCAACGGTCAGATTCAGCCGCACACGGAGCGCTGTTGTCACTGAGGCGCAATTGAACAGCAAGCACCTTAGCGGCTTGCACAAGCCGAGGCCAGGGAAGGTTCTGATTGGCGAAAAGTAGCAGCACCAGTATTGTGTGGCCGCGATTCCGCATTATCTTGAGATTGCACAGATCTTTGACCAGATGCGCGAGACCTACGCGGCATTCAACCTCCACAACAGCAGTGTTTTGCTCGTGACTGCCGGGGATGTGAAGAATAAAGTCTGGATTGATTGGCGGGAAGTACGGGAGGCTGCGTTTATCAGGTTCGCCAGTTAGTGTCAGTTGCGGATCTTGTAAGGCAACCCGCAATTGATAGAAGAGCTTGTAGCAATAGACGCGCTCACGCTTGATGGGCTTGTCTTTGCCAGCAATTGGCAACAAGAAATAAGCATCCCCGATAGCTTGCCTGGTGTACAGGGTGGCCGTGAACGGATCTCAGGCGTCATCACGCTGCCAGACGACCTGCCGGTCATCGATGGTTTGCCGGAGTCCAGAGCGTGTGGGAAGAGCGCGCCACGGTGTGCCGGTATTCAGTTGCCAGAACAGGCCATTCAGCACGTTGCGGGGATCGCCCAACGGTTCCACGTCGATTGTGGGTAGGCAACCGGAGTTCCAGGAGCGCAACCTGCGCATCGGTTCGGCGGCGACCCCCTCAACCGGAGGTGGACCACTGGCACGCCTGTTGGTCAGACGAAACCTGAACCTCATGCTGGCGCAGGCACCCTCTCTGTCAGGATTAGATTAACAACGGGAAGCGCTCTCAATTCCAATCTTGACAGATCAATGATCTTGCTGGCATTTTCAATCTCAACCCCGATGACGCGGTTGTGCTCGTCGAAGTCCAACACAACTCCCGGCGCAACCTCTTCAGATTCAGTGCTTACCCCTTCAACAAGTTTGATATACAACATGTCTGTTTCAGGATAGTATTCGAAGATCATCTGTTCATCTCCTCCTCAAGGGTTGAAACGACGGTCGAAGAAAGCGTTATGCACGGTCTCCCCATCTGGTTCCATGACGATCCGCAGGTACCTGTCCATTTCAGCAATGTACCCCCAATGACGGATGCGCCCGTTAGGCTGTACCTCAGTGCGGACAGGATTGTTGAGGACATGCTCAATCCATTCCATTTTGAGATAAGGACGACGAGCCATGACACTTGTTCTGAAGTACGCCGTGGTTTTCATTAGTAATGGTCAGCCATATCTGAATTGACTTCCAGTATAGCCGCCTGACGGCGTCGATCTCAGCCGCGCTGCTGAAGGCGGCGTCGGCTGCACGCGGTGTTAGCCTGATGCCCCGCAGTCACTGTTTGGCTTCACAGGGAGTTCCTCCAGACTTCTTCCGCCAGAATCGGCAGACAGGAAACTGAGGCTGATGCGCTTGCCAGGTGTCAGCACCGTAGCATACCGTCCCTCGCCTGTCAAGCCCTTTTGATGCGTGTGCGTGTTCCGGATGTGGTGAGGAGTCTTAGAAGGACAGCGTTCTCCTCCTTCCTCTCACCCCAGCAACGCCACCAGTGCTGCGGCAGCTGGAGAGAGCCACTGACGTGCCCGACGCGCCCAGGCATAGGTACGCCGGTCATCAGCGCCACGCAACGCCAGCGCACGCAGTCGCCCCAGTGCCACCTCGCGCTGCACGGCAATCGCCTGGATCAGTGCCACTCCCAGCCCAACTTCGACGCTGCGCTTGATCGCTTCGGTTTCACCGAGCATGATCACCGTGTCGCTGGCGAGTGTCGCGCTTCCCAGCAACCGCTCGACCGTCGCGTGCAGCGCCGAGCCCGGTTCGCGCGTCAGCAACGGGCGGTCGCGCAGCTCGCCGGGATCCACCGCCTCCCGACTCGCCCAGATGTCGTCCGGCGCAACAATCACCACCAGCCAGTCCTGCATGAACGGCGTCACCACCACATCCGGGTGCGCAGCCGGCGAACCGACCAGCGCAATCTCGATGCTACCTTCGGCGACCTGTTCCAGCAACGCGGCGCTGTTGCCAGTGACAATACGAACATGGCAGTGCGGCGCGCGCTCGCGATACCGGCGGAGCAACTCCGGCAACAGATAGGTTGCCAGCGTCTGACCAACGCCCAGGCGCAGGGTGTGCGCCGCAACGCCAGCAGCCGCACGTGTTGCCTGGAGCGCCTCGTCTGCCAGCAACGCCAGTCGCGTGGCATACGGCAGCAGTGCTTCGCCAGCCGGGGTTAACCGCAGGCGGCGGGGTCCGCGTTCGATCAGCGGCGCACCAACCGCATCCTCCAGCACCCCGATCTGCTGCGAAACTGTCGGTTGCGCCATGTGCAACTGCGCCGCCGCGCGTGTGAAACTTCCCGCCTGTGCTACAGCAACAAAGATGCGCAATCGGTGAAGATCGAAGGACATATCCGACCTTTCATTGAAATTTCCAATCAAAGTATTATAGATCATTGTTTCTCTCAATGCATCACTTCTGCTATACTGTTCAGAAACCGTAAAATTGTTCAGGAGAGATCCAATGAGCGACACCTTGCACGATCCGTTCGGCGCGCGTGCGCCGCTAGTAGTTGGCGGTCGCACCTTTCTGATCTACCGTCTCGACGCACTGGCACGACGCAGCGGCGTCGATCTAGAGCGTCTGCCGTTTTCGATTAAGGTACTGTTGGAAGCGCTTCTGCGCAATGTTGGTGATGGGTTCACCACGGTTGACGATGTGATTGCCCTGGCGCAGTGGACGCCCGCTAGCGCCGGGCAGCGCGAGGTGGCTTTCAAGCCGGCGCGGGTGCTGATGCAGGATTTCACCGGTGTTCCGGCAGTGGTTGATCTGGCGGCGATGCGCGACGCGATGGCACGTCTGGGTGGCGATCCGGCAAAGATCAATCCCCTCGTCCCGGCTGATCTGGTGATCGATCATTCGGTGCAGGTCGATGCGTTTGGTCACGGGATGGCGCTCGTGCTCAACGCTCAACTCGAGTTCGAGCGCAACCGCGAACGCTACGAGTTCCTGCGCTGGGGGCAACAGGCGTTCGCCAACTTCCGCGTCGTTCCGCCAGCCACCGGCATCTGCCATCAGGTCAACCTGGAATACCTGGCAACCGTGGTCATTGCGCGCGAGATCGACGGCGAGCTGGTTGCAATGCCGGATACACTCGTCGGTACCGACAGCCACACTACCATGATCAACGGTCTGGGGGTGCTGGGGTGGGGCGTCGGCGGGATCGAAGCCGAAGCCGTGCTCCTGGGACAACCGCTGGCGATGTTGACCCCCGAAGTTGTGGGCGTGAAATTGACCGGCGCACTCCGCCCCGGCGCCACTGCAACCGACCTGGTGCTGCGGGTGACCGAGATGCTGCGTCGGCATGGCGTGGTAGATAAGTTCGTCGAGTTCTGTGGTCCGGGGTTGAGTTCGCTCAGCCTGGCAGATCGCGCCACTATCGCAAATATGGCGCCGGAATATGGCGCAACCTGCGGTTTCTTCCCGGTCGATGCCGAGACCCTCGCCTACCTGCGTGGCACCGGGCGCTCTGAGGACCTGGTGGCGCTGGTCGAGGCATACTGCCGTAAGCAGGGGTTGTTCCGCACCGACGATACCCCCATCCCGACGTTCAATACCCTCCTGGAACTCGACCTGAGCACTGTCGAACCGAGTGTCGCCGGTCCGCGTCGCCCCCAGGATCGCGTGCCGCTGGCGGATCTGAAACCATCGTTCAATCAGGCGATGCGCCAGGTCTTCGGGCGTGATGTGGCGGTGTACGAAGGAAATGGCGCACGACAGCGCGAACGACGCGATCTGTACGCTTTGTCGCGCGTACCCGTGACCCTGAACGGACGCACGACGTCGATTACGCACGGTTCGACAATCATTGCCGCCATCACTTCCTGCACCAACACCTCGAACCCATCGGTCATGATTGCCGCCGGATTACTGGCGAAAAAGGCGGTCGAAAAGGGATTGAGCGTTCCGCCCTATGTCAAAACCAGCCTGGCGCCGGGGTCGCGGGTGGTGAGTGAATACCTGACACAATCCGGTTTGCAGGCATACCTCGACCGGTTGGGATTCAACGTCGTTGGGTACGGCTGTACCACCTGCATCGGCAACAGCGGACCTGTCGCCGATGAGATCGCGCAGGCGGTCAAGGAGGGGAATCTGGTTGTCAGCGCGGTGCTGAGCGGCAACCGCAATTTTGAAGGACGCATCAACCCGGTGGTGCGCGCCAACTACCTGGCATCACCGCCGCTGGTCGTCGCCTTTGCCATCGCCGGAACGGTGGACATCGACGTGAACCGTGAGCCGCTCGGTATCGGCGCTGATGGCGAACCGGTCTATCTGGCGGACATCTGGCCCACCGCAGAGGAAGTCGCCGATGTGATGGCAGCATCTCTCAACGCCAATCTGTTCCGCGCGCAGTATGCGAACGTCTTCACCGGCAACGAGACCTGGAATGCCATCCCGGTGAGCGGCGGCGATCTGTACGCCTGGAATCCGGACTCGACCTACATTCAGAATCCGCCGTATTTCCACAGTATGACGCGCGATGTTCCTCCATTATCATCGATCCGTGGCGCGCGCGTGCTGGCGTTGCTGGGCGACAGTGTCACCACCGACCACATTTCGCCGGCTGGAAGCATTGCCAAAGACAGTCCGGCGGGGCAGTACCTGATCGCCCACGGTGTGCAACCGGCGGATTTCAATTCCTACGGCGCGCGTCGCGGCAACCACGAGGTGATGATGCGTGGCACCTTTGCCAACATCCGCCTGCGCAACGCCATGGTTCCGGGTGTCGAAGGCGGATACACCATCTACCTGCCGACCGGCGAGCGGATGAGCATCTACGAAGCTGCGATGCGTTACCAGGCAGACGGTATGCCGCTGATTGTACTGGCAGGCAAGGAGTACGGCACCGGCTCCTCACGCGACTGGGCGGCGAAGGGTACGTTCCTCCTTGGTGTGCGGGCGGTGATCGCCGAGAGTTTTGAGCGCATCCATCGCTCGAATCTGGTGGGCATGGGGGTGTTGCCGCTAACCTTCATGCCAGGCGAAAGCTGGCAGTCACTCGGTATCACCGGCAACGAAATCTTCACCATCGAAGGAATTGAAACACTGCATCCGGGGCAGGAACTGACCGTGCGCGTCCAGCGACCTGACGGTTCGATATTCACCTTCAAGGTCAAAGCGCGTATCAACTCCGAGGGCGAGCTGACCTACTACCGGCACGGCGGCATCCTGCACTACGTGCTGCGTCAACTGGCGGAGCAGGAAGAACCGGCTGCGGTGTAGACCCGGAAGAGCGCCGTTCCTGCTGACCTCGTGCTATCCTCTGCGTTCTCACGATCCCTGGCGGGGCGACCGGAAGGTTGCTCCGTCGCCCCGCGCGGGGTTCGGACAGAGTCGGCGGGTTCAAACCCTGCCTCACGCTGTGGAAGCCCCTGCAGGGCTGGCCTGGCGGCGGGGAGCGGCGCCGCGCGTGCTGCCGGAAAGCCCCGGCAGGGCGTGCCGTCGGCGGGGGAGCACCGATCGGCGGGTGGTGTAGGGCAGCGGGGGACGTCGTGCCTGTGGGTCTGGCTGCCCGCGCCACGGGCGTCCCGCACCCCAGGAACGGTCGCGCTGGCGTGCTGATCATGCCGCAGGACGCTGCGGTGCGCGTGACCGCCTGGTGTGCGTGACGAGCGATACGCTGTGTCCATCACGCTGTGCGATGAGGTGTCATACCGGCTGCTGGGTGACATATGGGTCATGCATAGCGCAACGCGGGAGAGGGACCGAGGGTGAGGGAAAAAGAGCGCCAGAATGCCACAACTTCCCCTTTCCCCTGTGTCGGCGCAGAGGACGGGGAGGGAGGGCGCAGGTACATCACAACATCAACCGGTCACTGATCGCCTGTAGCGTCACTCCACCGGATACGAACAGACAATCAACTCCTCCACGTGCCCGCGCTTGCTCCCATCGCAGTTGATCTTGCGGCTGGCATACACCACGGACGAACTGACCGCGCAGGCGGCGTACAACTCGCGGGTCAACGGCGTTGACGAATTGCTAAGCATCACATAAACACCACGTTCGCTGAGTTCGGCAAAGACATTCGCCAGGCGCTGCTGATCGTCAGGACCGAAGGTCTGCCCAGTGTAATGGGTAAACGATGCCGTTGCACTCATCGGCACATAGGGGGGATCGAAATAAACCAGATCGCCCGGTTCCGCGCGGTGCAGCACATCGCTGAAATCACCAACGCACAGTTCGACATTGCGCAACGCGGCGCTCACTAGGCGCAGGTTCTCCGGGTCGCAGATCATCGGATTCTTGTAGTACCCGAATGGCGCGTTGAACTGTCCCTTGCGATTGAGCCGGTATAACCCGTTGTAACAGGTACGATTGAGGAAAATCGTGCGCGCCGCGCGCTCGATCTTGCTGCGCTGCGCAAAATCGGGTTGACGATCCCAGTTGCGCACCTCAAGAAAATAGTGCGGGTCGAGCCGGTGACGGTGATGCCAGCGCAGGACAGTGATCAGCGATTCGACATCATCGCGGATCACCTCGTAGCAGACCATCAGTTCGGGATTGTAATCGCTGAGAACCGCCCCGTTGCGCAACAAGCCATGGTTGAAGAGGTGGAAAAAGAGCGCTCCGCCGCCGACAAACGGCTCATGATAGCGGCGAAAACGCGGCGGCAGACGACGCACCAGTTCTGGAATTAACTGACCCTTGCCACCCGCCCATTTGATGAACGGGCGCGCCATCGGCTGAGATTCACGCGCAAGAGATGGCTGCACTCTGTACCATCCGTCCGATTGTATCGCAGAACCGACCTTTTTCCTGTGTTCGGCGATTATACCATACCGGTTGTCGGTGGCGCCTGCCTCTCTGGATGCATGAAAAGCGATCCAGAATATGTTATACTCATTCTCAACATAGAGACGAACAACGGAAACATGGCTATGTCACTCCTTCCCACCGCCACGATCAGCACAATTGCGCGCCATAATAGAGAGATCGTCACCCTTGCCGGATGGGTTGTCCACAAAACCGAAAAAGGGAAACTGATCTTCATCCGGCTCCGCGACGGCAGCGGTGTCATCCAGTGTGTCGTCTTTCGCAACAATGTCACCGAAGCGACGTTCGCGGCAGCACAACAATTGACGAGCGAAAGCTCCTGCCGGATCACCGGCGCCGTTCGCGCCGATGCGCGCGCCCCTGGTGGGTTTGAACTCGATGTCAATGCCATCGAGATTATCCAGATCGCGCCGGAGTATCCGATTCAGCCCAAAGAGCACGGTGTTGAATTTCTGATGGAACACCGACATCTGTGGGTGCGCTCGTCGAAGCAGCATGCGCTGCTGCGCATCCGTGCCGAAATCATTGCTGCGGCGCAGGAATGGCTCAATGCTCAGGGGTTTGTGCGCTTCGACACGCCGATCCTCACACCCTGCGCTGCCGAAGGCACCACCAACCTTTTCGCCACGGCCTACTTCGATCTCGGCACGGCGTACCTTGGGCAAACCGGGCAACTCTACGTCGAAGCCGGCATGATGAGTTTCGGCAAGGTCTACTGTTTTGGTCCAACGTTTCGCGCTGAAAAGTCGAAGACCCGCCGGCACCTCACCGAGTTCTGGATGATCGAGCCGGAAGTGGCGTTTGCGCTGCACGACGACAATCTGGCGCTCCAGGAACAATTCGTAAGCGCCATTGTGCAGCGGGTGCTGGAACGCCGCGCCGACGATCTGGCAACTCTCGAACGTGATACGCAGGCGCTGGGGCGTTGCGTGCCGCCCTTCCCGCGCATCACCTACGACGAGGCGCTGAAACTGATCGCCGAGCGGTATACCGATGTCAAGGGATGCACGCCGCTCGAGTGGGGCGAAGACCTTGGCGCGTCGCACGAAACCCTCATCGCCTCACTGTTCGACCGTCCGGTCTTCGTTGAACGCTTCCCCAGCGCCATCAAGGCGTTCTACATGGAACCCGACCCGCAGCGTCCTGAGGTGGCGTTGTGCGCCGATCTGCTGGCGCCGGAAGGGTATGGCGAGATCATCGGCGGCTCACAACGGATTCACGACCCGGTGTTGCTCGAGCGCCGCATTCGTGAGTATGGGCTGAACGTTGATGATTATCAGTGGTACATCGATCTGCGTCGCTATGGCAGCGTTCCGCACAGTGGGTTCGGCATGGGGATCGAGCGTGCGACGGCGTGGATTGCCGGGACGCATCATATCCGTGAAACGATCCCCTTCCCACGGATGCTGTATCGCATGTATCCGTAACGTGAGAGCATGGGACTTTCACCAGCACATGATCAACCGGATGGCGCCGATCTGCTCTTTGAGATCATCGACCATATTCCTGTGGGAGTTCTGGTCGTATCACTGCCCGACTTTCGCATCCTGGCGATCAACGCGCGCGCCTGTGCGCGCCTCGGTATCCGCATTTCGGCGATGATCACCGGTCGTATGTGCCGGGAGATCATCCCGCGCTTCAGTGAAGACCGCCTCGATGAACTGTGGCTTTCGATGGCAGGTCTCAGGCGCGATGACTCTCTACCCGCGACGCAGGTCGGCGGAGTGATTTCGCGTCGCTGGAATGCATACCCTATCCGCGATCGGGATGGGCAGGCTGTGCGCTTGCTGCTCTTCTGGTTCGAGGTGGGTGACACCCCGGAGCATCAGTTTGCCAGCAGTGCGCAGCACCTTACCCAGGCGCTGATCTCGACCCTCGACCGTGACCGGCTCCTCGACCTCATCCTAGAACACCTCCACAGCATTGTTGCATATGACTGTGCGGCGATCATTCTGCGCGACGACGATGGATACTACATCGCCGCGAGTCGGGGTCTGCCCAATTGCACGACGCCGACCTATCGACGGCTCGCTAAAGACAATGCGCTGCTCAATCGCATTGAAACCGCCAGTGAACCGGTGATTGTGCGTTATTCACCCGAACATGGGGTTGAAGGATTGTATCCGTTGTCGAACTCGCCGGGAGAATGGCTGAGCGTGCCACTACACACTCAGGGTGATGTGGTGGGCATGCTCACTCTTTCCAGCCATCTGCCCAACCGCTATACCCGCGCCGATGCTGCGCGCGCTCAGGCGTTCGCCACCTACGCAGCGCTAGCGGTGCGCAATGCCGAACTCTACCGCCGCGCCCGCGAACAAAGCGCACGCCTGGCGCTGGTGAACAAAATCGCACGAACAATGACTGCCACGCACGATCTGCGCGCACTCTTCGATCACCTGATCGAGCACCTGCACGCTGTGGTTCCACTCGATAGCGCCGAACTGGCGCTCTTTGATCGCACGGTACAGCATCTCCGGCCAATTGCGCAATATCCGGTGTCGGATGACGCTGGAACACCCTGGGTCGATTACCACGACCAGGATACAATCTTCCTGCGACGCCTGATCGAACAACGTCAGCCGGTGGTACTGCCGCTGGACGATACCGGCGACTCGCCGCTCAAGCAACGCCTCGTTGCAGCTGGCATCCGGTCGTGCCTGATCGTTCCCATCACCGATGACGAAAACCTGTTGGGTATGTTGCTGCTGGCGAGCCGCCAATCGAGCGCTTTCCCTGCTCTCGAGATTCGCACCCTTGCCGATCTTGCGCAGCACCTGGCGGTTGCCATTCAAAACGCGCAACTGCATCAGGCGCGTGAGCAGGCGATAGCGAATCTGCGTATCGCGCAGCAGCGTCTCATCCAATCCGAACGATTGACTGCGGTCGGTGAGCTGGTTGCCGGTGTGGCGCACGAACTCAACAATCCGCTCACTGCAGTGCTGGGCTTTGCCGGCATTTTACAGGAGATCGCGCCGGCTGAATATCAGCGCGATCTGACAATGATTGTTGAAAGCGCCACCCGCGCGCGACGGATCGTGCAGAATCTGCTGACATTCGCGCGGCAGCGCGAGTCGCACCTGGAGGAAGTCGATCTGAACCTTGCCGTGCGGCAGGTGTTGAGCCTGCTCGCCTATCAAATGCGCACGCATACTATTACGATCGAAGAACGCCTTCAGCCGCGGTTGCCGGTGACCATCGCCGATGCGACGGCGATCAAGCAGGTGGTGCTCAATCTGTTGAATAATGCGCAACAGGCGCTGGCTGGCTGGAGTGGTCAGCGAACAATTGTGGTTACGACAGACGTGGAGTTGCGCGAGAATCGTCAGTGGCTCGTGCTCGAAATTGCCGATACCGGTCCCGGTATTGCACCTGAACATCTACCACGCATTTTCGAGCCGTTTTTTACCACCAAGCCGGTCGGCAAAGGGACCGGACTGGGATTGTCGATCTGCTACGGGATCGTCAGGCAGTATCACGGCGACATTCGCGCGCAGAGTACGCCCGGTAAGGGAGCAATCTTTACCGTCAAACTGCCGGTGCAGTCGTTCGCCTCGATTTCGGCAACCAGGGATGCGCCGGTTCCGACACAACTCTCTTCACGCCACCATATTCTGGTCGTTGATGACGAAGCGGCAGTAGCGGAATTGATTGCGCGGTTGCTGCGTGAACAGCAGTTTATCGTTGATGTGTGCCACGACGGGGTACAGGCACTCGATCGGCTCAACCGCGTCGCCTACGATCTGATCATTTGTGATGTGCGGATGCCGGGGATGAGCGGTGATGAACTTTTCGCTGAACTGAATCAGCGCGCGCCGCATCTGGCGCGGCGCGTTCTGTTCGTTAGTGGCGACACTGCCAGTAGCAGCACGCGCGATTTCTTCGAGCGGAGTGGCGTCGGCTATATCGAGAAACCGTTTACTGCGACAGAGTTGATCAGTGCGGTGCAGCGGTCGCTTGCCGCTGCGTCGTAACACTTATGGCAGGCGGGTGCGCCCGCCTGCTGCGCGGCGCAGATTGACTGCTATCGAGCGCGCTGCGTCCAGGTAGATGGTGTATACATCGACGCGCCGCAATGCGAGCGGAGTCGCTGCGATCAGTAGCAGCAACGCAGGAATGTACCAAATCCAGCCGAAGGCGCTGCCCAGGAAGAAAAAGATGAGCGCCGCGCCGACCATGGTGTTCATCAGGGCGGCGCCGGCAACAGCGCCGCTCAGCAGATCGCGCAGGTTTGCCAGCACCAGGAGTGCACCCGCCGCAACCGCAAAATATGCCTGCACCCCGGCGCTCAACAGGCCGCCAATGACTGAGATAATGATCACTGCCAGAATACCAATGCCAATATACAGGTAGATTGCTGGAATGCCAGACCCGCCTGAACTGTTTCGATAGCCATTCCCGTTCATCGCTGACCTCATGTTCTATTATGCGTCGGTGTTCCTTTTTCCTGACGATAATACGCCTGCCGGAACGCTGTTGTTGCGGCCTGTTGGAAACCGGGAACCGGGAGTTGCTCAGGGCAAACGCTCATCCTTCCACTACTGCTGTACTGATCGTCCCCGAGTGGCGCAGCAACCAGCCATTATCGGCGGTGCGCGCGCCAAGGATCGCCCACGCAACATCGGCGCCCGGCGCTACCCATGCCAGACATCCCGACGCACCGGTGTGTCCAAACGAATCGGCGCCGACTCCAGACGGCAGCCAGTGCGGTTCCTTCACGCCGCGCACTTCCGGTCCCAATCCCCATGGGCAACGATCCCAGCACAACGGCTCGATGAATCCTCCCGGCAGGCGCCCCGTCTGATCGGTAACTGCCACTGCACGCAGAGGCGGACTGAGAAAACCGGGTGGATGCCCGCGAAACGCGCGCACCAGCGCCAGGGCGCCGGCCGCATTCGTTATCAGACCCGCCCACGGCAGCGCCAGTGATCGCCAGAACGCCGAGTTGAACGGTTCCAGCGCCGTTGCACGGTAACGTCCACGTACATCGGCGATGCGCGCCGGCGCGCGCGGTGGTTCTTCTCCCAGATACCCTTCAATACTGAGCGGTGTCAGCACCAGGTCACGCAGTGCATCACGAAAGCGCGTGCCGGTGTGCGCCTCCACAACCAGCGCCAGCAATCCGTATCCGATATTGCTGTAGAGCACCTGCGTTCCCGGCTGGTGATGCGGTTTCGCCCGCAGGCACGCCTGCCCCAGCATCTCCCACGTCAATCCCGGCTCATACGGAGCATCATCGGCGCTCAGGTCGATTGGAAATCCGGCGGTGTGGCAGAGCAGACGACGGATGGTAATGCCAGGATGCGGCGCTTCTCGATGGAGAAACCGGTCGACCGGATCGTCGAGTGCGATCAACCCGCGATCAACCAGACGCAGAACGGCAAGTCCGGTCGCAAGTTTGGTGATCGAGGCAACCGGAAAGAGATCGTCGGGGGCAAGCGGTCGTCCGTCGGCGTCCGAACCGATCGCACATATATCCGGTTTCCGGTTGCCAGATGCCAGAGCAACCACCACTCCGGGAATGCGCCCGGACGTAACCAGCGACCGGGCAGCGGCATGTGCAGCGGCGAGACGGGAGATGCTGTTCATAAGGTCATGCGTTCTTCTGATGGTCGTCGTCGATCAACGCGCGCCGCAGCACCTTACCGATGAATGACCGTGGCAGCGTGTCACGAAATTCGACGATATGCGGCACTTTGTGCGCACTCAGGCGCTCGCGGAGAAACCTGATGATTTCGTCGGCTGTGGCGTGTTCCCCTTTCCGCAGGACAACAAAGGCGCGCAGATCTGGGCGCCCCTCTGGTTGTGGAACCCCGGCGACCGCTGCTTCCAGCACTTTGGGATGCTGATAGAGCACTTCCTCGATGTCGCGCGGGTAGATGTTGTACGGTCCGGCAATGATAACGTCCTTTTTGCGCTCGATGATCTGAAAGAAACCGTCGGCATCCATCCGTGCCATGTCACCTGTACGCAGCCATCCATCCGGCGTGAAGGCATCTGCGGTCTCGTCCGGACGGTTCCAGTACCCCTGCATGATCTGTGGTCCGCGCACCAGCAACTCGCCAATGCGACCCGGCGGCAGATCGGCACCGGTGGTTACATCGACGATCTTCGCGTCGGTCGATGGCAGAGGGATGCCAATCGTCGCATAGCGCTCGTGTGCTGTCCCCAGCGGGTTGGCATGCGTCACCGGACCTGCCTCGGTCAATCCGTATCCTTCGACTAGGCGGGCGCGGGTGACGCGCTCGAATCCTTCCTGTACTTCTATCGGCAGCGGAGCGGCGCCGCTGATACAGGCGCGCAACGATGCCAGCCCGTAACGCCGTACATTGTTCATCTCCGCAATTGCGGCATACATCGGCGGAACACCGGGAAAGATCGTGGCGCGTTCGCGGCGGATGGCGTTTAACACATGGGCAGTCTCGAACGTTGGTAACAGGATCATTGCCGCTGCAATTGCAACCGGGAAGTTCGTGCAGGCGGTCATCCCATATGCGTGTGAAAATGGCAGCACACAGACAACTCGCTCGGCGCCGCGGCGCGCCGCAGGAAACCATGCGGCGACTTGCAATGCATTGGCGACCAGACTGCGATGGGTATGCACTACCCCCTTTGCCTCGCCGGTCGTGCCGCCGGTGTACAGAATTGCTGCCGGTTCATCGGGATGGCGTGACGGCAGCGGAGCGGTGTCAGTCTCCGCCAGCAGATGTGCCATCCAATAGGCGCGGCGCGCCTCGTCGGTAGGGACGCGGTGACCCTCACGTTCCTGACGCAGCAGCGTAAACAGGCGTCGCTGCCCAGGCGGAAGAAATTCCTTCAGATTGGTGTAGATGACCCGATGCACACTGGCGCGTTCGCGAACAGCCGTGACCAGCGGGTGGAACATGCTCAAGGCCACCAGAGTGGTCGCGCCGGCATCGGTCAGCTGGCGTACAAGACCGCCTGACTCGAAGATCGGATTGGTCAGCACAACGATTGCGCCGGCGCGCAGCGCTCCGTAGTACGCGATCGGCGCCTGTGGAATGTTGGGCAATACCAGCGCAACGCGCTCGCCGGGCGCAACACCGACTTTGCGCAGGGCAACGGCAAAACGAGTTGCCAGACGGTCGAACGTGGCATAATCGATCTCCCGCCCATAGAACCGGATCGCCGGTGCAGCCGGATATTCACGCGCCGCTGCTGTCAACAGTCCGGGCAGCGTGCTCTCCGGCACAACGATCCTGGCAGGGACACCGGGATCATACCAGGCAAGCCAGGGACGGGCGGACATATCGGTTGACCTCAACTCTCCGCCGCTGCGGATGATACCAGTGCATCGAGAGTTGCCAGTGCGCGATCGAGATCAGCCTCGCGCACCAGCAGATGATCGCGGCTAAACCCGGAAATGGCAACGATGGGCACGGACGCTGCTGCCAGCGCCTCACTGATGACCGCGAGGAATCCTGTCAGGTCGGGCGGCAGATCGATCTCGAAACTGATCACCCGATATGGACGTTCGACACGGGCGCGCGGGAATGCCGGGCTGAGATTGCGCCACTCATGCTCCGGCAGAATGAAGGTGATGGTGTCGGGTGCGACGAACAACTGCCACAGGCGCGCGCGCAGACCCCCCAGCAGGCGGATCGCAACCGCCGACTCGCGCGGGTCGATCCCTGCCAGAACGTACCGTTCTGGCAACGCCGACCAGCGCATACGCCGCAGGATGTCGGACAGACGTGGATCGTACAAACGACTCATAGATGACCTTCTTCCCAGAAAACATCTTCGCCTTCGATGTCACCGCGCCAGCTTCGACGCACGCCGATGAAGCGTTCGATGGCGCGGTTGACCGCTTTCGGGCGTTCGAGTTGCGGCAGATGACGGGCGTACCTGATGATTTCCAGATGCGAATCGGGCAGGAGATGGTGCATTCGTTGCAGCGCCGACACCGGTACGATGAAATCGAACTGTCCTCCAATGAGCAGGGTTGGCGTGGTGATCTGCGGGAGCAGATCCCATCCGCGCCAGGGAAAGAGTGTTCCCGCCAGCACACGCTTGATAACGAACAGTGGTGCGTGCAGTTTGGGCGCAAGGATTGGACGCAACCGTTCGAGCGTGGTGAGCGGGATCGGCAATTTCAGGACGGTTTCCAGCACAGGATGCAGGTGAATCTCCGGCGCAGTCGCCACGAGCGTCAATCGAGCGACACGATGCGGTTGTGCGGCAGTGAATGTCAGCGCGATCGGTCCGCCGAAAGAGTGCGCCAGGAGGAGAAACGGCTCGCGGATCGCGAGACGGTCGAGCAGTTGGGCGAAATCCCACAGGAACTCCTCCAGCGTATAGGCGGAACGCGGCGCTTCGGATTGCCCATGACCGCGCAGGTCGAACGCTACGACACGGTAGTCGCGGGCGAAGCAGGTCAACTGCGGCAACCATTGTTCGGCGCACCCGCCGGCGCCATGAATGAACACCATCGTGCCGCGCGCCGGCACTGGCGGTGCAACATCGATGACGCTCAGGCGCACAGGCGCACTGCCGGCAACAACAATGGTTGTGCGCGTCAGGTTCATCAGGTCAGAAACTCTAGCAACAGGCGCTGAAACGCTTCTGGTTGTTCGTCCATCGGATGGTGCAGCGCCCCCCGCACCAGCGCGAAGCGCGCGTCTGGGAGCGCCGCCGCCACACGCTGCGACAGACGGGGTGGTACAACCGCATCGAGATCGCCGTTGATCACCAGGGTTGGTACACGCACCTGTTCCAACCGACCATCGAGCGAATTGGCGAACAGCGCATTCAGCAGACGGTGCAAACCTTCCGGATCATGATGGGCAGCGAATGCTGCGCGGCGGACCCCTGGCAGGATGCGAGTCATGGCCGTGATCGGTCGCCATTGGCGCGCCAGCACATCCACCCCGCGGTAGAAAAGGAGCGATGCGCGCAGGGCGGCCCACCCATATCCGTCCTGCAAGAACAGGCGCGTGTAGGGCGGCATTGCCGTTCCCAGCACCGCAGGCGCCACCAGCACCAGACGTTCGACCATCTGCGGATGGGCGAGCGTCAGTTCTAGCGCGACATTGCCCCCCATCGAATGCCCTGCGAGGGCAAACGAGGTCAAGCCACGCGCTGTGCAGAATGTCGCAACCCGCTCCGCAACCTGCTGCATCCGCTCGGCTCCATCGAGCGGTGAGCCGCCGTGACCAGGGAGATCGGGCGCAAAAATGCGGGCGTGCGATGACAGCACAGCACTCGTGGTATGCCAGATCTCTTTTGTATCGCCCCAACCGTGCAACAGCACCACCACACGCTCGCTGACGCCAGCGACGAAGTAGCGCAGGCGGCTTGTTGCACAGAATGCTTCGGTCGGCGAAATAACTGGTGTTTCAGTCATCGGGATGTGCGGTGTTGGTTCCATATGCCATGATACCACACGATACGGCGATGTGAGGGGTACGATTAAACGAACGACGCGGGGAGAAGCGACTGCTTCGCGCCCCGCGTCTCGCGCCCCCCACGCCACGCGACGAACACGCGCCCTGGATCAGGCGCATCCGTCAGTTTTCCTATCCGATATTCAACTTCCGATCATTATGCTAGTACCGCACGATCTACCACCATCGCCACGAAGAGGATCGCCAGATAGAGCAGCGAATACTTGTACAACGCCCAGGCAGTCATGGTCGTTCCGTCGCGGCGCAGCTTAATCGCATAGTGCAGGAACAACCCGCCGGACACCGTCGCGCTCAACAGGTATACCCATCCCAGCATCCCCAGTAGCGGGGGCAGCGCTGTGAGCGCCAGCATATACAGTGTGTAGAGCACAATCTGGTGGCGCGTTTCCTGATCACCCTCCACCACCGGCAGCATCGGCACGCCAGCGCGGGCGTAATCCTTCTGCCGGATGAGCGCCAGCGCCCAGAAGTGGGGCGGTGTCCAGAAGAAGACGATCAACCAGAGCAGCAACGCCTCCGGCGCAAGCGAACCGGTGACCGCTGCCCAGCCAACCAGTGGCGGAAATGCGCCTGCACCGCCGCCAATGACGATATTGTGCTTCGAGGTGCGCTTCAGCCAGAGCGTATAGATGAAAACGTAGTAGAGGAAGCCGGCCAGCGCCAGCATCGCCGCCAGCAGGTTCACGAACAATGCCAGAAGAATGAACGCCACAATGCCGAGCGCAATACCCAGCACCAGTGCGTGCCACGCCGGGATGCGCCCGCTCGGGATCGGGCGGCGACCCGTGCGCCCCATGTTCTTGTCGATGTCTTTATCCAGGTAACAATTGATAGCGTGCGAACCGGACGCCATCAACCAGCCGCCGAGCGTCGTCCACAGCACCAGCGATAGCTCTGGAATGCCGGCCGGTGTGATGTACATACTGGTGATTGTCGTCAGAATGAGCAACGAAATCACCCCTGGCTTGGTCAGGCTGATGTAGTCCTTCAGCAGCGACGGCTTACCCTCCAGCAACACCGTGTCGGTCATACCGGGGCGCGCCACACGCGCCGCTCGCGGCGGCGCCACAGCGGGAAACGGTCGTCGTAATGCCAGTGTTGTCAGCACCACCAGCGCTCCCCACGCTGTTGCACTCAGCCCCAGGTGCATCAGACGCGCAACCTCCACCGGCTGCGATTCGCCGCCCTGCGCCAGCAGCACCTGCACCAGACCAACCAGACTCTGCATCAGCATCAACCCCAGCGCCCACGCAACAGCGATCCGCAGCGAACGTTCGTGCCGGATACGCCAGGTTTGCACTGCCAGCGCCGCGATCAGGATGGTTGCACTGCCTGCCAGCCCGCGGTGCGCTAGCGCGAGCCACGCATCATCGCCGGTCATTACACAACCGGGCCACGTCTGGCATGTCCACAACGTTCCGGCGCTGGTATTGAGCGCTCCAGAAATGACTGCCAGATAGAGCACGCCGGTGGCGACGAAGGCAAGCGTCAGGTATGCGCGCTGCGCCGATGCAGCGCGCCCGCCCAACCGTACCGGCGCCACGCCGACGCGCATACTGGTGAACACCGCAAGCGACGCACCCAACGCGATCATCGCAACACCGCTCACGGCGGCGCCAGTCAGCGCAGGAATAATGCTGCCCGCCAGTACCGCGCCGTATGCGATGAGCGCCAGCACAATGGGCAACCAGGAGAGACGCAGAAGGGGGAAAAAGATCGCACGCGCATGCTCTCGGCGCATATCGGTAGTCCTCCTGAAGGCTGGATGATGAAGTCTATAGATGCGTTGCGTTCCATTGCACGAGGCATCCGACGCTCCGAGTCTATCACACACAATATATTGTGTCAAACTTCACAAAGAAAAGAAATAACAACTCTGGATAACGAGATACTAACCGTTTGGGCGCTCCCGTCACCTGCGCCAGAAGGTATATGCTCCCAGCACGGCGGCCACATCGTCATGCGGGTAAATGACAATGACTGCATACCCGCGCTCTTCTAGGGCAGTGCGCAGGGTAGCAAGGTCTTCACCCGCTGCCGGGCAGATGATGCAGTAGCCCGGATGATAGAAGAGGTGTGGATGGTAACCCTCCGGATCGGGAAGGACGCGGTCCAGTTCACGCCCCCCAGATCGTGGATGGCTTGCAGCACGCGCGCAATGGCGGCAGAGACTGCGGAATTCGCGGTTTGCGGATTGCGATCATCACGATGCTGGCGCTGCACCTGCGATCGGGACAGGTTGATCTGAAGATCGCGGATGGAACGACGGTCGAGCAGCGCGTGGTCAGGCTGGTTGCTGTACGAGAGCAGGCAGCGGTAGCAGGCGCGCACACATTCTCCGACATCGCTATGCTCCTGTCCGTGTTTGTCGTAGTGGCAGAGTTCGAGCTAGGTGAGACCAATCCGCACTTCGCTCTCTTCCGCCATCTTCAGTCGGACATCGGCTGTGTCGCAACGAGCGCCGTGCGGTCCCCGCGCAAACTGGTAGAACATTTCCAGATTGTACCCTTTGTGGACACGTTCTTCCTCCTCACAGGTGATCCGGTCGGCAGGAGTTGCGATAACAGTGCTCATCTCGAAGAGGATCGGCAATATCGCTGTATTGTGACCGGTGAGCGTCACACCACACTGGTCGCAGACATCGGCGTCGCCGCCTTCGTGGAAGTAGCCACAGGCGCGACAGATCTTTGCACGCAGAAAGCGACGGCGTGCGTCGCCAGCCGGCAGGGTGGTGCGCGTTACGCGGTATTTGCGCCCTTCGTGGTAGATGATGTTTTGCGGGCCAAACTCGCGGATGGCCAGGAAGCGAGGTTGAGCCAGGTACACCCTTTCTCCCTGTTTGTGCGCCAGAAATATGCGCACCGGCAGACGCGGAAAGTTGTAACCGGGGAGGAACCCCTCACTGGAGCGGTGGGGGTAGAAGTCGCTTTCGCTGCTGGAACGGCTCTCATGGCTGCACAGCAGGTCGATCTGGCGTTTCGTCTCTTTCTCGCGCTGTTCGGCATCGTCGGCAATCTCGCGCGTGCCAATGCCCTGGTGTAGGCATCGATAACGCTGCGCGCTTCGTTCAACTGGGCCCGTGCATTGGTAGAGAGTTGTCGCCAGCGGTTACATGCCTCGTCGAAGTGACGTGGATCGTCGTTGATGACCCGCTCCAGCCACTCATCATTGAACCATTCACCAGGAGGAGGGTCGAGCAGCCTGCCGAATGTGCGCCACGCCCGGGCGATGCACGCCGCCCGTTGGGCGTCATTCAGCACAATATGCTCCTGTACCTCCGGTTTGAGCGGCAGGTCTGGCGCGCTGGCGTCGATCAGGTCGAGCATCGAGCGTTTCAGATCGAGACCTGTTTCCGCCAGCCAGATCGCGTGAACGTGCGCTTTCAGCAGGTCTTCGTGGGTCAGGTCGATCTGCGGCGCTGCCACAGCGCCGGCAACCATGTCCTTCGGGCGCTGAAAGAAATACTGGTCGTGCCCGCTGGTAGCCGAACAGTAGGTGACAACCAGTGCAGGTTGACCACTGCGCCCTGCTCGCCCCGATCCCTGCGCGTAGTTGGCGGGGGTCGGCGGCATATTGCGCATATGCACCGCGTTCAGATCGGCGATGTCGATCCCCAGTTCCTTCGTCGGTGAGCAGAAGAGCACCGGCAGTTCGCATTCACGGAAGCGTTTTTCGCGTTCCTGGCGGTCTTCCTGCGTCACCTGACCCGTGTGCTCCCGCCCTTCGACATGCAACAACCGCTCTGGTGAGCGGCGGTAGAAGTTGGGGAAGAAGGTATTTGCCGGGGTGCGATCGCCGCCATTCTGCGAATTGTCAGAGTCTGCCCGCGCACCGGTTGTCATCCATTGGGAACGGATCGGGTGGTGGCGGTGTTCCATCGCCGGGCAGCCACAACAACGCATCGCGCCGGATCTGAAACGCGCGTGGTCCGCGCCGCGCGGTCACCTCAACCAGAATCCCTGCACCCATCAGGATATCGAACAAGGTCGTCAGCAGTACCCCATCCTCCTGATCATCGAGAGGCGTATCGAGCACGCTCCAGGCTGCTGATGAGCGTAGGAAGCGACCGGCGCGACTGTATCGCGAGAGACTTCGCGCACCCGCGATGTTCGTATCGTCGCCGGGAAGTACGAAGCGCATTGCCATGCGCAACCCATTCGGGCGCTTTTCGGCTTCATCGAAGACCCATGGCTCCTTGAGTGCGGTATCGACGCGGCGGAGCAGTTCTGGTTGCTGATCCGGATCGAGACAGGGCGCATCGATTGCCAGTTCGCGCCGCATATAGTCGATCAGGGTGCGGATGGTGTGCTCGCGCTGCTCAGGCGGCGTGGCTGCAAGCACCGGTGACGCTGCCACGGTCGATCATCGGCGCAGAGATCGTGCAGGTCGAGATAGTCGATCCGCAGCAAACCGCACTGTTCGAGGTTGGGTTGTGTCACGCGCCAGGAGCGGCGCAGATCCTCGAAGATGCGATATTCCAGATATGCGGTCAGCGCTTCTTCGTTGCGTCGCCGGACGCCGCCATACTCGCCGACGTTGCGCGCATACGCCTCCTGCGGCAGGTTGAGTTCCCTGAACACCGCCGGTGCGATGGTCAGGTAGGTTAATGGGGTGGAAGGCGAGGCTTTTTGCAGCGCAGCGGCAATCGCGGTCCGTAACAGACCGACAGCGGCAAAGTCGTTGAAATGACCCGCCTGCAACGACGCATCCTGGCGATTATCGGTGAAACTGAGCAATTTGCGCGCTTTCGGATCGAGGTCGGTGGCGCGCATCGCTTCCATGGCGCACAGCGACATCAGGGTTGTCGCTGTGCTGCGCCCCTCACTGCTCAGGCGCGCCAGTTTCCGAAAGTCGTACTTTTCTCTGCGGATGTACACTTCACCACAGCAGAGGTAGGTGAGAAACGGTGCAGCAAGAAACCAGGCGTCTACCGCACCGCCAGGACAGACGCCGACTCGCCCCGGATCAAACGTCTGACCGTCGGGACGCACGTAGAGGCGTTTGGGTACAAACCCGCGATACTCCTTCTTTAGGGTGCGCCCGTTGCGTCGCACGTTGAACCAGGTGTCGGGCAACGTCTCCTCGAATTCCTCGCTCCAGGCATCGACGCCGATCAACAGGTAGCCGGCGCGCGCCGGTTCGGTCACGTCCTCGCCGTGCAACATCGGGTGGCGTGGAAAAACCCGGCTGTGATCCTCGTCGTAGGCGCAGAGTGCGTAATGCTGACCACATTCGCGGCAGAAGACGAGCGGGAAGAGCAACCGATCACCGTTTTGACCGGCGACATACTGCTGACCTTCGAGCGTCGGATAGCGTGTCGGCGGAAGTTCCAGCGTGCTGTATACGGCGCTGCCCTGGGAGATGAACTGGTGCAGTTTGAAGGCAAAACCCGGATTGCCTTTCGGGTCTCTGACGCTGCTCCCTAAGACGAAGAAATGGCGGAGATACGCTTCGCACCGTTCGATGGAAACGCTGGTCTATTCCGCCAGCACCTGTGCACCGTCACGCAGCGTGCGTGGCTCGGCGCGGCGTTTGTATCCCCACGCATCAGTGCGTAAATTGAAGGTCTGTTCGATCCAGTGCGCCAGCGGATGGTGTTGAAAGGCGTTCCAATCCATGTGTTCCCGTAGATCGCCTTCGAGAGCGGCGCGTAACTCTGCGGGTGTGAATGACGTCGCAGGAGTTGCGTAGATTAGCGTTTCTTCGATCACTTGATCGGCACCGAACGGTACGCCGAAGATGGTCTCAGCCACACCGGCGACAGCCGATCGCCGGTCGTCAACCGACTCACTGCTGACGATGGTGGCGCTGGTGCCGATATCAGGTTCGGATTGCCGCACCGCTCGCGCAATCGTCGCATCAGCATCGCCACATCGGCGCCCTGACGCTCGCGGTAGGTGTGCAGTTCATCGAGCACCACGAATTGCAGGTCGGCGGCGCTGGCATCGACGAATGCAAACTCGTCGGGGCGCGTCAGCATCAATTCCAGCATCACATAGTTGGTCAGCAAAATGTGTGGCGGGTTCTCCTGAAAGCCCTTCTTTTCTGCATCATTTTCCTGACCGGTGTAGCGCGCAAAGCGCACCGGACACCTGCCAGACGCATTTGCAAAGAAACGCTCGATTGCCTGCGCCTGTGCGTTGATCAGCGCATTCATCAGGTAGACGATGATCGCCCGAACACGCCCGTCTTCGGGATGGTTACGCAGGACGCCCTGTTCGACCAGATCGGCAACCGTACACGCGCGGTCATAGGCGGGTGAGAGTTGCACGAGGGCAGCGGGCCAGAGTTTGCCGCGCGCCAGGTCGCGCTGGACAACGTCGTGCATAGCAGGGTCGAGCATGTTCAGGAAACGTTTCGTCTACGCGGCAAACGCATCGCCGATATGATCGCGCAGCTCGAAGATATCCATGGCAACTACCCCACATATTTCGGTCCCGCCTGGAAACAACGAACGGTTTCTTCGATCAGGCGCACGGCGGCGTCTCTGCGAGCGGCTGTGCCGGCAGTCACCTCCCAGCGCGCCAGACCGCGCTCACTCTGCGAAGCGCGTTGCGCAACCTGCGTCCACTCTTCGGTCAACGGCATATCAGCGTCGATTACGAAGGGAAGTCCATCACGCAGCAGGGTCGCATCCATAGTGGCGCCGTCCGCCATTCGATGCATCGCCTGCCAGCCATTCTGTACGAATGCCTCCTCGACTGCTGCCAGTGCTGCTGCGCGCAGATCGTCATTTGGAAAATGATACCCCCATTCGCGCTCACGGAAGGTTGTCTGTTGCAGTTCGAGCAGGTCACGGTATAGCGCCGGATCTTCCCGCCAGGCACGTGCCGTCAACAGTGCATACAACAGTGTGTTTTCAATTGGGAAAACAACGCCATCCTGCCACAGATTGAGATAGTAGTGCGCCGATTCCTCTACAGCAGCGATGAAGCCGGCAGCAGCGTTCTTCCCCAGCGCCTGTTTGATCTGCGAGTGACCGTTGCGAATGACGTGGACACCGAACCCCTGCCGCGCAATGCGAATGATAGCCAGCGGGTTGGCTTTCAGATCGACATACAGGTTGGGATGCGGTATATGGGGGAAGAGCGCACGCAGGCGCGGCGCAAGCGCAATCAGGTTGAATGCCGGACTAATCTGCCGTCCATCCGGCGCAACGATATCGAGCCGATCACCATCGCCATCGAAAAACATGCCAAAATCGAACCTGCCACTACGCAGCACCTCCAGCGAAGGCGCAATCGATGCATGCACCACCGGATTGGGCGCACCGGAAGGAAAATGACCATCCGGCACCAGGTTGCGTGGCTCGATCTCTGCGCCGGCGGCAGTGAACGCCATGATTATCTCCTGCCCGGCTGCACCGGAGAGAAAATCGAGAACGATCTGCAACCCTGCCAGGTCACCCGGTCCAACGTTAGCCAGACGCATCGAGTCGCGCACGTAATCGTCGAGGTAATTGACGATCCGCAGCCTGCCGCTACCGAGGCGCTGCGGTCGCGCGCCCTGCTCGTACAACCGACGAACGGTTTGCAACCCGCCATCGGGACCGCACCCATCCGCAACGGGCTGCACACCGGGCGCGACGATCTTCTGTCCGGTATCGCCGCCGGGATTGTGCGATGCGCCGTACATCACACCAGCCGCGTCGGGATGGCGCATGCATGTATAGTAGAACAGACAGGCGGAACTGACCTGTGGCGCTGCCAGCACATCGAAGCCGAGATCACGAAAGATGCGAATGCCCTGTTCGAGATAGCGCGTGCCGGAAAGACGCGCGTCGCGACAGAGAATGACCTTCTGGACCCCCAGGTGATCGCGAAAATAGCACGCCTCGGCATACGCCAGACGCTCGGATAGATCGAGCGTTAGCTGCTGCGCCGGTGTGCGAATATCGTAGGCTTTGAACATGCTCAGATTAAGATGGGCCACACACGTACTCCTGCTTCGTTCTGAGCACGAATTGAGCGCAAACGCCGCTGATGATTGTAGGGGAAGCGCGCTGAAGCGTCAATCCTCTGGGAAACAATTCATGATACAATGTCTTTTGAAACGACCATCACGACCTCGCCAGAGTTCGTAGCGACAATCCGGCGCGCGTTTCAACGTCGCCCCGGGATGATCCGTCCTCAACGCTGTGGCAGGCGCGCCGCTGCGGTTCCCTGTTTTCTGGAAGTTCGCTTCGCTGTCAGAAGGGGTGAAGCGATGAATCTCATTCCGCATGTCGTATCCCGTTCGCCCGGAAATGGAGGGCGCTATGCTTGGTCCGTTTATGCAATGGATGCGCACGCTGCCATACACCGATGTGGCAGCACACCGACAGGCAGCACTGCTTCAGATGATGCTGCTGGCAGTAGCGGCGCTTTCGTTTGCCGGCTCGTTCGTGACGCTCCTCGCACCGCTGCTGGCGACGGAACGGTTCATCGTTATGGGTGTCATCTGGACCGGGATTCCGGTGCAACTCATAGGTATCGCGCTCTTGCGGCGCGGTCGCTTCCCGGCGGCGCTCGTGCTGGGTTGTATCGAGCTGCTGCTGGTGATCAGCGCAGCACTGCTGATCACCGGCGTGCGGAGCAGCGGGGCAATGCTGTTTACCTTCGCCCTGCCGATAGTGCTTGCCGGGCTGATGGGGAATGAGCGTCTGGTCACAGCGACTGTTGTATTGAGCAGCATCAGTGTGGCAGTTACCATTGTGCTCGAGACGCTAGGCGTGCCACTGGTGGGAATTGCTGCGTCTCGTCCGGGAAATATCGGCGGCGATCTGGGCGGATTTGTGGTTGTGGCAATTGTGCTGGGCATTTTTACCATACGATTCGGTCAGACGCTACGTGTTGCACTGCACGAATCGCAGCAGCGCAATCAACGTCTGGAAGAACTGCAGGCAACGCTGGAGACCAGGATCGCCGAACGCACCCGGGAGTTGCAGCGGGCGCTAGCAGAAGTCGAGGCGCGCGCTGCTGCACAGGAGCGCCTGCTGGAGGAGAATCGTCAGCAGCGTGCGATCATTCAGGGTTTGAGCGTTCCGGTGTTGCCGGTCAGCGCCGATACCCTGATTGTGCCCCTGGTGGGCGCACTCGATACGGAGCGGTTGCAGACGCTGCAAAGCCGGGCGCTGCATGCACTCGAACGTTCCGCAGCGCAGCGCCTGATCCTGGACATCAGCGGCGTGCCGCTGGTTGATAGACAGGTTGCCCAGGGTCTGATCGCTGTTGTTCAGCAGGCGCGGTTGCTCGGCGCGGAAGCGGTGCTGGTTGGTATTCGTCCTGAAGTTGCGCAGGCGTTGGTCGGGATCGGCGTCGATCTTCGCCAGATGCGCACGTACCGTGATCTGGAGGCAGCGCTACACAATGGAAAGTGAACGCGATCTCTGTCTGGTGATTGGCGGCAACGGTTTCATCGGGCGTCACCTGGTCGAGTTGCTGCTCTGTGAAGGACGTCCGGTGCGCGTCTTTGATCGAACACCCTGCAACGATCCGCGCGTTGAGATGTTCCAGGGTGATATTCGCCACGCTGATGACGTGCAGCGCGCATGCGCCGATGCAGCGGTCGTCTTCCAATGTGCTGCTGTGGTGGACTGGCATCCGGGACGCGAGCAGATACTCCACGACGTGAATGTTATCGGCAACCGCAATGTGATCGCCGCCTGCACAGCGCGGCCCCATACGCGACTGGTGTTTACCAGTTCTATCGATGCTGTCTTCGGCGGTCGCCCCATCCGCAACGGCGACGAAACATTGCCCTATCCCACCCGCCACCTCTCCTTCTACGGGCATACCAAAATGGTTGCCGAGCAGGAGACGCTCGCCGCTGTGGGACGCAACGGGTTGATGACCTGTGCAATACGTCCGGCTGGTGTGTACGGTCCGGGTGATCCCTATCGCATGCCGACGATCGTGGCGGAGGCGCGTCGCGGCAGCTTGGTGCGCCTTGGTGATGGACGGGCGCGCTTCAACCACGTGTATGTCGAAAATGTCGCCTGGGCGCACATCCTTGCCGCCGACCGGCTCACCCCTGGTTCGCCGGTCAACGGGCAGTGCTACTTTGTGACCGATCAACCGGCGCGTAACTTCTTCGACTTTGTCGAGTCGTTCGTGGTGGCAATGGGGTTGCCTGCCGCGCGGCGCACGATCCCTTACCATGCAGCATACGCTCTGGCAACTATGCTGGAGGGTTGGGCGCGCCTGACTCGCGGACGCTTCGGCAAGCCACTGCTGACCCGTTCGGTTGTGGCGTCAACATGTGTCGATTGCTGGTTCACGTCGGCAAAAGCAGCGCGCGACCTAGGGTATGCGCCACAGGTGTCCGAGACTGACGCTTTTGAGCGCACGCTGGCATGGCTAAAGGAACAGCGGCAGGTCTCTGAGAGCCTGTTGTGAACGTTTCTTCTTGATAGATGCGTCAGCCACCGATCGCGTTCGAGCCGCAACGTGCATCCCAGGCATGCGAGCGCCGATGACATTACCCACGTCGGTGCTCTTTGATCTAGCGAATCTCGGTCAACGATGGACGCCAGGGAAAAGGGCAGGGTGATCCCCTGCGCTCGTGACCGGCAGCGCGATATGACCCATTCATTCCGGCGTGCTCGATCCCCAGGGCAGGCGAAGGCGCTACCTTCGCCCATCCTGCATCCGGTCGAACGCGATACACAGTCGACCGGTGTTCATTCACCATCCGCGCCGGGCGCCACAGCGCGAAGGAGTCCCGACCGCGCGGGACAGCCGGGAACAAGAAGCCCACGCTCCCATGACGAGTCGTGGCGCGGCATGCGGGTGAGATACCCGCGTACCCAGGCGGTTCGGAGATGTGCACTGTTCCGGGGATGGAAAGCACAATCTGCTGTTCTGCCCGCGCCTGCGCCCACAAGGCTGAAGCCGCACCCGGGCGATGCACCACTGTGCGCAGGCGCGGGTATGACCCCTGGGAGCGTAAGCCTCCGGCTTGCCCGAACTATGAAACCGCACGCCCTGCTACCAAACCTGCCCAGGCGACTCCCCCCCCCGCCGGGGGCGGGTTCAGGGGCGGACAGAAAATATGAGCTAACGCAATTTCTACCGCATCAAGATGCCCCAACTTAAGCTTCTGCTCTCCCCTCTCCCG
>DAOUBK010000009.1:0-14882 GCA_034432635.1 Roseiflexus sp.
GATGCCGCAGACCCTTTGAACCTGACCTGGGTCATACCAGCGTAGGGAAGTGTCCAGACCGGAGTCTGCCGCTGACCCGCGTTGGTGGAGTCAGCGGCAGTTTTGATTCTGGCGTCGCCAGAGGTGTGACGTGTACACGAAAGGAGCAGAGCAATGGCAGTAACAACCTCAATTGTGCGAGGGCAAACGCGACGACTGGCGTATGCGATCGTGTTGACGGCGCTGTCAGTCGCCCTGTCGCCGATCAGCATCCCTGTCGGGATTGCAAAAGTCTTCCCGGTACAGCACATGGTCAACGTACTCGCTGGAGCGCTCGTTGGTCCCTGGTGGGGACTGGCGGTAGCGCTGGTGACCTCGATCATCCGTAATGCGCTGGGATTGGGCACACCACTGGCATTTCCTGGCAGTATCTTCGGGGTGCTGCTTGCCGGACTGATCTATCGCGCGACGCGGAATATCCCGCTGACCGTTGCCGGTGAGGTCTTCGGTACCGGCGTGATCGGCGCGCTAACCGGCGCACTACTGGTTGCACCGTATGTGATGAATAGACCGATGGGAATGACCGCTTTGATGGTGCCGTTTGCACTTTCATCCCTGGTCGGTGCAGTGTTGGGTGCGCTTGGCCTGCTCGTGCTGCGACGAACCGGCTATCTGGATCGTTCGGATACGGTTCGATGAAGCCAGCGGTTATCTGTGACAGGGTAAGATACTGCTACCGCGATGGCACTTCGGCGCTGAATCAGGTGACGCTCACGATCGAGACGGGGGCGTTTGTAGTACTGGCAGGCGCCAGCGGATCGGGCAAATCTACGCTTTGTCGCCTGTTCAACGGTCTCATTCCGCATCTCTACGGCGGCAGCCTGAGCGGTCGCATGCTGCTCGAAGGGCAGGATGTGCGCTCGACCCCACCTTACATCCTGAGTCGCAGCGTGGGTCTGGCACTGCAGAACCCTGAAGCCCAGAGCCTGGCGACGACCGTCGCCCGCGATCTGGCGCTGGGTCCTGCCTGCCAGGGTCTCGACCGTGCCACGATTGCTGCGCGCGTCCGTGAGGTGGCTGCATTGCTGGCAATCGAGTCGTTGCTCAACCGCCAGATGAACACCCTGTCGGGAGGTGAATTGCAGCGGGTGGCAATTGCCGGGGTTCTTGCGCTGCGTCCACACCTGCTGATACTCGATGAACCGTTTGCCTTCCTCGATGCTGCCGGCGCCCGGCAATTGCGTGAGACGTTACGTATGCTCCACCAACACAGGGTGACCATTGTGGTGGCTGAGCATCGTCTGGCAGACGTGGTCGATCTGGCGACGCGCCTGGTTGTGCTGCATGAGGGGCGAGTGGTTGCCGATGGAGCGCCGAGGGAAGTACTGCAGCGTGACATGTCGGAATGGGGGCTGGAAGCGCCGCCGCTGGTGCGCTTGGCGCGTGCCGCCGGTTTGGACGCAACACCTCTGACGCTCGATGAGGCGCTGGACGTTGTACCGCTGCTTCCATACTCATGGCGTGGTCAGGGTAACGCGCCAGCGTCGTCGCCGGCAATTGGCTGGGAAGATGTATCGTTTGCGCACGGCAACCGCCAGGTGTTGCGTGATGTGCGTCTCTCTGCGGTTCCGGGCGACATTGTTGGGTTACTGGGCGCAAATGGCGTCGGCAAAACGACACTTCTCCGGCTGGGAAACGGGTTGCTGCGACCACAACGCGGTATCGTTCGCGTGCAGGGGCGACCGATTGGGCGACGTCCGCTGTGGGAGATCGCACAGGATGTCGGCATGGTCGGGCAACATCCGGGGCGTATGCTGTTTGCTCCAACGGTGCAGGACGAACTGGAAGCCGGACCGCGTGCGCTGAACCGGCTGGATCGCACCTGGCTGGCGTGTGTCGTTGAACGCTGCCGCATCGAACCGCTGCTGTGCCGCTCACCACACAGGTTGAGCGCCGGTGAGCAGCGTCGGGTCGCCATCGCTGCAATCCTGGCATCACGTCCGTTCGTTCTGCTGCTCGACGAGCCGACGGCAGGGCAGGATGCGTTCAACCGTCAGGAGTTGCACAGGCTGATCGCCGATGTTGCTAGCGATGGAATAACGGCAGTGATCGCCACCCACGATACTGAATGGGCATACCGTCTCTGCACCCGATGGGCAGTGCTGGATCATGGTAGCATCGTTGCCTGTGATACACCGGCGGCGATCTGTACCCAATCGATAATGATTGAACACGCGCGTTTGCGTCTACCGGCGGAGGAAGCGTTGCGGCAGGCGGCAAGGCGCACCGTTGCACCGCTATGAAGCGCTTAACAACATCACGGTTCGACCCGCGCGCGAAGGCGCTGGCGTACCTGATCGGTTCGGTTGCCATCATCCTGACAACCGATGCGGTTCGTCTTGTAGCCATTGGCGTTGTGATCGGCGTATTCCTGATCGGGCTGGGGTTGGAACGACGCTGGTTGCAGGTGATGCGCCTCCTGCTGCCGACGCTCCTGTTGTTCGCTCTGGTTGCCGGTTGGAGCAGCGGCTCCGCAGCGGCAATCGGCGCGTCACTGCGCCTGATTGCGCTCGTTAGCGCGGGTATTGTTTTCTTCAGCGTTACCCCGCCTGAGACACTGGGCGATGCGTTGCTGGCGAGCGGCGTGCCATCGCCGATTGCTTTTCTGCTGGAAGGATCATTACGTTTTACGCCCCTGATGGGCGCACTGGCGCGTGATGTCTACGATGCGCAGAGGAGTCGCGGCATCCGGTTCGATGGATGGCATCTGCTGCGCAACGGTCCGTTGTTGCTGACGCCACTGCTGCTGAGTGTGATGCGGTTCGCCGATGATCTGGCGGAAGGGCTGGAAACGCGCGGTTTCGGCAGCCCACATCGTACGCCGCTGGAAGACTATCGGATGCACTGGCAGGACTGGATGCTCGTCAGCACAACGCTGTTCGTGATGGTATGTATGATACGTTGAGGAGTCGCACATGGTCCCGCGAGCATTGACGATTGCCGGTTCCGATTCGGGTGGCGGCGCCGGCATCCAGGCGGATTTGAAAACATTTATGGCGCATGGCGTCTACGGCGCCAGTGCGATCACCGCCATCACTGCCCAAAACACGGTCGGCGTTCATGCCGTGCTTATGCTCGAACCATCGCTTGTAGTTGCACAGATCGAAGCAGTACTCGACGACATTGGCGCTGATGCAGTCAAAACCGGCATGCTGGGGAACGCATCCATTATTCAGGCAGTCGTCGATACACTGGAACGATACCGGGTCGAGCGTCTGGTGATCGACCCGGTGATGGTTGCAAAGAGCGGTGCGCGTCTGCTCGAAGAGGATGCTATCGCTACGCTGCGCGCGCGACTGTTGCCGCTGGCGCTGGTGGTGACACCGAATCTGCCGGAGGCATCGGTACTGTTGAATCGTCCGGTGACCGTCGAACGCGACATGCAGGATGCTGCGCGCGATCTCCACTCGCTTGGACCGCGGTATGTATTGCTGAAGGGAGGGCACCTGTCGGGGAGCGATGTCATCGACCTGCTGTACGACGGTGAGCATTTCGTCACATTGCGCGCGCCACGCCTGGAAACGAACCATACCCACGGTACCGGTTGCACCTACGCTGCTGCCATTGCCGCACTGATCGCGCGCGGTCTGCCGGTCGAACAGGCGGTTCGTCGGGCGCATGCCTACCTCCACGATGCCATTGTCCACGCCCCGGCGATCGGCAGAGGATACGGCCCGGTCAACCATCTGGTGTATGGATTGCCTGTCAGTCGTACCGAGTCGCCTTGATAGAACATATCGACCGGGAATATCTCTGCTTCCGTAGTATAGCGGACGCGCTACATACAGCCCGCACGCTTGCGCGTAGACCGACATTCCTTTCGGTCGCCTATCGCTCGGTGTGACCCCTTCGCCCGACCACCGGGTGGAGGCGGTGAGGTGCCCCTGATAGCCTGCTCCCAAACTGCGAGCGCCTGTTATGCACGTTTCTTCCCGATGGATGCAGCTTCGGCTATCACGGTCACGCCGCACCGTGCATCCAGACACGCAAGCGCCGCGCCATAGCAGCCACCGTGGCGCACTGTGTTGCAGCGCATCGCGACGCCAATAGATGCCAGGGAATGGACAGGGGCAACGCATGGTCGCTCCTGCCGATATGTGTCAGGACCATCCCCTGGGTGCGTGACTGGCAGCTCTCCAGGGTAAACATTCGCTCGTACACCGTCTGCTACAGGCGCCGGCAGCCGCAATTCTATTCATCGATCGCGACAGATGATGAGATGGTGGCATATCTGCTATGTATTCTGTCTATTTGCCTGTTCTGGTGGTGCGCCGTTTATACCATATCCAGCCAAATGTGATGAGGCAGATGAACAGCAGCGCTCCGCAGAGCACAAGTGTGAGCGTATTGGTCACAAGAGGGATAACGCTGCCGGTTGGTGGATGACCGAGCAGCACTGCGTGCAGTTGTGGTACGACATTGAAGGTGAGTACTACGCCGAGCAGTGCCAGTGCTGCTACGCCACGCATCGCGCCTGACGCATATTCCGGTTCCAGCGCCACGAAGCCCAGCATAGAGATCGGCATGCCGAGCAGGGTTGGGATCAGCGTATTGGCGCCGCGCTCCCCCAGGATATAGCGGACGAACAGCCCGGTCAGAAGCATCAGGACGCCGATCCAGAGCGCGATCCGTGGCGCCTGACCAAAGGTTGTTTGTTGCTGTTGAGCCATACGCGAAAATTATACAGGGTGTTCGCCTGTCGTTGTATGGTATACTTGACGCTCTATTATCGATACTTTGTTTCCTGATGCAATGCGACGCTATCACTCCGCCAAAGACTATCTGGACGCTGCCCGTGAGGCAGCCTCACCCGAAGAATTGCGCTTCCTTGCCGGTTCGGTTTACGATTTTGTGCGATTAGCGGTCGCCGAAAATCCGCATGCCGGGGCAGATGTGCTTGTTGCACTTATTCCTCAGCATATCGAATCCTCGAACGAACAGCGCCTTGCCCTCGCGCTTGCGCGCCATCCCAACATTCCGCCTCACGGGTTGCGTGTACTGGCTGAACGTTTGCCGGCAGTACTCAACCGTGGACGTGGGAATGGCAACGGTCTTGCAGCCGGCATCGTTCTGTGCAACCATCCTCACACACCACTTGATGCGATCCACACAGTGCTTACCGATCCGCGCACATCGACGGATTTTCGCCGCAGGCTGGCGCGTGAGGCGACTCGCGCCGATGTGCTCCATCTTTTGCTGAACGATCAGAGCGATGTGGCTCGAAGGCGTGCGCAGGAACGATTGCGTGCGTTGATCAGCCCGGAACAGGATGCGATGAAGAACGACGAAGCCTCGTCGTTTCCAGATACCTGATCGCAGCGAGCAGAAAGTGAGAGCGGACGTTCCTGCCGCTCGACAATGCTAATCAGCGTGGGATCGCCCAGCGACACGTACTGTAGCTCGAACCGGGCATTGGCGCGATTGGTCCCTCCCCTAGGCACAGCTTCGTTCTTGATCCAGAAGACGAAACCGCCTTGCCGGTCTGGCAGGATGGCAGGATAAATCGTGCGCTGTGTCGGGTCGGGCGGGGTGGGCAACCGGCGAATATCTCCCGATGTGGCTCCAGTGGGGCGGACGAGGATCATGTTTCCTGTCCGATCCACGCTGACGTAATAGGCGCCATCCGCGTCCAGGCCGGGGTTGGCGCGTCCAAAGATAGTGCTTTCAAAGGCGTAGAAGCCTTTGCCATCGGAGGGGATCAGGTCGCCGGTCTCAGGATCGATGCTGCAATGCCAAGTGATGCCGTTGCCGCGGTTGTCGGTCATCTCGAACCAGACCATGTAGCGGTTATCGGCGGTAAATCCCGCATTGGCATAGTTGACCGCCGGGTCGCTGACCTGTGTCACCTGGGGTGTAAATCCGGTTGCAGGGTGCTGATCTGGTGGAAGGGGCGTCGGGTCACTTGCCTGGAAGGGCAGGTTGGTCGGGTCGGGCGGTGACGTCTGAAACGGTGGCGGGGTCGCCACTTCTGCCACTGGCACAGAGGTTGTCGTGGTTGCCTGCGGTGATTGAGGTGGCAGTGTGTCCGTGGCAGCCTGGCACCCAAACAGGATCAGCACTAGAGTGGACAAGGAGTTGTTTCATGGGTTCTTCCTCACGTAGCCCCTGTGCGAGGAACACGACGGCACTGAAGACCATCGGGCACGAATAAATGAAGCAGGAGATCGTTCACCATAAAAAACCTGAAACATGCAGTGCTGTGACATTACTAGACGTTATGCTGAACTCGTGTATCTACTGTCTGGGATGTGTCGCGAAAAAGTTCCAGATCACGTTGGACGCAGCGATGCTCTGCGTCGGTTCGTCGCCGCCCACCCATGCGGGACCGTCGCTGCCGGGCCAGGCGTGCTTACCGCCGATGATGGTGTACAGTTCCACTGCTGTGCCGTTCCGACATCCGCCCCAGACCTGATGCTGGATGTCGGCGAAGGAGGTGGTCTGTGGCTGTGGGTCGCATGCGTTGAACACTGTCCAGAACTCCACCGATTCCTGCACCGAAGCAAAATCCACTCCGATCCGAGAGTCGGGTCCCACGCCGCCGTTGTAGGGCAGGTGGGTATCATCCGTACCGTGAATATGAAGCACTGCAACAGGCTGAGTCGGTTGACAGGGTTCGTAGTTCAATGCTCCTGCCACGGGAGCGATAGCAGCAATGACGTCAGACGCCTCACAGGCCAGGCGGTATGCCATGATCCCGCCGTTGGAAATGCCGGTGACGTAGATGCGCTGCGGGTCAATGGCGTAGGTGTTGGCGAGTTCAGCAATCAGTGCGCGGATGAAACCAACATCGTCCGCATTGTTCGTCATAGCGTAGCCGCAGCATGTTCCGCCATTCCAGGTCAGAAGTTTGTCCTTTCGTTGCCCTGTTCCATTGGGGTAGACAACAAGGAAGCCTTTTTCGTCGGCGATACGGTTGAAATTGCTTACGCGCCGCTGACTCTCGGCGTTGCCTCCGCCGCCATGCAGCGATATGACCAGCGGAACCGGATGGCGCTCGTTGTATGAAGGAGGGACATGCAGGATGTAGGTTCGCTCCACACCGTCATACTTTATGCTGTGGAAGGAATCTGCCCTGACGTTTGGGGGTGCTGAAGAACAGGCAAGCAAGAGCAGAGCACTTACAAGCAGGGGCGCGACCAGGCGTTTCGTCATCTGAACTCCTCCTTATCGTCTTGAAGCATTGTATGTCTGTGCAATAAAGGAAATATTGGGAAGTTGTGTGTTTTTGGTGAAGATGATGACACAGGCTGAGCAAGCTCATTATGTGAAAACTGCGGGATGATGCCGGATGGCGCCCTCCGCGCTGTTTGTTCAAGGGGACGTGGTGTATCCGACGGATAGGCGAAAGCAGCGCCTGCGCCCACCCTTTGGCGCTGCCTTCACCTTGAGGCGTTATGCCGATCACCAGGTCTGCCATCGGTCATTGCTCAGCCGCATCGGAGATGGCAGAAACACTAACCATTCGGCACAAGGGCGGCGTCTGGCGCTATAATGTTCTCATGGCTGAAACCGACAACAGACCCCTTCAGGACGAACCGCTGCGATTGCGTGGATGGCAACGATGGGCGCCAGGGTTGTACCGGTTGCGCACCTATCCCCTCGCCTGGCTGCGTGATGACCTGAGCGCCGGGCTGGTGCTGACAACCATGCTCATACCGGTTGGAATGGCATACGCCCAGGCTGCCGGTCTGCCTGCCGTGCACGGTTTATACGCCACGATCGGCGCACTACTCGCCTACGCAATTTTCGGACCCAGTCGCATCCTCGTGCTTGGACCGGATTCGTCGCTGGCGCCGCTGATTGCTGCAACCGTGATCCCGCTCGCGCAGGGCGACCCGCAGCGTGCAGTTGCACTTGCCAGTATGATGGCAATCGTGGTTGGGCTGATCTGCATTGGCGCCGGTGTCGCGCAGTTTGGTTTCGTGACCGAGTTGCTCTCCAAGCCGATACGCTACGGTTACATGAACGGCATCGTGCTCACCGTAGTGCTGAGTCAGACGCCGGTGCTTCTGGGATTTTCAGTCACCGGTGATCACCTGCTCGAACGGTTCTGGTCATTGATCCAGGGGATCGCTGCCGGTCGTATCAACTGGGTTGCTTTTCTACTTGGTGCTGGCGCTCTGGTGATCACGGTTGTCCTCAAGCGCCGAACCCGGATTCCAGGCATGCTGGTCGCTCTGATCATTGCCACGCTGGTGGTGACGCTTTTCGACCTCGATAGTCGGGCAGGTGTCGCCGTGTTGGGAGCGATCCCGTCGGGACTGCCGGCGCCGGTGCTGCCCTGGATCGGGATCGATGATATTGCGCCGATCGTAATCGGCAGCGTCGCAGTGGCGCTGGTCGCGTTTGCCGATACCAGCGTGCTCGCACGCACCTATGCTGCCAAAGTGGGTGATCGGATCGATCCCAATCAGGAGTTGATCGGGTTAGGCGCCGCCAATCTTGCCGCAGGCTCCTTTCAGGGTTTTGCAATTTCTAGCAGCACCTCGCGCACGCCGGTCGCCGAAGCGGCTGGTGCGCGAACCCAGGTCACCGGCATGGTGGGTGCAGGTGCGATTATCGGGCTGCTCCTCCTGGCGCCATCGCTGTTGCACAACGTACCGGTTGCCGTCCTGGCGGCTATCGTCATCGTTTCGGCGCTTGGTCTGGTGCAGATCGCCGACCTGCGTCGCATCTATCGCATTCAGCGCTGGGAGTTCTGGTTGTCGATGGCATGTCTGGCAGGCGTTGTGCTGCTCGGCGTTATCCAGGGCATCGGGCTAGCAATCATGATTGCGATCATCGAGTTTTTGTGGGATGCGTGGCGACCTCATTCGGCAATCCTGGGGCGTGTTGATGGGGTCAAGGGGTATCACGACATCACGCGCTACCCGAATGCGCGGTTGATTCCAGGTCTGGTACTCTTCCGCTGGGATGCGCCGCTCTTTTTCGCCAATGCTGAGTATTTCCGCACCCGTGTGCTCGATGCCGTCGCCGCATCGCCGACACCGGTGCGATGGGTGGTTGTGGCTGCCGAGCCGGTGACGAGCGTG
Source organism: Roseiflexus sp. (assembly GCA_034432635.1). Lineage (GTDB taxonomy): Bacteria > Chloroflexota > Chloroflexia > Chloroflexales > Roseiflexaceae > Roseiflexus. The sequence goes on from DAOUBK010000009.1 coordinate 9,072, forward strand.
GATGTGACAGCCGCCGATATGCTTGCCGACCTGGATGATGCGCTGTGTCAGGCGGGTATTGAATTGTGCTTCGCCGAAATGAAAGACCCGGTGAAAGACAAACTGAAGCGCTTTGGGTTATTCACGCGGTTTGGCGAACACCTCTTCTTCCCGACGATTGGTGAAGCGGTCAGTACGTATGTGTGTACATTCCAGGTCGATTGGGTCGACTGGGAAGACCGGCAGATGATGGAAACGCGACCGCCGGCGCAGTGAGGACCTGATCCGCACGTGTCCGGACTTATTGCCGATGACCCGGCAGCAGCGTTATCGGACCTGCAACAGGAAGCAACGGTTGCGCCCAGGGCAAGCCCAGGAACGGGAGGAATTGCGGACGTACACCGGCTGCCAGCGCGCGCTCGCGGGTGAAGATTCGCTCCAGCGTCTGATCGTCGTGCACCAGACGCATCGCCTGGTACCAGCTCAACCCATCGCGGCGCTCGAAGTGCCAGTACTCCAGTGCCAGCGTTTGGGTGCGCCAGTCGAAGGTCTCACGCTCCTGCGCAGCGATCCGGTTCCAGCCACGCGCTGCAGCCAGCTCGGTGAAGTCGACGAAATAGCCGGCGGGAGGTGGCAGCAGGCGACGGTTATTCACATCGAAGACGGGTGCTGTCAGAGGCTCACCCATACTTCCGTCCTGGCGTGCTGTGCGTAGGTAGAGGCGCCAGAAGAGCCGTCCGGCGCGCCATTCGGGGGAGATGAACAGAATCTGCCGACCATTTACACGATAATCCCAGCGGGTGTCGAATGCTCGCCCTGCCTTATGCCAGCTGGTGAATGAGGACGTGCCATTCTGAAAATCGATTGCGCGAGATGCTTCGCTCAACTGTCCGAGAAAATCGTATCCGCTGGCTTCGATAACCGCCTGGCGCAACGCATCGAATGAAGGTTTGACTGCTGCAGCAAGCACAGGCAGCCCTCCGGCGCGCACGTCGCCGAGCGGCGCCATACCACGCGGGAGCGATGCACTGTCGATTGGCGGCGGCGCAACAAACGAACGCCCATCCTGCCAGCGGTCATCGGGCAGTGACGGTGCAATCGCACGGCTGTTCCATGCCGGGCGATGATACCCGTGAATGCTGGCGACCACGAAGGTTCCGCCGGTCAGTCCGGGAGTGAACAACGCCACCCCCTGCCGTGAAAAGAACCGGCGCCCGCCCAGCGCCCAGGGTGCAACCGCCATCAATCCGCCGCCCGGCGTCCACGCCGGATCGCGCAACCCTAGATTGTCTGGACCGGCGCGGTGTTCTTCGCCGGTGACCAGATTATAGATATGCAGGTTACCGCCGCCATCACGATCCGAAATGAACGCAATGAAACGACCGTCGGGCGACCATGCCGGACTGTAATCGGGAGCAGGGTGATTGGTCAGATTGACGACTGTGCCACCTTCCACGTCGCTCACATAAATATCCTGGTTGCCATCGCGCCACGAGGTGAATGCAAGCCGGTGCCCATCGGGCGCCCACGCCGGCTGCGAGTCGACGGATGGGTGATTGGTGATGCGGCGAAGATCGCCGCTGCCCAGATCGAGCGTATAAATATCGAGTTGTTCGTCGCGCATGCTGACAAAGGCGATCTGTCGTCCATCGGGTGACCATGCCGGTTCACCATCGTAAGTGGGATGTTCGGTCAGACGTTGAACATCACTGCCGTCGGCGCGCATCACATAGAGATCCCAGTTACTGGCGCGTCGGCTGGCGAACACAATGCGATCTCCTGTGGGCGACCAGGACGGACTATGGTCGGGATGCGGGTCGTCAGTGAGATTCGCCACACGCTCACCGGCCAGATCGGTGCTGAAGATATCGAACGCACCGCCATCGCCGCGGGAAGCGGCAAAGGTGATCCGCCCCTGACCGTCCTGTTGCGCTGCTCGTGCTTCGGCAGGGACAACGTCAGCACCAAGGATCACGATGAGCGTCAGAGTTACCAACCGCATAATCATGAAGAAACGTCGTTCACTTGAGTGAAGATGTGCAGAAATGCCTTTGCGAAGCAGATGCACAGGCAGGGTTACTCTTCAGAGTATACTGTATTCGATGCCCCGCAGATCGTTGAAAGAAATGAGAAATCAATGAGGAACAACGGCTATCCGGTGGACGCCCCGCGACAGTTTTATCGCTGGCGTGGCTATCGAGTCGCCTACTACACTGCAGGCACCGGACCTGCAATCCTCTTGATCCACAGCATCAACGCGGCCGCGTCTTCGTTCGAAATGCGTCGCCCGTTTGCGGCGCTCCGCACCGATCATCGTGTCTTCGCGCTCGATTTTCTGGGATTTGGCGGATCGGATCGCCCGCGGCGCGTGTACTGCGCCGCCGATTATATCGACCTGATCGGCGATTTTGCGCGTGATGTGGTTGGGCAGGGCGCTTCGGTGATCGCCAGCTCACTTGGCGCTGCCTACACCATCCGGGCAGCCGCACGGGACGCCGATCTCTTCGGACCTCTGATCCTGATCTGCCCTACGGGTATCAGAAATCTCGCGCAACCGCGACAACCCGGTCTGGATTACCGGGTATTAGCGAGTCCATTTGGCGATGTGGTCTTTCGCCTGCTGACGAGCCGTTCCAGTATCGCCTATTTTCTGCGCACGCAGTCGTACTACGCGGCGGTCGTGACCGATGAACTCGTCGAAGGGTTCTACCGTGCGGCATACCAGGCAGGCGCAAAATGGGCGCCGATCTGCTTTCTGACCGGATTGTTGAACTGCAATGTGCGTAACGCCTTCGGGCAACTGCGTCAACCAATCCTGCTGGTATGGGGGCGTCGGGCGGATCTGACGCCGCTGCGCAGCGCCGATGACTTTCTGGCGCGCAATCCCCGTGCGCGCCTCGTGGTGGTAGACAAAGCGCGTCTCTCCGTGCAGGATGAACGACCGGAGGAGTTTATCGATCTTGCGCGAGAGTTCTTGGCAGCGCCGCGTCCATCCGTCTCATAACATCGCCTGTGGTAGAACCCGATGCGCGGTTCACCGGTGTCTGTTCCCCATCTGCGCTGTGTGCTATGGAACGAGGGCACCCCCTTCGCAGTATAGAGGCTGTTATGGAAGTGGAGTCTGACCGAACCATCCTTGTCGGGCGGGTAGGCGAAGGCACTGCCTTTGCCCGCCCGTTTCGCCTGCCCATGAGGAGCGAGCACACAGGAATGCATGGATCGTATCTGCTGGCGCACGGACCATGCCTCTGCGCGTTGCCGGTCGCGAGTGAAGCGAAGTGCCCTAGTGTGCAAATGCGCAATCCTCTCTTCTATCCGCCTCTACGCGCCGCATCCGGAGGGGCGGGCGCCCAACCCGTCTCCGGTTGTATCCTGATGCTGCCTGATGTGTATCGTACATATTTTCTGTCCGCGCTTGAATCGCTTGCAGGCAAGCTGAGGGCAAGATGCCCGCGCTTCCACATTCCCCTGCAGGCAGGTCGCAGGCAGGATACCCGTGATCCCCATGTTCCGCACTCGCAGCCGGGTCGATGGCACGCTGTCTGCGCTTCCTGTCGCAGAGTGAGGACATTCCGCCTTCGTAAGGATCCAACACCTTGTGACTTCGAAGCCATCAGCGGGTTTTTGACAATCACCAGTTCCGGATATTGACATCGGTAATGCCATGGTGTAAAATAAGAACAAATGTACTAAAAGCAGGGGACGACACAGCCATGGCTATCGGACGCAACAAAATCCGCCAGTTCACCGATGCGATGACCATCCAGTGGGCAAATGGCAAGAACGAAGCGCGGCTCACACCAGGTGTTGGACGTTTTGTTTCCCACGTTGGGTGGTATGCCGAAGTCGGGCGTGACGACGACTTCGACCGATTCGTCTACCAGGCAGGCATCCCACAGATGGAGATTCGCCATCCACGCCAGGGCGCAGCGGCGCAGATCGTCCGTCACTGGAACCTTGGTGAGCGTCTGCGTTTCTTCCCGCTCACCAGTGGGCCGGTTGCGACGACTGTGGCTGCCAGCTTGTCAGCGCGCAACGTTGCCGCAACCATCGAGGCTGGCATCGGCTTACGCTGGGGGCGCGGCGAAGGTGAGCGCTCGAAGATGGCGATCCGCGGCTATCTCCAGACCCTCCGGCGCAGCACGGACGAAACCGAGGGTGAATGGCTGCTGTACCCGCGTCTGGTACAGATCTCGGTTCGCTCGCGCATGACCGACGAACTGCTGGCTGCGCTCGTCGATCACGTGCGGGTCTGTGAAATTGCGGACACCTTGGTGGATCGTGCGAAGCACCCCGATGTGATTCACTGTTATGAACTGGCATTGCCGCTCGGTCCGGGTCAGGAAGAGCAGTGGGGCAAGGGCGAAACCGCAACGGTTATGCCGATCACCAGTCTGCATCCCCAAACCATCGATCTCCCATATCTTCGCACCCTCTGGCGTCCTGATCAGGTAGTCGAACTTGCGTTGCGCGACTGGCCCGACGTGCAGGCATGGGCGCACGAGTTTAGCCTGGGCGGGTACACCGAACCCGCAGGGCAGGCGCCGACGCCGCTGGATGACGCACATCCGGGTGATGAAGCAATGGCTGTGAATGGACGTAGCATCTACGCCAGCGACACTCTATGATCGCGGTGGTACTGGTGTCAACCGTTTCCTGCGAACCGTTCAGTGTGATGTTGATGGAGTTTCAGTACGCTAGAGCCTGTTTTGAACTTTGGACCACGAAAGAGACGCATCGATGGGCCAACACGATGGCAAAGGCAACGACATGCATCCCGGCCAGCGTCTCCGACAGGCGTTCGTCGTCAGGCGCCAGGCGACGGACGCGCACCATCCAGGCGCAACTCCGCTCGACCACCCGGTGACGAGGCAGTACAACAAAGCCCCGCCTGGTTGTCGGCAGCGTGACCACCTGCAGACGAATGCCTTGGGCGGCGGCCCCGGCTGCCGGTCGCTCACCGGTGTCATCCTGGTCGATGAAGGCCACGTCTACGCTTATTGATCTATTCGTTGACGGCGCTGTAGATGCTCACCGGTGTCGCCCTGGTCGACGAAGGCCACGTCCACCGCTTTACCGGTCACCTCTTGCATCCGTTGGGACAGCGCAGCTCCGTGTGCACGGTCGTGTTCGTTGACCAGCGTGACCAAAACAGCCAGCACCTGCCCGATCGTATCCACGTTCAGGCGCCTTCGCGCCGTTGCACCGGTTGTGCCCATCATAGCCGGCGCGTTCCCCCGCTTGCCGGCGTCGACAGCAGCCGTCCGGCTGTCCAACATCACGGCACGCGGCTGAGGCGGACGGTCGTTGCTGGCGCGCAGCAGCATCCGCACGTCGGCGTCATCTGCTCACAACCACCACTCTTCAGCCAGCACTGCGTCTGGTGGGAGACCACATACCAAGGCGGCAGGTCGTTGGGCAGCGTGCGCCACAGCGCTCTCGAGCGCAGCAGAGAGCGCAGCCCGTTGGAGACGTCGCGCAGGGGGTAGTTACGCTGCGGCGCATCTTCGTCCATCATTGTCAGGGATGGCGCGACAAACGCCCACTCCTCGTCGGAAACGTCACTCGGACAGGCGTTTCGTGTCATGCCTCCATCTTCCACGCTCAGAAACCAAACGTGCATAACAGCCTCCAGGGGTGCGCGACCGTCTGCCGCCCTGGCTGGCATCACACGCACTCGCCGAACTCAACCGTGTACTGCCACATTCACCAGAAATTAAGCGCCTCGTTGCGTGTGCGCTCCTAGCGCTCGATGATGACCTTGACCGGTTGCCGTTCCCGGCACGCCATCTCCTCGCGCTCGAACGTTACCCGTTGACGACGCCACAGGGT
>DAOUBK010000010.1:0-1933 GCA_034432635.1 Roseiflexus sp.
CCGCCCACGCCGCAGCCTGCGTTGCTTTCAGCGGGGCGGCCTGCGGCTGGTGGCCGCGTTGATCCACGGGCACGCACTCTAGTCTGTGCAGGTGCCCCCCGAAGCCTGGCCGAAACGTCTTGACACCCAAGGTGCGCGTCCGCCAACCGACCAAGCGCATCAGAAAGCGGCCTAGCAAAAACCCTCCACCTGAGAGGGCATACCCGCTCCTGCGCACAGCGGTGCGTCGCCCGGGTGATGATGCGAGAGCGTGCCATGACGTCTATGACACCAGATTTGATGTAGAGGCGCTTCCGCCGGTTCTATCGCTTTCAGTGCAGCGGATCAGGGCAGGCTGACGGATCGCTGTCGCCTGCCCGTTGCCGCTCCGTACCTCTGGCGTAACGTTCTAGAAGGGCACTTCTTCCGGCTCGTCCGTGGCTCCGGCGATCTCCTGATCGGCGCTGTCGGTCTCCGGTCGGCTATCAAGGAACAGTACCTCATCGGCGCGCACGAACGTCCGGTGGCGGTGCAGACCGGTTTCCCGGTCCGACCAGTTATGGGTGCGCAGGCTGCCGACGATGCGCACGCGGCTTCCCTTATGCAGGTAGCGCATGCACTGCTCCCCCAGTTTATTCCAGGCTTCGATCAGCGTCCAATCGGTTTCGATTGAACGTTCGCCGTTCTCGTTGCGTGTGCCGAGATGCTTGGTAGCGACATTGAAGAGACATACGCTCGATCCCGAAGGGAAAGAGCGCATTTCGGGCGTATCGCCGAGCCAACCGATGAGTTCGACTGTGTTGACCGTTCCTCTGACCTGACGCATGTTCGTCTCCTTGTAGCGCCTACCTGAGACGGCGACACGCCTGTCCAGGCGATGCGCAGGTCATGAGGGAAGCCTGCCGGGGAAACCGAAGTGGCAACTCAGATAGGCATTGCTGCGAATACTCCGTGCGACCGGCCACGACTCCGGCCGCACACCAGATGTACCGTACAGGTTGAGAAAAGGTTACGCACTTCTAGCTTCACTCGCCAACCGTGCGCTGGATGGGGCGCTGCCACTCGCGGAGCAGCACCGATGCCTGTCCACTGGTCAGTTCCTCGACAGTGACCTCGAAGCGTTGCCGGATTTCGGCATCGAGATCGAATCCCTTCTGTTGCGCTAGCCGCCTGAGTGCAGCGATCTGCTTCTCGTGGGCTGGCGCCGTATCGGCGGGACGTGCAGGAACGGCGCCATTATCGGCGTGTGCACTGCGTGTAGCGGCGGTGTATACCTGACGTTCTTCGGCGATCTTTTTCAGACTGTCGATGAAGGCGCTTGCCTGCCCTTTGGTCATCGTGACGAGATCGACATTGTGTTCCTGGGCGTAGGATGCCAGTTGCTCGTTCGTCCAGGCGAGGTCTTCCTGCAAGGCGGCGATATAGTGCCGCTGCCGGTCGCTCGCGGGTGCGTCAGGGTCGCGGATGGTGAGTGATGGCGGCGCAGGTTGCGCCTCGCGGATACCGGCAATCTGTGCTTCGATTGCCTCACGTTGGGTACGATAGATGCGCCAGCCGAGATCGGCGGCTTTTGCCACCTCCTCGTCGCTGGCATCGAGTGGTAGAACGATCGTTTCTTCGAGCGTGATGTAGTCTTCGCCGATGCGGATTGCTGCACGATAGGTGCGTGAGACGGTCGCTTCGGGGCGGGTGGGTTCGCCTGTTTTGCGGGGGGAAGCCATACCTCGTACCTCCTGCCCTGCCGATCGGGCGTTGCCGGCGTGGGGCGTTGCTCGTACCTTCCGTATACTCTTGCCCGCTCTCAGTATAGTACATCTGTTCAACTTTTGCAAGACGAGTTTGGGTTGACAGGCGTGGCAGATTGCGCTATACTTCTCAGCGCAGCGCCGAAGTGGCGGAATGGCAGACGCGACGGTCTCAAAAACCGTTGGAGATGACTCCGTGTGGGTTCGAC
>DAOUBK010000011.1:0-10110 GCA_034432635.1 Roseiflexus sp.
CGGAGATGCTCGACCTCGACCTCGACCTGGAAGCCGACCTGGGGGTCGATACCGTCAAGCAGGCGGAAACCTTCGCTGCCATCCGCGAAGCGTTCGGCATCGAGCGGATCGAGAACCTGAAACTGCGCGACTACCCGACCCTGCGCCACGTGATCAACTTTGTCTACGAGCGCCGACCAGACCTCAAGCCGTCAGAAGGCGCGCCGGCGACCACAGTTGCACCGGTGGCTGTTCCCTCCGCGTCGACTGCTCCTGCCCCCGCAACTCAACCAGCCGTGGTGCTCGCTCCGGTCGAGAATGCCGATATGGTTCCGCGCCGTGTCGTTGTTCCGGCGCTACGCCCGCCCATCGATCTGTGCAAGCCAACTGGTGTCGCACTCGACGGCAACACGCGTGTCGTCGTGATGATGGATCGCGGCGGTGTCGGCAAGGCGTTGCTCAACCGGCTGGAGAAGCGCGGTGTCGGCACGCTGGTGATCGATGAACCACCCTCCGCCGAAGCACTCGAACAGCAACTCAAGGGCTGGCTGGCAGAAGGACCGATCCATGGAGTCTACTGGCTGCCGGCGCTCGATGTCGAACCGGCGATCGAAGACATGGACCTGGCGACGTGGCGCGAGCATAACCGGGTGCGTGTCAAGAACCTCTACCTGACCCTGCGAACGCTGTATGACACACTTGTCGGACCGGGGACATTCCTGGTCTCGGCAACCCGGCTCGGCGGTCTGCACGGCTATGGAGCGGAGGGTGCCAGCGCACCTCTTGGCGGTGCCGCTATTGGATGCACCAAGTCGTACAAGCGCGAACGGCAGAACATTCTGGTCAAAGCGGTTGACTTCGAACCAGGACGCAAGACCGCAGAACCGGCGGATCTGCTGATTGCCGAGACTCTCTTCGATCCCGGTGTCGTCGAAGTTGGCTACCGTGACGGTTTGCGCTACACGGTCACGTTCGAGGAGCGCCCGGCAGCCGATGGCACACCAGGGATGCACCTCGGTAAAGATACCGTTTTCGTCGTCACCGGCGCGGCTGGCGGCATCACATCCGCCATCACTGCCGACCTTGCAGCGGCGTCGGGCGGTATTTTCTACCTGCTCGACCTGACGCCGAAGCCAGACCCGAACGACCCCAACATTGCGCTGTTCCGCCAGGACAAAGAGGCACTCAAGCGCAAGTTGATCGACGACTTCCGCGCAGCCGGTGAGCGACCGACGCCGGTTATGATCGATCGCAAGATCCTGGCGATTGAGCGCGAAGAGGCGGCACTGCGCGCTATCGAGGCAGTTCAAGCCGCAGGCGGTACAGCGCACTACTTCAGTGTCAACCTGCTCGACGGTCCCGGCGTTGCCGCAGTCATTGCCGACGTACGTGAACGCCACGGGCGGATCGACGTCCTGCTGCACGCCGGCGGGATTGAAATCTCCAAAGCGCTGCCCGACAAGGAGCCGAAGGAGTTCGATCTAGTGTTCGACATCAAAGCCGACGGCTACTTCAGCATCCTGAATGCGGCGAAAGGGATGCCGATCGGCGCCGTGGTCGTATTCAGTTCGGTCGCCGGTCGCTTCGGCAACAGCGGTCAGTCCGACTACTCATCCGCCAACGACCTGCTCTGCAAGGTGACCAGCAGCATGCGCTCGTGGCGACCGGAGACACGCGGCATCGCTATCGACTGGACTGCGTGGGGCGGCATAGGGATGGCAACCCGCGGTTCTATTCCGAAGATCATGGAAATGGCCGGCATCGACATGCTGCCGCCCGAAGCCGGTATTCCGACGATCCGCCGCGAACTGACGCAGAGCGCCTTCCGTGGCGAAATTGTCGTCGGGCAGCGCCTCGGCATCCTGGGAGCGGAGTTCGACGAGAACGGCGGCCTCGACCCATCGAAGGTCGATGCCGGCGGTCGCTTGATGATCGGGTCGGTTAAAGCCTTCAAACTGTACGGTGGTATCGAGGTGGAAACGACCCTTGATCCAAAGGAGCAACCGTTCCTCTACGATCATCAAATCGACGGGGTGCCGGTGCTGCCGGGGGTCATGGGCACCGAGGCGTTCGCTGAACTGGCCATCCTCCTCACGCCGGGTTTCCGTGTCGCCTCGATCACCGAGCAGTTCAGCAGCCCGTTCAAGTTCCACCGCGGTCAACCACGCACACTCTACCTGAGTGCCACCATCCATCCCACGGACGACGGGATGCTGGTTGCGAAGACGACACTGCGGGGTATGGTACAACCGCGTCCTGATATGCCGCCGCGCTTCGACACCCACTTCGTCGGTGAGGTATACCTCACGACGACGCCGGTGGAGGAGCGGACGATCGACTTCACGCCGCCGTCCACCGAAGCGCTCGACATTGACCGTGAACGTATCTATCGGGTCTACTTCCACGGTCCGGCGTACCAGGTGATGGAGCGCGTCGGTGTGATGGGCGATCAGGCGGTGGCGTTGATGACCGACGGGTTACCGCCGAACAGCATGTCCGAAACGCCGACGCTGATTGCGCCGCGGCTGATCGAGCTCTGCTTCCAGACAGCCGGAATGTGGGAAATGGTGACGCATCGGGCAATGGCGTTGCCGGCTGCTATCGGGAGCGTCGCCATCTACCGGCAGCCAGAGAGTGCGGCAGGGCGGCGTCTCTACGCACTCGTCACTGCCATCGAGAATGGGGCATTGTATGATGCATACGTCGTCGACACCGACGGTAACGTCTATGTCGAACTGCGTGGCTATCGCACGGTACGATTGCCGGGTGAAGTACAAGTGTAATCTCACCGTATGCGGGGCGTCAGGTATGTTCTCCGCCGGTTCTGACGCCCCGCCTCACAGGTTTACTCCATGATGCACTGGCTGATCCAGACGCTTGCCGATCACCCCGCGCTTGCCCGTGCTGAAGTCCCGGAAGGGATGCTCAGCATGGGCGAGCAGGTGCGCTTCCAATCGCTGAAACGCGAGAAGCGTCGCCACGACTGGTTGCTGGGTCGCTGGACAGCAAAGTGTCTGACAGCGCAGTATATCGAGTCGGTCACTGGACGGCGACCCGCATTGAGCGATATCGTGATCACAACCGATCCAGACGGTGCACCTCGTCTGCACAGTTGTAATGGACACGCCTTCATCAATCGACTGGCAATCTCGATCAGCCACAGCCACGGGTGTGCTTTTTGTGCGCTGGTGGACGTTGCGGGATACCGTCCAGGGGCCGACATCGAGTATATCGAGCGGCGTCATCCCGCATTCGTGAATGATTTCTTTACCAGTGCAGAGATCGAGCGGGTGCGACGGGCGCCGCCATCGGTGCAACCCTTGCTGACGACGGCGATCTGGAGCGCCAAGGAAGCTGCTCTCAAGTCGATCCGTCGCGGGTTGACCGTGGATACACGCAGCATTATCTGTCTGCCGGACGAGCCTGTGACAGGTGGATGGGCGCCGGTGAAGGTGATCTGCGCCCCTGAACTGAACGCAACCGTTCACTACGGCTGGTGGCGACGGATTGGCAGGTTTGTGCTCACCCTTGCGATCGCAGACAGCGAACAGGCGTTCCGGGTCGTCGTTCCAGTGGCAGAAGTGCAACGGATTGGAGATGGAGTTTCACCATGACGAGCATGCAGGAATACATCGAAAAACTGCGCCAGCGCAAGGCAATTGCGCGCGGAACGGCGCAGGATGTCGAAGCGCAACATAAGAAAGGGCGGCTGACCGCACGTGAGCGTATCGACCTGCTCTTCGATCCGGGTACGTTCGAGGAGATCGATACGCTTGTGCTCCCGCGCTACGACGTGTACCCCGGTGGGAAACGCTCCCGCTATGGTGATGGCGTTGTGACCGGCTTCGGATTGATCAACGGGCGTCGTGCATTCGTGGCGGCGCAGGACGCCTCGGTGATGGGCGGCTCGCTCGGCGAAATGCACGCCAACAAGATTGTCAAAGCGATGCACATGGCATTGAAGTATGGTTGCCCATTCATCGCCATCAACGACTCTGGCGGAGCGCGGATTCAGGAGGGCGTCGATAGCCTCGGCGGATATGCGCGCATCTTCGATGCGAACTGTGAAGCCTCGGGCGTCATTCCGCAACTCTCGCTGATCATGGGACCGTGCGCCGGCGGCGCGGTTTATTCGCCAGCGCTGACCGATTTCATTTTCATGACCGAAAATGCCTACATGTTCATCACCGGTCCTGAGGTTGTGCGGGCAGTAATGCAGGAAGATGTCACGCAGGAACAACTCGGCGGTGGGCGGGTGCATGCCGAGGAAAGCGGCGTCAGCCACTTTCTGGCGCGCGATGATCAGGAATGCCTGGCAATGGCGCGTGAACTGCTCAGTTATCTGCCGCTCAACAATCAGGACGATCCGCCGTATGTGCGTCCGGTGGACGATCCAGAGCGTCGTTGTCCAGAACTGGAAGAGATCGTCCCGGTCGATCCCTCCAAACCTTACGACGTTCGCCAAGTCATCAGCAGCATTCTCGATGATGGACGCTTCTTCGAGGTGCATGCTCTCTGGGCGCAGAATATGGTCGTCGGATTTGGTCGACTCAACGGCTACGTTGTCGGGATTGTCGCCAACCAACCGATGGTGCTCGCCGGTTGCATCGACATCAAAGCGTCGATCAAGGCGGCGCATTTTATCCGCATCTGCGATACATACAACATCCCGATCATCACCTTGCAGGATGTTCCGGGCTTCCTACCCGGCACCAATCAGGAATACGGCGGCATTATCCGCAACGGTGCGCGCATGATCTATGCCTATTCCGAAGCGGTCGTCCCCAAACTGATGATCATTCTGCGCAAGAGTTACGGCGGCGCCTACTGCGTGATGAGCAGCAAAGGGTTGCGTGGCGACCTGTTATACGCCTGGCCCAACGCAGAACTTGCCGTGATGGGCGCTGCGGGCGCGGTTAACATCCTGTACCGCAACGAGGTCAAGAATGCACCCGATCCGGAGGCAAAGCGACGTGAACTGGTCGAAGAGTACCAGGAGCGTTTCAACAATCCGTATGTCGCCGCCGCGCGTGGGCTGATTGACGATGTCATCGAGCCGCGCGACTCACGGCGGGTGCTGATCAAGGCACTGGAAGTCACCCTGTCGAAGCGTGAGCGGCATGTGCCGCGGAAGCACGGAATCTCGCCGTCCTGAGAGGTATCAGCATGTTTCGTACTCTTCTGGTCGCCAACCGCGGCGAAATTGCGGTTCGCATCATACGCACCTGCCGCGACATGGGTATTAGAACGGTCGCACTCTACGATGATACCGACCTCAGTTCGCTCCATGTGCGCCTGGCTGATGCGTGCGTGCGTCTGAGTTCAGGCGCAGTCTATCACGATGCACCGGCGCTGGTTCAGATCGCACGCGACTGCGGCGCGGACGCAATTCATCCCGGCTACGGCTTCCTCGCCGAGCACGATGAGTTTGCGCGCGCCTGTGAGGAAGCCGGGATTGTGTTCATCGGACCATCCAGCTCAGCGCTGGCACGTGTACGTAATAAAATTGCCACGCTCGAAACTGTGCGCGCTGCCGGTTTTGCTGTCCCACGCCACTCACTGCAAGCCTATCGTGCCTCGGATGGTGAAGCATTGCGCGCCGCTGCCGAACGACTTGGCTACCCGCTGGTGCTCAAGTCGTACAGCGGCGGGCGCAGCCATGACACGCGCATGGTGCGTGAGCCGACACAACTGGAGGACGTGGCGCAGCACGCACATTCAGCAGCACTTACCGAATTCGGTGACGACCGACTCTACCTGGAAGAAGCGTTTCTCCCGGCGCGCTATCTGGAAGTCCAGATTGTCGGCGACCATCACGGCAATCTGGTGCACCTGGGCGAACGCGACGGTTCGATCCAGCACAACTATCGGAAGGTCATCGAGGAATCGCCAGCGCCATACCTGACCGATGTCCAGCGTGAAGACCTGTGGCGACAGGCGCTGGCGATCGGGCGTCTGCTGGGATGCTCCAGCATCTGCACGATCGAGTTCGTTCTCGATGCACACGGACATTTCTACTTCACCAAAGTCAAAGCGCGAATTCAGGTCGAGCATCCGATCACCGAGATGCGTACCGGTATCGACCTGGTGCGCACACAGATCCGGATCGCGGCGGGCGAACCGCTCGACTTTTCGCAGGACGACGTCGTTCTGCGTGGATGCGCCATCCAGGCGCGCGTCAATGCAGAGGATCCCTGGAACCATTACCTGCCCAGCCCTGGACGCCTGCGACGGTTTCGTTTTCCAGGCGGACCGGGCGTGCGCATCGACACCTACGCCTACGGCGGCTGCGATGTCCCGGTACGCTACGACCCGCTGCTGGCGAAGGTGATCGCCTGGGACGATACACGTGCAGGGGCGCTGCAACGCTTGCGTCGCGCGGTCGCCGATTTTGCGATCAGCGGCGTGCAAACGAACCTGCCGCTGGTTCAACGCATTCTGGACACCCCCGAATTTACGGCAGGAACGTATGACTCGGAATTCAACCGACAATTCCTGCCGGGCGCCGAGATCCCTGATGATCAACTCCGCGATCTGGCAGTTGCAGCCGCACTGGCATATCTCCGCCGGCGAAGCGACACTGCCGGCGCACTCCCCAACCGCGTCGGTTCCAGGTGGCACTGTGACTCGCGCAGGTTGCCGCAGTAGGGGGAAAGACGATGAGTAAACTGAGCATTACCATCAACGGACGAACCTTCACCGTCGAAACGCCGCCGCTGCCCCGCACGACCGGCGAGATGACGGTTCGGGTCGACGGTCAGACTGTCAATGTGCTGGTGCCCGATACGGGTAGTTCCGAACTCCTCGAGTGGCTCATCGTGGATGGGCGCCCCTACGAACTGGTCATCGATCCCAATCTGCGCTGGATACGCTCGCGCTTCGGTCTGCACCAGGTTGAAGTGCGCGATCTGGAATCCACGATTGCACGCCCGGCAAGTGGTGATGGACGGATTAAGGCGCCCATCCCCGGACTGATCACTCGCGTCCTCGTCAATCCCGGCGAACCGGTCGAGATCGGGCAACCGCTGCTGGTGCTGGAAGCGATGAAGATGGAGAACGAAATCCGCGCTCCGCGCTCCGGTCGTGTAACGCAGATCAACGTTGCCGCCGGGCAGAGCGTCGCCCTCGGAATGGTGCTTGCAGAGGTGGAATAGGCAAGGCGGGGTGAAAATCGGGTGGGGCGAAGGTGGGGTGGGCAACAGTAGGATGGGCAACAACAGTAGGGTGGGCGAAGGGCAATGCCTTCGCTCGCCCCTGACACCCTTCACCCACCCCAGGCGTCTGCTACTGGTGCACTGATGGCGCGTGCAACTCCACAATCCCATCAGGACCGGCGATCACCGCCAGTGACACCATGCCGAGAAACAACCCATGCGCCACGACGCCTGGAATAGCGCAGATAGACGCCGCGAGCGCCTCTGGATCGGCAATGACGCCAAAATTGCAGTCGAGGATCAGGTTCCCCTCATCGGTCACAAACGGCGCGCCACCGCGGTCACGGCGCAGCACTGGCATACCGCCGAGCGCCCTCAGGCGGCGTACACAGAGCGGCAATCCAAAAGCAACGACCTCAACAGGGAGCGGTGAACGCTCTCCCAGGCGTTCGACACATTTACCGGCAGACGCCATGACGACGAAGCGTGCCGCGGAAGCCGCCACGATTTTCTCGCGCAGCATCGCCCCACCCAGTCCTTTGATCAACCGAAGCTGCGGATCGATCTCATCGGCGCCATCCAGCGCCAGATCGAGGTGCGGCTGACGATCCAGCGTTGTCAGCGGGATGCCGAGTTCGCATGCCAGTGCTGCCGTCGCTTCCGATGTCGGCACGCCGGTGACACGTTGCAAGCGACCATCAGACAGACGCGCTGCAAGCCCCTGCAGCATACATGTGGCAGTCGAACCGGTTCCCAATCCGATTGTCATCCCACTCTCGACATATCCAAGCGCGTGTTCTGCCGCATGCTGACGGTGGAGATTGTCGTCCACATTGTCTCCCAGATTCATTCTCGCGATACGACGATGCGGAGACGCTGCGACTGATGCAGCGTACAGATCAGCTCATAGACACCAGGATTATAGTAGCGCTGCTCGAACTGCTGACCAGGAGCGATTTTGAACAGTCCTACCTGGATCGGTTGCACATCCTCGTTGCGGATGACCAGCGTATCCTTTCCACGGAGCGACAGTTCGATCGTTTGCGGCAGAATATCGAGTTGCTCGCCGGAAGCCAGGCGCTCTGCGCTGCCAGGCGGCACTGTGAACACTAGGTAGCGGTCATCGTTGTGACGCTGATACCCATACCAGAAGCCCGCGCCTGCACCGCCAACCACCAGGAGCGCCAGCAACAACAGCGCTGCACGATGCATCGACCACACCACTCAGGCGCCTCCGTGTCGCACTAGGTAGCGCAGGTCGCTGACAATATCATCGACCAGCATGCCGTGGGTGAACAACAGTCGCCAGCGCCCGGCTGCATCGATCACGTAGATAAAGGTCGAGTGATCAATCGTATACTTGAGCGCCGAGTCGGGTAGTTCGCGGCGGATCGAGGTCACACCATAATCCTGCATTACCGGGCTGAGTTCCGCCTCGCTGCCGCGTAACCCGATAAATGTCGGATCGAAAGCAGTCACATACCGCTTCAGACGATCGGGCGTGTCGCGGTCTGGATCGAGTGAAACGAAGACGCCCTGCACCTTTTCTGCATCAGCACCGAGTTTGCGGCGAGCAGCTGCCATATCAGAAAGTGCAGCCGGGCACATATCGGGGCAGTTGGTGAATCCAAAGAAGAGAATGACGATTTTGCCGCGCTGTTCGCTCAGACGAAACGGTCTGCCATCAAAGTCGGTCAGAGTAAAATCAGGGGCTTCTTTCGGCGGGTCAAGTGTAATACCCCGGAAATCATAACTGCCACACGCACTGACAACGGTCACGAGTGCGAGCAGAACAAAGATACGGAATCTTCGCAGCATGGCGTTCCCTTCAGAACGTTGCCTTTTGTCACGTAACACATAGTATACCACTCGGAAGCAAAGCGTGGATGCAACGCAGCGCCCGCTCATCGCCAGGTTGCCGGTTGTTAACAGACACGGCATACCAGGACACAACAACGAGAAGCTATATCGATATCACCCACTGTCATATCCTCAGGCACAACGGTTGTACCGATGCCAACCCGATAGGAGAGTGAAGTCCAATATGGACAACAATCCGTAAACATAGTGTACAATGAGTGTGTATGCATTCTGAAGCAGCACAGAGGAGCACAAGGAAATGCCCAAACTAACGGTTGCAGGCAAAACGGCTGAATGGAGGGCGGATAAGCGACTGGTCAACGCTATTGAGGACATGGGGATCCACATCGGTCATCGATGCGGCGGCAAGGCGCGCTGCACCACCTGTCGGGTGACGTTTGTTTCCGGTGAACCTGCTACCATGACCGCTGCTGAATATGAGAAACTCAAGGAGCGCGGTCTCCTCGGCGAGTATCGCCTTTCCTGCCAGATCCTCTGCACCCACGATATGGAAGTCGAAGCGGTGATGACCCTGGAAAATCAGGAGGGATGGACGGACACCGGTCCGCGCCCGACAGATGTGGTTGAACCGGCAGCCGAATGGTTTCCCAAAGCGACATTTGGGTTGTGATCAGAAAGATCTTACCCTGTTCTTCTGTTCCGTGACGAGGGCGGCTATGTTTTCCGCCCTCACGCTGTCTCTGCCTGTGCTGCCTGAACGTTGACCGAAGCGTATTGCAGTCGCCGCTTCGCGCTGCGCTCGTCCGGTCTGACATGAATTTCGGACAACCGCTCCCCGCACACTGCCCGCATCCCGGACAACATGACCCGCGGCGAACCGTTCCGGGTACTCTGTACACCTTATGTCAAATCTGGTGGAGTAGACATCATAGCGCGCGATTGCATCATCGCCCTGGCGCCGCACCTGAGCGACGCACCGCTGTGCGCAGGAGCGGGTATGCCCCTGGAATCGCGCGCCCTCCCGCCCTCCGCCTCTCAGGTGTAGGGTTTTGAGGTTGTGAGCGCCCGGGTGGAAAGGCGGATTGAAGGCGCGGCGTCCGTCTGGTCCGATGCGGGTTACTACGACCAGAGCCATACCAGGAGCACCGCATGCCTC
>DAOUBK010000012.1:0-109217 GCA_034432635.1 Roseiflexus sp.
CCAATCCGCCCATCGAACACACATGCATCGCTGACATCGTTACCGTTCCAGAGCACACGCTGCGCGGATCGGCACGTGATCCGCAGCAGTGCAGTACGATGCACCGCCAGCACGTCGATCACGGGATGCTCATCGCCGTAGACTGCAATGCGCCCAAATCCGAACGCAGCCGACTCCACCATGGCAACCGGAGTCGTGAATTGCCAGTGTGTCTCCTCGTTGGAAGAGTTGGCTGCCGCCCATCACCTGCGCCTTGACCCGGATCGCAGGGTCAATCGCACGATGCGCCAGTTTCGCAAGCGCTGCAAGATCAACTGCAGCATACGTTGAGCTGTTGTATTCGAGTACAGCACCGGAGCGGTTGATGTACGCGATCCATTCGTCGATCCGTTGCCGTCCCAGCCGGAGTAAACCCTCTTCGTCCAATACCTGACCCGCCAGCACTGTATTGAGCGTATCCAGCAGCGTAATGTTCGTGTACCAGACTGCAACATTCAGACGCGCGATCTCTTCAGCGCCAAGGCGGACGGCTTCGAGCAATTCCGCCCTGAGCGCAGGCGAAATGTAATCGCCGTAGTCGATCAGGAACGGCAGTATCTGCTCGAGTACAAACTGCACGGCATTGAGATCGGTGACACTGCGGTCTTCGTCCATCCATCTGAAACCGCCATAGTGTGGATTGGCGGGGTTACGTTCCTGCGCCTGTCATGCGCGTCGCAGGATACGCTCCGCCTGCGGGATCGCCGTTGCACCTCCCGCCTGCACAAGAGCATATGCATACCCAAACGACTCGCGAATGGGATGGTAGATCCCGGTGTCGGTTCGCTGTTCGATGAGACCGGCCTGCTCGTCGAAACGTCGATGCCAGGCAGCCATACCTTCGGCAAACAAATATTTGCCGGTGACTGCCATCTGATGATCTATAGTGGAATGTGTGTTCATCAGGTGCGCCTGTTATCACGGCTCACACAACAGGTGGTCGCCCTACGCCCTCACGCTGACATATGCCTGTGCACCTCAAACTCAGGGTCACACGCAATCGTGCGGCGAAACCGCAGCACGGCGACACTACCGTCGGCAACAATGAATGGCGCAGCAATTTCCAACCTTTTGACCAGATATGGTCCCGCTCTGGGCGCCTTACACCATTCCAGTGCGACCTCCGCCACGAACACGCCAGCATCGGCACAGAAGGCAAACAGTTCAGATGAAGCAAACGGAGCACATCACTGTAAATGATTCGAGTGACGTTGAGCCATTCCAGACCTTCGGGAAACTCAGACGCCTGGCAGGTGTACCATCAATCGGTTCATTGCTCCCGGCGCCAACCGGAAGAGCAGCAGGACGGCAGATTGAGGGTCCGACGCCGATCTGTCGGAAACAAACGCAGGAGCACTGCATGCGATCAGTACAGGGTTGAAAATGAGTGTCCATCTGTACCGGATGGACATATGCGCCTCTATACGATTCCACACTACGTGAAGTCTAGTCGCAATACCGTCTCCCAACCGGCGATCTCCATCGATGCCGATCCCAACTCGCAGGTGCAGATTGGACTCTCGTAATGTTTGAAACCACCGAGCGGTTGCACTTCATTATTCACGAGCAATGGTCCCTCCCAGCCGAACGTGATATGGTCACCGCGCAGTGTCTGGCAATCAACCCGCAGATGATCAAATATCACGCTGAGTGACAAGACACGCTCCTGAAAAGCTGCAAAATCGCCGTCACGCACTGCCCGCCCCATCATGCAGATCCAGATGTTGGGCCATCCTGGCGAACGCAGTTCACGCAAGGCGTTGCGACCGGTGGTGACGAGAGTCAGCCCGTTAGCAGCAGTAAGCGCCAGGTAGCCATCACCCACGCGCGCGAATGCCCATCCCTGACGCAGCGCATAGTCATCGAACGCAAAGGTAGGGAAGTATGCATGGGTCCAGCCCATCCATGCTGGATCGACATACGCCTCGGGATGGGCTGGATCGATGTACCCATCAGGACGCGCATGATCGAACCAGTCGTTGCGCGGCGGAATGTGATGAATAGCGATCAGCGTCTCGCACCACTGCGCCACGCGCGGTAACACCACGTTCCCATGTCGGGCATCGGGACGAAGCGAACTATCCTCGGCGATGCATGGCGGATGGGTCACAAAGACGACTGCATCGTGCGACAGGGTCGCCTGCCAGATATGTTCCTGCACCCCTCGCTCGCCAGGACGATAATCCTGCGCCGAACAGAGCATATAATCCGGTGTCTTGAACGTGACCTTGTTCACTTCCCAGCGACCCTCGGCCATGTCGTAATCCCAGACATTCACTCCGGCATGGCGTTCACGGTGCCACAGTTCTTCGACCTGTGCCGTAGCAATCTCTGCGATAACGGGGGGCAGCTCATACCCGCGTGCACAGGCAAGCGCAACGGCTCCGAGTGTAGCATCGTTGAACACCCCCAAACCCCACAACAACCGCCCTATGCTGCTGGTTAATTCAAGGCGCGCTCCTTTAACGTTGAGCGTATATGCGCGACCATGCGTCGATCCAAAAACGCCGCGGAACGAATTGACCGCCATGGTGAAGAGCAATTTATCGAGAACGACCGTTGCTAGTTCCGCCACCTGATCGTTCGCTGCCAGGTCTGCCAGATGTGTCAGAGCGAGCGTATCGTGCTCGAAGTACGAGTCCCATTCGCGGAACCCACCGCTTGCACGCTGACGCAACCAGTCCAGCGCCAGACGTTCGCCTTTCAAGCGATGCGCCTCACCTGATAGTCCACTGTTGGCAAAAATGCGATCCGGGTAGATCTGACCTGCCAGAATCTCGCACGTATGGAACAGAATGCGATGATTTTCCGACCAGAACCACATTGCATCGGCTCCCGGCTCGTCCGACCAGTAACGAAAACCGAGGATGCATGCCTCGAGTGGTGAACGCAGCGCAGCAGGGAAATGCTCATCGTCGCCATAGCGCAGAAACGCACCTAGCAAGCCTATCAGCGAGAAATCGCTACAATCGCGGCGACGGTTGATCCCATCGATCTCCTCCAGGATCACGTTCAGGCACAGGTCTTGCCACAGACCAAGCTCCATTTTTGCAATCTCGCTATACAATCCGCTGCGTTGCACGGCATCGTGCAAGGCTTCCACGCGACGCTCCTCGAAGGTGCCATACGGGACAGTCGCATAGCGATTCTTCAGCACTACGAACGGCAGAGCGCGGGTAATCCGCACATTGTGGAGGCAGTAGGCTTCAGGATGCGGCATCAGGACAATCTGGTACGCACCATCGCGGAACTGGGCAGCGTGCCCGAACGACAGTACTGTGCCAGGTCGAACTGTGGGTAATGCCTCGGCGTAAATCTGACCACGCATATTTTGCAGGCGTACACACACCGTTCGCTCAGCAAAATCCACAGCATCAGACCAGCGGACAATAATTTCTTCGCCAGCATCGAATATCTCACGCTCTAGAAATGCGGCTGCAATAACCTGCTCTATCTTCGCGCGCAGATCGAGATGCTGCTGATGAGTCGAAAGGTGCACCGGCAGATCAGCAGCACACGCAATCCGCAATGCCATCACCATGGGACATTCACGCGCCGCAACTGCCTCGAATCGAACGAGGATGGCATTTGTCCCCTGTTGTACATTGGCAACGAATGGGAGGCTGGCTGGTATCTGGTGATGAACATGCTCGTGATGATGGACGTGACATCCGTTGATCCAGATATCTGCTGGACCGTTGGTAGTGATTGTCATTGTGACACGACCGGCTTCTGGAAACACCACCCCAGCATATGCCCACGCCCGCAGATGTGTAACGGTGTGGTAGAAATGACTGAGATCGACGAAGTGGTCATCCTCACAGGCGTAGTACTGCCACGCCAATATTTGACCATCTACAGTGAATGTTGCACCTTCCACTGGCGGTTGCGCGATCTCGTTATCAGGCGACGCGCGGTGACGGGCGATGCGCACTCGAAAGTCATAGCCGTAGAGTCGGTCGAGATCGGTCACCTCCAGCACGCGCGGTCCGGTAACGAGCCAGTGATGAATGTAGCCATTCACCGTGTGATACTCGAAAGCATTCACTGGTTCACCCTCCGGGCGCCCTCTGGAAGATAGACCCCTAGCGTCCCACACATACCCAGGCGTCGCGGGGTGGCAGGTGCAGGTATCATACATACATCACCCTGCTGGAGGAACGAAACATCTCCCTCCACAAGCGCAGCCAGATGCTGCCCGGTTGCCTGCGCCGTTGCCAGCGGTCCGCCTTCCCATACTGTACGCCAGGTAGCAAGTTTGGGCTGTGCCAGACGCACGGCCTGTGTGTAGAAGCGATCCAGCGCTACCGGTCCTTCTCGTTCATAGCGTTGCTTCAGTTCAATGAAACCCTGCACTGCCAGATCACGACGCTGGTAGGCAGCTCGTTCGCTGCTGGTATAGACTGCGCCACGTGGCGAAAGTGAGGCGGCGTCGAAATATGCCTGATCATCGGTGAGAGTTGTTTCAGGGAACGTCAGGACAAAATCACCCGCCTCCGGCAAGCCGGCATTCTGCATCACAATCAGGATTTCGAGCTCGCCATGGTTGATAAGCCGATGGATGACGCCGGGCGTAAACCAAACAATCTGCCCCAGTCCCAGCGGTATCTCGCGAAATCCAGCTGCGCTCAGCGTTTGCACGGCGCCGTGCCCACCGATCACCATGTACATCTCGGTACAGAGAAAATGAACATGCGGACTACCCCCCACCAGTCCATCAGGTGCAAGCGTGTCATACACCAGCAAATGGGTTACCCCGACCGCCGCAGGAAAAGGTGGGATCGACATAGTGTGAGACATACCGATACCTTTTTCCTGAATCATTTCAGCGCTCCTGTTGTTGCCCTGAACTCACAGATCAACCAGATAGAGATTGACCTTCCCGTCTCGATCCGAAGCATAGAGAATATGTTTCCCATCCCAGCTCCAGGTTGGATGGCAATGACTGCTCTGGGTATGCCATGATGTTCCGTGGTTGTGCACCAGCACCTGCAACCGCGCTTCTTCGCTGGAAATGTCGATCAGCACCAGATCGTCAACATCGTCGCCAACCAGCAGTGTCGCATCAGGATTTGCATGGTAATGATTGGTGTAGTACGGCATTTCGATCTGCCGGATGACTGATCCGCGTCGGTCTGCCAGTCCGACATATGGGCGAAAGGAAGCGCCCGGCAGACTACCCTTCACGGCGACATCCACCGCCACTGCCTGTGTGCGTCGACTGGTAATCGTTCCATCATGTCCTGGTCCACGGTTATCGAAAAAGATCAGACCATTCTGCGTCCAGAATTCGTGTCCAACCGAATCTTCTTCCACCTGGCGAAAGCAGGGAAAGGCTTGACGCGCGACGAAATCGAGCAACCAGATGCGCTGCGTCACCAGATTCCATGGTCCTTCGTGGCAAAAACTGCCAATGGTCGCATCAATCGGGCAGAACTGGAAATGACCGAGCCAGTGGGTATCGCGCCAGGCATCAAACGCCCATGACCCATCCAGATATGCGACTGTCACACGACCATCTTTGATACGGTAGAAACTCTCTTTGAAACCGCTGTAATCTGGACCGCGTGGTACATCTACCTGCTCATTACGACAGAAAGCAACATAGCGGCGATTGGGGGCAATTGATGGAGCACCGAGGGTAAAGTTCTCCGTCTCTTCGTAAATCGTTGCTGTAGTGACGGTTGTCGTATCAAGCGCGCGTACCCGCTGGCCGGTGACATACGCAATGATCTGGCTATCGGGCGTCTTGGTGACATTGCTGACCCCATCTGGCTCATCGGTCAACTGCGTGATTTCGCCAGAGATGAGATCTAAGCGAAACACGTTGTAATGCGGATCTTCGTGCGGCGCCCGATCTTCACTGCTGGCGCGGTCCGAGAGAAAAATGATCACGGGTTCGACAGCATCGAACGAGTTCTCGGTAAAGTAGAGATGGACATTATTGCCGATTGCCGTCAGTTTGCGGATTGTTCGACCGGTTCCATGATCGGTGTACGAGGTTATCTCTGAAGGCCACGTGCGTGCCATGGCATTCTTTCCTTCTACCAGTTTGTAGGCCATTGAAAGTGCGCCGCCAGTTCTTCGTGTCCTGGCATTGCCAGCAGATCGTCGAGCACTGCGACTGCCTGATCATGCGATCGCGTTTGCGGACTGTTGAGCACATTCCACAGTAACATCGAACGATCTCCGGTTTTGAACGCGAGTAATTCGCGCTCCATATCTAGCACTTCGGGCAAGATCATTTCGAGCATGATCTTCTGAGGTAGCGGCGAAACGCGCAGCGGCTGGATGCCCCGGGCATCGACAATTGCCGGAACTTCGACGACGACATCACCAGCAACGCCGGGCAGAGCGCCATGATTGGGAATGTTGACCTGGGCGTGATACGGATTGTTGTTCACCAGCGCATCGATGATCGGAACCTGTTGCTCGCGGGTCTTCTCGCTGCCAAACGCCTCGACCATACTGGCACGTGAATCGTTTGCCAGGCGAGTCATGAAAGCAATCCGTTGTTCCAGATTTTCGACGAAGAACGGTCGCGCCAGTTCGGTATCAGGACCACCCCACGGTTCGCCAAACCAGTATTTCTTGACATCGATACTGGTGTGGTACCACCAGTTGCGCTGTTGACGCGGCGTATCACCAATCGGCATCAAGCCGTACAACCGATACATGTGAATGGCGCCGCGCGACATCTGGATGTCGTGAGTGCTTTCGGCTCTGTGGTTGCGCCAGTACGTTTCACCATGCTCAGCGATCCATTGATCGAGGAGTGGATAGGCATCCCTGCCATCGTAGAGAAAGTGGTTCAGCCAGATATTGTGGTTTAACCCCGGCGCCTGCCAGGTCACCCGGTGCGGATCGAGTCCCAGCGTTGCAGCAATTGCGTAGACGCCGTAGTGCCCGTGGCATAACCCGCACACCTTGATGCCGGTTTCACGGGTTATCAGCGTGCATCCCTCGAATACTGGATTGCCCGACTGGATTAACCAGGCATCCGGACAGATACGTTCCATGTCGCACGCTACGCTCAACATGAATGCAAGTTGTGCATAGTTGCCGAAATTGACGCCGCCATAGTAGTACCCGTGCTTTGCCGTTACCTCGCGCATCGCCCGCTGATGATGATGGCTAACGACCGACGCGGTGTTGATCACAAAACTGGCTTCGGCAAGCGACTCGGCTCGATCGGTTGTCTGCTCGAACCGCAGATCGGCGCCGAGTTCAGCCGCATAGCGCCGCGCCAGTTTCTCGATCATGTCGAGCCGCTCGCAATCGACATCCATGAAACAGACCAGGCTACCGGCAAGTCCCGGGGTCAGACACAGATCCTTGACCAGACCGAGCGAGAATTGAGCGCTTCCGGCGCCAATGACACCAATCTTGATGGCGGTAGACATTGCGTTTTCCTTACTGGCGATGTAATCCTGCATACATCGCAATCGAGCACGCACACATCGTTATCCTGCAATCACCTTATCATAGTGAGCAAGCAATGGTGGTGGCAATGTGCCCTGACGACTGAGATGACATGCATAGAGAAAACGATAAACATCATTAACGTAGAATTGTGGGTACGGCTTAACCGGCATTGTCTCCATGAAACGCGTCTCGATCAGTTCTGCTGTGGCTGTGTCCATTCCTTCGGCAACTTCATAATCGAAGTAAATTGCCAGGTCTTTTTCCGGAGGATCGATAACTTTCGTAATACCGAAACTTTCTGGAAATCGATGCGCCGGAGCGTCAATTTCGAGCAGAAATGTACCAAGAGCGGCTGAATGGATGTGATGCTTATGTTCGTAGAGGAAATTGACCGTCTGTTGTGCATCGTCGATTGTCTCACCAGGAAAGCCGAAGAAAAAGAAGGTGTGATTCCAGATACCGACCGTGGCGCTTTCCTGCAGAATGCGGTGCATATGTTCCAGTTTTGTTCCTTTGATCATGCGATTCATGATCGCTTCAGAAGCGCTTTCCAGACCAAACAAGATCATGCGGCAGCCTCCACGATACATCTGCTGCAACAGATCGGCGGTCAGCGTTTTCTCGAAGCGGGCACAGCCACCCCAGAGCACCGGCGTGCCATCGCGCTGCATGATTGCTGAGAGTTCGCGCAGTGTCCGGGGCGTCAACGCTTCGTCGGAGAAGAAAATATGTTCCACACCATACCGGCTGTGAAGCGCCATGATCTGTTCCGCCAGCATCTCACTGCGCATCAGGCTGAAGTTTTCGGCTTCACCATACCCGACATTGCAAAATGCGCATTTGCCAAAGTAGCAACCGCGCGCCGAAAGCAGCGGCAGGGTCAAGTATGGCGCCAGGTAGCGGTCGAGCGGCAAGCCATCGAAATCCGGCAATGGCAGTGCACCGATCTTCTCCGGTTCCTTGCGAGCAGTCACACGGATTGTATCGCCATCGCGGTAGATCAGGTTCGGCACTCGTTCCAGATTATCCCCGTCAGCCAGCGCCTGACACAGCATCAAGAGCGGAACCTCACCGTCGAAAACCACGGCGCTATCGATGAGCGAGAAGATGCCAGGTGATCGCGCCAGACGCTCGCGCAGCATGGTGATATGCGGACCACCAACTGTCACGTGGCATGGCAATCCGCGATCTTTGATCAGCGCTGCAAGCGTCAAACCCGGTATCATCTGCGCCATCGACGGAATGGAAATGCCGACCACATCCGGTTGATCGCGCTCAATATCTGCCAGCACTCCCTTTGTGAAGAGTTCGATCAGCATATTGACCTGCGGATCGCGCACTTCGCCCAGAATACTGGTTGTACTATCGGCAGTCTGCGCTGGACGATACGTACCGAGTTCGAGAGCTGCCGGAAAAAAAGGGAGCGACGCTATTCGCAACGCATCGATAACCGTCATGAGTGCATCACGACCGACAGGACCGTCAAAAAACGCCGAACTACGGAGCACTTTTTTTGCCCACTCGACCCGCGCCGCGATTGCCGGACCGGAACGCAACGCCTGGACGATCAGATCATGCGACGGTGTAACCCGTCGCTTCGACCGCCGCTCGGCGTGTGGTCCGTACTCGCGCCGCAACCTGTCGAGCATGCGCTCGAGATAACGTCGGGTCAGCACCGTGTCGAACACCTCGATATTCACATCGCGCTGCGTTACTCGAACGCCATGCCCACGCAAAAATGCAGCAAGCGTCGGCAGCGCCAGATGTGGCATCGCAGGCGTCCAATTCGGTGGGAATACCAGCATGACATGCATCACTGCACCTCCCCTCGAACTCAGCCCCGATCCTGGGACGCATGCTCTGCCGTCAGTGGAATAACATCGTGGGCTGGCGGAGGCGCATAGAGATGACAGCGCACCATCTGCTGATCGCTCACCGCAATGACCGGTGGATCGATCGCATCGCACACTCCGGGAATCATATCGCCGCAGCGCGGATGGAACAGACATCCTTTCGGAATAGCATACGGATGCGGCACCGTTCCCTTGATCGACTCAAGGCGCATTGCTGTGCCCAGCGCCTTCGAGCCAAGTTTCGGGATCGATTTCAGCAGGAGGCGGGTGTACGGATGCCTGGGCGCATAGAACAGATCGTCCACCGTCGCCTGTTCCACCACACGCCCCATGTACATCACCATGACCACTTCGGTCATCTGCGCCACAACACCAAGGTTATGGGTGATGAACATGATCGCCATCCCCAGTTCGCGTTGCAGATCGCGCATCAATTGCAGTATTTGCGCCTCAGTCGTCACATCGAGCGCCGTGGTCGGTTCATCGGCAATCAGCAGACTGGGGTTACAACTCAGCGCCATCGCAATCATGGCGCGCTGTCGCATACCACCTGACAATTGATGCGGATAGCGGTCGATGGTGCGCTCCGGCTGTTGCATGCCCACTTTGGTAAACATGTGGATGGCAAGCCGACGGGCTTCTTCCTTGCTGACCGGTTGATGTAACGTAATCGCCTCGATCACCTGGCTGCCAACCGTATGCACCGGGCTGAGGGAGGTCATCGGCTCTTGGAAGACCATCGAGATCTCGCCACCGCGGATCATGCGCATCGGTTTCCCCATCGGATTCAGGCGTGTGATTTCGATCACCTCACCGGGATTATTCTGCGTTGCAGGAGCACGATGAAACCGGATCGAACCGGACACAATCCTGCCTGGCGGACGAACGATCTGGAGAATCGAGCGCGCCGTGATCGATTTGCCACAACCGCTCTCCCCGACCACGCCGATCGTCTGCCCGCGTCGAATCGTGAAACTCACGCCATCCACCGCACGCACAACGCCTTCATCCAGGTAAAAGTAGGTCTTCAGATCCTCAACTTCCAGCAACAACGGACGTGGATCGGTCATAACATCCCTCATTCATGCTCAGCGTGCATACGGATCGGCAGCATCACGCAAACCATCGCCAAGAAAATTGAAACTCAGGATCGAGAGAACAACCGCCGCACCAGGCAACAAAACCCAGGGTGCCAGCGCAACCGACCGCAGGTTCTGCGCTTCCTGCAACAACACGCCCCAACTGATTGCCGGTGCGCGCAGCCCCAGACCGATGAAACTCAACCCCGTCTCCGCCAGGATCATTCCCGGAACGGCAAGGGTGAGCGTCGCAATGATATAACTCAGGAACGACGGAACCATATGGCGCAGGATGATACGCATCTCGCTCGATCCGACCAGGCGTGCCGCCAGTACAAAATCCTCCTCACGCAGCGCCAGGAATCGACCGCGCACAACCCGCGCCAGCCCGGTCCAGCCAATCAACGAGAGAATAACGGTGATGCCGAAGTACACCCATACGACGGGCCAGTCGGCCGGAAGTGCAGCACTCAGCCCCATCCAGAGGGGTATGGCGGGGATCGCACGGATAAACTCAATGATGCGCTGGATGATTGTATCGATAATACCGCCGTAATACCCGGAGATACCGCCGAGCACGATGCCGAAGATCAGACTCAAAAAGACGCCAACCAGCCCGATTGAGAGCGAAATACGCGTGCCATAGACGATACGCGAAAACAGATCGCGCCCCAGACGATCAGCACCGAGCAGGAAAAAACCATGCTCCTCGATTGGCGCATCGATACCGAACAAACGGATGTTCGACTCAAAGATCCCCCAAAGTTTATAGGGTTGTCCAGGCGAAAAAAAGCGGATTGGATGGATCTCACTGGTATCTTCAACAAACATCGGGCGCAGGGTCACCGGATCGCGTTCGCGCTTCATTCCATAGATGAACAAACCGCGAAAGTTGCCTTCGGTATCGAAGAGATGAATACGTGATGGCGGCGCCAGCGTGTAGCGCGTCGAAAAACTCTCCGGATCGTAAGGTGCGACAAATTCACAAAAGATCGCGATCAGATAGAGCACAATCAACACCACGCCGCTTACCATCGCCATGCGATGCTTGCGGAACTTCCACCACATCAATTTCCACTGTGGCGCAACCGAGATTTGTTCCGCACGCCCCTGCAGATCGAGCGTCTCAGCATCCACAGCGCGCGATGGCTCGACACGTCCTCCAGTTGCCATACTCATTCCTCCAGGCGGATGCGCGGATCGACCCACGCCAGCAGAATATCCGAAATCAAGGTACCGATGACGGTCAGCGTACTGAGCAACAGAATGAAGCTTCCAGCAAGGTACATATCCTGCGAGGTCAAGGCGCGCAGCAGGAGCGGACCACTCGTCTGATAACTGAGAACGACCGCAACCAGCGTTTCGCCCGACACCAGCGCAGCCAGCGTCCAGCCAACTGTGCTGAAGAACGGATTAAGTGCAACCCGTACCGGATATTTCCAGACCAGTACCATCTCGCGGACTCCTTTTGCACGCGCTGTTTCGACGTAGGGTTTGTTGAGTTCATCGAGCAAATTGGCGCGCAAGGTGCGAATGATGCTGGCAGTATTATCGATTGCCAGCACAATCACCGGCAACCAGATGCGTGAGAGCATATCCAGCACTTTTGCCACACTCCACGGCGCATCGAGGTACTGTTCCGAGAACAGACCGCTGATATTGACCCCAAATGCCGCCAGGCCGACCCAGAGCGCAATCAGCGCAACCAGAAAATTCGGCGTGCCTAAACCCAGGAAACTAATAAAACTCATCAAATAATCAAAAAACGAATACTGATGAGTGGCTGCATAGACGCCTGCCGGGATCGCAATCGCCCAACTCAGCAGAATGGTGAGTAACGAAATCAGCATGGTCACGCCAATGCGATCCCAGATCAGATCACTCACCGGCTTGCCCCACTCGAACGAGCGACCCCAATCGCCACGCAACACAATACCGCTGATCCACTTCCAGTACTGGATATACACCGGTTGATTCAAGCCGTACTGTTCCTGGAGCGCCGCTAGTTGCGCTGCATCGATGGTGTCACCATCAGCACGGAGCTGCGCGACATACGAACTCAGGAAGTCACCGGGGGGCAGTTGAATGATGGCAAACGAGATCAGCGAAATCACAAACAGCGTTGGGATCATCAAGAACACGCGACGAACAATATACTGAATCATGGCAGTGCTCACTTCGGACGTATCACGCCGATCGGCAAAGAATGCAACGCACGTCACCGGCTCACCGGTGACAGACGACACGGTTTGGTTGGGCAAAGGCAACGCCATTTGCCCAACCTGTGCCCTACCAAGACGTGAGATGCTCTAATTCGTATGCTTCGCCGGGTCGTCCCAGTAGTAGGTTTGCGTGTTGAGCAGGTTTTCGTCTTCGGTTACATCGTCAAAGGGGAACCCACTGCGGAACCCTTTGAAGCCATTCTTGACAATAGTTAGGGAGGGAAGCTCACCCAAAATCCCGATCATGGGCAATTCTTCCGCCCAAATGTCAAGAATCTGCCGGAACAGCGCGTTGCGCTTCTCTTCATCCGGTTCGACATCGATCTGCTTCTGCAGATCCCAGATCTTTGTAATGAAATGACCCTCCGGCGGCGCTTCGGCATTTGAATTGTTCGGATCTTCGTGGTACAGGCCCCACCCCACCGCCCAGGGACGATCGATGATGGTACCGAGAAAAATCCCAGGCGCCACTATCGGCAGCAGGGTGCGGTCGCCGCCCCAGAACGCCGCTTCGATCTCGTTTGCCTGATAGCGTTCGGTGTAGAGCGAACGTTCCTGCGCCTTGTACGTTGCCTTGATGCCAACATCGGCAAAGTACTTGGATCATGGTTTGCACAGCGTCTTCATCGGGAGATCCAGCCTGTGCCGTACCTTCGATAATGAAACTGACCGGACCACTCCCATCCTTCCACAGACGGAAGCCCTGCGCATCCTTCTTATCGTAGCCCGCCTGGTCCAGCAGTTGATTGGCACGAGCAGGATCGTACTCGATGTACGCCTTTGTCAACTTCTCGTAGTACTGTGGCGACATGCTCAGCGGGCTGTACTGACGCGGCACTGCGATGCCGTTGAAAACCAGTTCGTTGATCTCATCGCGATTGATCGCCAGCGACAGCGCAATCCGCACGTCGCGGTTCTGGAAGAACTCGCGGATTTTCGGATTCTTCGCGGTATGGTTCGGTTGAAAGGCAATATGGTTAGCGTTGACGCCGAGAACAACCTGATAATCGCCGCGGCTTTCGTTCTCCTTCAGGAGTGGAAAATCACCGACGCTTACGTGGCGCGCCTGGAAATCGACATCGCCAGCGATGATTCGTGTATTGAATGCATCCGGCGCCTCGAACAACAGATGGGTGACCCTGTCGATGTAGGGTAACTGATTCCCTGCCTCGTCCACCTGCCAGAAGTAGGGGTTGCGCTCCATAATGAACAACTGCTCGGTCATCGTATTCATTGCCATCCACGGACCGAGCGTTGGTCGGCCGACTGTCCACCACGAGTTCTTATCCTGGAAGAGCTGCACCCAGCTTTCAAACCCCGCAGCCTTCGCATCGGCTTCAAGTTTTGCCTTGTCAGTAAATTCCTCGTGGAACTGCTTCATGAAGCCGGCATGGACGAAAGGCTGCCCACGAGTAACGATGTAGGCAAACAGCGGCTTGGGATCTTGGAAGGTAAATACCGCGGTGTACCGATCAGGGAAATCTGCCTTCATCACCACCCGCGGCGACCCGGTCGACCATGGAGCGGGCAAAACTGGCGTGATCTGCTCGTTCAGCAGCACATGGTCGTACCACCACTTCCAGTCGTCGGTCGTGAAATCCGAATCCATCAGACCACTTCATACCCTCGCGCAGTTTGAACGTCCATTGCCGGGCATCATTGCTGACTTCCCACGACTCGACGATATTGGCGCGGATGCTTAAATCGGCGTTGTACCACGTCAATCCTTCGTTCTGGATCTTGGTCGGTCACCACCGATCGGAAAAGCCGCGAAAACCACGGCGGATCGTCCCACCGTACTTGCCAACTCCATCCATACCGGTGAGAACCACCGGATTTTTGGGCAGGCGCAGATCGACCGGTGGCAGCTTGCCCTGGCTGACGAGTTCAGCCAGCATCGGCGCCTCATTGAACGTCGATACGGCTACAGGCACGGCAGTGGCTGCCTGTGGTGGCGGCGGCGTTGCGACCGGAGCAGTCGTGGGAGCTGGTGGAGCGGTAGGCGCGGCGGGAACAGCGGTTGGTGCAGGTACAGATGGGGAGCCACCGCAGGCGGCCAGACCTGCACTTGCCCCAAGGACGGCAGATATGCGCAGAAAACTACGACGATTGAGCGAACGTCTGGTGTTTTGTTTCATACGTGCCTCTCTGATGGTATTAATGCGTCACTGCATCAACATCGGAACAGACAAAGGATACGCATTCGCGGAAAATGGTTAACCTGATCGCCTGTCACCTCCTTATCACTAGCGAAGATTTGTAGTAGAACCAGATTTCTGGGAAGCGCGTTTCATCAATACGCCAGCGACTGAACCGAAGGGATGATTCCCTGGAGATCGAGCTCCCCGGCACGATGACAACTGACAAAATGATCTGGCGCGATCTCGCGCAATTCCGGCGTCTCGGTCATGCACCGATCGATCCGATAGCGACAACGTGGATGGAAATAACACCCCGACGGCGGGTTGGCAGGGTCAGCCACCTCACCTTCCAGCACAATCGGAAGCGTGCGCCGGCGCGGGTCTGGTTTGGGAACGGCGGAGAGCAGCGCCTCAGTGTAGGGATGGCGCAGCATAGTGTAGAGTTTCGGCGTTGGCGCGCTCTCGACGATCTTGCCGACATACATCACCGCCACGCGATCGCTAATATGTTCGACAACGCTCAAATCGTGGGCGATAAACAGAAATGTCAGTCGAAACTGGCGTTGTAAATCCTGGAGCAGGTTGAGGATCTCTGCGCCTGGATCGACACATCGAGCGCCGAAACCGGCTCATCGCATACGATCAACTGCGGGTTGAGCGCCAGCGCCCGTGCAATGCCAATACGCTGCCGCTGTCCACCTGAGAAGGCGTGCGGATAGCGATTCATATATTCCGTGCGCAGTCCGACAACCCGCAACAGTTCCGCCACACGGTCTTTCAGTTCGGCGCCCTGCGCCACTCCATGTACCAGCAGCGGTTCACCGACGATCTCGAGCAGGGTCATGCGTGGATTGAGCGACGAATAGGGGTCCTGAAAGATCATCTGCATGTTGCGGCGCAACCGCTTGAGTGCATCTTCACCGATCGTTGGAATATTGACCAGACCCTGGTCACGGTCTCTGAACCAAATCTCGCCCTCGGTCGGTGCCATTGCGCGCAACACCAGCCGACCCATGGTCGTTTTGCCACATCCGCTTTCACCGACCACTCCCAGCGTTTCGCCTTCGCGGACGAAGAAACTAACGCCATCAACTGCCTTGACATACCCGACGGTGCGCGAGAACCAGCCGCGCTTGATGGGGAAGTGCTTCTTGAGATTGCGAATCTCCAGGAGGATCGGTGCATCGTTTGACTCAGCCATCGTTGCCCTCTACCCGAATTGCTCTACGTTGAACCGACACCACTCAACCAGGACTTTCTGAGGAGAAGGGGTCAGACAGTGATATACGCAACCCCAGATTCTAGCAACGGAGCGACGTCTATCAAACGAAACCGTCAGGGTGGAAAGCGCTTTCACTTGCAAAGTGAGTATAGCATGATATAATCGGGATGTCAAACGGAGGTTGAAACACAAAGCAGTATGGCTGTTACACTTGCTGATGTCGCCCGTCGCGCCGGCGTTTCGCTCGCTACTGCATCACGTGTACTCAATGGCAGCGCGCGCGCCGTAAGTGATGAGATGCGTGCGCGTGTCACTGCTGCTGCGCGTGAACTGCATTATGTGCCCAATGCGCATGCGCAAGCACTTGCCCGCGCCACCACACAAACTGTCGGCGTCATCGTCCACGACATCAGCGATCCGTACTTTGCCGAAATCCTGCGCGGCATTCAGCGCAGCGCCGCCGATGACGGGCGGTTGATGATTGTGTGCAACACCTTCCGCGATCCACAGCGTGAACTGGAGTATGTGCATCTGTTGCAGATGCAGCGTGTCGAAGCCATCATCCTGGCAGGCAGCGGTCTCGATGATCGCGCTTACTGCCGATCAATGACCGAGCGTCTCGACTCGTTTACCTCAATGGGCGGGCGAGTGGCGGTCATCGGTCGTCACAACCTTCCTGCCGATGCGGTTGTTCCTGACAATGTCGGCGGTGCGCGGGCACTGGCACACTATTTGCTCGACCTGGGACATCGCTCGTTCGGCGTTATCAACGGTCCTGCACTGCTGACCACCTCCCGCGATCGGCTGAGCGGCTTCGTGCAGGGGCTTCAGGCACACGGTATCACGCTGCCGCCCGAAGCCATCATTCCCGGTGATTTTACACGCGACGGTGGAGCGCAGGCGGCAATCCGCCTGTTAGAGCGCTTTCCATCGATCACGGCGATCTTCGCCCTGAACGACGTGATGGCGATCGGCGCCCTTAGTGCGCTGCGGGAACGCAGAATCGATGTACCGGGGCGGATCTCGATCGTCGGGTTCGATGATATTCCGATTGCAGCCGATGTGACACCGGCGTTAACGACCATGCGCGTACCGATGAGTCAACTCGGATCAGAGGCGCTCGCACTGGCGCTCTCGGCAGAGGAGACCCTGCGCACCATTCAATTGCCGACCGGGATGACCGTGCGTCAGAGCGCAGCGTCGCCTTTCGCAACATAACCGGCATGTCTCGTTCGAGATGTGTGTGCTGCTCAGGCGTGCTGTTTGAGCACGTGTGTTTTTTGTTGTTGCTTTCTGACAGAAAGGATGCTCTATGGCCAAGCTCTCGCTGGGTATCATTATGAATGGCGTTACCGGACGTATGGGCGCCAATCAGCATCTTGTGCGCTCGATCGTCGCTATTCGCCAGGCTGGCGGTGTACCGCTCGCAAATGGCGATGTGGTGATGCCTGACCCGATCCTGGTCGGACGCAACGAGCAAAAGGTGCGTGCGCTGGCGGAACAGTACGGTATTTCCCGCTGGAGCACTGATCTCGACGCATGCCTTGCGAATCCTGCTGATGTAATCTACTTCGATGCCCAGACAACGCAGCGCCGTGCGGAAAGCGTACGCGCAGCGATTGCTGCGGGAAAGCATGTCTACTGTGAAAAACCATCTGCCGCGACGCTCGACGATGCCCTCGATCTGGCGCGCCGCGCGAAAGCCGCCGGTATCAAGCATGGCGTTGTACAGGACAAACTCTTCCTCCCCGGTCTGCGCAAACTCAAACGCCTGATTGACAGCAGTTTCTTCGGCAGAATCCTTTCGGTACGCGGTGAGTTCGGCTACTGGGTCTTCGAAGGCGACTGGCAATCCGGGCAGCGTCCCTCCTGGAATTATCGCAAAGAAGAGGGCGGCGGCATTATTGTCGATATGCTCTGCCACTGGCGCTATGTGCTCGATAACCTGTTCGCTCCGGTATGTGCAGTCGTGTGCCTGGGTGCAACCCATGTTCCTGAACGGGTAGACGAACAGGGTCGCCGGTATACGGTAACCGCCGATGACTCAGCATATGCGACATTCGAACTCGAAGGCGGCATCGTCGCTCAGATCAATTCATCGTGGTGCGTGCGGGTCTACCGTGATGACCTGTTCGTGTTGCAGGTGGACGGTACCCACGGGAGCGCAGTCGCCGGATTGCGCGAGTGCCGCGTCCAGCCACGGGTGACGACGCCTCGCCCGC
This sequence comes from Roseiflexus sp., assembly GCA_034432635.1. Taxonomy (GTDB): domain Bacteria; phylum Chloroflexota; class Chloroflexia; order Chloroflexales; family Roseiflexaceae; genus Roseiflexus. The sequence continues at coordinate 18,204 of DAOUBK010000012.1, forward strand.
TCTGGAATCCCGATCTGCCAAACCCGATCGATTTCCGCACTGGCTGGCAACCGGTTCCCGACAATGAAACGTTCGATAATGCGTTTCGCGTCCAGTGGGAACTATTCCTGAAGCACGTCGCCGGTGAAGGGTCATTCCGCTGGAGTCTGCTGGAAGGAGCAAAAGGTGTGCAACTCGCCGAACTGGGGTTGCGCTCCTGGCACGAACGTCGCTGGATCGATGTTCCGCCGCTCGAGGTATGAAAGAAGGTTGTAAATGCCGCCAGCATTGATGCTTCCGTTTCCGGACCGCTTGCTGCACCCCTACACGTTGCGCACTCCTCCCGGATTCACTACGCCGCGTGCGCCGCTGCGCAGTCGCGTCTTCTTCGCCGCCGCCCATGTTGTCGCCGATCCGCTCGCCGAGACCACACCAGCGTCTCCACCAGCTCTCGACTGGGACGCAACTCTGGCATACCGCCGCTATCTCTGGTCACTCGGTCTGGGTGTTGCCGAAGCGATGGATACTGCCCAGCGCGGTATGGGTCTCGACTGGACGATAGCACGTGAACTCATCGAACGCTCGGTTGCGGAAGCCCGCACTGTCGGCGGCATGATCGCCTGCGGCGCAGGAACCGATCATCTCCCGCCACGTCCCGATCTTTCTCTCGATCAGGTCGAGGAGGCATACATCGAACAGATCGAGACGGTCGAACGGTGCGGCGGGCGCGTGATTCTGATGGCAAGTCGTGCGCTCGCCGCCTGCGCGCGCGGTCCCGATGACTATGCGCGCGTCTACGGGCGCCTGCTCTCACAGGTGCGCAAACCGGTCATTCTTCACTGGCTCGGTGATATGTTCGATCCGTCACTGGCGGGATACTGGGGCAGCCGTGATCTCGATATCGCCATGGACACTGCGCTTGCCATTATTCACGAGCATGCTGCGAAGATCGAGGGTATCAAAATCTCGCTGCTCGATGCCCACCGTGAGATCCGGATGCGACGGCGGCTCCCCCCTAGCGTGCGTATGTACTCCGGCGACGATTTCAACTACCCGAAGTTGATCCTTGGTGATGACCAGGGGTACAGTGATGCACTGCTGGGAATCTTCGATGCGATCGCGCCGGCGGCTTCAGCGGCGCTTCAGGCGCTCGACGCCGACAATTCGGAGCGCTTCCGCGCGATCCTCGAACCAACGGTACCTCTCTCACGCCATATCTTTCAAGCGCCAACCTACTTCTACAAAACCGGTATAGTCTTTCTTGCCTATCTCAACGGGCATCAGCGCCACTTCCGCATGGTCGGCGGACAGGAGAGCGCTCGCTCCATTCTGCATTTGGCGCATCTGTTCATCCTTGCTGACCAGGCTGGTGTACTGCGCGATCCCGATCTCGCAGTTACGCGTATGCGCCGCGTCCTGGCACTGGCAGGCATCGAGGAGTAAGCAATGGCGCGCGATCTTTCACGCCTGAGTTTGAATCAGGCAACCACAAAACACTGGTCGCTCCGTGAAGTAGTCGAGGGATGCATACGCGCCGGAATCCCGGCGATTGGCATCTGGCGCGACCGTCTCGCCGAAATGGGCGTTGCTGCCGCTGCGCGCCTGCTGCGCGACGCCGGATTGCACTGCTCCAGTCTCTGTCGCGGCGGCTGGTTCCCCGCCGCTACGCGCGCTGAGCGCGCCGCACGCATCGATGATAACCGTCGCGCAATCGAAGAAGCTGCAACGATGAACGCCGATGTTCTGGTGCTGGTGTGCGGTCCGGCGCCTGACCGCGACATCCGTGCAGCGCGCATGATGGTCGAGGAAGGAATCGCCGCCATCCTGCCGGATGCGATTCAGCACGGCGTCACCCTAGGGATCGAACCGTTGCACCCTATGTTCGCCGCCGACCGTTCGGTCGTTACCAGCCTGCATGAAGCGATCACCCTGGCGGAACGCTTCAACTCACCCCACGTCGGGGTTGTGATCGACGCGTACCACGTCTGGTGGGACGCCGGGGTGTACGATATCATCCGGCGGTGTAGCGGGCGGATCGCCGGTTATCATGTATCCGACTGGATCACGCCACTACCCGATATGCTCAACGGGCGCGGCATGATGGGCGATGGCGTGATCGAACTGCGCTCGCTGCGTGAAGCGGTCGATGCTGCTGGCTATCGCGGCTTCATCGAAGTCGAGATCTTCAACGAAGCGATCTGGAAGATGCCCGGAGATGCCATCCTGTCTCTGATGTGTGAGCGCTACCTGGCGCATGTCGTCCCACTCTGAGATACCGCCGACCTGCCGAACGGTATGCCGCCAATCGGTATGTTTCCGTAATGCAGACACCCTACACTACGACAGGGTCGTGTGCACTCTCACGACGTGCCTGCGACTTCTGTACTATAATGGCATCAGGTCGTATACATCTTTTTTACCCCACTACGAGGCAGACATGACCGACGCGCCCGAAACCGAGATCGAGCAACTTCGTGCACGGATCGCAGAACTGGAGCAGCAGATGCACCGTTATGCGACCATCGAAGATGAACTACGCGCCAGCGAAGAACGATTGCGCTTCTTCATCGAAAATACCCCTGCTGCGGTTGCCCTGTTCGACTCCGATATGCGTTACATTCTGGCGAGCCAGCGCTGGATCCGTGATTACCATCTGGAAGGACAGGACATTATCGGTCGCTCCCACTACGAGATTTTTCCCAATCAGCCCGAGCGCTGGAAAGAGGTGCACCGCAAGGCGCTGGCTGGCGCTTTTGAGGAAGCGGAAGAGGATCCATGGCCCCGAGGTGACGGATCGACCGAGTGGTTGAACTGGAAATGCTACCCCTGGTTCAGAGGAGACGGCTCGATCGGCGGGATCGTCTTCTTTACCGAGGTGATTACAAAGCGTGTGCTGGAGCGCATGGAACTGGAGCAAAGCCGTGAGCAACTGCGCGCAACCGTCGAAGAACAGGAACGTCTCATCCAGGCGATCCGCGAAATGTCGACGCCGGTTGTGCCAATCTACGACGAAATTATCGTGCTCCCGCTAGTCGGATCGATCGACAGCCAGCGCAGCGCGCAGATCATGGAAGCGCTGCTCAGCGGTATCCAGCATTATGCTGCCGAGATTGCCATCATCGACATTACGGGAGTATCGGTTGTGGATACGTCGGTTGCCAACCATCTAATTCAGACGACCCGCGCCGCATCACTCCTCGGCGCTCACTGCGTCCTGGTTGGCATTTCGGCAGAAGTGGCGCAGGCGATGGTGCACCTGGGCATTGACCTGAGCACCGTTGTCACTCGCAGCAACCTGCAAGCAGGAATCGAATATGCGCTTGATCGCCTGGGCAAACAGATCACAACCCGCACACCCACGCCAGCGCCGGATATTCTGGTCTGATGAAACGCACCTTGTTCGAGCCGGAACATGACCTTTTCCGCGCCGCGTTTCGCGCCTTCGTCGAGCGCGAGATTGTGCCCTTCCACGCCGAATGGGAGCGCGCCGGCGCCGTTCCGCGCGACCTCTGGCGGGCGGCTGGTCGCCAGGGATTTCTCTGCATGGATGTACCGGAGGAATACGGCGGCGCCGGCGCGCGCGACTACCGTTTCAACGTCGTTATTGGTGAAGAGTTGTGGCGTGCTGGCGCTACCGGTCCGGGTTTCGTGCTGCATAGCGATATTGTCGTTCCCTACCTCACACACTATGGTACGCAGGAGCAACGCCGACGCTGGTTACCGCGGTGCGTCAGTGGCGAGTGCATTACTGCCATTGCAATGACCGAACCGGGCGCCGGCAGCGATCTGGCGGCGATCCGCACGACCGCTCGCCGCGATGGTGATGTGTATATTTTGAATGGACAGAAGACGTTCATCTCGAATGGCATCCTCAACGACCTGGTGATCGTGGCAGCGAAGACCGATCCGGAAGCCGGGCACAAGGGAATCAGTCTGCTGGTTGTCGAGCGTGATATGCCGGGGTATGAGCGCGGTAGACGCCTGGAAAAGATCGGATTGCACGCACAGGATACTGCTGAACTGTTCTTCCATAATGTGTGCGTACCGCGTGATTACCTCCTCGGCGAAGAGGGACAGGGCTTCCGGTATCTGATGGAACAACTGCCACGCGAACGCCTGGCGATTGCAGTTGGCGCCGTGGCTGCCGCAGAAGCGGCGCTCGAGCAGACCATTCGCTACTGCCGCGAACGTGAGGCGTTTGGTCGTCCGATTGGCACGCTCCAATCGGTGCGCTTCACCCTGGCAGAACTCGTGACCGAAGTGCAGATTGGGCGGGTGTTCGTCGATCAGTGCGTGCTGGCGTTGAATCAGGGCGAGTTGACAGCCGAGACCGTAGCTATGGCAAAATGGTGGACGACCGAACTCCAGCAGCGTGTGGTTCATGCCTGTGTGCAACTGCACGGCGGCTACGGCTATATGCGCGAATATCCGATTGCACGCGCATTTCTGGATGCGCGCGTCCAGACGATCTATGGCGGAACCACCGAAATTATGAAGGAAATCATAGGACGGTCGCTGAAACTGGAGTAGCATCATCGAGACCCGATTCCGATCCTGATGTCGATGATGACAGTCGCTACATTGTAATACGGAGCAATCACCCCCCATGGACGAAGTACGCATTGCAATTGTGGGTATGGGCATTGGCAAAGCGAATGCGCGCGGCTTTCTGAATACGCCGCGCGCGCGTATCGTTGCGCTGTGCGACATTGATGAGGAGCGGATGCACAAACTGGCGACGGAACTGAAGCTTCCCGAACCGCTCGCGTTCTATACCGACTACCGCGATATGTGCCGCGACCGCTCGATCGATGCAGTGTTCGTCGGTACACCCAACCAGCTCCACGTTCCGGTTGCGCTCGAAGCCGTGCGCCACGACAAGCATGTGCTGGTCACCAAGCCGCTCGCGGATGCAGTTGCTCCAGCGCGCGACCTGGTTGCAGCAGCCGAGACGGCTGGCGTTGTCAATATGATGTCGCTCTCGACCCGGTTTTCCCGCGAGACGCAGATCGTCGGCGCGATGGCAGCACGTGGCGAACTCGGCGAGGTGTACTACGCGCGTGCGCGCAGCGTGCGCCGGAGCGGCATTCCACACTGGAGTCTGGGGTTCGTTCAAAAGGGTGGGGGCGCCTTCCGCGATATGGGCGTGCATGTGCTCGATGCTGCCTGGTGGATGATGGGCATGCCGCAGCCGGTCGGCGCCGTCGCTGTCGCAGGGGCAAAATTCGGTCCACGCGGCATTGGCTATTTCGACTATAAGCCACAGCCTGCGCTGGCGCAACAGTATGCCGCCGACGACTACGCTGGCAGTTTCATTCGCTTTGCCAATGGCGCCGGGCTTCAGGTCGAAAGTTTTTGGGCGGCGCATCAACCCGACGATTTTCAGATCGAGCTGTTCGGAACCGAAGCCGGAGTGCGTTGTTATAACCCGTTGACTGTCTACCGCACCATTGCCGGCGCACCGGTGGATAGCACGTTCCACATTCCCAAAGATTGGGAAGGGGTATGGAATGCGATTGCCGCGCACTTCGTCGAATGCATCCTGGACGGTGTGCCATGCCAGGCGCCGCTGCGCCACGGGTTGATTGTGCAGGAAATGATGGAAGCTGTTCTAGAGAGCGCTGAGACCGGACGCGAAGTCGCTCTACCATGGTGAATCGCACCGCTATTGTGCGTTCAGTTCTCGTTTTTGCCGCGTGCGCTCTGATGTGCGTCATCGCCATCGGGGCGCTGTTCGCAATGCGTCCGCCTGTCATCCGGTCATACGAGGATCAGGTCGCCTATGCTTTGCGCGCACAGCGCATCCCCTATCAGCAGATCCGCTTCGGCGATATGTACCCTGATCGGGTCAATCGCCAGTATGGTGATTACGTCGGACCGATTACCATCGCGGTATATGTTACACTGAACGATGGGCGTGAAGTGGCAGGCTGGATCGAGTGTCGTCGCATGGTGGAGAACTGCACTCTTTCACTGCTCGACCTGGATCTGCGGCGCGCGCCATTACCCGAGTTCAGCAAGCAGCGCGTCTGGCCCTGGATTGAATGGCTCGAACGTGCTACCGCCGGTTTATGGAACTGATCCTCACCCACAGTAATACTGATTTCGACGCGCTGGCATCACAAATGGCAGCGACGCGCCTCTATCTCGGCGCACTGGCGGTGCTCAACCCGCAGTTGAACGAGAATGTGCGCGAGTATGCCTCACTGTACCGCGAGGAGTTGCCGTTCGTCCGCATGAGTGATCTGCCGCGTGAACCGGTGACACGCCTGATCCTGGTGGATACGTCTACCGTCCCGCGCCTGCCGTTGCTGGGCGATACACCCATCCCGACGATCATTATCGATCATCATCGTCTCGAACGCGATCTCGCGCCCAACGAAGAACTGATCTACGCCGATACCGGCGCCACTACGACGATTCTTGTCCGCCTTCTGATGGAACATCACCTGCCGTTGACTCCCGTCGAAGCGACCCTGCTCCTGCTTGGCATTTATGAGGACACCGGCAATCTCTCCCTCCCCGGCACACGTGCCATCGATGCAGCCTGCACCGCGTGGTTGCTCGAACGTGGTGCGAGGATCGAGGCGGTTGGCGAGTTTCTCCGCCGTCCCCTTTCTGCCGTGCAAGAGCAGGTTCTGCATCAACTCGAACAGACAATGCGCCTGGAAGAGATCTGCGGCTGGAGTGTGCTGTTTGCCTGGGCGCGTGTCGACGGACCGGTACCCGAACTCTCATCGCTTGCCCATCGCCTGCGCGACCTGTACGCCCCGGCTGTCATCGTGCTGGTGATTGCAACCGGCGATACCGGTACGCAACTCATTTTGCGCGCCAGTGCCGATACGCTCGATGCCGGCGCGCTGGCAGCACGGTTTGGCGGTGGAGGACATCGCTACGCCGCTGCCGCATATGTACTCGGAAGTGATGCTGTTTCGCTGCTCAACCAGGTGGACGCGGCAGTGCGCGAACTGATGCAACCGGCATTGACCGCAGCCGACATCATGACCCGTCCGGTGCACACCGCGCCGCTGGATGCGACGGTGGCGCAGGCGGAAGAACTTCTGCTGCGTTATGGTCATGGCGCATTGCCGGTCGTCAACCACGATGGGGTAGTTCAGGGACTGATCTCACGCCGCGATCTCGACCGCGCGCTGCGTCATGGGCTGCGCGACGCACCACTGGCGCGTTACCTGTGGCACGGACCGACACTGTTGCCGCCGGAAGCATCGCTTGCAACCGTGCGCAGCGCACTCGCCGCCGATAACGGCGACCGCACCGGGCGTCTGCTGGTGGTCGATCTCCAGAAACGACTGCTGGGGATCATCACCCGTAGCGACCTGCTGCGCGCCTGGGCAGCGGGGCAGGAAGCAGGCAAAAGCGATCACGCAATCGCCGGTGAGGCGCTGGAACGATTTCTCGACCGCGACCTGCTTGCCATTCTCCGTCGGGCTGGCGCAATTGCCCAACAGCGCGGCGCGGCGTTGTACATCGTCGGCGGCGCCGTGCGCGATATGATCCTGCAACGCACCCCCGACGATCTCGATCTGGTTGTCGAGGGCGATGCGATTGGACTGGCGGAAGCGCTGGCTGCCGAACTGAACGGTACGGTGCGCAGCCACGCAGCATTCGGCACCGCAACGTTGACCCTCAAGCGCACCACCGGAACCCCGTTGATGCTCGATTTCGTGATGGCGCGCACCGAATTCTACGAGCGCCCTTCGGCGCTGCCGGACGTTGAGGCCGCTTCGTTGCGCCACGATCTGCATCGACGCGACTTTACCATCAACACGCTGGCTATCTGCCTCAATCCGGCGCGCTATGGCTGGCTCTACGATTTCTACGGCGGGCAACGCGACATTGCCAGAAGGCTGATCCGCGTACTCCATAACCTGAGTTTCATCGATGACCCGACGCGTATCCTGCGCGCAGCGCGCCTTGCCGCACGGTTAGGGTTCACCATCGAGCCGCGTACCCGTGCCCTGATCGGCGACGCGCTCGAACAGGGCGTCCTAGGTCGTGCCGCACCGCAGCGGATCATGCACGAACTGCGGCTGATCCTGGCGGAAGAACATCCTGAGCCAGCCCTGGCGCTCCTCGACGACCTCGGAGTACTGCGCGCACTGCATCCTGCATTGCGATGGACTGCCACAATTGCCGAATGGTACGCCGCTGCGCGAGACGCGGCCTTTGCCGACGCGACGCTGCCCGACCTCTACCTGGCGCTCCTGCTCTACCCGTTGACCGGCGACGAGCGTGCAGCGTTCGCCGCAACATATCGCCTGCCAGCAAACGAAACGCGCCTGCTGACAGATATGACCCTGGTGCGCGAACGTATCGCAGCGCTGCTGGCCGAAGCAGAAGGTCGTGATCAGCGGATCGCCGATAGCGTGATCGATCGGGCGTTGCACGGGATCGGCACTACCGCGCTCAGGGCGGCACAGATCACAGAACCGGATACTGCTGCATATGCCATCCAGCGTTACATCGACCATCTGCGTGGCGTCCGGCTTGCCGTTGACGGAAAGTTCCTCGAATCGCTGGGATTGCGACCGGGTCCTCGTTTTGGTGAACTGCTTGCCGGGTTGCGCGCCGCATATCTCGATGGCATCGTCACCACACGCGAAGAGCAGGAAGCCTGGATTCGCCAGGCAGTCGCCATGCAGCCCATGAGCGATGTCAGACGCGACGGGTGATTGGGGACGTATGGCATACCGCGTTGAGCGGGACAGGCGCTCCAGGACGACTGATGATAGATGTTCACTCGCTCCGATTGGTTGAATTGATCGTTGCAGCGCGAATACCGATGCGCTTAGCAGCAAGCAGCTGACTGCGCATGAGCGCAATCAGTGGCGAAATGAGCAGCGTCGGTCCTGATCCGCATTTGCGCAGCAAGTGGGTGGCAAGAAAGTAGACCAGGCTTTTGCCCCAACCGGTACGTTGTACGATTAGCAGACGCGCCTTTCGCTCAACGAGGTCGACGATTGCTTCTCACTGACCATCACGAAAGGTGACACCCGGCTTGTTGAGCATCCGCTCCAACAGATGTTCGTAGCGACGCAGTTCCATCATCCCGTACGTACTCCTTTCCGGATCGCAGCCTCGAGGCAGGCTTTAAGTTCGGTGATATTGAACGGCTTGTACAGAAAACCGCTCGGTTGCAATTGCGCAAAACGATCCGCCAGATCCTCACCTGCATACCCGCTCATCAACACGACCGGTATATCGGGACGTATGGCGCGCATCATCTGGAGCACCTGAGCTCCACCCATTACCGGCATCGAGACATCGAGCAACACACAGGCTATCGAGTCGGCATGAGCGCGAAACAGATCGACACCTGCCGTGCCATCAGACGCCTGCACCGTTGCAAACCCCAAACGTTCGACCAGGCGCGCTACCACCAAACGTACTGACGGTTCATCATCGACGATCAGCATGAGGTCCTGCGTTGCATGCGCGGCTGATCGTTGATCGACCGGCGGAGCAGAGACGAAACCCGCCGGCTCAGACTAGACGATCAATGCCTGATCGCGGGGTGACCGGACGAGCGTAGAAGCATCTTCCGGCATCGCAGGGGTGGTTTTCATCTCAGGATGATCCTGTGCAATCGGAATGAACACGCGAAAGACACTTCCCAGTCCTGGTGTACTTTCCACCTGAATGGCGCCATCGTGACTGCGCACAATCCCCAGTGTTGCAGCAAGCCCCAGACCGTGCCTCTCCTGTTTTGTTGTGAAGAACGGAACAAACAGATGCTCCCGCACATCCTCGTCGATACCGCAACCGGTGTCGCGCACTTCGATGACTGCGTAGCGTCCGGCGCGTAGATCGGCTCCAACCGTGGCATGTGGAATATCGGCATCACTGAACACACGTTCACCGACAGTGACCGTAATCTGTCCTGCACGCTCACCGATCGCATCGATAGCGTTGTGAATCAGCGCCACAATAATCTAGCGCAGTTGGACGCGGTCGAAGCAGATCGGCAGCGATCCCGGTTCGAACTGATAATCGATCGCGACGCTTGCAGGTGCAGCAGTTTCCAGCAGTATCTTGAGATCGTCGAACACGCGATGCACATCGACCACTTCGCGCGCCACCTGACCGCGCCCGGTGTACGCTAGGATCTGCTGTGTAATCTCGGCTGCGCGCCGGGCGGCAATTTCAACCTGCTCCAGGTATGCGCGCGCCGGTGTGTGCATCGGGATATCGAGCAACGCCAGGTTCGTATTCCCCAGAATATCAGACAGCAGGTTATTGAAATCGTGCGCCAGCCCGCCTGCCAGCGCACCCATGCTCTCGAGACGTTGTGTTTCCTGCACGGCGCGTTCCATCGCCAGGCGCTGCGCTTCGGCTGCACGTTGCCCGATCAGATCGAAAAAAATCACCAGAATCTCGTGTGGTTCACCGGCAGCATCACGCAGCAACGTTCCTTTGACCAGCACAGGAACTTCTCGACCATTCCTGGCAATGTAGCGCTTCTCGACCGACGCTTCGCCATCGACGGCTGTGAGGAGTGCATCGTTCAGACGAATGTGCCGATCTCCGGGATGGGCAAAATCGTTGACCATCCGGCCCTCCAGCGCGCTGCGCTCATAATCCAGCATGTCGCAGAAACGTTGATTGAACCACTTCAGACGACCGTGAGCATCGGTTATCGCCATTGGCGCAGGGGCGCGCTCGAAGGTGCAGCGAAACCGCGCTTCGCTATCCCGCAATGCGCGCGTCATTTTGCGTAGACGATGCGCAACCCGGTAGACGCTTTCACAGATCAGGATTGCCAGCGCTATGGCGACGGCTGCCGTTATCATCGATTGGTTGGGGTCTGGAGCGACCGGTGGTACAGTGATAGCCGTTACTGCAGCGCCGATGCCGATAAGGATCGGGTACATGCGCCAGGGAACGAGCACGGCGCTCACAACGACGGGCCAGATCAGAATGAAGAGCAGGAGATCGTATCCTAGCAGCGTAATGACCAGTGCACCGAGCGTCAATGCCACTGCCGTATAAACAGCGATGAAGAGTCTCGGACAGGATGCAATCCACTGTATCACACGCTTGCCTTTCTCGAATCGTCCTTGCACGACAGATCCATATCAGATCAGTTGCTCGACAGAACACTGTATGCACGATCAGCGATGACTCGCATTAACCAGCGCTATTATCCGTTTACCGGCAGTATTGACGGTTTTGTGCAAGCATATCGGCTCACGCGTAACCTGCGGCTAACCGAACGCAGCGAGGCGAAGCCATCGGATAAATGCGTTGTTGGTTGGTCTTTCCCGCAAGGAACACTACTTGCTTGCAACGATAAACACCCGTCCTTCATTTTCGGGTTCTTCCAGCGACGTCTTCAAGTCTTGAATCCGGGCAAAGTAGGCATCTTTCCAACCAACATCGAGCAGTGCATCTTTGACCTTCTTCATTTCAAAGACGGTATTGAACACCGTCTCGTCAAACCGCTCGTAGAGCCCATCGGGCAACCGAAGAAACCCGCTGATCCTCATCCAGGCCCTATCACTTTGCCCGTCGTAGATACCACGATTGATAATAAGTGCATCATCATCGCTGTCGTCTACCTGGATACTGTTCCAGCGTCGTAGCCCACATCGCGTGTTCAGATCAAAAATGAAGTACCCATCGCTCACTGCATACACACATTGGAAGCATTTGCGCAGATCCTGCTCGTTTTCAAGATGATTGAGCGCATCGAACGTCGAAACGACCAGACCGAAACGCTCATCGAACGTAAAGTTGCGCGCATCACCCTGGATGAATGTGGCCTGACCGGTTTCGATATACCGGCGGGTATGCTCACACGCGTAGTGCAGCAAATGATCCGACAGATCAAGACCAACCACCCGATACCCCTTTTCGAGAAAATGGACTGCCAGATGACCGGCGCCGCAGCAGAGATCGAGAACGGACTTGTTCCCCCGTCCAATCGGTGTGGCGGCATAGAAGTCGAGCAGAAGCGGAGCAACCTGCCTGGCGAAGCCAGACCATCTTAGATTGTATGCTCTGGCAAAGCCCTTACTGTACGCTTGCATCTGATGTACTCCGACAAATATTCAGCCGTCCAACATAGCAATATGGTTCGCCGCACGTCCGAAACGTTACCCGAAGCCGCGCACTCCAGACGTTCGACACGGATGATAGTGCTCACGTTCATCTTCCGCGCCGTGTCAGGCGCTGTTCGACCACAGATCACGCCGATTCGTTCGCTTTTCGAGACGAGAGGAAGATAATGTTCGCCCGGAGTGGTAACATATGCGGTGCAATATAAGAACACTGACCGGTCGCGTCACATATGTCACACCAGATGACCAGCCGATCCTTTCCCTGCTGTTTGGCGTAGAGTAACGCCTGATCGGCGCAGGCGATCAGCGTCTCGACATCCGGCGTCTTGACGTGCTGATTCACTGCCGCGCCAAAACTTGCAGTGATACGCACGTCGCCGCGTTCGGTGGGTATCGCGCTCATCAGGCGTGATCGCAGATGTTCAATGATGCTGACAACGCCGCCGCAATCGGTTTCGGGAAGCAGTATAATGATTTCTTCGCCACCGTAGCGCGCCAGCCGATCGATCGACCGTAGTTCGCGCCGGAAGATACTGCCGACTTCCTTCAAGACGCGATCACCGATTGGATGCCCGTAGCGGTCATTGATCTGCTTGAAATTGTCGATATCGGCAATAATCACCGCCAGCGCATGATGATGACGCTGGGCGCGTTCGAACTCACGCAACGCCGCTGTGAAAAAATAGCGCCGGTTGTAGATGCCCATAAGTGGATCGGTAATCGCCAGATGTTGCACCTCGGCAAACAAACGCGCATTCTTAATCGTAATCGTCGCCTGCTGTGCAAACACACCGAGCAGACGTATATCGTCATAGGTGAATGTTCGCTTCAGGCTGGTATCACCGACGGTCAGCACACCGATCAACTCATCGCCGGACAATAATGGCATACCCAGCACGTTCGACGAAGGCATATCTGCGAAGAGCGATGCTCGCCCTTCCCACCGGTTGTAATCATAGACCACAAGCGGTTGGTGCGTTTGTGCTACTCTGCCAATCACACCTTCGCCGGGCGCAACACGCATACCGGTATAATCGCGGTTCATACCGGCGCTGTAATGGACCCGTAAATTATTCGGCTCTGGATCATACAGCGCAATCATCCCGTGCGAGGCGCGCAGCAGGGCAATCATCCGCTCGACAATTGCCTTCAACACCGTGTCGCGATCCAGATTGCCGGTAATATCGGTCATAATATCATACAACACATCGAGTTGCTGCACCTGCCACCACAACTGTTCATAGAGCCGGGCGCACTCGATGGCGACGTTGACATGCTCTGCCAGTTCGGTCATGATGCGCAGATCGTCATCGGTCAACACCACACCATCGGTACTTTCAATATTGAGTGCACCAATGACTCGATTCCGGTCACGCAGCGGTACACAAATCTCCGACACGATGCCGTCTATTGCGCCAATGAAATCCGGATCACTGTGTACATTGGCGACCAGTGTCGCCTGACCGCTGAGGATCGTGCGACTGATAACGCCTCGACCGAGCGGAATACGATCTATTTGAACCGCATAGCCTACCTGATATTGGAGCACCAGATCGTCGTCATCACGCAGGTAGAGACAGACGAGCGGGTATCCGAAGGTTGCCGCAACTGACTCAACGACGGTACGAAACAGCGCAGGCAGATCGATTTCACGCGCCATGGCTTCGCACACCTGCCCGATCAGGTGCAACTCCTGCGCCTGCCGTCGCGTGACCGCATAGAGATCATACGTCCGTTGCTGATTCGCGCGTAACTCGTCCTCGATCCGCCGGCGTTCAGCCAGTTCCTGCTGCGCGATGGTGTAGAGACGTGCGTTATCGATAGCGATGGCTGCAAGTTCGGCAAAGCGCGTCAGCCGCATCACGATCGACTCGAACCCCTTCGGCGCCGATGTATCATAGGAAACACCCAACACCCCGATGATCGTCGACCTCAACCTCAACGGTACAGCAATGACCGTCCCGAAACCAGACGTAGCGATCGAGCACACCCGTCCTTCCCAGTTGCAGTAGCCTTCAACCATCATCGGCGCGCCGGTCTGATAGACGCGCCCGCTGAGACCTTCTCCAACTGCAATCACGCTACCGCGATTCCGGGCATGTTTCCCGGTACCGATCTTCATTTCGAGCAGTATGCCATCGGGCGACAGCAGATCGATGAACCCATCCTCCGTTCCCGCCAGTTGTGCAGCGTGCCTCGTGATCGTTTCAAGCACGTCGTTCAGGTCGAGACGACTCATGATCGCCAGCGCCGTTTCGTGCCAGACTGCAAAATAATCAGGATCATCCGGATGCAATTCACCGGCAGGAGGATGATCGGTATCTGTCGTCTGCTGCAGACGCCGAAGCTCATCCTCAAGTTCGCACATACGAGCACGCAGGGCATTATTCTCGGCACGGAGCAATTCGAGATTCATTGGCTTCTACCCAACTGGCGACTTGCAGGGTCGCGGTGTGAATACCCCGACATCATTCTGTAGTATGTTGCACATCGTAACAAAACCGCATTACGCAGGAATTAACCGGCGTCAATATATAATTGTAAACGAGGTACACTCGTGGATAGTGTATTCTTGTTTCGAGACATTGAGGAAACAAACCAGGAGTGGCAGGTTTGGGCGTATCCCTGGCGTTGTCGAAACAACCACGCAGGGAACCCCTGTGACCCGCCGGAACGATTGTACCCCATCCGCCAACCTGGCGCTGTTGATTGTCGACTGTGAACTAGACACCTTGCCGGAATTGATACGTATCAGTAATCACGCCACGCATGCCGGGCACGGCCGGTATCGCCGGTATGCCGCGAATCAATGTACAGAAAAATGCTCGACCGATCGAACAGGTCTTCGCAAAATCTATGGTATATTGCCAAAATCAGATACGGGAATATGATGGCGGCGCGCACTCTATGCAGATTTCGACACATGCTTTGCAGTGGCAGCTTTTTGAGTCGGCGTCGATGCTCATACATGTGGTGTATCTCACTGCTATCGGTATACTGGCAGCATTGGCTGCTCTCCCGCGAACATAATGCCGCTAGAACCGCTGGGAATCTGGGAACTGACGTTGATAGCCGGAGTCGGTTTTGCCGGATTATGGCTTGTCAAATCCTATGCTATCGGCGACCAGACCGCCAGGTATCGGAAACGTGCATTCGACTGCCTTTCAGGCACGCTTGGCTTTCTGCTAGCCCTTGCACTCGTGGATTCACTCCGGTGGCGTCTTGGGATCGATGCTGCCAATATGATCTACCTAGGGTGGCTGGTCGAACGCTATGGGCTGGCGCCGTACCGCGATTTTGTCGTTCAGAACATGCCCGGAACGTACCTGTTTAGCGCTGCGATTGTCAGGCTATTCGGATACAGCGATCCAGGTCTTCGGATAGCCAATCAGACACTTATGGTCACTCTGCTGGCAAGCACATTCGTGGCTCTACGACTATTCGGAGCACGTGTTAGATGGGCAGCGACAATTGTGTTTGAATTGCTCTATCTTCGGGGCGGGATGTATATGGCGCTTCAACGTGAGTTTCTCCTCCTTTCTCACATGACTATTCTTTATTTCATTCCTCGCTACGATCCGGCATTGATGGGGAACCGTATCCATGCCGAAGTCATTGCCGCCTGGCGCGCGCAGGGAGTCGATGCCGAGGTGATCACCCTCGCTGCCGGCATTACCCGACCGGTCAGCGATGTGCAGGAAGGCATCCTCGTGCACCGTCTGCCGGTGAGTTCCCGTTATGTCCTGAAAGGCATGAACCGCCTTCTGGCATTGCCGACCGGGTATCCGTATCTGGCAGGGGCGCTGGTGCATTTCCGTCGGTTTATCGCTGCACGACAGTACGATCTGGTGCATATCGAGACGGCATTCCCGCTCGGGTTCATCGCAGCACTGGCGCCGCGTCGTCACTGCCCGCCGCTGGCGGTCACACTCCCCGGCGCCGACATTATGAGCGTCCCAGAGTTCGATTACGGGTATGCACGCTTTCTTGCGGTTCGTATGCTTCTGCCGTTCGTCTTCCGCCATGCCGCCGTACTGCGCGCCGATTCGCCGCAGATCCGTTCGCTGGCAGTACGCCTGGGCACTCCACCCACAAAAGTGACTACCATTCCCTACAACATCACCGCCGATAGTTATCCGCCGTCCGGCGTACAGCTCGACGCGCTGCGACAGCAGTGTAGAGCCAGCATCTGTGCGCGTTACAATCTCGACCTCGCGCGTCCAATTGTAGTAAGCCTGAACCGGCTCCACCCTTTCAAAGGGATTGAGTATCTGGTGGAATCCATCCCATATGTGCGTGAGGGTGGGATCGATCCACAGGTCGTAATCGTGGGACCGAACCGCAGCACGCAACGATTTGGCGATTACGGCGCATACCTGAAGCGACGCGCGGAGGAACTGGGGGTTGCAACGTCCATCGTCTTCACCGGCGGCATTCCACATGAACAGACTATGGCGCACCTTGCAGCCGCCGATGCTGTAGTCGTACCTTCGGTCGCCGAATCGTTCAGTCGTGTCGTCGTCGAGGCGGCAGCAACCGGCACACCACCGGTCGTCACCCGCACCACCGGTGTCAGTGATTATGTTGCTAAAGCGGACTGCGGGATTGTCGTGGCGCCACGCAGCGGCGCTGCCATTGGTGAGGCGCTGGTGCGCCTGATAGGTGATCGGGCGCTGTGGGAACGGTACGCTCAGCGCGGACCACTGATGGCGGCGGAGTTCACCTCATCGACGATTGCGCGCAGGTTGCTGCATCTTTATGAACCATTCTTGATGCGCAGGAGCGTCACAGTCTCCAATGAGTAGAACCATGCACATCTGCTATGTTGCATATCCGAACAGTCTACGCCTGCGCTCTGCCAATGCCGTGCAAACGCATGCCACGCTGCGAGCGATCAAGACACTGGCGCCGGATACCCTGGCAATCGTGCCGCGCGTCGAAGCGGGACCGGGTGCGTTCGACGGACTGGCACTTCACCTGCCACGGATCGGGATCGGTCGTCTGTCGCGGTTCTATCGATCGACTCTCTGGTACTATGCCGAGCGCAGCGCCTATGCCTGGATGGTGCTGGCACTGCTGATCTGGCTGCGGCTAGCGTATCGTCGGCGTTTTGATGTCATTTATGTGCGAGAAGTGATCTGCGCCCTGTGGCTCGCACTGCTGGCGCCACGTCTGACGGGCGCGCGCGTGGTGTATGAGGTACACGATCTGGAAAGCCGCAATCCGTCGCGCGCAAAAGAAGGCTGGGCGCAGCCGCTGTTGCACCTGATCGACCGCCTGACGCTGACACTCCCTGTGGCATTGACGTCACTTACCGCTACGTTCCGCGATGTGCTAGCGTCGATCGGATTGCGCGACCCCTGCGAAGTCGCGGTGCTACCCGATGCCTATGATGAAACACGCTATGCGCCGCAAGACCGCGATGCCGCTCGACGGTTGCTTGGTCTGCCGAATGAACCCACAATTGTCTATGCCGGGCTGACTTTCACCTACCGCGGGGTTGACCTGCTGCTCGATGCGTTGGTGAACACGCCGGGCGCCCGCCTGATCCTTGTTGGCGGGCGCGACGCTGAGCGTGCAGCGCTTATCAGTCAGGCGCAACGCCTCGGTATCGACGAACGGGTAACGTTCATCGGCACACAACCTCAGGAGCGGGTGCCGCTCTATCTGGCGGCTGCTGATGTACTGGTTATTCCCGACACGGTCACCGACGTGACAGCATCACCATTGAAATTGTTCGAATACATGGCGATGGAACGTGCAGTCGTGTGCCCTGATCTTCCGGCGCTACGCGAGATTACCGGGGGAGACGGCGCACTGCACGTTCCACGCGGTGATGCTGCCGCTCTGGCGACGGCGCTGCGCACCCTGCTCGACGATCCTGCGCTGCGACAGACACTGGCGCGACGTGGACGTGAGCGTGTGGCGCCCTACACCTACACGCAGCGCGCAGCGCGCCTCATTGCCGTATGCGAGCAGGTGGCGCAGGCGCACGATCGGGTATGTATCAACGAGGTATAGCGCCGTTGCATGCAACGGCGCATGCTTATCCGCAGCGATCTTCACACGTGCCGCGCTGCACTGCCGTAACGCGGCGGAGACGCCCCACGCGGCACACTCCGCCGTCGCGTCGCACGCGGCAGACGCAATGGTTCGCGCACCACCCGTCGCTCCACTGGCGCACGCACCGGTTGATGCACCGGCAATTCCAGCGTTTCACAGGCATACCCCAGCAGCGCCATGATCTGTCCCAGGTTCTGGGGCGCAACCTCGCGCACCACCAGCGCATCCTCGTCGCGTTCGATAATAATGCGCCGCATCTCCGGCGTCAGGCAATGATGCGCACCACCTCGTCCGGCAATCATCTGCTGGTAGGCGCCAACACCAAAGAATGCGATCTTTTGCCCTGGATAGGGATCAGGCAGCAACAGCGGCGGCGCTCCCGGTCGCGGGAAAAAATCGTCGCTGTCGCACGTCAGGCGACCGGCAAGGCGTACCGGGCGCACCGGACGATCCCATCCATCCAGTGGCAGGATGATGAATCCCTGACCGGGCACGATCAGAGTATCGGGCAGCGATACCATCAGGCTGCCGTTGAGCAACACCCAATCCGGTGCATCACCCTGTCCACACTTGACCCGACCGACTTCCATGATGAAGACATTATGCGATGCAACGGTGTAGCGGCCAAACTCCCCAACCAGCGTTGGTTGCGGCACATCGTGGGCAGCGCAGCTCGATGCCAGCGTGTGCATCAGACGCTCAAGAAAGCCGACATAGTCGAAACAAAAATCGAGCGAATAGGCGGATGTCGGCATGCCGCCGCCAAAGTTGAACAACATCAGCGATGGCGCCTGCTGTCGCAGGCGAGCATACGCCTCAGCCGAACGCGCCAGCCGCGTGTTCCAGCGATCGGCATCCTCAATCTGGCTCCCAACCATCGCGTGGTACATGACCAGGCGATGCGGCGTCTGCTGCAATCGTTCCACGACATACTCTATCTCGTCTGGCGTCAAGCCAAACCGTTCACCACCGGGATGATCGGCATCGACATCGGCAGGCGCGTGGCGCTCGCGTACACCGAGCAGCAACGGTTCGCGGCACATTGCCAGCAGCGCCTCCAGTTCGTCCAGGTCATCAATGACCGGCACAACCCGCCCAAACCCGGCATGGCGCAACGCAACGATCCCAGCGATATAGGCATCGTCCTTCGAGCCGTTGCAGAAGATGTACCGATCTGACGGCAATACCCCCTGTTGCCACAGGCGATGCGCAATGGTCACATCGGCGGCAGCAGAAGTCTCGTAGTGGGCGCCGGCGCTAATAGCGGTGCGCACGACCTCTTCGGCAAAGTTGGCTTTCGTGGCATACGCATAGAGAAAGCCGCCGACAAATCTACTCCGTGCACGCGCTTCGCCTGCCCATGCCAGCATCCGCTCGATCTGGAGCGTAATCTGCGGGCAATACGCCACTTCCAGCGGCGTACCGTAACGCGCCGCCATTGCATTGAGGTCTATCTGATCTGCCAGAAGCAACCGGTCGCCACGACGGTTGATGAAATCGTTGATCTGTCCTTCAGGGCCGACGCCATAACGGTCGGTGAATGCGGTGACGTAGGGCTGTCCATTCAATTGGAGTGAACCTCCTTCATCTGCACGAGTCCGGCACAAACGCCGGCAAAACGAGTCCAGAACAGGCGACCAGACTCACCCGGCAGACAAAGGGGCATCAAAAAACCCCCGCACGCTTACCGTGCGGGGGCGCATGCAACGGAGGTTCGTCAGAGGAGACTATCTCGAACGGCAGGCACACACCCGCACGCCATGGAGCGCGTGGCTTCCGGGCGCGACAGGTCGCAGCGACATAAATTGGCTTTACCGTCCATACATCTTTCCTGAACGCTCTACCGGGACCATCCGTTCATGCAAAGATGAACTGTTCTCTGATGGTACTCCAAAAATCACGACGCATCCTTGCGCGGATTTTTGCCGGAGAGCACGGCCAGCATACGGCGCACAGGCGCCAAAATCGTATTGTAGTGGATTCTGGCGCGATGTCAAGAGGGGAAATAAAAATGATGGGATTAAGCCTATCCGAGATAACCGAGATGGAATGGAGAAACCATCTTGCGATTACACTCGACGGGGTCTTCTACTGCTCAAAGTATGCTGTGCAGGAGATGCTGAAGAACGGCAGCGGCGCGATCGTAATCATTGCTTCGGTTGAGGGCATGATCGGCGCTGCCGGTCATGCCGCATATGTTACCGCAAAGAGTGCTCTTTTCGGACTCACACGTTCAATGGCGATTGACTTTGGCGCCTGCGGCATTCGGGTGAACACCGTGAGTCCTGGTATTATCGACTCGGGACGTCCTGATATCGAACGCCTCAAACAAAATCCATCGGTATGCGCTTCTGGCACGATATGACAGTGCTCAGACGGATGGGCCTCCCGACGAAGTTGCTTCCGCTGTTCTCTTTCTTGCATCTGATGCGGCATCGTATACTACCGGACAGAACCTAGCAGTCGATGGCGGCTGGACAATCGGACATCCACCTTTGCATCACTCATTCCAACAATGAATGTACATCGGAATGCTAACACCTCGCTATTCTTCACCTTCCTGGCAGCGCGGAAATGTATACTCGCAGCCATGATTCATGGTAAAGCGCCAGTAACATCGAAGCCATCTCCCGGTCTGGAGATGGCTTCATTTCTATTTGTCGAGTACCTTTTGTTTGAACGAGAAAGCCGAACCCCCAAACCCACGTCCCAACCACAACCTACGCTGCCAGCCCCAGGCTGCGTTTCTGCTCCTCGACATCAATCCCGTGGAGACGCGCCAGGTTCAGTCCAAGGATCTTCTTCTTCGCCTCCTTCGTCAACTGCCCGCATCCATACCCCTGCACGATGTCGTCCGGCAGTTCAAACTCCCAGAACGCTTTCAGTGCACCACGCGGATGCCAGATCGGTGTTTCGCCGCCGTAGATGATTTTGTCTTCGCCACACCAGAAGAGCAGTTTTGCCATGGTCTCAGCAAATACGCGCGGCGAGCGAACGACGAAGTTGACGGTTGCGGCAATCGAGGCGTAGAGGTTCGGATAACGCACCAGCTGCCAGCAGATCTCATCAATGAACGGCAACCCGACGTGAAAGATAACGAAATTGATCTCCGGGAAATTGGCAGCCGCGCCGTCCATATCCCACGCCTGGGTATGTTCGACCGGTTGCGGTCCCAGCGGAACACCCTTGTGGACGCCGATCAGATTAACGCCCAATTCGAGCGCCTTCTCGAAGACCGGGAATGCCACCCGTGGATTGTCCATGCGCCACGGAAACGGCTGACCGTAGTCATAACGCACATTGTAGAGTTTGAACGCCCGCGCACCATACTCCTTGACCTGAATCTCCATCAGATCGAGCGCCTTCTTGCCTTCGAGCGGGTTGATCGACCCCCAGAAAATTGCACGATCAGGATACTGGCGCGCCATTGCTGCGCACTTTTCCCAACTCGAAAGCCCGTCCTTGAACAGATCGGTCAGTGGCAATGGTTGCGCAACGATCATATCGGTGGGGCTTTCATCGAAGACCATGCGCGCAATCTCGTCCACCGTCCACTCGCGCATATACTCCTCGCGGGTGAGGGTTTTCTCCCCCGGTGCGTTGAGCACCTGATGGAAGGCGTACAGATGCTCGATGAACATCTCCCCCGGTTTACCAAACGCATTGGATTTATCGAAGTTGAAGACGTGGCACACACCGTCGAACACGAATGCATCATCAATCATGGCAATCCTCCTCAACATCGCCGATACGCTACCGGTCCGACTCACGAAGGTATTGCTCGCGCGCCAGGCGTGCTTCACGGAGCGGCAGGAGTTGTTCCAGCGGGAGTTGGAGCCGCTCACGCGCCGTTGCCGACAGACGATCCGGTGACCAGGGGGTGTTCCAGGTGATCTGGACATTGACCCTCTCGACGCCTTGAATGCCCCGAACTTCCTCCTCCATCATGTGTAGCAAATGAAGCGAAAAGGGGCACCAGCCCGTCGTCAGGATGATGTCGATATCGACCTGCCCACCCACGATCCGCACCTGTTCGATCAGTCCCATATCCACGACACTGACCTGCCGTTCCTTGCAGCATGGGTCATAGCAACGCTGAAGGACGGTCATCACATCCTCGATGGACACGGGAGTTTGTGTTTCTGGAGAATCGGCGGTCACATCTTCGATCATGGGCACCTCCTTGTGCGAAGAGACGAAAAGAGCGAGTAACGAGCCCCGGAACCACGAGAGTTCAGTGCGAATCGGCGGTTAGAAGCCGACATCACCGTCGTTTGTATGCCATGCTGAATGTGTGTTGCGCAGAGCGGAGATTCGGTAAGCCAAGGATAGCATGTGCGTCTGATACACGTGTCAAGATACCGGAGAACAGCGTGATAGGGAGGATTTCCAGACCCCCATATCACCCGTCACACTGCATACAGGCGCCGTGCATTATTGCAGAGGATATCATGGGCAGCCTGGAGTGCTTCTTCTTCATTCAAAAAACCCTGATCCACCAGTTCAGACAGAGCCTGAGCAAGCCCCCAACGCCCCCAGCGCGCAGCGATCCAGTAGATTTCGGGCATCGTGAAGGCATCGGTTGCGAAGAGTATCTTATGAAACGGCGCCATGCCCAGAACGTCGCGGATCATTGCCGGGATGCCAGCAGTGGCAAAAGGGATGGCCAAGGAGAGATCCATCCATACATTGGCATAAATAGCAGTGAGATGGGACAACTCCCGGAAGAAGGGCCAGCCAGCGTGCAGCAGCACCAGTTGAACTGCCGGATACGCCTCGATGACGAAACGGAGGTGGAGAGGATTCGCAAAACGCAGATCAGCGTCACGATCACCAAATCCGGTATGAATCTGAAAAGGCAGTGCCTGCTGCCCGGCTTCGACCAGAGCAAGATGAACGAGGTAATCGCACAGAGACTTACGGTCTAGCCGCACACGACCCTGGCGATACGCCAGATCTTTCAACTGTGCAAAGTCTTGCGCTGCCGCACTGCGATCAGGTGCATCGATATGCAACCCGCTACGATAGGCAATAATGCTCTTAAGCGCCACGATCCCCTGCGCGCGCGCCCCGGCGATACGCGCATGAAAGGCTTCCACCATGCTATCGAAAGAGGGTTCGACGACGATCAACTCTTCAGCCAGGCGCTCCAGACGGAGTATCGGATGCACAGGGCAGGGAAGCAGCGCCTGCATCTCCTTGTGATCGCAGGCATCAGCACCCCCGTAGCCATAGTCGCACAGCACCATCCCAATATTGACATCGGTAAAGAGGCGCGCCGTATAGTCCGCCTCGCTCAGACACGCGCGTGCCGATAGGATTGCTTCAACAGTCGCGTCGCAGCCGAGAAACCCGGCCAGCCATCGCAGAGCCGTGCGAAAGACGAGAAGACTGGGAACATACCGTTGATGGATGATCGGATCGGTGGACTCGGTGAACCAGCGTTGAAACCCGGCAGGATCGTCGGTAGCGGTACGGCGCAAGAAGGGATGCGCATGATGATCAATGATTGGAATGTGATCAATGTTTAGCATGACGATACTCTCATTCTACGAGGCGAACAAGATCCACAGACGGAGATCTACCATCCGCGCATGTTCCTGGCGCACAGGATCGCGTGAAATATCAGAACTTATAGATATGATGTTTGATTTCAAATTCCAGATCCGCCGCCGAGAATGCCGCGTACTCAGAACGCTTGACCGTAATATATGCGTTTGCCAGTATCGGACCCAGCGCGTCCATCAGCACTGCATCGGCTTCTAACGCATCGAGCGCCTCCGCCAGGGTTGTGGGATAGCGCCGAATCCCGCGATGAGCGCGTTCTTCATCACTGTAGTTGCCTGGGTCGATCAGTGCCGGTTGCCCTGGCATCAATTCACGTGCCAGGCCATCCAGACCGGCGGCGATCAAGCCGCCTAACGCCAGGTATGGGTTACTACTCGAATCCGAAGCCTTAAGTTCCAGATTGATACTGGCGGCTTCGTTTCCCCAATGGCCAGAAGCCACCCGTACCGCCGCTTCACGGTTATCCGGTCCCCAGGCAGTATAGGCGCTACTCCAGAAATGGGGTTGCAAGCGACGAAACGAGTTGTAACTCGGCGTCGTCAATGCCAGCAAACCGGGCAAATGCGCCAGAACACCTGCTATGAAATGATAACCGGTCTTGCTGAGAAGATACGGATCATCAGGATCGTACAACAGATTGCGTTCTCCGCTGCTATCCCACAGACTCCAGTGAATGTGACAGCCATTCCCGGCCTGATCGGGCAGAGGCTTGGGCGCCAGCGACGCAATGATACCGAAGCGGGACGCAACACTCCGGATCGTTTCGCGGAACCAGATCTGGTTATCGGCAGCGCGCAAAACAGGCGCATGACGCAGCGGCATTTCGTGCTGCCCGTGACCGAGTTCTGGATAATATGCATCGACCGGAATACCCTGCGCCTCAAATGCCGCAACAATAGCGTCAATAACTTCGGCAGCCGCTGCCATCGAGATTGTACTGAAGCAGAGGCCGGTGTCGATCGGAACATAGTTGCCTGGCGCTTCTTCGCGGAGAAGGCTGAACTCGCCTTCCATTGCCGCCTGCATCGTCATCCCCACGTCGGCAAGGCGTGCAATCATGCGCTTCAAAAAGGAGCGCGGGCACGCTTCCCAGGGCTGACGGTCAAGACGGATCATGTCGCACATCATCGCTGCGCTGTGGGGAGTATACGGAAGAACGACCAGACTATCAGGATCGGGAACGAGACGAATCTCTCCTACTGGACCCATCCCCTCTATCGGCTGAAGCTGGTCGAGCATGTTCATCGCCTGCATGGCAACGGTCAAGCCCTGACCTGATGCCATCCGGTTTGCCAGTTGTTCTATCGGTACCAGCTTGCCACGGATGGTACAACCATTGTCGCAGTACAAAAAGCGGATCAAACGTACCTGTGCTTCCCTGCACCGGGCAACGACCTGGTCGATATTCATAGATCACCCCCACTCTTTAAGCAGAATCGAGGACAACCGGACGGGATGGTGCTGAACGATCAGCACCCTCCCATCTGGTCTCTTATTCAGCGGGTTTCTTGCTTATGGACGTATTTCGGTAACGAATGAGTAGACACCATCCTGTACCTTGATAATCGTCACCGATTTGATCGGCTTCCGCTGACCCTCAGGATAACTGATGACTCCGGTGACCGCCTGAAAATCCTTGGTGGTAGCCAGTGCATTACGAATGGCATCCGGATTGGTCGAACCAGCACGACGGATAGCATCGGCTATCAGGTTCATCGTATCGTATCCAAGTGCAGCGAAGGCATTCTCAGGCTTGCGCCCATACGCCTTCTCGTAGGCAGAAACAAAGGATTGCACCGTATTGGACTCATTATCCAGCGATGCGTGCGTCGAAAAATAGACGTCATCAGCCAGATCACCGGCAACTTCACCGATCAAGGGCGTATCAAAACCATCACCTGAGAGGATCGGCTGTGTCAGACCCGCCTCGCGGAACTGCCTGGTGGTTATTCCCGCCTCATTCGGAATCGCCGAGATAAAAATCACATCGGGCGGCGGATTGAGGGCGCGAACCCGTGCAACCTGCGCCGAGAAATCGGTATCGCCGGAGTTGTAGACATCTTCCAGAACAATGGCGCCTCCTTTTGACTGCCAGCGCTCCTTGAAAAAGCGTGCCAGCGTCGTTGTGAAATCGTAGGCTTGATCGACCAGCATATAGGCGGTTCTGGCGCCGAGTTCGTTCAAGGCATAGTCGGCGATGGCATACGCCTGGGCATCATCGCCAAAAGGCGCCATAAAGAAATAGTCGCCAACCTGATCGGGCAATGTCGGTAACGTTGCACCAGCGGTAACAAAAGGAATGCCTGCCGCCTGCGCAATAGGACCGGCTGCCAGTGCAAACGTCGAGTCGTTCAGACCGCCGATCGCAACAACCTTGTGAACCTCGATCAGTTCGGTCACTGCGCTGGTTGTTGCGGTCTGGTCAGATTTACCATCAATCGCAATCACCTCGATCATCTGTTCATTGATACCGCCAGCTTCGTTAATCTGCTGGGCTGCAAGTTTGAAGCCGTTGAGACCAGGCTCGTCGATGGAAGACATGCTTCCCGTCACACCGTACAGCGCACCGATTTTGATGACCCCTGCTGCCGGCGTTGCCTGCGATGCTGGCGTTGTCTGCGGCGCAGCCGCAGGTGCGGCGCAGGCCGCAACCAGGACACTCAACATCACCACCAGTGAAAGGATCGTCCACATGCGTCGCATCGATTTCCTCCATTGCTGCTAAAAGGACGAACAATCTATAAGAGAAATGGTGACGGAGAGAAGGACGTTTGAGGTGTCTATTGCTGAGCGCATCATTATTGTCCGATCCTCCCCGGCCACCGTAGCTCCCTGCCACCAAACAACCCTTGCCGCCGAAAGATGATCACACCCGCCGCCAGAATGGCGATAACGATCTGGCTGAGACCATAGAGCGGTATTCCACCCCTTGCCAGCGCCGTTTCGACCTGGCGCAACCCTTCGGGCAACAATGTCAGCAGAATCGCGCCAATCACCGATCCGGTCAGGCTCCCCATGCCCCCCACAACCAGCATCACAACGACATTGAAGGTGATTGCGAAAGAGAACGATGACGGTGTGATTGCGGTGATCAGATGTGCATACAGTGATCCGGCAACACCGGCAAAGAATGCGCTCAAGGTAAAAGCCAGCAGGCGCGTGCGCGTAATTCGCACTCCACGTGCCTGCGCTGCCAGCCAGTCTTCACGAATGCTTACCATGGCGCGTCCGTAGGGTGAATGGATCACCATCCACACCACATAGACTGTCACTATCGCCCAGCCAAAGGTCCACCAGATTGTGCTTACCGGTGGAATACCATTAATGCCGCGAGCGCCGCGCGTCACGTCCTGCCAGTTGTTCGCTACAACACGCACAATCACCATCAACCCCAATGTCGCAACAGCCAGATAGTGGCCACGTAGACGCAGCACCGGGATTCCAAATAACACTGCCACGACTGCTGCCGACAATCCTCCGGCAATCGTCGCCAGTAGAAAAGGAAGAGAGGTATGTTGCAGCCACGCTGGAAGACCGGGAAACGACGTAGTTTTGATAGCAACCGGAAGGGATAGTAGCGCCGCTACATATGCGCCTATAGCCATAAATACCGCAATACCGAGCGAAAAATCCCCCGCATAGCCGTTGGTCAGATTAAGGCTCACCGTTAGAATGATGTTAATACCGATTACTGCCAGGATGCGCAGGTAATAATTATTGAACGTGCTCTCCGCCAGCCATAGCAAGACCCCGACGACGGCGACAATAGCGATTCCTCTCAAGAGATGACGAACTGATTCGTTCGTATTGAGCATGTGTGCGTGATCGAGTAACTGCGACATATCTATGCTCGTTCATCCGTCGATGCACCCAGGATGCCGTGTGGACGAATCAACAGAACTATCAGCAACAACACAAACACGAACGCATCACGATACCCGGAAAAGGCAGGCGGCAGAAAACCGACGAAGAAGATCTCGGCAAAACCGAGAATATACCCGCCGAGCACAGCGCCTGGAATGACGCCGATACCACCGATGACCGCAGCAACAAACGCCTTGAGCCCGGGCAAAAACCCCATAAACGGCTCTACCGTGCTATATTTGGCTGCCCACAACCATCCAGCAGTGGCTGCCAGCAGAGAACCGAGAAAAAAGGCAATCATCACTACGCGGTCGATATGAATACCCATAAGACGCGCAGCCTGCAGATTCTCGGCTGTCGCCCGCAGAGCGATGCCGGTACGTGTCTTGCGAACATAGAGTGTCAATGCAACCATCAACAATACCGATAATCCAATGGTCAGCACATCGAGTGTACTGAAACTCACTCCGGCAAGGGTATAGATCTGATTGACGCCAGCAGGCAGTTTAAACACCTGTGGCTGCGCTGTCACGGTGATCACCATCGTATTTTCAATCAGGCTGCTGACTGCCAGTGAGGTGATCAGCATCGTCACTTCGGGCGCACCGCGCAATGGACGATAGGCGAGCCGTTCTACCAGGATGCCCGCCAAACCGATCATCAACATTGGTGCAAGCAACGTCAGTATCAGGGGTGTCAATGCTGTGGTGAGAAAAAGCAGACCTAGATATGCACCCAGCATCATAAGGTCGCCGTGGGCAAAGTTGATCAACCGGAGGAGGCCGTACACCATCGTAAGCCCAATGGCAATAAGGGCATACATACTACCAAGACTTATACCATTAATGAACTGTTGAGCGATGTATGTGAAGGTCAACACGCTTCAGGTGCTCCTCTCCGGGCGTGTATGCACAACTCATTGACTCAAGTATGCCTGCTTTACCTGTGGATCGCTCAACAACGCCTGCGCTGGGCCTGCCAGTCGAATCTCACCGGTTTCTAGCACATAGGCGCGGTCGGCAATACTGAGCGCCAGACGCGCATTCTGTTCGACCAGCAGGATCGTCACCCCCCCTTCGTGCAGTTGTTGAATCACGTCGAAGATACGCTCTACCACCATCGGCGCCAGTCCCAGTGAAGGCTCATCGAGCATGAGCAACCGGGGACGACTCATAAGCGCACGGGCAATTGCCAGCATTTGCTGTTCACCACCGCTAAGCGTACCTGCCAGTTGCGTGCAGCGTTCCCGTAAACGCGGAAAGAGGGTATACATCCGTTCGATGTCATCGCTGATACCAGCATTATCACGACGGCAATAGGCGCCAAGACGCAGATTCTCATAGACCGTCAGACGATTGAAGATGAGCCGCCCTTCGGGACAGTGCGCGACTCCCAGTGCTACGATTTCATGGGGTGGGAGCCGTGTCGTCTCCCGACCGCCCACAAAGATGCGCCCGCTCCGGATCGGCGCAATCCCAGAGATCGCCATCAGCGTGCTCGTTTTGCCTGCGCCGTTATGGCCGATAAGGGTCACTAGCTCGCCATGCTCGACTTCTAGCGATATGCCACGAACAGCTTCTATACCATCATAGGCGACGGCAAGCGACTCAACGCGCAACATATCGTTCACTGTAGCCCAGATAGGCTTCAATGACGTGAGGATTCCGCTGTATCTCCGCTGCTGTACCTTCAGCAATTAACTGACCATAGTTCAACACATGAATGCGGGAACAGAGATTCATAACCAGGCGCATATTATGTTCGATCAAAATAGTCGTCAGGTTGAGATCACGATGGATGTTCAGGATAAGTTGCATCATAGCATCCGCTTCAGCGGGATTCATCCCCGCCGCTGGCTCATCGAGAAGTAACAGGCGTGGCTGCAACGCAAGCGCACAGGCTAGCTCCAAGCGACGTTGTTCACCATAACTGAGATGTGCTGCCGGTTTGCAGGTTGCGGTTTCAAGATTCATCATCGCCAGTAATTCATGAGCACGCCTGCTCAATGCTGCCTCGCTACGCACAAAATGTGGTGTACACAACACAACCTGCCAGAAAGATACACGTTCGTGGTTCTGTAGCGAAATGAGCAGATTTTCCAATGCCGATAATGCCGGGAAAAGGCGAACTTTCTGGAATGTACGCGCAATACCAGACCGTGCAATCTGATCTGGTCGCCACCCGGTGATGTCACGCCCTTCAAAATAAATAATACCGGTTGTTGGTACAACTATGCCGGTCAACAGATTAAAGAGCGTGGTCTTACCAGCACCATTTGGACCGATAACACCGAGCAATTCACCCGGCATGAGCGTCAGATTGTACTCTCTGAGCGCCTGCACTCCACGAAATGATTTACCTAAATGCTCGACCTTGAGAATCGCTTGAGTGGAAGAAACCATATCTCTGGACTAGATCTTTGCCATATGCACAATCAGATCGCTTTCGTTCGAACATGATGCGCATATATGCACATAACCATGGATAAGCTTCAGAAAGGCACTTGATGTGGTCATGAATCTCTACTTACCGAATATTATTCGAGAAGAACAAACGATATCGGAGAAACGTCGCTGTTGGGTGTGCTGCTCTGCTTTGACGATAGATTATAGCACAAAACGTCCGGAGGTCAACATGATGATTTCATGACGGGCGCTGCGCAACGAACAACATCGCTCCCGTTCACATCTAGCCTGGCGGCGCACCGGTCGGAGAGCCAAGGAATGTAATGTACCGGAGGGACATCTTTGACATTGAGGCCTGGAGATGATTGTATAATCGATAGGTGCCGGAGTCGTGAAGAAAACCGGCGGTTGCACATAAATGAGGAGAATAATGTTCAACGGTTTGGGCATGCACCTGGGTAATCTGGCGCATTTGTCGCGGGCGCGAACCCATTCGATCAGCCCGGAGAATTTCACTGGTGAAAAGGGTAGGGGCGGCATGGCGACCAACGGCACAGGCGCATCATGCGCCCACGATCTGGGAGTCGGGTGGAAGATTTCACCATCGATCCGCATCTCTCCTGGCGAAACACGAACGCTCGCCGATGTGCGTGGTTCGGGCGCCATCCAGCATATCTGGATGACATTGACCGGGCACTGGCGTCATGGTCTGCGCATCTACTG
This sequence comes from Roseiflexus sp., assembly GCA_034432635.1. Lineage (GTDB taxonomy): Bacteria > Chloroflexota > Chloroflexia > Chloroflexales > Roseiflexaceae > Roseiflexus. Next base: position 48,886 of record DAOUBK010000012.1, read on the forward strand.
GGATGATCAGGAAACACCCTCGGTTGAATACCCGGCTGGAGACTTTTTTGCCTGCGGCTAGGGACAGTATGCTCAGATCAGCTCGCTTGCCGTGTGCGTCAACCCCGGTAGTGCACTTAACTGTTACTGGGAAATGCCCTACCGGAGCGGGTTTCGTATGACGATGACAAATATCACTGCACAGGAGATGATGCTCGACTACCAGATCACCTTTACGGAGACCGATGTTCCCGATGATCTGGCGTACTTCCACGCCCAGTTTCGGCATGTCAACCCGCTGCCGTACAAACAGGTCTATACCATCCTCGACGGCGTGCACGGTCAGGGACAGTACGTTGGCACATACATGGCGTTGGGCATCAACAACAATGCCTGGTGGGGCGAGGAGGAGATCAAGTTCTACATCGATGGCGACGGTGAGTAGTACCCTACCATCTGCGGCACCGGCACAGAGGACTATTTCTGCGGTTCGTACAATTTCGATGTGGGCAAGGATCAGGGCGGATATCGCAAATTTACGACGCCGTACTCGGACTGGCGCAGGTCATCCGTCCCGACGGTCTCTATCGTTCGCAGATGCGTTTCGGTATGTACTGCTGGCATATTACCGATCCCATCCGCTTTGAGCACGACCTGCGCGTGACCATTCAGGCGCTTGGCTGGCGCAGCGGCGGACGGTATCTGCCGTTGCAGGACGATATTGCATCGGTGGCGTACTGGTATCAGACGCTGCCTACCGCGCCGTTTCCAACGCTCCCCGACGCGGATTACCCTGAGGTGATATGATGAATGACCCTCAACAGAATGATGGTCTCATGAAAGGGATTATTGCCGGCGCCCTGATGGGTGCGATCGCCGCTGCGGTTCTGCTCCGGCGACGTTTTCCCGCAGGCGCCGGGAGCGATGAACGGTATCTGGAGCTACCGCCACCCGACAGCGCTGCGCAGGAGGCAGCACGCACGGCAGCCGCAGCAATCGTTGCTCGCCTGCGCAGTGCGTTCCCCAATCTGGCGCGGATCGACGCCTGAACATCGGCGTGCAATTCGTGCGGGTGTGATATACTGTGTAGCGCAACGAACACGGAAGGAGATCGCTGCATCTATGAACACGAGTCTGTTCGACGACGAAATGAAACGCCGTCTGCTGGTCGGCTTGCTCAGTTTGCTGCTGACCACCCTGGCAGCACGTCTCGCGGTCTATATCACCGATCTGATCCTGGGTCCGGAAGAGAAAGCGGAGGCGTAAACGCCACCCTCGCACAAGGCGTGGCTGCGGGAGGGGAACATCAAAGGTGTCACGACGACTTCTCCGCCGACTCTGCCAGCATCCGTTCGCGGTAGTAGCCCCAATATCGTTCCGGCATCATCTCTGCGATCCGCAGCATCATATCATCGGTCAGATCGCTCATGCGATCGAAGGGGATTTTATCACCTTCAACGGGCGGATGATATGGCTTGCCAAACCGCACTCGTATCGGCTTCCGCCGCAGGATTGCGCCGATACCCGCTTCGGTACCCCAGATGGCAACTGGCACTATCGGGCAGCGGGCACGGATCGCTAGACGCACCGCGCCGCCACGCCCCTGTTGCAACTGCTTGGTGTCGCTGCGATGCCCTTCGGGAAACATGATCAGTACAGCCCCCTGCCTGAGCGCCTCCTCTGCCGCCTCCAGCGCCGCCAGATCGCGCTTGCCGCGTTTGATCGGGATGACATGCATCGTGCGGAACCACCAGGCAGCAACTGGATTGTCGAACAATTCGACTTTTGCGACCCACCAGGGACGATGGGAGAGGGGAAGAGAAGCGCCGACCACCAGAATATCGCTCCAGTGCAGGTGATTGACCGCCAGAATCATGCCTTGCGGGCGCGGCGGCAGATGTTCGCGCCCCTCGATCTTCCAGTTGGCCCACACGAGCCGTAACAGATTGAGCGGTATCCAGAGCAACATGTAGAAGAACAGACTGAGCACAGCGCTCTCCTTTACGTCTCTGCTTACAGTTCTATTCCCAGACGCAGCGAATAGACCAGCTGACCTCCCAGCCATCCGGTCAGCACCACCAGCATCGCCCCTAGCGTCAGCAACGCCAGATAGCCGTTCCGCGTCCTGGCATCGTCTAGGATTGTCGAGTTCCGTCGCCGCGCCTGCCACGCCTGCCAGTATACGACCATTGTCGCCACTCCTGCCAGCGCATGCGCATTGACCCAGACCAGCGCGTCGTCTCTAGGACGCAGTGGATCGAACACCTGTCGCGCGGCGTCGATCGTTCCGGTGATAACGGCAGGCAACAAGAGCAACCATCCCAGCCACAGGCAATGGTATGCTGCTGTTTCCAGCGAACGATCGCCACGTCGGAGATAGAGTACCGTCATAATGGCATTACCGATCAACAGGCCGATCGGGAGATGAACTGTGAATGGATGGAGTGGAGACATCGGTGATCAGATACGACTCGCAGCCTCATTATACCATACGTCTTTTCGAGACAATGAGGATTGCAATGCCACCGGTGTTCTGTACTGGATTTCTATGATTCCTCCGTCCCTGATCCGGTTGTGCTCAGCCTACACTTCTCCGGTACGGGGAAAAAGCGGCGGTTGCCCGTTGGCAACACTCCGCAACGCCTCTGTTACGCGTGCATCACCGTGCCACGATGCTCAGCCACACCACATGCGGCGCTGAACGCATCGCCGCTTCAGCCATCATCGTTGCGGTGCGACGACGCGGATCGCTGCTGGAGATGACAATGGTTGTGCGGAGCTGGCTCCCCTGCGGCAATGCCTGCCAGAAGTACGTCAACGTCAGGTTTGTGCTGGCGCCCGGTTCAAGCGCCCCCTTCTCCGGGTTCACGATGACCCAACCCTCCGGACGAAACTGTGGTCTGAACTCGATCGCCAGCTCCGGAGCAATCGGCGTATCGGCGCCACAACCAACCCGTTGCACCTGGTTCAGGTTTTTCTGAATGCCAACGCTGAGACGCTCCGGCAACGTTCCCAGATCAGCGTACTGGTAGACAATCCGACCGTCCCGGTGAAGCAGCGTCTGGAAGGTGAATGTGCGCTCTGGCGGACCTGCGGCAGTCGGTACACGCTCGAAACTGACCACAAATGTTGCGCCATTGTCGATCGTCCCATAGCGCACACTACCGCCACGCGACGGATCGAGATCGGTGCGGAATGGCGCCAGCAGGTTGAAGAATGCTTCGGTAGATGGCAGACAACGTTCCAGCAGACCGGTGTACGTGTACGGATAGGGCCAGCCAAACATCAGCGTCCCATCCGACGTGATAGAGATTTCCGTGAACGTGAAGGTATAGAGCGGGAATGAGAGTCCCAGCGGTACACCATCGATGCGGGTTGTGTTGGTCAGTTCCAGGGTTGGCGCATCAGGTGGAAGATCGATCCAGCGGTACACCGGTCCCCCAGGTTCATCACTGCGATAGATGCCAAATGGCGCAGGGGTAACCTTTGCTTCGAACGTCAATGAACGTGTACCGGTGTTGGTGATGGTGACTGTGCGGGTGACACTGGTGTTGAAATCGAGCGTGGCAGTCACGTAATCGGTCGATAATGCCATCTGTGGTGCATCGAGCAGCAACCCGAAATCGACCGATCCGCCGGTCGGTACGGTGATCGTGCGCTGCTGAGGCGCATACGAGAGAGCAGACGCGGTCAGGGTATGGATGCCTGGAGGCAGGACCAGCGAGAAGGCGCCGTCAGCGGCAGTCGTCATGTTTGCGCCGTTCTCAGTGCTAACGGTAGCCGCGAGCGGCATACCGGTGGCGGCATCGCGCACGATACCGCTGACCGGCACACCACCGGCGCCGGTCACCTCCATGGTGACCGTCACCGTTACCGGCGGAAGGGTCAGATCACCGGCATACATCTGGATGCGCGCCGTGTACGTTCCGGGCGTTGCGACGCTGCTGGCATCCAGGGTGACGTTGATGGATGCGCTTTGACCAGGAGCGAGGTTCAGGGTCGTCACCGGGAGGCGTAACCAGGGCACATCGACGCGTGCGCGGGCAACAGCCGCGTGTGCGTCGATCAACCCCCACCCATAGACATTGTTCCCGCCCTCCGACACAACGCCACACTGCGTATCATCCTGCCGCCGCGCTGTACCGCGCAGAATGGCATAGGTGGCTTCGTAATCGCCGATCAACGCTGGATTGGCAGCGTAGAGCAGTGCTACAACTCCGGAGACGTGCGGAGTTGCCATGGACGTGCCGCGTAGCGTTGTGTAGCCATCATTCAGTGACGCAGAGTAAATACCGCCATCGCCGGGGGCAACGAAGTCCGGCTTCATTCGGCCATCAGATGCAGGACCTCGCAGGCTGAATGATGCAATCGAACCACTACGATTGGTGGCGCCGACTGCTACCACATCGGCATAATCACCTGGAGATGCAATTGTGCCGCAGACTCCAACGCCGTTGCCTGCCGCGAAGACCGGGAAGATCCCGGCTGCACGCCAGGCTGCGGTATAGCCGGCATACCAGGGATCGTTGCCACCACCAGCCCATGAGTTGTTGACAATCATCGGGCGCAGATCCGGTCTTGGATTGCGGTCGTTGCGATCGGTCGGCGCCAGCACCCACTGCGCGGCGGCAAGCAGATCGCTTTCGCTACAGAATGCCCCTTCACACCCCTGGGCAGCAATCCACCATGCGCCAGGTGCAACACCGAATCGCTCACCGCCTGGTCGACTGCCGACGATCGTGCCGGTGGTGTGGGTGCCATGCCCGTTCTGATCGACTGGCATCGGAAATACACCCTGCGGGTCGTACCAGTTGTAGTTGTGATCGTACATCCCGCCGCCGAGTGCGCCGCGATAGCGGTCGCGCAGCGCCGGATGAAGCCCCAGCACGCCGGTGTCAATCGACGCAACCGTGACACCCTCACCGGTAATGCCAAACTCATTCCAGACCCGGTCGGCGCCGATTGCCCGGATGTTCCAACACACCGGATTCCCGTCCGAACTGCAACGCTCGTCGAGACTCGCTGGCGCCGATACCTGCGGCGCGACTGCCAGACGCGCATCGGCGCGAACCAGTGCAACATCGGCGCGCTGCTCCAGCGCCTGCGCATCGGTGAGCGTTCCTTCAACATAGACCGCATTGACGATCCAGAATGGACGGTATAGCAGACCGCGTGCCGATAGTTCAGCGCGCAACTGGCGCTGAGTACGCTCTGCGTGTTCTACCAGTGTGCGGTAGACGAAACGCCCGCGTTCCGCCCAGTCGATTATGCCATACGCCGCACTCAGGTGCGCCTGATTGCTCAAATAGACGATGAACGAACCACGCTCCAGAGGTTCGTCCAGTTGCATTGCCAGGTGTGGGTCGAGCGATTGTTCCTGCTGTGGCAACGGTACACTGGCAGAACCCCAGGCATGAGCCGCTGCCAGCGACGGTTGTGCATATGCTTCATACAGCAGGGCGGTGACCGGGGTTGTGCCGGCGTTTGCTATGACCAGCGATTGCGTGACCTGCTGACCCGGCGCCAGTGTTTCACCGATTGAGGCAGGTGAAGCAGTGAGAACGCCTGATGCGTGTACAGCGCGTCTGCCGGACTGATCCACACATGCCGCAGAGAGAACCAGGGCAATGATCAAGAGGCGCGAAAGAATAGCGCGAGCCGACATGCGACGATCCTGACACGAGCTCCGCTTTGACCACGCGTATCAGCATAGCACCCGGAAGCAGTCAGTGTCAAGGAAACAGTCGATGAAAACACTGTAATCTTGTTATCCGTGTTGCTTAACAATTTCAGGCTTCTCTCTTAACCGTCCTGCGAGTATAATCGCGTCGAGCCAATCGAGGATCAGACAAGTGAAGAGAAATGGATCGTTGCAAAGCAACGATGCGCCTGGTGCTGCCCGACATAATGCCGTGGTCTGTAGCATCACGCGCCGGTTTGTATGGCGCCCGCCGCGCGAGATCTCCAACCGGCGTACTTCCCCATACCCGACATCGAGCAGAGGACACGTGACGGACAGTAGACCCTGATGAGAGAAGAGTGTCTGGAAGGAGCAATTGCATGGTTCATCCCAATCACCGCCCGGTTGTGGCGCAGCGCCTGATCATCGCTATAGCGATACTGGCATTGCTCTTCGCCGGTATGCTCGGAAACGTGCAGCCGGCGACCGCAACCACAACGATCATTACCCAGTGGACGTTCAATTCCCCGACGCCTGACAGCAACACCGGTACCGGTACAACTAACCCGGCGATCGGCAGCGGAACCGCTTCCCTCGTCGGTGGCACAACCGCAACATTCGCCAGTGGCGATGCAAGCGGCGGCAGTTCCGATCCCGCGACCGGCGATGACTCGGCGTGGAATACAACCACGTATGCGACACAGGGAACCCAGGATCGCCAGCGTAGTGTCCAGTTCGCCGTCAGTACAGTCGGGTATCAGAACATTCTCTTCAGTTTCGACCTGCGCCACAGTAATACTGCCGCCAACACGGTCGCGCTGCTCTATTCGACCGACGGCGGCGCTTCGTTCACCGAAGCCACAACGTTTGTTGCTAACGCCGGCGATGCGTGGTTCAACAATCGCTCGTTCGATTTCAGCAGCATCCCGGCGCTGAACGATAATCCGAATGTCGTGTTCCGCGTCGTGGCAGCGTTCGCCGCCGGGAGCAGCGGGTATGTCGCCTCGAACCCGACAAGCACGTATGGTACTGGCGGCACTCTGCGCTTCGATATGGTCACGGTTCGTGGCGATCCGATCAGCAGCGCCACCCCTATGCCCTCGCCAACCCCAGAACCCACACCGGTTCCGGTTGCCTGTAGCGCACCGGACACGCCGATCAACCAGGTGCAGGGGAATGGCGCCACGACCCCGATCAGTGGTGCGGTCGTCACCACGCAGGGCGTGGTCGTGTCGTTGGCAACTGAAGGTCTTGCGCCAAACCTGCGCGGTTTCTATGTTCAGGAGATTGCTCAGGTAGATGCCGATCCACTTACGTCCGAAGGTATCTTTGTTTTCAACAGTAACAACAACTCTGTCAGCCTCGGTCAGGTCGTTCAAGTGACCGGTACAGCCACCGAGTTTCAGGATCAGACCCAGATCGGAAATGTGACTGCCATCGAGTTCTGTGGAACCACTGCGCCGGTCGATCCGGTCGATGTTTTCATGCCTTTCCCGGACCCGACCTATCTGGAGCGGTACGAGGGCATGCTGGTGCGCTTCCCGCAAACGCTCTATGTCACCGAACATTTCCAGTTGGGACGCTTCGGGCAGGTTGTGCTGAGTTCGGGCGGGCGTTTGCGCCAACCAACCGACGTTGTGGCGCCGGGACCGGCAGCGCTGGCGTTGCAGGCTGCCAACGATCTCAATCGGATCATCGTCGATGATGAGTTGAACAACCAGAACCCCGATCCAATCCGCTTCGGGCGGGGTGGTAATCCGTTGAGCGCCAGCAATACATTGCGCGGCGGCGATACGGCGACAGGCATTGTCGGCGTGATGACCTACACCTGGGCTGGAAATGCCGCCAGCGGCAATGCCTACCGGTTGCGTCCAGTCAATGCACTCGGCGGCGGGGTGCCCAATTTCATCGCTGCCAATCCGCGTCCTGATCTGCCGGTCAATGTTGGCGGCGATATGCAGGTGGCAGCATTCAACGTGCTGAACTACTTCAATACCTTCACCGGCTGTACGCTGGGTATCGGCGGCGCTCCAACCGACTGTCGCGGCGCGGAGAACGCGACCGAATTCGAGCGCCAGAACGCCAAACTGATCCAGGCAATCCTGCGCCTGGACGCAGAGGTGCTCGGACTGATCGAGATCGAGAACGATGGGTACGGACCCACCAGCGCGCTTGCCGAACTTGTGAACCGCCTGAATGCTGCAACTGCACCGAGGACCTACGCCTTCATCGACGTCGATGCCGCCACCGGACAAGTGAATGCCCTCGGCACAGATGCAATCAAGGTGGCGCTGATCTATAAGCCGGCGCTGGTCGAACCGGTCGGTCAGACGGCAGCGCTCAACACGGTTGCGTTCGTCAACGGCGGCGACGGCGCACCGCGCAACCGTCCCGCGCTGGCACAGACCTTCCGCTACCGTGCAAGCGGCGAGGATGTGACCGTGGTGGTCAATCACTTCAAGTCGAAGGGAAGTCCGTGTGATGTCCCGGACGCCGGCGACGGATCGGGCAACTGTAACATCGTGCGGCGCAACGCTGCACAGGAGCTGATTACCTGGCTGGCGACCAACCCGACTGGCACAGGCGACCCGGACATCCTGATCATGGGTGACCTGAACTCCTACGCGCAGGAAGAGCCTATCAACGTTATCCGCGCGGCGGGCTACACCGACCTGGCGCGCGCATTCATCGGCGATAGCACCTACTCGTATGTCTTCAACGGTCAGTGGGGGAGTCTCGACTACGCCCTGGCATCGCCCGCAGCGCTGGCAAAGATCAGCGGAGTGAGCGAGTATCACATCAATGCTGATGAGCCGAATGTGCTCGACTACAACACCAACTTCAAGAGCGCCGGGCAGATCGCCAGCCTGTTTGCACCGGATCAGTACCGCACCTCAGACCACGATCCGATCCTGGTCGGGTTGAACCTGAACGATCCGATTGCGATCTCGGCAGTGGCGACCTTCGGAGCAAGTCAGGGCATCACCGGCGCCGAAATTATTGACCTTCGCGGGAACCGCGCAGTATTGAGCAACGCCGACGCCGGCACCGCGTATGTGCTCGATACAACCGACCTGCTCAACATCCGCGTCCTGACGACCATCACCGGATTGACCGGCTTGAACTCGGTTGCCATTCATCCGACGCAGGACTACTTCCTGGCAGTTGCCGGTTCAGCCGCGCCGGCAGCAGCACCAGTGAATGGAACGGTCTACGCCTATCGTCTGGATGGTACGCTGATCGCCAGCGTGAGCACAGGCATTCAGCCCGACTCGGTCGCTATTGCGCCCAATGGTCAGTATGCGGTGATTGTCAACGAGGCGGAAGGCTTCGCCGTTGGTGACAACGGCGGACCGGGATCGTTGACGGTGGTCGACCTGAGCAGTTTTGATCCGGATACCGCGACAACGCTCAACGTTACGCAGATCCCGCTGCCCTCACAGGCGAGTACACCCGGTTTCACGACCAATCGCACCGACGATCTTGCACGGCTGCCGATCGACAATACGCCTGCAACCCTGGAGCCGGAGTCGGTTGTCTTCTCTGCAGACAGCCAGTACGCCTATATCTCGCTCCAGGAGAACAATGGCGTGGTGCGTCTCTCGCTGGCAGACAACAGCCTGACATTCTTCGGTTTGGGCAAAACGACGCATGTTTTCGATACGGTGAATGGTGATGGCTTCAACCCCACACGGTTGTTGAGCCTCTTCCGCGAGCCAGATGGCATCGCATATCTCGAGATCGGCGGTAATGGCTACTTCATAACAGCCGATGAAGGTGATACGCGCGACGATATTCCACCGGGCGCGGTCAGCGGACGGGTGCGCGGCGGTCGCACGGTCGGCGTCTTCGACGCCGCCACCGGCGCGCTGGTGGGTGATACCGGCAACCAGATCGACGAACTTGCGGCGCACTACGGTCTGTATCCAGACAACCGCAGCGATCGTGGCGGCAGCGAGCCGGAGGTGCTGGATGCAAAGGTGTTCGGCGGACGGGCAATTGTCGCCGTTGGACTGGAACGCGCACGGTCAGTGGCGCTGGTTGATGTGACCAACCCCGCAGCGCCGAATGTCTTCTTGCTGCTGCCAGCCGGCGCGAATCCCGAAGGTGTCAAGCTGTTCGAACGCAACGGCGCGCTGTATGTTCTGGCAGCCAACGAGGTCAGCAATGACCTGACTGTGGCACGTGTACCACTCGGCAACACGATCTTCACCCAGACATACACCGAAGAGACGCCACTGGCGTTGCACGACCCGTTTGTAATCGACCCCGACTCAACGACGGTGACGGTAACGCTGACGGTTGATCCGGCGACTGCAGGAACGCTCGACGCGACGACGATCAACGGCGCACCTGCCACTGTGAATGCAGCGCTGGCGAACCTGACATTCACACCGGCACTCAACTATGCCGGTCCGGTCACAATTACCCTCAGCGCTACCGACGGGCAAACCGAAACGAGCGGACGCATCCTGCTCAACGGCATTGCCATTCCGCCGGTGACAGCCGCGAGCGTCAGCGGACCGACTACGCCGCTCTGTCCGGCAGACTGCTTCTTCGGCAATGCAACAGTAACGCTGACAACCGATGAACCGGCGACAACCCGGTACCGTGTGAACGGTGGTGCGTGGCAGACGTATACGACGCCTTTTGCGATCGCGAGCGAAGGCGCGAACCTCGAACTGGTCGAGTTCTTCTCGACCGACGAGTGGGGCGCGGCTGAAGAGGTCAAATTGATCACGGTGAAGGTTACGACCTTCCCAGCAACCGGCATCCTCGACACCTTCAACCGCGCGAATGGACGGCTGGGGCGCAACTGGATCGGCGCGACACAACTCGACCAGTACCGCATCGCAGGTAATCGGGTCGACGTCGAGCAAGGCGGCATCGTTCTGTGGAGGACCTCGTTTGGCATGGATCAGGAAGCCTTCGTTACGCTGACCGCCATTGACCCCAACAGTCCGCATCACACATTGTTGCTGAAGGGGCGTGGCACAAACGCGAATCAGGGCGCCATCCTGGTCTCTTACGATGCGGTGAACCGCCAGATCGTCGTCGAGGCGCTGCAACCCGGACAGGGATGGCGCACGGTGCGTGTCTTTACGAACGTGACCCTCTCCAACGGCGATGTGCTTGGCGCGCGTGCGCTGGCGGACGGCTCGATTCGCGTTTATGTCAACTTTTTCCTGATCGGCACAGCCGATACAACGACCGTTGTCGGCAATCTGTACGTCAACCGTGACGGGCGCATCGGTCTGTTCTATCACCGGGCGAACAACGCGCTCCTCGACGACTTTGGCGGCGGTAGTCGGTAGGTAAGTGCTAGTGACTGCGGGAAGGAGTACATCCCTTTCCCACACCAACCACGACCGGCGACGTTTCAGGAGCGATGCGGCATGCCGCATCGCTCCTGTAGTTTATCAGGACCCGGTCTCTGGAGACGATCCAGCAGGTGATAAGGAGGCGCAGCCCCTGCGCGCAGACCAGCATTCCCGCGAAATACGGCAGGCATTCCGGCGCATATTCTGCCGAAATTAATACATCGCCAACACGCCGCTTATGCTCTTCTAACACTGTGACGCTATAGAATCTAGTGTCAATTTTCCGATACAGATACGCAATCCGACAAGGAGGTGAGCCTATGCATGTTCGACCACTAGGCGATCGGGTTGTCGTCAAACCCAAGCCCAGGGAAGAAAAGACCAAAGGCGGCGTCATTCTGCCGGATACCGCCTCGAAAGAACGCCCCATGCAGGGCGAAGTCATCGCCGTCGGACCCGGACGGCACACCGATGACGGCAAACTCATCCCTATCACTGTCGAAGTCGGTCAACAGGTGTTGTTCGCCAAATATGCCGGAACGGAATTCAAAATCGATGACGAGGAGTATCTGATCCTGCAAGAACGCGATCTGCTTGGCATCATTCAGGAGGAATAGCCTATGGCGAAACAGGTGATATTCAACGAGCAGGCGCGAGCTGCGCTCAAGCATGGTGTTGATACTCTGGCGCTTGCCGTCAAGACGACACTCGGACCCCGCGGGCGCAACGTCGCAATGGGCAAGAAGTGGGGCGCTCCCTCGGTCACCCACGATGGCGTCACCGTAGCGAAGGAGGTCGAACTCAAAGACCCCTTCCAGAACATGGGCGCACAACTCCTCAAAGAAGCCGCCAGCAAGACGAATGATGTCGCCGGTGACGGCACTACAACCGCAACGGTGCTGGCGCAGGCGATGATCGACGAAGGACTGAAACTGGTCGCCGCAGGCGCCAACCCAATGATCCTCAAACGTGGTCTGGACAAGGGACGCGAGGCGCTGGTCGCACGCATCAAAGAGCACTCGATCACCCTCAAGAGCCGTGACGAAATCCGCCAGGTCGCAACCATCTCCGCCCAGGACGTGGAGATCGGCGAGTTGCTGGCGACCATTATGGATAAGATCGGGCATGACGGGGTCGTCACCATCGAAGAGGGCAAGGGCACAACCCTGGAGTACGAACTAGTCGAGGGTATGCAGTTCGACCGCGGGTATATTTCGCCCTACTTCGTGACCGATTCGAGCCGCATGGAGGCGGTCATCGACGAGCCGTACATCCTGATCACCGACAAGAAGATTAGCGCTGTTAACGATCTGCTCCCCATTCTGGAGGCAGTGCTGGCGACCGGCAAGAAGGACCTGGTGATCATCGCCGAAGATGTCGATGGCGAAGCGCTGGCGACCCTGGTCGTCAACAAGATGCGTGGTACACTCAACGCGCTGGCAGTCAAGGCACCCGGCTTCGGCGACCGCCGCAAGGCAATGCTGCAAGACATTGCCATTCTCACCGGCGGTACGGTCATCAGTGAGGAAGTCGGTCGCAAACTCGACAGCGCCAAAGTGCAGGACCTGGGCCGCGCTCGCCGGGTGAAATCGGACAAAGACAACACCGTGATCGTCGAAGGGTTCGGCGACAAGCAGGCGATCCAGGCGCGCATCCGGCAACTGAAGCAGCAGATCGAAACCACCACATCGGACTACGATCGTGAGAAATTGCAGGAGCGTGTCGCCAAACTGTCGGGTGGCGTGGCGGTCATCAAGGTCGGCGCTCCAACTGAACCGGCGCTCAAGGAGCGCAAAGCGCGCGTTGAGGACGCCCTGAATGCGACCCGCGCCGCCGTGGAAGAGGGCATTGTGCCCGGTGGCGGTATCGCGCTGCTGAATGCCATCCCGGCGCTCGATCAGGTTCAGACACAGTTCGAGGAGGAGCGCATGGCGCTGAACATTCTGCGTCGCGCGCTGGAAGAGCCGCTGCGTCAACTGGTGATCAACGCTGGCGAGGATGGCTCGGTGGTGGTGAATCAGGTACGCACGCTGCAGCGTGAACACAACAACCCGAACTACGGCTTCGATGTGATGACCGGAAAATATGTCGATCTGCTGCAGGCCGGCATCATCGACCCGGCAAAGGTGGTGCGCACCGCGCTCGAAAATGCCGTCAGCGTTGCCGGTATCGTTCTGACCACCGATGCGCTGATCACCAATGCGCCGGAGCCGAAGCAGAACGGGGCAAAGACGCCATCCATGCCGGATGAGGAGTTCTAAGCCCGGACGTATTCACACACGTAGATAAACCACAAAGATCAGGGTATGCTCGACTCGCCTCTTTCATCAGGAGCGGATGCGTCGATGCATGCCCTGCCACCGCAACAATGCACTTCCTTCTGATCAGCAATAGTCGCAGTATCCTCCCAGTCCACGGAATTCCAAACGACCAGATCCCCGAAACTTGACAAAGATAGCAAAACTATCATACAATACCCTTCGTAAGTGATTAAAAATATCATTTAAGAAGCCGGAAGTAAGGAACTTCATAATGTCACCATTCGCCGGCGAGTGCGCGGTTTTGCACCAATGCCCGATCTAGACCAATGCCGGTCTTCCCGGTGATCCGCACAGGAGTATGGCAACTCAACCAAACCCCTATCAGAATACACGTATCTTTCCGTCGTGACCGGCACTCTTCTGCGGCAATCGGAAGCTAAAGGTCGCCCCCCGACCAGGACCGTCGCTCTCCCCCCATATGGCGCCGCCATGCGCCTCGATCAGCGCCTTGCTGATAGTCAGACCGATGCCAGTACCGCCGGTTGCACGTGTGCGCGCTTTGTCGACCCGATAGAAACGTTCAAAAAGATGGGGCAGATGCTCGGCGCTGATTCCTATGCCTGTATCCTGGATCTGAAAAAGTACGGCGTCATGCTCAATCATGACACGAATTGTGACGCTCCCGCCGGTAGGAGTATACTGCAAAGCGTTACCCAACAGATTGATAAGCACCTGTGTGATACGATCGGGATCGACCAGCATTGCTGGAGCGAATGTGGGTATATCTGTTCGCAAGACGACATCTTTTGCAGCGAACTGCGGCGCCAGTCGTGCACATGCACGTTCGACCAGTGTACGGGGATCCACCGGCGCAGGAGAGAGCGAGAGTTGTTTTGCTTCAGCGCGTGAGAGGTCCTGCAGGTCGGTCACCAGCCGGCGCAATCGACTGACCTCGTCCAGGATAAGCGCCCAGGTTTCCTCGTTGGTGGCGACTATTCCATCAATTGCACCCTCGGCATACCCTTCGATCGTTGCCAGAGGTGTGCGCAGTTCATGCGACACATCGCCAATCAGTGCAACACGTCGCCGCTCAGCCGACTCGAGGGAGTCGGCCATAATGTTGAACTGGACGGCAAGCGCAGCCAGCTCATCATTTCCGACGACAGGAACCCGCTCGTTGTAATGCCCTGCAGCAATCCGGCGACTGGCATCGAGCAGACGCTGGATCGGCCACACAATACGCCGTGAGAGCAGCATACTCGCCACCAGCGCCACCAGGCTCGCTGTACTGCTGCTGATCAGTAATGCCTGTACCATGGCTGATGTGAAAATGTCGTTGGTTGCCTGTTCCATCAAAGCCATTGTTGGATCGGCAGCAAACGCCACATCAGAACCAAGCATCGCAACCATGAGACGATCGTGCAGGGTATGCGCGGTCAGCAGTGTCACGATCAGAAGTGTCGCCGTGCTAGCGACAATCACCATCAGGTGGGTCAAGAAAAGCCGGGTATACAGACTGCCCCGCTCCAGAAAGGGGATCATCGCTGATCTCCAAAGCGATAGCCGATGCCACGGACGGTGATAATAAACCGTGGTTGAGCAGAATCCTCACCAAGCTTCCTGCGCAGGTTGGCGATGTGAACATCAAGCACGTGATCGTCACCGAAAAAGTCAGTGCCCCAGACTCGATTGATAAGCTGCGCACGAGTGAATGTACGTCCCGGCGCTGAAGCCAGCGTGGTCAACAGATCATACTCCAGATTCGTCAGCCCAACTGGTACGCCCTCCAGCATCACCTCGTGGCGCGCATGATCGATGATCAAAGGACCGGCATAAAGTGTCTGCTGGATGCTGGTTGCCTTAGAACCGCGTCGCGGACGACGCAGCATTGCGCGTATACGCGCTAACAGCTCGCGCGGCGAGAAGGGTTTCGTCAGGTAATCATCAGCTCCGACTTCGAGACCAATGACTCGATCCATTTCTTCACTCTTGGCGGTAAGCATCAGAACATACGCATCTGAGAACGTGCGCAGCCGACGGCAAACTTCGAGACCATCAAGACCGGGAAGCATCAGGTCGAGCACGATCAAATCGGGTTGCTCATCCTGAATGAAGGTAAGCGCCTGTACCCCGTCATCGGCTAACAGAACCCGAAAACCCTCCTGCACCAGATAATCGTGGAGGAGGACGCGCAATCGCGTTTCATCATCAACGATCAGTATCTTCGGCGCGGCCACGGTCATGTCGCTTCACGTTGCAGGAAATCTCACGTGGTGCTGCTGTTGTTGAGGCAATCGCAAGTTCTGGGATACAAGGTCAGACTTATGGAAGACGTGCAGAGAGGATATGGTGGGCCGGGTGGGGATCGAACCCACGACCGTCGGTTTAAAAGACCGCTGCTCTACCGCTGAGCTACCAGCCCTCACCATGTATTATAGCACGTTTTTGGACGATATTGCAGGCGCTCTGGTGCGATGATCGAGCGCCGACGCTCCCAATGCGCTCGATAAACCCGGATAAGGGGCAACTGTTGCGAACCTTCCGACACACACCGTCCGGCAATCAGACGCGCGATCAGAGAGTATACCCCCGCTTGCGTGCCACTTCTTCCTTGTGCTTGCGGAAGAGTACATCGCGCTCAGTGCCTTTGATTTCGCGCGAGTATGTGCTGAGAATACGCTCGACTTCGGCGTCGATCTCCTCTTCGATCTTCAGATCGGTGACGATGAAATCATAGATCGCTTTGACGCGCGCTGCGCGTCCGGCGCCGGGATTCGTTCCACGGGGATCGCGGTATGCCAGCAACCCGCGTTGCTCCAGTTCATCGTGCAGTCGCTCGGCAATCCGGCGGATCTTGTCCTCACTCAAACGCATGACAGGCTCCTACAGCTCCACCCGACCTAACTCCGCTTCCAGACGACGTACCAGCGTGCGCAGCGCCTTGATCCGCGCAAAGCGCTTATCCTCGGCCTCCACAATCGTCCACGGTGCAGCCGGTGTCGAGGTGCGGAGCAGCATTTCGTCCGCTGCCGCTTCGTACTGCGGCCACTTCTCACGATTCCGCCAGTCTTCCTCAGTCAGTTTCCAGGCTTTGTACGGGATCGATTGCCGCTCCTCGAAGCGACGCAACTGTTCTTCGGGACTCAGGTGCATCCAGAACTTCACAACAATTGTACCAAATTCAACCAGCTGGCGCTCAAATTCGTTGATTTCGGCGTATGCGCGCTGCCATTCCTCCGGACGGGCAAACCCCTCGACACGTTCGACCAGCACACGTCCATACCACGACCGATCAAAGATCGCGATCTGTCCGCGCGGCGGCAACCGTCGCCAGAAACGGTAGAGATAATGGTGTGCTTTGTCGTCGCCGGTCGGCGCAGCGATTGCGTGCACCACATAACTGCGCGGATCGAGTTTCTCGGTGATGCGCTGAATAGTCCCACCCTTCCCGGCGGCGTCCCATCCCTCGAAGACCACCACAACCGGACGTTTTTGCAGGTACACCTGAAAGCCAAGCAGGCGCAGTTTGGCTTGCAGTTTGTCGAGTTTCCGGCTATAGGTTCTGGGATCGAGTTTACGACTCAGATCGACCCGCCGCAGAATGCTGACACCGATCGGCAGCGGCGGCGTTGCAGCCACACCGTTGCCCGGCAGCGCTCCTATTGTCGGTCGCGCGCCACGGGTGCGCAGCACGTCGAGACTGCGCCGGAACGACGTTCCACGCGAATCGAGCAGGTCTTCGCGCGCCCCGGCATCCACATCGACCACCGGACGACGCCCGATGCGCGCTTCCAGGGCGCTCAGGATCGCCTCGAATGCCGCCACGCGCGCATAATGCCCGCTGGTGGCCGGCAGCACGATCCACGGTGCGTGGGGGGTGTCGGTGCGTGCGATCATATCTTCGACTGCGTCACGCATCCGTTCATAATGCCGATGCTGCCACAGGTCTTCTTCCGTCACCTGCCAGGCGGTGGTTTTGTTGCGCAGCAGTTTTTTGAACCGTCGCCCCTGCTCACGCCGCGAAATATGCAGCCAGAACTTGACGATCATAGCGCCATCGTCGGCAAGCTGGCGCTCGAATGCCACAATATCCTCACACCGCGCACGCCATTCGGCGACGCTCACCACCTTGCGCACCCGTTCACCCAGCGCCTGACGGTACCAGGAGCGGTCGAAAATCGCAATCTGACCGTAACTGGGGATTTTCAGCCAGAAGCGATAGAGCCAGGGATACTGCATCTCATACGTGCGCGGCGGCGTAATCGGGTAGACCCGCAACCCGCGCGGATCGAGGCGGCGGGTAATGACGCTGAGCGTGCGCACCTTGGCGGCGCCAGCCCACCCCTCGAACACAAACAGCGCCGGAATGCGCGCCTCGAACAACGCCTGTTCCATATCGTACAGGCGTGTCTGGAGATCGACGAGGCGTTGCCGATAGTCGCGTTTGCTCAACGTCAGCGTCAGATCAACCTGTTCGAGCACGCTTACATCCCCCGTTTCCGCGCAATGGCATCGCGGTACAACTGCACATACTCTCTAGCGCTGCGTTCCCACGAAAAATCCTGCGCCATCGCCGTCTGAATCATCTGCTGCATATGGTGTGGTCGGTCGAAATAGGTGCTGATCGCCCAGCCGATGGTGTAATAGACGGCATGGACGCTTGGCTCGTAGAACTTGAAGCCGGTACCGGCGCCGGTTTGCTCATCGTACTGCTGCACAGTGTCTTCCAGCCCGCCGGTGGCGCGTACAATCGGCAGCGTACCGTAGCGCAACGAATAGATCTGGTTCAGTCCGCACGGCTCATAACGCGATGGCATGGCAAAGAAGTCGCTGCCGGCTTCGATCCAGTGCGCCAGCGGGTTATCGTAGCCGATGAAGCTGCCGACCCGTCCCGGAAAACGGATCGGCAGCAGCCCATAATATCCCTCCAGACCCCTGTCGCCCGCACCCAGAATCGCAAATTGCACCAGCGCCTGCTGCACCAGCCCTTCGATAGCGCCTGCCAGCAGATCGAGACCTTTCTGATGCGCCAGGCGGCTGACAACTCCAACAATCGGGATATTGGGATTGGGATCGAGTCCCATCCGCAGTTGCAACTCGCGTTTGCAGATCGCTTTGCCTGTCAGATTGCGGGCGCTGTACCGCGCCGGAATGAGCGGATCGGTCTCTGGATTCCACTGCGTGTAATCGGCGCCATTCAGAATGCCCCGATAGGCGTCACCCCGGTCATTCAGGTACATCGCCAGACCGTGCCCGCCTTCCGGTGTACGCGTTTCCCGGGCGTAGGTCGGACTGACCGTATTGATCATATCGGCATACTGAATGCCACCCTTGAGGAAGTTGATCCGTCCGTGATCCTCGAACTTATCAGACGTGAAATTGCTCCACTGCAACCCCAGGTAGGGATAGTGCACAGCATCGTACACACCCTGGTACGCAATGTTATGAATGGTCAACACGCTTGCCGCGCCACCCAACACCGGATCATTCCAGTGCCAGATCTTGAGATACGCTGCCGCCAGCGCCGTATGCCAGTCGTGGGCATGAACGATGTCGGGGCGGAACCCCATGCCGATGCACAGCTGCAATCCGGCGCGCGTCAGAAAGCCGAAGCGCCGCGGATTATCGAGATAATCGTTGTAGTCGGCGTCGTGGTACAATCCGGGGCGTGCAAAATACTTCTCGAACTCGACGAAAAATATCGGTACACCTTCATGGGTCGTGGTATGCACGGCGCACCATTCTTCGGTATCCCCCATCCAGACCCCCATCGGCGCCAGGAACGGACGGATGTTGTAGCGTTCGCGGTTAAGGAAGCCGTAGAGCGGCATGATCACAATGACATCGTGACCCAGCGCGCGCAGCGCCTTCGGCAGTGAACCCACAACATCCGCCAGTCCACCGGTTTTGGCGAATGGCACGCATTCCGACGCAATCATAGCGACCCGCAGCGCCGGACCTTCCTGGGGCGCGGCGCGCGTGCGTTTGGGGCGAGGCATGATTGTTCTTCTCCTCTATCCTTCAATCAGGGCGATCTGGTTGCGGCGAAAGGCGATCGCGGCGCGACCGCCGCCATATGGGTGCGCATTGCGCTCGAAGAGCGCACCATCGTACCCTTCGCGATCGAGCCACCATTCGATCATGGCGTCCGTATTCATGTCGAGACCCAGGCTGGCTGCTTCGTGTACGATCCGCTGTTTGATGCGCTTCCAGGTTGCTGCGTCACATATCAGCGGACGAAACATTTGCACCCGGCAGAGGCGCCCGACAGCCCCGCCAAAACGCAGCAGCGCACCGAGCGCCGAGACTTCCAGCAGCGGGATGCCGCGACCCACCGGCGTGCGCTGCTGCGCGCTGTTCGGCATACGGAACAGTCCTTGCACCTCTCCCTGACGCACCCATGTTTCCGCCTCGCGGGCATTCATACGGCCCACCATCTCGGCATAATCCGACACGCGCGGAATGCGCGGCGGCGCCATGATCTGGATCTGCGGCGCCGGCAGATCGAAGCGCGGCGTATGCCCCTCGACCTAACAGGCAGTGACGACATCCATCGGTGGATCGGCGCCGATCCGGTAGCGAAAGCCGCGCCGCGTGCGCCCCTCTCCGGCGTGCGCCATAGCGCCGATCTGCACCTGTAAGCGCATATTGTGTGCTGCACCGGGTACTGCAAACCAGACGCGCTCAACCGTGAATCGCACCAGCGCACGACTGGTTCCGTCCGCTGCCCATTCCTGGCTGCATTTCTTCCAGCCATGGTCGATCAGACCACTCCAGCCTCCCACAACTGCACGTAACGGAGCATAAATTGCAACAATAGCATCAGGACCGGGCAATTCCGGCGCAAACCATAACCCCGGCGGCACAGCGCCTGACGACGGCAACTTCACCGTGCCGCCAACAACAACCTGTCCGGTGCGGACATTTGCCAGCCGTACCGTTGGTCCGGTCGCGGCAGAAGGCGCAGCATCTTCCTCACGCAGCAACGACTCGACCGGCTGCCCGCATTCAATACAGAAACGCAGACTGCCAGGCGGCAGGTCGGCGCCGCAGAAGGCGCAAAAACGTGAAAGAGGCTGCTCGTTGTCCTTCATACTGCGTATTATACGCTGCCTGAGCACACGACTGAGTAACAATCCCGACGACAACAAAAGCGCGCCATACGACGCGCTTTTGCGAATGCGTGCCGAATTGGGTGCTACCTCGTGCTGCGCTGGAGTGCATACGCGATACCGCACTGGAGCGAACTATGGGTTTTCAGTTCCCCCATACTGGCGCCGATGTGCACCAGCGTCTGTGCAACTTCGGCAGTATAGCGGTGAGCTGGATGCACGTACTTAGCACTATCGATACGAAACCGTGTCGATACTGTTGCGGCTCAATACCCCCCCAGCGTGATCGGCGCCTGTGCGCCTTCACCGATCACCGGCAGACCCTTGCGACGGCAGAATTCATCGAGGATGGCGGCAGTGGCAGTTGCACCGACACGGGTCACGCCGACGCGCAACACATCGATCAGCGCATCGAGCGTGCGCACGCCGCCGGCCGCTTTCACCTGCACACGCGGCGAAACGCTCTGTCGCATCAGGATCAGGTCTGGAATGGTTGCGCCAGAAGGAGCGAAACCGGTCGAGGTTTTGACGAAGTGCGCGCCTGCCGCTTCGACCAGACGCGCAGCGCGTTCCTTTTCTGCATCGCTGAGATAGGCATTCTCAAGAATGACTTTCACCAATGCCCGCCCCTCGGTGGCAACGACAACAGCGCGAATATCTTCGAGCACATCATTATCGTGACCGGAGCGCAACCAGCCAATGTTGAGCACCATGTCGAGTTCGACGGCGCCCTGCTCGATAGCCAGACGCGCCTCGAAGACTTTAACGGCGGTCGCGTTGCTGCCATGTGGAAATCCGACAACTGTGCCAACCGCAACATCGCTGCCCGCCAGAAGACGCGCCGCCAGCGGTAGATCACACGGCTTGACGCACACCGACGCAGTATGGTAGCGCCGTGCGAGATCACATCCCGCAGCAACCTCCTGGGTCGTCAGTTCGGGGCGCAACAGGGAATGGTCTATCGTCTTCGCCACCTGTTCGTAGGTCAGGGTTTCAATGGACACGTCGGACATCTGGTTGCCTCCTTGCAGGTTTTGTCCTGTTCTTCTGTGCAAAGCGTCCAACCTGACGACGCAGGCATACGCTGGCGCACGTGGCGATTGTACCACTCCTTCGTGCACGTCCACGTCGGCGGTTTCTTGACAGAACACCGTGATCGGGCGAAAATCAGGCATCGTTCACTGCCTGGAGAGAGGTACTCTATGTCAGAGATCGCCGCCGCCGTGGTCGGTACGGGATTTATCGGCGTTGTGCACGTCGAGGCGCTCCGCCGGCTTGGCATTCCGGTGCTCGGCGTGGTCGGATCGAGTGTCGAGCGCGCCCGCGCAAAAGCCGATGCGATGGGCATTCCGGTGTATGCCAGTTTTGAGGATATGCTGGCTGATCCGCGGGTCGCTGTTGTTCACATCACGACCCCAAACTACCTGCACTTCCCACAGGTCAAAGCGGCAATCGCGGCTGGCAAGCACGTGGTCTGCGAGAAGCCGCTGGCAATGACCTCCGCTGAGTCGGCGGAACTGCTACGCCTGGCAACCGAAGCCGGCATTGTCCATGCTGTCAACTTCAATATCCGTTTCTACCCGCTCTGCCAGCATGCCCGCGCCCTGGTGCAGGCAGGTGAAACTGGTGCACCGCGTATCATTCAGGGATCGTATCTGCAGGACTGGCTCATGTTGCCTACCGACTGGAACTGGCGGCTCGAACCGGAACTCGGTGGCGAACTGCGCGCCGTGGCCGACATTGGCTCGCACTGGCTGGATCTGACGACCTTCATCACCGGCGAGAAGGTCAGTGCAGTGATGGCCGATCTGGCAACCTTCATCCCGGTGCGCCGTAAACCCACCCGCCCCATCGACACCTTTACCGGCAAAGAGGTGACCGTCACCGAGACGGTCGATCAACCCATTCACACCGAAGACTATGCAAGCATCCTGCTGCG
Source organism: Roseiflexus sp. (assembly GCA_034432635.1). Classification (GTDB taxonomy): domain Bacteria; phylum Chloroflexota; class Chloroflexia; order Chloroflexales; family Roseiflexaceae; genus Roseiflexus. Next base: position 71,178 of record DAOUBK010000012.1, read on the forward strand.
CTTCGCCGGTGGCGCACGCGGCGTCCTTACGGTGTCGCAGGTCAGTCCGGGGCGCAAAAACCGGCTGAGTTTCGAGATCGATGGCGAACGTTTGGCGCTGGCGTGGGACTCGGAACGCCCCGAAGAGTTGTGGTTGGGACGTCGTGAAACCGCAAGCGGACTGTTGCTGCGCGATCCGGCGTTACTGCTCCCGGCTGCCCGCAGCGCAACCGATTACCCCGGCGGTCATGCCGAAGGCTTCCCCGACACCTTCAAACAACTCTACAAAGCGGTCTACCGTGCGGTTGCCGCAGGTGCGCCGCCGGCCACGCCCGACTACCCGACGTTCGCCGACGGGCACGAGGAATTACTGCTGGGTGAAGCGATCCTGCGCAGCGCGCGCGAGGAGCGCTGGGTTGCAATCGAACGCTAACCGCAGGGAGGAACTTGCAATGAAACTCGGATTCTTCACGGCTGCACTCCCTCATCTCTCACTCGAAGAATGCGCCGAATGGGGTGCAGCGAACGGCTTCGAAGCCATCGAGATCGCCTGCTGGCCCGCCGGTTCCGGTAAAGAACGGCGCTACGCCGGCGTCTGTCACATCGATGTCGATACCCTCACCGATGCGCGCGCGAATGAAATCCGCGACCTGATGGCGCGCACCGGTCTGACAATCTCATCACTCGGTTACTACCCCAACAACCTGCATCCTGACCCGGATCACCGGGCACAGGTCAACGCTCATCTCAAGAAGGTCATCGACGCCGCCGGCAAACTGGGAGTCGGCATTGTCGGCACCTTCGTCGGGCGTGATCCGGCGAAGAACGTTCCCGACAATCTGGAACAGTTTGCTACGGTCTGGCCCCCACTGGTGCGCTACGCCGCCGAATGCCACGTCCGGATCGCCATCGAAAACTGCCCAATGATCTTCAGTTACGACGAATGGCCCGGTGGCACGAATCTGGCGCATTCACCGGCGATCTGGCGCGAAATGTTCCGCATCATCCCCGACGAGCATTTTGGTTTGAACCTCGACCCCTCCCATCTCGTCTGGCAAATGATTGACTATGAGCGCGCAGTGTATGAATTCAAGGACCGGATCTTCCACGTCCACGCCAAAGATATGGAGATCAACCGTGATGGACTGTACGCGCACGGGGTGATGTCCGCCGGGATGGGATGGCAAATCCCACGCTTGCCAGGGCTTGGCGAAGTGCGCTGGGATCGCTTCATCGGAGCGCTATACGCTGTCGGGTACGATTTCGTATTGAGCATCGAACACGAGGACCGCCGCTTCGAGGGAACCGAAGAACTGGTAGAGCGCGGCTTCCTGCTGGCGCGCAATGTGCTGCGACCGTACCTAGTGTAAATGAACATGCCGGACTGCTGAAGCCGGTCTTCAGCAGTCCGCAGCGCAATCATTCATCAGCGAAGCGTTCTTCTTTCCAGGGATCGGCGTTATTGTTGTAACCGTAGCGTTCCCAGAACCCGGGGCGATCCTCAGCCATGAACTCGATGCCGCGCAGCCATTTGGCGCTTTTCCAGAAATACTTGCGCGGCGTCAGCAGACGCAACGGATAGCCATGCTCCGGCGTCAACTCCTCACCTTCGTACTTATACGCCAGGAGCGCGTCATCCTCCAGCAGCACATCGAGCGGTACATTCGTCGTAAAACCCTGCTCGCAGTGCGCCATCACATACTGCGCCGATGGCTTGAGCGGTGGCAGATGCCTGAGAAACTCCTTGAACTGCACGCCTTCCCAACGGGTATCGAGTTTGCTCCAGCGGGTAACGCAGTGAATATCGGTCGTAATGGTAATCGTGGGCAGGGCGCGGAACCCGGCAAAACTAAAGCGTACTGGCGACTCAATCTCTCCCCAGACGCACAGATCCCAGGTGTTTTCGACATCGTGATAAATTGGAACGTCACCGTAGTGAAGAACGGGAAACTTCTCGGTTACATACTGACCTGGAGGAACACGATCGCGCCTGTCAGGGAAAGTAGGATCATCGTTCTTCTTGGGTCTGTCAAACATACCACTCCAGACTTCTAGAAACTCATGCTTTCAAAGGCAATACCCATACGCATCGCCCGGCGGTACGACGCATCACCGGCGATCTCGCGCAGCGCACGGTGCAGCCAGTCGCGTTCCAGCGGCTCATTGTAGCACTCTACCAACCGATGGATCGGTTCCGCCAGTTCATACGATGGACAGAATGCGTAGACTGGACCCTCGCGCGTCATCGTTTCGGATAGCACCCCGCTCTCTGCCAGTTCACGCAGCGCCTCGCGCGTACTCCAGATGTCGCGGTAGATGCGATTCGCCACCTGCGCGGCAGTGGCGCGCAACTGCTGATGCTCGACGAACAGCAGCACAAGTTGCAGTTTGAGCGGCGTATCGACCACGTCCTCGAGCAACGAACGCACACTCTGGTCGATCATTGACCTGCCTCCTTCTGAACTAAGGGGTCGTCGGCGACCGAACGTATCAGCGGACTGCATACACACCCAAATGCTTCCGCCGACAACGGCTTCCTGCGTTCTTGGGAGGAGCCTTTCCAGGTCGGCATGCCTTCTCGTACAACAAATGTTTGTGGATTTTCTCACAAGGTAATGATTCGGTTGATAACAGTATACTACAAAAGGTGGGCATGTGCTAGATGTTTTTTGACATGAGGTTCCAATGCGCGATCTGAGTTGACATTTCTCCACTTTTGGTGCTACCATCCATCGAACAGACCAGGTAAACTGTTTGTTCGCGCCGCATGCACTGTGCGCCTGTGAAAGGGAAGGCAATGAGCCAATCAGAGCGGATCCTGCTGGTTGACGACGAAGCCAACATTCGGCTGACGCTGGGCGCAATGCTGACACGTGCCGGCTACGATGTAACGACCGCTTCCGGTGGCGCTGAGGCGATCGCCCTCCTCGAAGAGCAGGCGTTCGACCTCCTGATCATCGATCTCAAGATGCCTGGTGTTGACGGAATGCAGGTGGTCACTGCGGCTCGTGCGCGTCATCCTGATGTGCCGATCATTATCCTGACCGGGCACGGCTCGCTTGAAACCGCTGTCGAAGGGTTGCGCCACGGCATCTTCGACTATCTGTTGAAGAACACTGAACCGGCAAAGGTACTCGAGCGCGTTCAGGCTGCGCTGCAAGCCCATGCTGCCGAGCAACGCCGGCGTACACTGTTGAATGCCGTCGAAGCGGCAGTTCAGGAACTGCGCAGCTCGGTCGCTGCAACCGCCGAGCCGCCTCCAGCGCCACAAACGGAGCGGACCATCGTCATCGGGCAGTTGCAGCTCGACACATGGCGTCAGGTGGCCACACTTGGCGGGCGGACGCTGGCGCTCACGCCTACCGAGTTTCGTGTGCTCCTCTGTCTGGCGGAACACGCCGGCACCATGCTCTCCTACAGTCAACTGGTCAAATGCGCTCAGGGGTATGATGCCACTGATCTCGAAGCGGGTGAACTGATCAAGCCCCACATCCACCATTTGCGCCAGAAACTGGAGCCAGACCCCAGTTCGCCGCGTTACATTCTGAATGTGCGGGGCAAGGGGTATCTGCTGGCGATCAACAATGAGTAGAGGCGTTGCAGGCGCGCAGCACATCGGTGGCGGCGCGCCCGCGTCGTCTACAGCAGCGACGCCAGCCGTCGCACACCCTCGTCGATCTGCTCTGGCGTCACCGCACAGAACGGCAACCGGACAAAGCGTTCACCATCCGGCGCCGGTCCCTCGTCCGGTTCAGCAAAAAACGCCTGCCCTTCGGTCAACACCAGACCGATCTCCTTTGCGCGCGCAACCAGGTTGCGGGTATTGGCATCAGCCGACAGGGTGACGCTGATGAAGAAACCGCCATCCGGCTCAGAAGCAGCGACGCCGCTCAGGTAGCGCCGCACAGCGTTCATCATGGCTTCCCAGCGAGGGCGGTAGAGTTCTTTCAGCCGCTCGATGTTCGGTGCCATCCAGCCACGCCGGATAAACTCCGCAACTGCCGCCTGCGTCGGAAGTACTGGCGCAAGATACGTGTTCTCCGCCTCCTTCGTCACCGCCGCCACCAGCGAGGACGGCGCCACTAGATAGCCCACGCGCATACCAGGGCTGAGGAGTTTACTGAACGACGTGATGGTGATCACACGTCCCGGATTGATTGCGCGCATCATCGGCACACTCTCGCCGCGGTAGCGCAGCAATCGATAGGGAATGTCCTCGATCACCCAGAAGCCGTACCGTTCGGCAATGTCCAGGATTGCGCGTCGCTTTTCCAGCGATGTCGTCACCCCTGCCGGATTCTGGAAATCGGGGACGGTGTAGAGGAATGCGGGGGCCTGCCGTCTGACCTCGGCTTCCAGACGCGCTACGTCGAGCCCATCGGCTTCCAGTGGAATACCAACCACCCGCGCCCCACGACGGCGGAATGTCGTAATGGCACGGTCGTAACTGGGTTGCTCGGTCAGCACCGTCGCACCTGGACGCACCAGATACGCCGCCAGCAGATCCTGCAACTGCAACGATCCGTTGGCGACCATAATCTCGTTGTCCTTCACGCCGTATTCGGCAGCCAGCAACGCCCGTAGCGGCGCGTAGCCGGGCTGGTGACCGTACTGGAGAACGACTGCTGCATCCGTCTCGACCGCCGTTGCCAGACATTCGGCGATCTGCGCGGTCGGGAATGCTTCGGTTGGCGGAACGCCACGGGTGAAAACAATTGTGTCGTGCATGATCCTTCCTTTTGGTTAAGAGAATACTACCCAGGATTGTGAAGAATTTTACAACAAGTTCGTTCTGTTGTGTATACTGAGGCTGTCAGTTCTTTGTGATGAACTGCACAAGGTTCTCACTCATCCACCACATCTAGAAGGGGGACATCGTGCTACCTGTCAATGAAAGCGTGCTCGACCGCGACATCCGTCTTGGCGTTGGTTTGTTGATGTTTCTGTTCGGCTTCTTCGGGCTGACCGGCATCTGGCAGATTACACTTACTGTTATCGCCGTGCTGCTGATCCTCAGTGCCGTGACCGGTTTCTGCCCGCTGTATGCGATTCTGCACGTCAATACTGCCGAACGCAACAACCGGTGATGGTGCAGCCTCCCGAATGAGGTGACTGGAGGGGATGCACCCTCCAGTTTTTTGTTGGCGACCGGCTCCAGGGTTATCGCTGCGCAGCGATGATCCTCCGGGCTATCTCCAGCGTGCAATCATTGCATCGATCCGCGCCGGTACCTCGTGCGGTGTGTCGGGATCGGGACACTGCTGATCGACCCAGCGTTGCAGGCGCCGCGCCGCCTCAGCGTGGATGTGGTCCGGCAATGTCCAGCAACTGCTGTACATCCGCTCCTGATACCTGCGCGCAACCTCGCGGACTGTCTGCGGCTGCTGGCGATAGGTGAACAGCGTTGCACGTTCGACCGTCGCTCCAAGCGCCTGGAGATGCGCCTGAAAGCGTTCGTCCAGACCATGGGGGGCGCCATCGCGGCGCTGATCCGGCGGAACGCCCAGTTCATCGAGAATGGCAGACCAAACGCGCTGCACCTGCGCGCGCGGCGTATGTTCCGCGCCATCCCATGTGCCCCGTTCGTCGCCAGCAAGCATGATTGTCCCTCCCGGTCGCAGCACGCGGTACGCTTCATTCAGCACCTGACGCCAGTCTTCTACCAGATGGAGCACATGTACCATCATCACAGCGTCGAAGGTCGAGTCGGCTACGGGCATGTGCATCACATCGCCACATATCAGATGCACATGGTGGATGCGACTATCGAGTTTCCGTCGCAGTTGCCCCATCATGCGACGTGAGAGATCGATGCCAGTGTAGAAGTATCCCGCCTCGATGAACGGAACGGCGATACGTCCCGTCCCAACGCCGGCTTCCAGGATCCGTGCGCTCCGGCTCAGTCCGAGCGTTGTTACGATTGCATCGCGGAGACGTTCCGCCACACCCGGCGGATAGCCGCGCGTGGCATCATAATAGTCGACTGCGCGATCGAACGAAATGCCTGGCATGGTGAGAACCGAGAACCGAACACGTGAATCAGGACAGTGCCGATTCTCTGCCTGTCAATCTTTCAGTGGTAACGGCAAGCGCGGTCGTTCGCCGAAATCCGGTAGTTTCGGTGTATGATCCTGCATCAGGCGCAGCACTTCGGCAATCGCGCGCTCGAGTTGCGAATCGACGCCTGCAACGTAATCCTGTGGTCGCATTTCGACTTCGATATCCGGTTCGACACCGCGATTCTCCAGTTGCCAGCCTGCCTCCACCGACCAGAAGGAAAACTCCGGTTGCGTCGTCACACCGCCATCGATCAGGGTGTCGCGTGGAGAGATGCCCATGACCCCGCCCCAGCTACGCTTGCCGATCAGCAGACCGAGTTTCATTACCCTGAACACATGGCTAATAATGTCGCCGCCGGATCCGGCGGCTTCGTTAATAATCGCCACCATGGGTCCCATTACCGACTCTGGCGGGTAGGGTTCGGGTTCGCCCCAGCGTGAAACATCGTATCCGAGACGCCTGCGCACCAGTTTTTCGACGATTAACGGCGAAACAAAGCCACCTGCATTATACCGCAGGTCGACGATCAACCCTTCATACGCAACTGCAGCCAGAAAACCACGGTGAAACTCAGCATATCCATGTGCCTGCATATCGGGGATGTGGAGATACCCGACACGTCCTCGCGTTGCTTCGCAGACGAACTGCCGGTTGCGTTCGACCCACTCCCGGTAGCGCGCACGACTCTCGTCGTAAAGCACCCTGACGGTCACCGATCGCAGCGTGCTGTCCGTTTTCACGAAGGTCAACAGTACATCGTTGCCCGCCTGGTTGATCAGCAATTCGTGCAGCGAGACGTCTCGCCCGACCCGGCGTCCGCCGACTGCAATCAGGCGGTCGCCAGGCACGATGTTGACCCCCGCCCGTGCCAGCGGTGAACTGGCGCGCTCATCCCACACATCACCCCGGATCACCCGTTCACCACATAACTGTCGTTTTCGGCATCATAACGCAGGTCCGCACCCAATCTGTCAGGGCTGTAGTGCGGCTCGCGACGGTAATCGCGGCCATACTCATAGGCATGCGATGTTCCCAGTTCTCCCTGCATCTCCCATAGCAGATCAGAAAATTCACCGCGTGTTGCCACCCGGTCGAGCAACGGCAGGTAGCGTTGATAGATCGCCAGCCAGTTGACACCCGACATATCCGGCGTCCAGAAATGATCGCGCTGGAGGCGCCAGGCTTCGCGGTACATCTGTCTCCACTCGGACGGCGGCGAAACCAGCAATTTGATGCGCGCGAGATCGACCCATCCGCTCTTACGTCCAGGCTCAGAACTGTTATCCCTCGGTTTCTCGCCTGCCCTGACGACGCGCACCCGATTGGCAGAACGGTAGAGCAGCGTCTTTGCATCGCTTGAAAGAGCGAAGCGCGAGACGCCATCGATCAACGTATCGCTGATGTGACCGGGTGGACCTCCAGCATCTCTTCGCCGGCGGCATCACTCACTACCACAATCCGCCTGCCATCGGGCAACCAGTCAGCCAGGCGATAGCGCACCGCACCGGAATCGCCGTGCTGCAACACCGCTCCTTCCCAGTTGCCGAACGTAAACGGCTTGCCGCGCACGACAGCGACCAGCGAGTGCCCTTCTGGATGCAGTGCAACACTCCGCAGAAAACGCGCCGGATCGACAAAGCGGCGTTTTCGCTGTGTTCGCGGGCTGTGCAGTTCAATCTCGATCTTGCGCGATTCATCGATCGCCGGATCGAACAGATAGAGATCCGCTCCGGCATGGTAGACGATCCGCCATCCATCGGTGGACGGAAAACGCGCATAGTATTCGCGGTGCCACGTATGTCGCCGAAGGTCCTCGCCGGTCGGCAGGCACGAATAGAGATTCCCGACGCCTTCGTGATCCAACACAAGTCGCCAACCCATAGCGGAATGGCGATATTGCCGGGGAGCGCGATCAGGCGCCGCCACTCGCCGCTGCCCTTCGGGTCGATCCACACATCGCCGGTGTGTCCGCCACGCTACCGCTTCCAGCGCGCCGGGTCGCTCTCATTGCGCCCGATGACCATACCGCCATCTGGTCCATACGACACATGAACCGCCGGACCGGTCGGGAGAAGACACGGCTCGCCGCCATCGGCAGCGACCGCATGCAGCAGTGCAGAGCGCGAAAACGGAAGTTGCGCGGAACTGGCAAACAGAATATCGCGCCCGTCGCGGCTCCAGCTGCACACACGCATTGTTTCACCGAGAAAGGTCAGGCGACGTGCTTCACCGCCCACAGCCGGCATAACAAAGACTTCCCCAGGTCCCTCGTCGCGTGCAACAAACGCCAGCAATGTACCATCGGGTGAGAGCGCCGGCGACTGCACACTGCCAGGATTGGCAGTCAACCGTCGTGCTACGCCGCCTGCTGCGGCAACCGACCAGAGATCGTCTTCACACACAAAGACGACGGTATCGTTATGAATTGTTGGCCAGCGATAATACCCGTGCGCGCTCATTCATACCCTTCCCCATCGATGAAATGAGAATACCCGGCAGTATTCGACGGGGAAGTGTACCACAATTAGGGAGTGATCGGGAAAGGTTGAGCGAAGCACATGCGCAGGTTCAACATTGACAAGCGATCCAGGTAGTGTTATGATTTTTTCACTCCTTGCTTCTGATACATTATTATTAACAACGGTTATCATCACGAATCCGCTGCAGGTATCCAGGAAGTCACCATCGCGCCGCGCAGGTGTGGTGTTGCTGTATCCATAACTATATTGCGCAGAACAAATCTGTTCCCATGCCACAAACAGCGCAGCATGCCATAGGTGATGCATTGAAGAAGCGTAACACGCAAGCGCGTGTGCGTGATAGACTCTCCGCCTTCAACAAGGACACGGAAAGGAATACCAGCGCATGACACACGACGGGAAAACACGACTGAACCGACGCACGTTTCTGCGCGCTGCTGCCATCGGCATCGGGTCAGCAGTGCTTGCCGCCTGCGGCGGTGGTGGTGGAACAACCGCCCCAACCCAACCTCCGGCAACCCTTCCCCCGCCAACGACCGCCCCAACCCTTGCGCCAGTCCAGCCAACACCACCGCCAACCACCGCCCCCGCACCAACTGCTGCACCGACAAGCGCTGTCAAGAACTCGCTCGGTGTCATCCTGCCAGAGAACGCTGCTCCTCTCGAACATCAGACCTTCGTGGTCTACTTCGACATTACTGCCGACTTCACCAGCCCCAACCAGATGGAAACGATCTACAAATCGGGAGGCTTCGGCAGCATTACCAACCTGACCGGTGATACCCTCGTGCGCCTGAACAAGGACTTCCAGGTGCAACCGGCTGCTGCGCTCTCGTGGTCATCCGATGAGACAGGCAAGGTCTGGACGTTCAACCTAGACCCCAATCTGGTCTGGAGTGATGGCACACCGGTGACGGCGGAAGACTTCGTGGCAACCTTCCGCTACGCTGCCGACCCGCAGCATGCCTGGGACTTCGCCTGGTACTACAGTGCGCCGGGAGCGATCAAGAACTGGGATAAGTGCGTCGCCGGCGAACTGCCGCTGGAAGAACTCGGTGTCACAGCGAAAGATGCACACACTCTGGTAATCGAAACCGAAACGCCGGCGCCCTTCCTGCCCGCCAAACTGGTCTACAGCGAAGTGCTCAGCGCCGCGAAACTGAAAGAGCACGGCTCTGGTCTCTACACCGCAGACCCGGAGAAGACCATTTCGTGCGGTCCCTACATTCTGAAAGAGTTCAAGCCACGTGAACGGGTGGTGTTCGAGATCAATCCGACCTACAAAGGCACCAACCGCCCACGGATCGAGCACGTCGTTCAGATCGCGGCGCGCCCCGAAGCCATGTTTGCCGGCTACCAAGCAGGCGAAGTTGACCGTGTGACCGGCGAGCAACTGCAAACCGCGGACAACGAGATCATCGCCCGAGACCCCGAACTCTCGAAGCAGGTGCGTTTGACCGCTGGCGACTTCCGCACCGATTACCTCTTCTTCGACTGCCAGAATCCGCCGTTCAACGATATGCGTGTGCGCCAGGCGTTCAGCCATATCGTCGACCGCGATACGCTGATCAAGACGATCATCACGCCGACACAGGGCATTCCGGCATACTCCTTCCTGATGCCCGGCTTCCCGGCGTCGAACTCAGAGGGACTGAAGGATATTCAGCGCTATGATCCCGAACGCGGGCGCGCACTGCTCAAGGAAGCCGGCTACGAGGGCGGCAAAGGGTTCCCCAAACTGACCCTGTGGCTGCGCAATGAGCCGCAGATCCGTCAGGCGCTCGCCGCAGCCATCGCCGCAGCCATCACACAGGAGTACGGTATCGAAGTCGAAGTCTCGAACAAGGACTTCAAGACCTTCATGGATGCGCTCAACGCCAAGCCGACCCAGATCCAGTTCGGCATGGTGTCGTATGGTATCGACTTCCTCGATCCATCGAACATGCTCGGCGTCTGGCTCAGCACGGGACGCCACAACTGGTTCAACAAGAAATTTGACGAGATGGTGTTGGCGGCGTCGGAGAGCACCGATCCAAATCGCATCCAGGTGTTCCAGGAAGCCGAGCGATTGCTGTGCGAAGAAGCGCCAGCGGTCTTCATCTACCACCGTACCGTCGCCGATATCTATAAGCCCTATGTTGTCGGTGAGTGCTTCGAGCCGAATATTGCCGGTTTCTCCGGTTTGCAGTGGCCCGGCTTCACATCGATGAGCGACTCGCTGCAAACCCTGTATATGAGCAAGGAGGTCACGAACTATCGGAAAGCGCCGCCGAGATAAGCAGGTCAAACAAGGTGAGAGGTCGGGGTGTATCATTATGCAACGTTCCCCCGCCTCTCGCTGCTTACGGAGTTGCTCATGGTTGCCTACATCTTCAAGCGCCTGGTAGGATTGGCATTCGTATTCTTTCTGGTGTCGGTGGTCGCGTTTTTGCTCATGCATTCCACTCCCGGCGGACCGTTCGATGAACCGAATATGCCGCTGCCGCCGGCAGCTAAAGCCAATATTCTTCGCAAGTATGGTCTTGATCAGCCTCTCCATATTCAATATATAAACTACATTACAAATGCGCTACGTGGCGATTTCGGTTATTCGTTTTCAAGCCCAAGTGAAACCGTTGCCCAAGTTATCGGGCGCACCTGGCCCATCAGTATTACACTGGGCGGCATTACGGTCGTTGTGGCGCTTGGGAGCGGCATTCTGATCGGTATTCTTGCCGCTGTCCGTCAGAACACGATTGTCGATTACGTCGCTACGTTCCTCGCAACGCTTGGGCTCACCGTGCCCAATTTTGTAATTGCGCTCTGGCTGATCCTGGTGTTTGCGGTCGAACTTCAGTGGCTGCCGATCGGTGGATGGGGCGAAGACTGGCGTCAGATCATCATGCCAATGGTTGCGCTGGGGTTGGGACCTATGGGAATCGCCACGCGCTATACCCGCGCCAGTCTGGTTGACGTCTTCACCGCTGATTATATCCGCACTGCACGCGCCAAAGGGCTGGCTGAGCGGATGGTCGTGCTGCGCCACGCGGTCAAGAATGCGCTCATTCCAATCATCACCGTACTGGGTCCACGTATTCCCGATCTGATCACTGGCACGATCTTTGTCGAGACGATGTTTCGCGTGCCCGGTCTGGGCAAATTCTTCGTCGAAAGCGTGCTCGACCGGGATTACCCGATGATCATGGCATTGACACTGCTGATTGCAGCACTGTGGGGAATTGTCTATCTGCTGACCGACCTGCTGTACACCCTGATCGATCCGCGCGTGAAACTAACGTAGCGCCATGAACTGCTGTCCGAAAGTGCTATGAGTGCAGTTGCAACAAAGGATGCTGTTACCACGGTTGATCCGATCATCTCCCGCCCTCCGAGCAACCTCTGGCGCGATGCGGCCATCCGCTTCTCAAAGAACAAACTGGCCATGGGGGCGTTGATCGTCGTAGGATTCCTGGTATTTCTGGCTGTGTTCGCCGATGTTCTGGCGCCGCAACCCAATTTTGCCCGTCCTATCGATGCGCGCAAGTTTCCTGGAGAAGCAGGATACATCCTAGGGACTGACGATGTCGGGCGCGATATGTTGAAACGGCTGGTCCACGGCGTCCGCACATCGCTGATCGTTGGCATATCGGTGCAGGCGATTGCGCTGGTCATCGGGGCAACGCTCGGATTGAGCGCAGGATTCCTGGGGGGATGGGTCGATTTCTTCGTCATGCGGATCGTTGAACTGTTCACTGCTATTCCACAACTGCTGTTCGCCCTTTTCCTGATCTCGATCTTCGGCAGTGGTATGTTCAATGTCATCCTGGCAATTGCCCTGATCGGCTGGGTGGATATCTGTCGCCTGACACGCGCCCAGCTCTTTTCACTGCGCGAAAAAGAGTTTATCGAAGCCGCACGCGCCATCGGTGTTCCGGCCTGGCAGGTAGCCTGGCGGCATCTGTTCCCCAATGCGCTTACTCCGCTGATCATTGCTGTAACTCTGGGCATCCCGACCGCCATTTTTACCGAAGCAGGACTCAGTTTCCTCGGTCTTGGCATTGATGAGCCGACTGCGAGCCTCGGTAAAATGGTCGGCGTTTCCTCAGCGTACATCCGCGTCTATTGGCATATGGGGTTGCTGCCCACCCTCATGATCGCCCTGATTATGCTCAGTTTTTCGTTCGTCGGCGATGGATTGCGTGATGCACTCGATCCGCGCCTGCGGAAGTAGCGCTGGGCATTGAGGGCGACAGGGGTTGTTGAACACCTGCCTGGCGCACCACCTATGGGACGCGCTCAGGGGCGGACAGAAAATATGAGCTAACGCAATTTCTAGCGCATCAAGATGCCCCAACTTAAGCTTCTGCTCTCCCTTCTCCCGCTTGGGCGGGAGAGGGGACGGGGGTGAGGGTGTTCAGCGCATCTCCAAGCCCTATCTCCCGCAAGTCCTGTCCGCCCTTGAAATGGAACGCGCAGGCAGCACAGCGCCCTGTGATCTCAATCGCCACTGTGCCTACGGCAGGGTGCGGCAGGATCAGAGGCGTATCTGCACTTCAACCTTGCATCATGCCATGCCCGGCAGCGCCAGAGGCTGTTACGGACGTTGGAGCCTGACCGAACCATCCTGCCATCGCCTCCACCTGTGGATCGCGCACGCCGGAAGGTCGGGGCGCATCCGCCGGGGCGTCGCACGCGCCGCTCCCACTCGTTCCCCTGGCGTTCATCGGTGACAGTGATTCTCCGCAGCACAGCGCGCCACAGTGGATGGTGTGGACAGGCGCTCGTATACCTGGGTGCATGGTGCAACGCGACCGTAATCAACCCTGCTGCTGCGCCCGTTGCGGCGAGCCAGATGCTGCGCTTCATTCGACAGCAGCCTCGCAGGATGGCGCAGCGACACTCAAGACAGAGGCACCAGGATACGCCGTCATCGCCGGTGAACCACATACACTGGCGCCGGACCAAGATCGATGACCAGCCGCCCATCGCTGGCGACAATCGTCGCTGTTGCACCATCGCGCGTGATCAGCGCAGCAGTGGATGCACCGGTGCTGATGCTGGCGCGTACCGGTGCAGGCGCCCACAAGACATCGATGGCGATATCGCTGCGCCGGAACTGTGCATCATAGGCTTCCAGTCCACTGATGGCAAACACGTCGTCGAGGTAGATGGTTCCGCCGCCAGCGAACGCATCGGGAGCATCGTCGAGCACGATTGCGTCGAGCCGCACCGGGAAGTCGATCCGTCCGTTACCGTTGCCACCGATCCGATCCCAGGACGGCACGGTTCCGCCAATTGGCGCTTCCAGAATGCGCCATCCGGTTGGTCCGACTGCGCCCAGAGCGAACTGCAACACTTCTCCCTCAGCATCGCGGAGCCAGACTTTCAACGAGTTCCCGGAGCCATCGCCGTAGACCCACACTCCCAACGCATATGTACCTTCAGGGATGGGGACGGGTCGTTCACGCCGAAAAACGACATACTCATTTGCGCGTGATGGAAAGAAGTAGCGAAGTTGTGCTGCGCCACGACCGCTACGCACCTCTTCGCCGGTCGGCTTAAAGTCGCCGTAGGTCTGATCGCCGCGTCGCCAGGAACCAAAATTCTCGAAATCGAGCACCGATGATCGGTTGAAGAGGTCGCGTACCACCACCAGTTCGGCGCCGGCGAGATATTCCGTCATGACCCGGTATGCTGTAAACGACGGCTTCAGGCGGCTGTAGTCGAAGTAGCCGGTTCCAAAATCGACTAGCCCGTAGGGATTGCCGGGATCATCTTTGAGGGTGTACCAGAAGATCTTTTCAACTCCGGCGCGCCAGAGGAGCAGTGTCGCCCGCACCAGAAAGTTCGCCTGATCCTGCTCGTTGACCACACCGACAGGATCGCGGTCGCTGCGTCCGCTTGCCCATCCAATCTCGGTGACCCAGATCGGACGCGCGCCGTACCGTTCGGCGACAGCGCGCGCTGCTTCAACCCCGGCGATCAGGTTCCCGATCTCAGGCGCGCTTGGGCTAACGTAGGGATGGATGGCAAGGATGTCAAAACTCGACCAGGCGCCGGCTTCCGCTACCTGACGCAAAAATGATGGCTCGAACGAGTACACCCCGCCGATCAGGATGGTCGCCTGTGGGTTGACCGATCGGATTGCAGCCGCCGACAGACGCAGGAGCGTTGCGTATGCTGCGGGATCGGGGGCAGGCTTCCAGAAGAGTGGATTATCCGGCTCGTTCCAGATCTCCCAGTGCGAGATATAGTTACGGTACCGTTGGGCAACGGCGGCAGCAAAGGCGGCGAACCGTTGCGGATCGGGGGCATAGAACGAAACCCCATGCGATACATCACCGGGGAACGGCGTCGCCCAACCCGGCGGATGCCCGATGACACCGAGAATGTTCACACCACGCCGACTGAGTGCGCGCACCGCCTCATCGGTGTATGTCCAGTCGTAGGGCGCATCGGGGGCTGGCTGAATGCGAAACCAGTGAAAATCTTCGCGTGCCCAACCGACACCCAGACGCGCCACGACGTCTGCCGGGATGGACATTGAGGCGGGATCCCAGTAGCGGGTTGCCAGATGAGAGTTGATCCCGAAGGGGGAGTCGTTCGACACCAGGCGTGGCGCTTCCGCGACAGCGAGCGAGGACTCGGGCAGCGGCGCGACTTCAGGCACAAGCAGTGCCACGATGACCAGAACCGGCAGAATGTGACCAATGCGAAACGGTGATGTTGAGCGCATAACGCGCCAATTATATCATCGACGGGAGTGGAGGAGAAACGCTTGCTATTGCGCTACGATTCGCACAACCGTCGTCGGAGCAGTTCCGGTCAGTGCACGGGCGCCGGGCAGGATCAGTTCCGGCGGCGGAACGGCGTATTCTCCCGGCGTTACAGCACGCACCAGATAGGTGTATTGATAGATGCCGGGCACAGACGCCTCGACAGCCAGTTCGATCCGGTCTGCAAACAGATCGATCTGGTGAAACACCGGACTTGCGCCGGCATTGACCGGTACGAATCCGGCAGGGAACGCATCACGTAATGTCACAAAATGTCGTTCAGTGTGGGTGACCCATGTCAGTCGCACCCTGATCAGTTGTCCAGCCCGGAGACGTGCCGGATCCAGCGGAGCGCCGGTTTGCGGGTCGAGAAACTCGCGGAGCAGGCCGACGCCTTCTACCGGGAGCGCCGTGGGACTCGCAGCGATCACCTGCCACGCAACCAGCGCCGGGTTGCCGTCGCTGGTGACAACGAGCGTGTTGAGCGGACGCACATCACTGAGAGGAATGGGAGCGAGGCGCAACACCCTATCAGGCGCAGCAGATGATGACACTCGCGACCCGTTGAGTGTTATCGCAACGGTCGCTGACGCACCGGCAGGCGCGATAGCGCGCAACGCCTGCATGACGCGGGATGTCGTATATCCATCGCCCCATCCCGTCGGCGACATACGGCTGATCAGCCAGCGCGCGGCATCAGCGGTCAGCGGGTGACGTGGTGATGCGTGGTGGACCGCAAGCGCCGCAATCGCAGTCGTTGCGGCATCATTGTGTGGGAATGCGCTACCATCTGGCGCCGTCCACCACGCTTCTGCCTGTGTGCGTTGCGCCAGACCGATCAGGCGGGGCAGGGCAGGATCGATGCGCGCCTGATCTGGCGGCAGCATCAGCAGACGACACGCCAGCCCGGACACATTCAAGGCGTTTTCGTCCCATTCGCGCGGGACAGGAGCGTCGTGTCGCGTCAGCGCATAACTCAGGCAGATGCGTATTTCAACCGAAAGTCCGGGATCGTTCGCCAAACGGGAAGCCAGGTCGATTGCGCGTTCCAGGGTTTCGTCCGAGACGGTGAAACCGGACTCCTTCGTGCTAGCGAGCGCCTCGAGCACAGCCGCGATCACGACCGGACTCGAAGATCCCCGGCGCATCCATGCCCATCCTCCATCGGCTGCCTGCAATTGCGTCAGATGATCGACCGCCATCTGTGTTTCCTGGCGAGCATCCGCCAGTGATGATGCCATCAGGATGATTGCCACATCGTCGAGCGCCTGGCGATCTGTCGATGCAGCAAGCATGCGCGCCCGTTCACGCGCCAGCGCGTCCAGGGAAGGTGCAACGGCGATATCCAGCCATCCCCACGCCGCCTGGGGTGCCGGTATCGCCACCTCGAACCGGTCGGTTGCGCGCGCGCCGCCTGTGCTGATGACCGTCGTCGCCGGCGGAAGAACAGGCACCTCAGTTCGCACTGTCTCGCTGAACGTGTCTCCAGTCTCGACAATTGCCTCCATCTCCAGGACAGCGGCAGAAGGTGCCTGCACCGTGAACGTCGCCAGCGCCACACCTTCCGTGGGAACTGCGGTTGCCTGCACGACGGTGGTGTCGTCTGGCATCCGCATCGTGATCCGCGCCTGGCGTGGGGCATCATCTTGCGTGGTGAGACGGACACCGACGACGAAACGATCACCGACGCGTGCAACCTGTGGCGCAACAATCTGTGCAACAATCGGTTGCCTTACCTGCACCGTAGTGCCGGTCGCGCCAAAGCCACGTTCACCCGCTGCCCATACCTGCACCTCGCGTGTGCCTGCAGTTTGGGACAGCGATACGTCAAAGCGGAACACACCATTGCTATCCGTGCGCCCGGTGCGCCAGATGACAGGTTCCTGCCGATCATCATCTGCCGCAATCCGCACCAGCACATCGGCAGACACCGGCGCGCCGCCTGCCTCCACAACGGTGATTGTCAGCGCTGCGGTCGCTCCAGGAACATACGTTTGTGCATCGGTCGTCACTGTGGCAAAGAGCGATGGATCTATCGCAGTCACCGGCACGTCCACCTGCAAACGGTGCTGCGCCGGTGATTGCCCTACAGACGTCAGCGTAACCCGGACGACCGGTGCATCAGCAGAGGTCAACGTGAGCGTCAGTGGTTCGCCGGTACGCACAGTACGAAGTTCGGTCGCTACATCACTCGACACCCGTTGAACCGTCAGCAACGCCAGACCTTCCGGGATTGGCGCCAGCGGCAAAAGCAGCGCGGTATCACCGGGTCGATACCGTGCCCGATCGGCAATCAACGCGGCGCTGGATTGCGGTTCGTTCCATGCAGCCAAACCAGGCTGGTACACACGCAGAAGAATCTCAGCCGATGAAAGTGATCCGCTGCTGCCAGCCAGCGATGCACGAACCCGGTATACCCCTGGCACAGGGAGCGACACGGAGAATGTCGCCCGTCCATTGTTATCGGTGGTAATCACGCGACTCAGGATCTGTTGATCGGATGGCGACACCCCCGTATCGCCGGTGACGTCGCCGGCGAGCCGCACCACCTCGACCTGTACCCGCTGTGCGGCAAGCGACTGATCGCCCGCCAGGGTTACCACCTCAACACCTGTCTGACCGCCTGCTTCCACGAGCAATGTCGCAGCCCGCAGACCAACCACCGGCACGAGTGTTGTGCGAATCGTTCGATCAAGCGTCGCAGTCAGTCCGCCGGCTTCGACAATCTGCGCCTGGAAGTGAAAATGATGCCAGTCCGAAGGGAGTGAGAATGTCAGCCTGCCCTGCTCATCGGTAACACCGACGCCAGACAGAGATGTGAGCGGCGTTTCCGGTCTGCCGAATACGAAGTCTTCCCTGACCGGCAGTGGTATCGGTTGTGGATCAATCGTCCAGGTGATCGTTGCGCCTGCCACTGGAAGACCTTCCGGCGTATGAACCGAGACGACGAACTGATCCTGCGTTATACCCGTAATGGACGCGCGCAAAAGAGGCGATGGCGAATGCACATAGAACTGGAGCGTTGCACGCTCGTCGTGCGGAACGGAGAGACGATAGACACCGGATGGCGCATCGGCGGGAAGATCCAGCGTTGTCTCGATTGTTCCTGCTGCATCGAGAACAATCCGCTTGCGCAGGCGGAAACCCGCCGGACCCCGGATGTCGCAGTCCAGCGCCTGTTCGGGAGCAGGAATCTCGAATGCCTGTGTTCCCTCCTGGCGAACGAAGCCACGGATCGTCAGCGACTCGCCCGGAAGGTAGACTGATCGATCGATCGCCAGGATGACCCGCAGGGGTGGCGCAGGCGCCGGCTGCGCTGGAGCTTCTAATGTGGCGAAGGCGGGCAGAAGAGTGGGAACGACGACAAGATCACGCGGATTGATGCCGGACAGATCGGTTTCCCACATCCCGCGTTCATCGCTGCGCCCGACAGCAACCAGCGTCCCCTGCCGGTAGAGCGCCAGCGGCGTATTAGAAATAACCGATGTACTTGCGATGTCCGTCACCCACACAATGGCGCGCTGCCCGACAACCTGAAAAGAGAGCGCGACGGGCGAGACCACCAGGAGAGTGCCGACGCTGGCGCGCTCAGGCGAACGTATGCGCAGGAAGTAGATGCCCGGCGGCAGCGGTGCGCCATCATCGAGCGTGATCGTCACCCGCTCCTCGACAACAGTGTTGAGAGGATCGGTGAGCGGCTGCGTCCAGAAACGCAACGGCAACAAGCCATAGCGCGCCGGCTCGAATACTGTCCACTCGGCATCACTGAAACTCAACACGCGCAGCAATGTCGCCTCATCGAGCGGATAGAGCGTCAGCCGCAATTCCGAGAGATTCGTCCGCCGCGTCAGCAGGTTCATAGCCTGATCGGGGAGTATCCGGATGACGCGACCATTCGCTTCTGGCAATGTGAGCGACGGCGCAGCAGGCGCGGTAAAAAAGCGAACCTGATAGTCGCGTCCCAGCGCAGTACCGGCACGATCGGTAAGCCCAGCCGGTATCGTGATCGTATACAGCGTGGCTGCCTGAAGTTGTGCATCGATGCGTGCTTCACCGTCGTTTGTGACGACTCGCAAATTTGCAACCGACGGTTCGATGCGCAGATTGTCGCGCAGGGCGGCGGCATCGATTGGGGTGCTGAAGATCAACCGCACACTGCCCCCTGGTGGCAGCAGTTGCCCCTCGCCGGGGAAACGTCCAATCAGCGCCGGCTTTGGCGCCGTTGTAAAACCCCACCGATACGGTGTCGCCAGCAGTGGTCTTCCATCCGCCGTCTTGTCTGGCAGAGCAACCGTATACCCAACGCCAGCCTGCCATTCAGCGGTTGGCGTATACGTGACAACCTGCGTTCCGTCGGGCAATACGGTGTCATCGAGAGTACCGGGCATCGGCGGCGACACTGACAGCGCGCTTTCGAGCGCCTGCCGATCGACCGGTTGCGAGAAAACGATACGCAGCGGCTCACGGAGTGCAACCCGACGCGCATTTGGCACCGGCGACACACTGAGCACGGTCGGCGCCAGCGTGGTGAACGACCAGGAATAGGAGCGACCGAGCGATGTACCGCTCTGGTCGGTCAGATCGGGCGATAGCGAGCAGGTATAACGAATGCCGGGACGAAGCGGTCGATCCGGGCGAAAGAGCAGCATGGCAGAATCGATCCAGACAACACTCCCGGAAGTCGGCGGATCGCAGCGAAACGCAGGTAACAATTCAGGAACGGCGAGCCGGTTGAGAGACACGATCGATCGGCTAAAGCGTACACTGATGAGCGTATCGACAGGAACCCCAACGCTGCCATCACGGGGCCACAGGGAGGTTACCGCCGGCGGCGGCGCTGTTTCGAATGTGAAAACGAACGGTTCATCCAGCGGACGGAAGAAGCGACTCAGCGCCGTATCACTGATGCTGACCCGATAACGCACGCCTGCCTGGAGCGCCTTCGTTGGTGTTACGGTCAGCGTTGTGCGCGAATCGTCCCAACTGGCGACGACCTCGCTTGCGGGTGCGATGCGCAATGCGCGTTCGACACCGGGCGGGTTCATCGGTGTGTTGAACTGAATGATCAATGCTGTGCGAGGCGAAACATCACGCGCCCCGTCAGGCGGCGAGACCGCCGCAACCACAGGCGTTTCGGAGAACGAAGGGAGAAGAAGAAAGCGCGCTCCAAGCAACGCCAGAGACGCCAGAACAAGAACCAGCAGGGCAGCAGTCCAGATCAAAGCGACCTGTCGCAGAAAACGCACACGTACTCCTCAGCAACGAGCTGCGACACGAACCAGCGCATGCCAGCGGGTACCATTTCCGCCGCAGTATAGCACATCCTGCTTCGGTTATATCCAATCTGGTAGAACACTATGCACAGTTTACTGGCATTCGTTCCTTACCTGCGCCGCTGTTTGGAACGAGGGCATTCTGCTCTCACGGGACGGCAAGGACACAATATTCGCGCTCCCATGACGAGTGACGCCGTTGCACGCAGGCGCGACGCCTGCGTACCTGGACTGTGCAGGAGCACACACCGTTCCGGCGTACCGGCAGCTTTGGAGAATGACCATTCGTTACCCCGCTGGCAAGCATGCATTCTATCGATCGAGAATCTGGTAGTATGCACCGCATCTTAGCAGAGGATGTGGCGTCATCCATCCACTGAAACGAAGGAAATGGGTCTGTCGTACGATTTCGACAGGTTTCATCAGGAGGGCAATCGTAGCAGATCATCCGCGCACAATCTGCTCCCACTCGCTCAAACGTTGCATCTGGCGATCGTTGAGACCAATGATCGGGCGCGCGCGACGCACCTGTTCCAGCGCCGCAGTGCTCGTCGCGCCCTGCGCTACCAGATATGCAGCCGCAGTCAGTGGCGCACGCCCCACACCAGCATGACAGTGGATCAGCGTCGCCAGCCCGTCCGCATGTGCATCGCGCACAAACGCTACCGCACGATGCAACTGCTCAATCGTCGGCGGATGAAAGTCGATCACTTCCAGGCGCAACACACGCTCTGGCGGTGGTCCGTCGAACACATCCTCACGCTCAGCCTGAAGGCTCAACACTGCACGGATGCCTATCGCGTGCAACTGCGGCCACTGACTGGCATGAAACTCGCCACCAACATAGAGAAGATCACGGACACGACTGACATTCAGCCCGAAGAAGCGGTTCCATTGCGCTGTGGTGTACCGCCACATCCCGGCGACAACATCTTCGAGGGAGACAATCATGGCGGATAGTTGATCTTATTCGTCGGTCATGGTGTATGATACGCTTTCCGAAGCACCTGCCCGCAAACCCGGGCAGCACAGATACGTGTGGACATACGGACAGGCGCGCATGTCGCGCGCATTATACACGAGAACGAAAGGAACCGCGATGCTTACCGCTTTTGTGCTCATCCGGACGGAACCGGCAAAGATCGCCCAGACCGCTCAGGCGATCGCCAACCTGCCAAATGTTGCCGAAGTGTACAGCGTCACCGGCGATTTCGACATTATTGCTGTGCTCCGGTTGGCGGAATATGAACAACTTGCCGAGGTTGTGCCGGAGAGTCTAGCACGGATCGATGGTATCATGCGCACCAGCACCATCCTGGCGTTCCGACGCTACTCGGCGCAGGACCTGAAGGCAGCGTGGGATATGGGAGTGGCATAGCGCCAATGAGTCCGGCGAGGTGTGTGATGCTGCAACGACGTTGGATAGTCATTGGCACTGGAGTTGCGGCGGCGGCAGCGTTGATCATCGGCGCGCGCCCCGCGCGGCTGCATCTGGCGCGGGTCACGCATGTTAGCAACAGCACGCCGCCTGTGGCGAGCGTTGCGCTCCGTTATGCGCGGGGCGCGCGCCCGCGCGTCACCGTGCTGGATGTCGTCGGCGCTCAGGGCGCAAGCGGCAGCGCCAGCATCCCGGGTGATCAGGAGTTCGTGGAAATACCACTGGCTGGCAATCCTGACAGACCCTACCGGATCGATGCAACACTGGCATACCGGGTCGGTGGATTCCTGCTGGTACGCAGCGCAACGTTCGCAGAGGCTGGATAGCGGTGTGTCACTTGTTGCGCCGTTTGTGCTCACGACGGGCGGCGCGTCGGCTGCTCGAATGGCGCGGCGTTGCACCGTTGGAGACGACTTTTTCGCCTTGAGCAACCCCTTCGCGCGGCGTTGCACGGTGCGCCTGCTGAACCCGCATCGCTGAACGCGCGCCTTTGCCACGCTGCGACGCTTCCCACGCCGCCAGACGACCGGGATAGACTGCAGTAGCGTAGTAGACGGCATAGATGATCAGTACAACGGACAGAACCGTGACGATCGTCATCCAATAGGGTGCAGTAAACGGCTCAATCGCGCTGCGGCGCAATGCGCCAACCGTCGCCCCCACCAGACCCAGGACTGCCATGGCATACCCCAGACGCCGTAGCGCCGGACCGCGCACCGGGTTCGCGTCATTGTGCATGAAAGCGAGATACGCGCCGACAATAGCCACTGCGAACTGAGCAATAAAAAAAAACCATTCCGGGGCGC
Source organism: Roseiflexus sp. (assembly GCA_034432635.1). Classification (GTDB taxonomy): domain Bacteria; phylum Chloroflexota; class Chloroflexia; order Chloroflexales; family Roseiflexaceae; genus Roseiflexus. Next base: position 93,969 of record DAOUBK010000012.1, read on the forward strand.
CAAAGTCGGGATTCGGGGTCGTAAAATAACTTAGGTCCATGGGGGCCTCTCCTGCGTATGGGGAACCATTGATCTATAATTCACGTGGATTATACCAACCGGATAAAAGCGCGTCAAATGCGCCGAAAGCAGAAGGAGACGCATATGCAACTGACTATCGTGCCGGTTGAAAACCCGAATGGATTGAACATCATTCTGGGGCAGACCCATTTCATCAAGACGGTCGAAGACATCCACGAGGCGCTGGTCAATACGGTTCCCGGCATCGCCTTCGGTCTGGCATTCTGTGAGGCGTCTGGCAACCGTCTGGTGCGCTGGAGCGGCACCGACGAGGCTTTGATCGACCTGGCACGGCGCAATGCACTGGCGATTGGCGCCGGGCATTCGTTCATTGTGGTTCTGGGCGCGGGGTATTATCCGATCAATGTGCTCAATGCGATCAAGGCGGTTCCCGAAGTCTGCCACATTTTCTGCGCCACTGCCAACCCGATCGAGGTGATCGTCGCCAGTACCGATCAGGGTCACGGCATCCTTGGTGTCATCGACGGCGCTTCGCCGCTGGGAGTAGAAGGTGATGAGGACATCGCCTGGCGCAAAGGGTTCCTGCGGCAGATCGGGTACAAGCTCAGCTGATGCTATAATTCGTTGCAGAAGAAGTATCAGTGCGGGGAAACGCATGGACTACCTGATTACCATCGGTCTTGAGATACACGCGCAGATTCTGACCCGCTCGAAAATGTTCTGCGGTTGCAGCGCCGACTATGCGAACGCGCCACCCAACACACACGTTTGCCCGGTATGCATGGGGTTGCCCGGTGCGTTGCCCACCCCGAACCGTCGTGCCATCGAACTTGCAGCACTCACCGGTCTGGCGCTCAACTGCCGTATCGCGCACGCCAACGTCATCAGTCGCAAAAACTATTTCTATGCCGACCTGCCATCCGGCTACCAGCGCAGTCAGTATGACGATCCGCTCTGCGTCGATGGGTGGGTGGAAATCGAGGGGGACAACGCTCCAAAACGGATCCGCCTGACCCGTGTGCATATCGAGGAAGACACCGGCAAACTGATCCATACGAACGATGGCGGTTCACTCGTCGATTTCAACCGTGCCGGCGTGCCGCTGATGGAAATTGTTTCAAAGCCGGATATCTCCTCACCAGAGGAAGCGCGGCGCTACTTTCAGAAGTTGCGCCAGATTCTGGTCTGGATCGGGGTCAACAGCGGCGATATGGAATCGGGTGCGTTGCGCTGCGATGCCAATGTTTCGGTGCGCCCCGCCGGTCAGCAGGAGTACGGCGCGAAAGTCGAGATTAAGAACATCAACTCGTTTCGCTTCGTCGAACGGGCACTGGCGTATGAGATCGAACGCCAAATCCGGACGCTCAAAGCCGGTGAACCGATCGTCCAGTCAACCCGTGGGTGGGATGAGGTCAGTGGCACAACCGTTGCTCAGCGTACAAAGGAGTTTGCTGAAGATTATCGCTATTTTCCGGAACCGGATATTCCCCCGCTGTACCTGACCGATACATGGATCGATGAACGCCGCGCCGAATTGCCGGAGTTGCCCGATGCACGCCGCATACGATTCATCGAGGAGTATGGGCTGACGGCGTATGACGCCGGCGTGCTTACCGATGAACGGATGGTGTCGGACTACTATGAGCATGCGGTGGTGGCGGCGCGCACCCGCGGCGTGACACCAAAGGAAGTCGCCAACTGGTTGACCGGTGAGTTCTTCCGGCTGTTGAAGGAAACCGGTGAATCGCCAGCCCATGCCGCGCAGCGGATGCGCCCGGAGTATATCGGCGAAATACAGGAACTGCTGAACAATGGCGTCATCACGCGCACCAGCGCCAAGGAAGCGTTCGAGGCGGCGTTCCGCGAGGGACGCTCCCCGGCAACCATCGTCGCCGAACGGGGTCTGGCGGTGATCGGCGCCGGTGATGCCCTGACCGACCTGGTGCGTCAGGTAATCACCGAGAATCCAAAGGTGGTCGAAGAATATCGCCGAGGCAAGGCAACGGCCATCAAGTACCTGATCGGGCAGGTGATGAAAGCCACCCGTGGTCAGGCAAACCCTCAGGCGGTACAGCAGGCGCTGGAACAGGAACTCGCGCGCGAACAGACTGCATGCTGATCGTACCTCTTCCGCCTCGGAAGACGGTACGCATGCAGATGTTGCGCAGCGCTTGCCGGGGCGCTGCAATCAATGCATGTTCTGCTGTGTGAGGAGGTTCTGATGAGTGGCAGCGCCCTGTTCCGTCCAACGTTTACTGACCTGCACGCCGAAGTCGAGCGTCGGGTGGCATACGATGCGTCACCTACCGATATTGCGGCGCTGATCGATGAGTTTCTGGCAGCCGGCGGTGATACGCCTGCACCGCTTATCGAGTATGACGGCGCTGTGACCTGGTTGTTCCGCAGTACAACTGCACGGTCGGTGTCGGTCGTCGGCGATGTGATCGGGTATCGTCCCGAAATGACGCGGATGACAAGGTTGCGGGGGAGCGATCTGTTCTATTTTACAGCGTATCTGCCGCTCGATGCGCACATCGCCTATGCGTTTGTAGTCGATGCACCCGAAAACATCCCGCATATACGCTGGCATAACAGCTGCTTGCCCGATCCACTGAACGCGCAACAGATCATTATGACCGATCCACTGCGTGTTATGTCGGTACTTACCATGCCCGGCGCTCCATCGCTACATGCCGGTTGCGATACACTTGCCGAGGTACCGGTATTTGCCGGCATGCACGTCGTGCGCAGCGCAGCGGCTGGCGGCTGGCGCCGCCTGTGGGTGTATCTTCCGCCTGGCTATGACCCCGATACGCGCCGCTATCCAACACTGTATCTGCTCAATGGTGAGGCGTATCTGCTTTCAGCCGGGTTGCCACTGCTACTCGACCAGTTGATCGAGGATCGCGAGATCACGCCGATCATTGCAGTGATGATCGAGTCGCCACTGCGTGCACGTCGCCTGACGGCTAGCGGGTGGGCGCAGTTCATCGTCGATGATGTTGTATCCTGGATTGACGCACGCTATGCAACATCGCGCGATCCGGTCGATCGCATTATTGGCGGAGCGAACACGCAGGCAACCCACGCGCTGGCCATTGCACTCCAGCGCGCCGATGTCTTTGGTGGCGTGGTGGCGCAATCACCGCAGACGCTGCCGGTGCTGCGTATCGCACTGTGGTTGAAACGTCACCAGGCGCGTGGGTATGGCATGCCACGCTGCTACGTCGATGTCGGTCGGTACGACGAACCGGCGGCAATCGAGACGACACAGACGTTGTGCAATATACTGGTGTCTGGCGGTGCAGCCGTTTCGTACCAGGATGTAGCCGGTGGGCGCAGTTTTGCCGCATGGCGCGTTGCGCTACCCGATGCATTGCGCTTTCATTTTGGCCTATCGGCGCTCGCCCACCTGGAATGAATGCCCTCCTTACTCCGGAACGTCGATCTGCGCAGGGAGGGTGACATCAGGCTGCGGCGCCGTGCGAAGGCGGGGTTTGGGCATGGAAACGACCATTCGTACCCAAGAACTGACAAAACGGTTTGGCAACCGCATTGCTGTTGATCGCATCAATCTGGAGGTGCGTTCTGGCGAGATCTTCGGGTTCCTTGGTCCGAATGGCGCGGGGAAAACCACAACGATCGGCATGCTGTTGGGTCTTATCCGTCCCACCGCCGGGCGTGCATTCGTGCTTGGATACGATATTCAGAAAGAAACTGCTGCGGCGCTGCGCGAGGTTGGGGCGATGATCGAAGCGCCGGCGTTCTACCCCTACCTTTCCGGGCGCGACAATCTGCGCGTTCTGGCACGTGCCGCCGGTCTTCCCGATCGCCGGGTGGACGAGGTACTCGAACAGGTCGATCTGAGCAGTCGCGCACGCGACCGGTTCGGCGCCTATTCACAGGGGATGAAGCAGCGATTGGGCATCGCTGCGGCGTTGTTGCACCAACCGCGCCTGATCATGCTCGATGAGCCAACCAACGGTCTCGATCCTGCCGGGCAACTTGAGATTCGCAATCTGGTGCGCTCCCTGGCAGGCAGCGGGCGCACCGTTTTTCTGTGCAGTCACCTGTTGCACGAAGTCGAACAGATCTGTCAGCGGGTCGCTATTCTCAAACAGGGGCGTATTATCGCGCAGGGGGAAGTTGCGACACTGGTGCGGCGCGGTGTGCTGGTGCGCACAATTGGCGAACGTGAACGTGCGGAAGCGTTATTGCGTGCAACTCCGTGGATTTCCAGCGTCAGTGATCACGGCGGCGCGTTCCTGATCGATGCGCCAGGCGATCGCACCGCCGATATCAACGCTTTGCTGACTGCCGGCGGCGTGCCGGTGGCAGAAATTCGCAGGTACGAAAGCAGTCTGGAAGAGTTCTTTCTCGAAGTCACCACTGAGCGTGAACGGCGATGATCAACCTCATTCGCGCTGAATGGCTCAAGCTCTCACGCCGCCCGTTGAGCTGGATCCTGCTGATCCTTTTTCTCGTTCTCCTCGTGGCGCAGATATCGACCCAGTTCGCGCTGACCGTCGGTATGCCGGTACGCAGCGACATTGTAAGCGCTCAGTTCGAGGAGTGGCGGCGCAGTGTGCTCTTTCCCGGCATTTTTGCGACGGCGTTGAGCCACGTGAACAGTCTCGGCGGCATCTTTGCAGTGATCTTCACCGCCGGCGCCATCGGCAGCGAGTATAGCTGGGGTACGCTGCGCACCCAACTGGCGCGCGATCCGGCGCGTGACCGCTACCTGCTGGCAAAGTTGACGACAATCATGCTGATGCTGGCGACAGCCACACTGCTGGCAACACTGCTGGCATCGCTGTTGAGCGCAATCCTCTCGCCGCTGCTCGGTGCGGCGATCGAGATTACACCTGGCGATCTGATGAACCTGCTACCGGCGACCCTCCGCGCGCTCTATGTGCTGCTGCCGTATGTGCTGCTGACAGCATACGCCACGCTCCTTACACGCTCGGTGCTGGGAGGGCTGGCTATCGGGCTGTCCTACATTATCGTCGAAACAGGCTTTGGCGCACTGGCATTGCTGCGGGTGCTTGGCGGCGTATGGGCGCTGGTCTACAATCTGACGATTGGACAGAATATCAACACCCTGACGTTGATGAACCGTCATGCATTTGGTTTGCGCCCAGAAACGACCGCTCCGCTCGATCTGACCCAACTTCCGTCGCCACTTCAGGCAACGATTGTGGTCGCCGTTTACTCGGTGATCTTCCTCGCCTTCGCCCTCGTCCTCTTCCGCCGACGCGACATCACCGGTCCGGGCTGATGCGCTGTGGCGCTGCGACAATGAACGCCAGAGTTATTCGCTGGATGGGCGGACCTCGATCAGGAGTACGGACGGCAGCGCTGCAAACGAGTCGATCTGCCAGCGAACAGAGCCAGCACTCACGAAGATGCCACTCGACGATCCGCCATCCAGGTTGAGCGCCCGGTCGATCTCCAGATCCGAGGACGCCAGCCACGTTGCCAGTTCCTGCAATGAGAATGCGCTGGTCGGGCAAACAATCAGCAACATGCGCCCTGCACGATCCATGGCGACAACTGTGCGTCGGGCGCGCTGTCCATTGTCGTTGATGCTAGCGACCACCCCTCCAGGATAGATCAGCATAGGGAACGACTGTATTGCCTGATCCAGTGGGATATCGGGATCATACGGCTCATCACGCAGCACCTGGATCCAGATTCGTCCGTCGGGTGCTGCGGCCAGCATCCCGCCAAAGCCGGCATATGAAGTGCCATAGACCGTACCGTCGCTCACGATGAGCGCGGTAGCCCGGTTTTCAGCAGTGAAGAACCCTCCATTGACCGCAACGAGTGGACGATGCGCTACAAACCAGGTACGCAGCAACTGCGGCGCATCAGGAGCATACCGGATGCGTACCCGGATCGTCGCCGGATCGAGGCGTACCGCGTAGACCGGAACCGAGGTATCCGCTACCCCGACGTCGATCACGAATGTACGCACTTCGATGCCGGATGCAGCGACGATCCAGCCGCCGTCAGAGTTTTCCGCCGCTGTTGGTGAAGGCGCAAGGGTTGGCATGCGCGTCGGAACCAGGCGCGTCGGTGGCGGAAGAGCCACCCTGCCACAACCGGTCATCAGGGTCGTACTGACGATCCACACCCACACCAGCAACAGTCGCATATTCGGGCACTCGATCAACAGCAGTCAGACAGGCGCTCTACCTCGATCCACAGCATCATCGCCGGACGCTATCGCACGCCGGCGCCCGCCCGTGGCTATGCCCGTAGAAGTGCTACGAAAGCGCAGTTCGTCGCTCAGCCCGGAGCGCACGCCATGCCAGAGCCACGAGAGTCACTGCCGTCAAAGGCAGGACGAACAGCCCCATCACTGCACTGAATGCTGGCAGAATGTCGTGCTGCGATGCCGCCAGGATCAGGTAGAGCGTATAGGCTATATAGTACCCCAAAAACAGCCAGCCCTCCCAGCGAGCAATCAACCTGCCGGTGAAGAAAATCGGCAAACACGCGATAGCAACGGCAATCATCACCGGCATATCGAAGTTGAGCGCTGCGGGTGCGACGCTGATGCCCGTCGGCGCGACAATGCTGGACAGCCCAAGCACGGCAAGCAGATTGAAGATATTACTCCCCACGACGTTGCCAACCGCAATATCGCGTTCACCGCGCAGGGCTGCCACAATCGAGGTTGCAATTTCCGGCAGCGAGGTTCCGACTGCCACAATCGTCAATCCGATCACCAGTTCACTGATGCCGAGCACGCGCGCGAAACTGATTGCGCCATCGACCATCCAGCGCGATCCCACGACCAGCAGTGCTAGACCGCCGGTAAGAAAAGCAACATTTTTGAGCCAGTCGCCAATCGTTTGTGCTCGGCCGGTGTCGAACTCTGCCCGGTACTCTTCCTGCACGTCAGCGCTCTCCATGCGACTCTGGCGAATGGCGAACATCGTGTAGACAACGATGCCGGCAAACAGAATGAGACCATCAATCCGGCTGATCGTCCCATCGAGGGCCATGACGAAGACCACCACCGATACCCCGATCATCAGTGGCACATCAAGGCGGATCAATTGCTGCTGAACGACGAGCGGCGTAATTGCTGCGGAAATCCCCAGAATCAATAGCACATTTGCGATGTTACTGCCAACCACGTTGCCCAGCGCAACATCTGCTCCACCCGAACCGGACAACGCCGACTGGATGCTGACCGCCAGTTCCGGAGCGCTGGTGCCGAAAGCAACGACCGTCAACCCAACGACGAGCGGCGAAATGCCCAGTCCCAGCGCCATGCGCGACGCACCGCGCACCAGACCCTCTGCTCCGATGATCAGAAGCGCCAGCCCGAGCACAAACAACACGAAGGTAACGATATCCATGTTCTCTGCCTTTTCCCGTTCCTGTAAGACCTGCTATATAACTCTGTTATTGAAGCAGCACATGCGCCGATTCGTCAAGGGAATTTCCCAACCCTCGACAAAAAATCTTTCCCTGGATCCCTCGGTTCCCAGTTCCCGGTTCTCAGTTCTCACTCTTGCCGCTATCGCCGCTTTCTGTTACACTTACCGTGCAAGCCCCGACGATGTCGTCCTCATTCCGTCGAGATCCGCCGGCGGCTCGGTTGTTGACCGGCTCGTATACATATGCGCGAGGTGCAGCGTGAGCGGGACTCGCCTCCCACCCAACCCGTGGCTGGCAGACCACGTGATCTTCTTTACGTCCCGCTGGATGTTGTGGGGAGCGACCCTCCTCTGGCTACTGGTGCAGGGAGCGCTCGATGCAACGTACAGTTGGGTTCTGCTTGCAGCATTGGCGGTCAACACGATCGCAGTGGCGATGGCTCAACCGTATGTGCGCATCGTCCACCGCAATCCGGCGATCCTGATGATCGATATCGTCTATGGCGTCGCAGTGATTCTGCTCAGCGGCGGGTGGGATAGTCCCTTTCTGCTCTATGGGTGCAGTTCGCTGGTGCTGCCAGCGCTGCTGTACGGCTGGCGCGGCGGTGTGATGGGTGGCCTGACATTTGTGACGATCATTCTGGGTGGACTATGGGCAACAGGCGCCCCGCCCGCCGATCAACTCCTGACCGGTGCAGTCTCCGGCGTCACGCTGGCATCGATCATGGTCATGCCGCCGCTGTTCGGTGGGTTGTTCTCCCCGCTAGTCGAACTGGTACGCGACCATGTCGAACAGCGACGCACACCACCGCGCCGTCCACAGGAACGACCAGATACGCGCCCACGGCGTGCTGCACCGCCGGATGTACCGTTGCTGCCTCATGAGGGTGGCAGACTTCGCATACTGTTGCGCGATGCCAACGAGCCGTCTCCCGTGATCCAGGCGACCCGCATTCGTACTGCCGAGCAGAGCGCCGATGAGTTGCGCCGCATGTTGTTTGCGCCATTTTCAACAGCAGATGTCGAACTGGGTGCAGCAATCGATGTCTTGGCATCGCGCTTCTATCAGCATACCGGCATCTCCGTGCGCGTGACCCAGCTGGGTCGGGCGCGTCAGGTGCGCTATGCCCAGCGCCAGTTGCTGGTGCGTCTCACCCAGGAAGCATTACTCAATGTTCAGCAGCACGCCCATGCTTCATCGGTAACGGTGACGCTCCGGTACGATACGTCGTCGGTGGTTCTGTTGATCCAGGATGATGGGATCGGATTGCTCGATGGAACATACGAGCGCCCTGGCTGGCGAACCCTGCGCACCATGCAGTACCGGCTCGCCGAACATGATGGGCGTCTCGATGTGTTCGAACTGGATGGCAGCGGTGTGACGGTGCGCGCGTCGTTGCCCCTCGATTGACCATGCGTTCCATCATTCGTTTTGCGAGCCTGGGTACTGCCGCAGCTCTGCCGATTTACGGGCTGTCGCAACCAATCGAAAACGATAGTCGCTGGATAGCGTTGCTCTGGATCGCGCTGCCGCTGGTGTATATCGCCGCACGTCTCTGGCTGCAACCGGTTCCGCCCGGCGTCGCACGGAACGTCCAGCACCTGGCGCTGGCGATAACCATCGGCTTCGCAGGTCTGGCGCTGCAATTGCTTCGGCAACAGTTCGTCCATGCGGATGCAATCGCCAGTGCAGTGTTCATCGATCAACAGACCGGCCAACCGATCAGTAATGTGCGCAAAGTCATTGCAGCGCTGAAAGTCCGGCGTGGTCCGATCCTCGATCGCAATGGAACACCGATTGTCACGACCGAAGTGGTCGAAGGCGATTATGCTGTGCGCCGCTATCCGCTCGCCGCAACCTACGATCCGACAGTGTTCGGCAATATCGTCGGCTTCTTCAGCAGTCGTTTCGGTGCATCGGGCATCGAAGCGACCTACAACGACTACCTCTCCGGGGATCGCGATTCGTGGCGTCGCCTTCAGGATGCGCTGCTCGATCGTCCACACACCGGCGATACCGTGCGCCTGACAATCGATGCCCGCTTGCAGGCGGCGGCACACGCAGCCCTCGGAGAACGGAGCGGATCGATCATCGTGCTCGACGTGCGAACCGGTGCGGTGCTGGCAATGGTGTCACGCCCTGGCTTCGATCCACGCGGGCTGGCGTTCAATCCCGCCGCACCGGATCGTCAGGCGGAGAACCGGCGCATCGACGAGTACTGGCGCGCGATCAATGCCGAGGGAGGAGGACAACCATTGATCAACCGCCCAACCCAGGGTCGTTATGCACCCGGATCGACATTCAAAACAGTTACGGCAGTCGCAACACTGCTGCACCCCGAACAGGGGCGCCCTGATGTCATCGACTGCCCTGATGAGCGCCCAACCGAACCCGGTGCACCGCCAGTCGTCAACGCTGTGCGTACAGGACTGGAAGGGATCATTCGTTCAACGCCGTTCCCCGGCGAACCGAACCTGGAACGGGTCTATGCGTTTTCTTGCAATACCGCGTTCGCCGAATATGCGCTGCGGCTCGGTCCTGATCTGCTGACCGAAACAGCGCGCCGCTTCGATATCTATCGGCCGCAGGAGGCGCCAGCATCGTATGACGGTTTTACCGACCTGCCAACCCTGCCGGCTCTGCTCTATGTGAACCCCGGCTTCCTCAACAGCCGCGCGGCGCTTGCTGCAACCGGCTTCGGCCAGGGGGAATTGCAGGTCACGCCACTGCAGATGGCAATGGTTGCGGCAACTATCGCAAATGATGGTATGATGATGCGACCGTTCCTGGTTGCAGAGATTGTGCGCCCCGATGGGACAACAGTGGTGCGCAACGGTCCACGACCGATCCGACGGGTCATGCCTGTGAACGTTGCTGCACGCATGCGCACGAATATGCGGGCAGGCGTGGCTTATGGTTTCGGAAAAGCAGCCGATGCGGTACCCAGTATCGAAACAGGCGGCAAATCCGGCACGGCTGAGTATCCGTGCCCGACTCGCGACAATCCTGAGCAGTTGTGCGCGCATGCATGGTTCATTGCGATTGCACCGGTCGAACAACCACGTTTCGCGGTCGCTGTTATGATCGAAAATGGTGGTGAAGGCTCGCGCCTCGGCGCCCAGGTGGCAGGTCGGGTGCTGCGGGCTGCATTCGAGACGATCCAGTAACGTATGCGCCCGGTTTCTACACATGCGCCGACTCTGACGGTCAACCTGTTTTGTGCAACGGTTGCGCGAATGACACTTGGGAAGACTCTGATACGATTGGGCGCCCTTATCAGCGTGGCAACGCTGACCGGGTGCAGCATGGCGCCAGCGTTGGCGATACCCACCCCATCGCCGGTAACGCCGTCCTGGGAAGCGCAGATAACGCAAACAAATGATCCAGCCGTTCCCCCCGCGACGACGATTCCAGTCCCATCACCCATCCCAACATCGACGTTGCCGTCGCCAACCGTGACCCCAACATCCGACATTCTCTCCCTCGATGAACGCCTCCAGATTTTCGATGAGGTCTGGCGTATTGTGGACGAACGGTATCTCCACGCCGATTTTGGCGGCGTCGACTGGGAAGGGTTGTACCCCGAGTACCGTGCGCGTGTGGTGCGGGCACAATCTCGCGATGAGTTCTATGCAACGATGATCGATCTGATCGCCCAACTGAACGACAACCACTCGCGTTTTGTACCGCCAGCCGCTGTTGAAGCCGAAGATGCCACCGCAAGCGGACGCGAGATACGGGTCGGGATCGGCGTGATTGTTCAGCCCAAGCTGGATGGCGGCTTCGTCCAGCAGGTTTTCCCGGAAAGCCCCGCAGCGCGTGCCGATATTCGTCCACGTGACCGGATCGTCGCCGTGAATGGACGACCCTACGTGGCGTCCGATGGTGATCTCCAGGGCGCTATCGGGACGTCGGTTCGCCTGACAATTGCACGCCCTGGATCGAAACTACGCGATGTGTTGCTCACCCGTCAAGAGGTGCAAACCAGCATTCTTCCCTACTATCGCCGCTTCCCCGGTGATATTGGCTATGTGTCGGTGCCAACCCTCTGGGTACACGATATGGGCAAACAGGTCAGTGGCGCGCTGACCGATCTGGTGGCAGGCGGACCACTGCGCGGTCTGATCCTCGACCTGCGCTCGAACCGTGGCGGATGGGGCGATGTGCTAGCAGCAGTGCTGAGCCACTTCGTGCGTGGTCAGGTCGGCGTCTTCTTTGGGCGCGACTATGTACGTCCGCTGGTGATCAATCCGCCTACCGGACCGGATCTGCGTAACCTTAGCGCCGGTCTGGTAGTATTAGTCGATGAGGATACCGCTTCATATGCCGAAGTTATAGCGGCAGTGCTGCAATCCGAAGCAAAGGCAATTGTCGTCGGGACACATTCAGCAGGTAATACCGAAACCATTTACGCCCACGCGCTGCGTGACGGCTCACGCCTCTGGCTGGCACAGGAAGGGTTTCGCCTGCGCGACGGGTCGAACCTGGAAGGGCGCGGTGTTGTTCCCGATGTGCTGCTCGTGGTCGATTGGACACGCTACAGCGAGGATGATGATCCCCAACTCCTCGAAGCATTGCGACTGCTCGGCGGAGGACCAAAGTAGTGCCTGCACCTGCGCGAACTGCCAGCATTGAACGCCGGACCGGCGAGACCAGCGTCGAACTGACCCTGAACATCGATGGTTCGGGGACGGTCGATATTGCGACCGGCATCGGATTTCTCGACCATATGCTGCATCTGTTTGCGCGCCACGGTCTGTTCGATCTGGTGGTCCATGCATCTGGCGATCTGCACGTCGATGAGCACCATACTGCCGAGGATGTCTGCATCTGCCTGGGTCAGGCGTTCGACCGGGCGCTTGGTGAGCGTCGCGGTCTCGTGCGCACTGCCCATGCCTACGTGCCGATGGACGAAGCGCTGGGGTTCGTCGCCGTCGATCTGAGTGGGCGACCATACTGCGTGGTCGATGCCGACTTTGTCACGCCGCGCGTCGGTCAACTCGGCACCGACCTGATTGCGCATCTCTTCGAGAGTATTGCGATGCATGGGCGTATGAACCTGCATGCGCGTGTTCTGAACGGTCGCAACGATCATCACAAGGTCGAGGCGTTGTTCAAGGCGCTGGGGCGCGCCCTCGACGCAGCAACACGCATGGATGAGCGTCTGGGCGATGCCGTTCCCAGCACGAAAGGGGTTCTATGAAACTCGATGCTACGCTGGTCGTCGATGTGCGCCGCCTCAACGAAGCCGGCAGGATCGCGCGCGCCGCCGAAGCAGTTGGATTCGCCGCTCTCTGGACGCCGGAAACACAGCACAATCCGTTCCTTCCGCTGACGCTGGCAGCCGATCATACTGCCGAAATCCAGCTTGGCACCGCTGTAGCGATTGCGTTTGCGCGCAGTCCGATGGTAACGGCGCAGATCGCCTGGGATTTGCAGGCGTTCTCGGGTGGGCGCTTCATTCTGGGGTTGGGGACACAGGTGAAAGCGCACATCGAGCGGCGCTTCGGAATGCCATGGGATCCGCCTGTACCCAAGTTGCGCGACTATATCCAGGCATTGCGCGCGATCTGGCAGTCGTTCCAAACCGGCGGCAAACTCGATTACCGTGGGCAGTTCTACAACCATACGCTCATGTCGCCGTTCTTCAACCCTGGTCCGATCACCCATCCGCACATTCCGATCTATATTGCCGGCGTCAATGAAGGACTGGCGCGTCTGGCAGGTGAATTATGCGACGGCTTCCACGTCCATCCGTTTCACAGCGTGAAATATATCAACGACACTGTGCGTCCACAGGTCGCAGCCGGTGCGGCAAAAGCCGGAAGGGATCCAGCGCAGATCAGTCTGACGAGCAGTGTATTCCTCATTACCGGTCCCGATGAAGCCAGTATGCGCAGTGCTCGCGCTTTTGTCCGTGAGCAGATTGCGTTCTACGCCTCGACGCCGACCTACCGCGTCGTACTGGCATGCCACGGGTGGGAAAATGTCGGTGAACATCTTTCACGGCTCGCAGCCGCACGACGCTGGTCCGAAATGGGAGCGCTGATTACCGATGAGATGCTGGATGTGTTCGCAGTAACCGCACCGCTCGACCGGATCGGTAAGGCGTTGCGCGAACGCTATGCTGGCGTGCTCGACCGGGTGGGCAGTTACCTGCCATATACCCCCGGTCCGCTCGATGATGTCTGGCGACAGGCAGTGCGCGATGTGAGCGGCGAATAGTGAAGATGGGTCGCTTTGCCACGTTCCTGATTCGTGAGCGCTGCCAGTATGCAGGACGTACGCTCGTGGCGCTGGCGTTGATCCTGGCTGTTCTTCCAGTACCCGTCCGGGCGCAGGGCGACTTCTCGCTCCGTTTCTACGGCACCGGGCGCGATGGCGTTGACCGCGTGATCATCCCGCTCGACGCACCGTCGCGTCCGGTCGATGTCGGCGATGATTTCACCATCGAATTCTGGCTCAAGGCGCTTCCCGGCGATAATGCAGCGCCAGCCTGCTTCCCCAGCGAAGATAACTGGATCTACGGCAATGTCATTATCGACCGCGATGTCTACTTTGCCGGTGACTACGGCGATTACGGCATCTCGCTCGCAGACGGGCGCGTTGTGTTTGGCGTCAATAACGGATCGCAGGGGATAACCCTCTGTGGTCAGACGGATGTCGCCGATGGTCGCTGGCATCATATTGCAGTGACTCGTTCTGCTGTCGATGGCAACCTGGCACTGTTTATCGATGGACGTCTCGATGCCCGTGGGGACGGACCGACCGGCGACGTCAGTTATCGCGACGGGCGCGCGACACAGTACCCCGCCGATCCCTTCCTCGTGATCGGTGCCGAAAAACACGATGCGGGTCCTGAATATCCATCGTTTCGCGGATGGCTCGATGAAGTGCGCATCTCGCGTATCATCCGCTACCGTAGCGCGTTCACCCCGCTAGCGGCTCCCTTCACGCCCGATCCCGACACAGTCGCGCTCTATCACTTCGACGAAGGCGCCGGCATCACAATCCGCGACTCATCAGGCGCGCCGGGTGGTCCCAGCGATGGTACGCTGCGTGTCGGTGGATCACCCGCCGGTCCTGTCTGGTCCGAAGAGACACCCTGGATCAGTCTGAGCGCATCACCGCCTTCACCAACATCACCGCCAGCCCATGGCGCACCTGCGCCATCGCCACAATCATCACCCACTGCACTGGTCACTGTCGCCACGAACGTCCCGTCACTCATAGACACACCCACTCCACCAACACCACCGCCAGACGAAGCGCCTCCTCCGACGCGCATCTCCGCTCCGTCTTCAGCACCGCCGACCACCGAAGCGGTTGCACCCTCGCCGACGCCTGGCGCTGCTGTGCCGGCGCCTCCTAATCCACCGTACTGGCTGCTCATCGTTGCAGTCACCGGGCTGGTGCTGGCTGGTGTCGGAATGGCGCTCATGCGACGAAAGTGAAACGGCTTTGATCCAATGTTCATCCCAGGCAACAGCGAATTCATCAAACGGTAAGACTCTTCCTCTATACTCTTCTTGAGATTATTGTGCATATAGGATCATTGAAACGCAAGGTGTTGAGATGCGCGACTATCATCTCTGGTTCGTCCGCGTCCTGGCAGCGCTCTCCGGAGTCGCGTTTCTCGTCCTAACACCGGTTGCACCTGCAGCGCCACCGGATCAACCGGCGCATCCCGGCACAGAACCGGCAAACGCAGGCTATGCGCTGCAATTCTATGGCAACGGTGTGAACGATATCGACCGAGTCAAGGTGCGGATCGACCCCCACACCCCTGTCGATGTCGGCGACGATGTCACCATCGAGTTCTGGATGAAAACC
>DAOUBK010000013.1:0-27862 GCA_034432635.1 Roseiflexus sp.
CAACGCCCAACGTTCAACGCCCAACGTTCAATCGGTCAGATCACCCGTTTGGCGCGCAGTTCGCCGATCTCTGTATCGCTCATACCGAGCAGATCCCTGAGCACTTCATTGGTATGTTCGCCAAGTCGAGGACCCAGGCTCTTGATCTGTCCGGGTGTTTCCGACAGTTTGGGGACCACATTCGGCACAATAACTGTCTCGCCGGTATTGTCAACATCGATGGCAACCAGATTGCGGCGCGCATGGAACTGACGATCACCGAAAATGTCGGCAATATCATTGAGTGGCGCAGCCGGCGTCGCCGTCGCATAACACCGCTCCAGCACCTCGGCGCGAGTCAGCGAACTGCACCAGTCGCGCACGATTTCGTTCACATCATTCGCATGCTGGAGACGCACCTTCTGATCGCCGTAAATGCTCGACGACGCCAGTTCGGGGCGTCCCATCGCCTTTGCCAGGCGCGCGAAGAGTTTGTCGGTTGCACACGAGATAGCGACCCACTTGCCATCTTTCGTCTGAAAATGCCCGTGGGGGCAGGCGAAGTCGTTGTGGTGCGGACCGTGCCGCTCGCGCACTTTTTTGTACATCCCATACGCCGGCACCAGTTCGTCGCTGCAACGGAATACCGATTCGTAGAGCGCTGCATCGATATACTGCCCGCGCCCGGTTTTCTCGCGGTAGTGCAACGCGATCAGCACGCCGATACATCCATACAACCCGGTCATGTAGTCGCCCAGCGTTGTCGAACCAGGCGTCACCGGCGTTCCTTTCGGCATACCCGCCAGATACGAGATGCCCCCGACGGCGTGAGCGATGCGGGCAAACCCCGGTCGATCCTTGTACGGTCCTGTCTGACCATAGCCGGTCACCCGCAGCATGATCAGCCCTGGATTGATCCGGCTCAGGACATCCCACCCCAACCCCCACCTTTCCAGCGTGCCGGGGCGGAAGTTCTCGCACAGCACATCGGATTTTGCAACCAGTTCCTTGAAAATCCGCGCACCATCGGGGTGC
This sequence comes from Roseiflexus sp., assembly GCA_034432635.1. Lineage (GTDB taxonomy): Bacteria > Chloroflexota > Chloroflexia > Chloroflexales > Roseiflexaceae > Roseiflexus. Next base: position 1,015 of record DAOUBK010000013.1, read on the forward strand.
TGAAGATTGAGGGTCACCGAACGCTTATTGCGCGCCTCGCTGAGCCACGTCAGCGTATCGCCATCGCGGAAGGTGGGGGTGCCAAAACGACGCAGCGCGTCGCCACCCAGCGGATGTTCGACCTTCAACACATCGGCGCCAAACTCACCGAGCAGTGTGGCGCAGAAGGGTGCAGCAACAACCGTCGCCGCATCGATCACGCGAATGCCTGCCAGCGGCAGGTTGCTTTCGTGTCCATCCATCATTAGAACCACCTCTATTCCACATCACCCTGCGGTGCATCAAATAATCTTGCGACTGCGCAGACGCTTGATCTCATCGGCGGAAAGGTTCAACAGTTCGCGGAAGACTTCATAGGTAGCATTGCCCAGCGGCGGACCCAGATTGGTGATACGTCCTGGCGTTTCAGAGAGGGTGGGCACAACATTCGGCACCACCACGCCGCCGACCCCTTCCGCCTCGACACAGGCGAGGTTACCGCGGGAGCGAAAGTGCTCATCTTCGAAAATATCGGCAATGCTGTTCAGTGGACCGACGGGCACCTCCTTTTCAAGACAGCGCTGCATCACTTCATCGCGCGTCAATGAGCCGACCCACTCGATCGTAATCTGATTGACTGTATCGCGGGCTGCGAGGCGCTTACGCTGATCGCCGTACAGTGCGGGAGAAGCGAGTTCGGGCCGTTCCATCGCCTCCGCCAGACGCTCGAACATCTTATCGGTCGTGCAGGCAATCGCCACCCACTTATCGTCTTTGGTGCGGAAGTGACCGTGTGGCACGGCGATGAAACTCCCTGAGCCTTCCCGTTCACGAATTTTGCCGAACAATCCATAAGCGGGTGCAATTTCGTCGAGCAGACGAAACACCGCCTCGTAGATGCCCACATCGATCACCTGCCCGCGCCCAGTTTTCTCCTTGTGGCGCAATGCCAGCAGAATGCCGATCGCCCCAAACAGACTCGCCATATAATCGCCGAGCGGCGCTGTGCCGGGCAGTACCGGCGTCTCACCGGGGAAGCCGGCCAGATATGACAGTCCGCCGAAGGCATGCGCAATGTGCGCAAAACCGGATCGCCGACGGTACGGACCGGTCTGCCCGTACCCCGACACACGCAGCATCACCAGCCCCGAATTGGCTGCGCGCAGCACGTCCCATCCCAGCCCCCACTCCTCCATCGTACCGGGGCGAAAGTTTTCGATCAGTACGTCCGACTTCGCCACCAGTTTGAGGAACAGTTCGACCCCTTCCCGCTGGCGCAGATCGATGGTCACCGACTTGCGGTTACGCGCCTCGCTGAGCCAGGCAAGCGTCGCGTCGTGACGGGTGGTGGGAGTGCCAAACCGCCGCATTGGGTCGCCGCCAATCGGATGTTCGACCTTCAACACCTCTGCACCGAACTCCCCCAGGATCGAGGCTGCATACGGACCGGCAAGAAAGTTGCCCACATCGATGACCCGAATACCGCTCAACGGCATACGATCGGGATTCTCCGACGATCGTTCCACAAATGGCGCTTCCGCGCCCGACGTCGCCGGAAAGACAGGGGACTGATCCTGCCCCATATCGCCCGTGCCACCCGCATCCGCCGACGGCGTCGAAGGCATCTCACCTGCCCCTTCGGTGCGTTCCGTCTCAGATGTCGTCTGATTCGCCGGTTTTGCCGAACGTGTTCCTTTTGTCATGAACCTCCCTCCGCATCATCACGAAATCGACGGTGTACTGTGAGTATACCCTGCTCGTCGTCAAAGAGATACATACAGCCCGAAGCCTGCCAACGCGCAACGAAGAAGCGCATCTCTTCGCGGATACAATGTGCGCCACGCCCCAGAGTAGCGGGTACGCTTGATGGACGTGCAACGCTGTGCGGGAAAGTCGTGGAATCTTGCTCGCAAGACACGAAGAATAGTGTACCATATCAGGAAAAGGCGGATAACGTTAGGTATAGAATTATTAACCATCCTCCCGGCGTTTCTGTACAATACTTGTCCACCAGGAACATACTCGCTTTCATCGCCGGGTGACAGCAACCGCGTGGCTCACCGCGGGGAAGCTGTGCTATGAGCGCGAAGATGCATGCAGCAGTGCATCAGCGCACATCAGAGCACGAAAGGAGGATTTATGACTTCAGAAGACTGGACAGCCTGGATCGGTCGGACGGAGCAGATCGAGGATGACATCAGCCCGGCGCAGGCGGCCGCCGCCGCGGCAACGCTCGAACCACCCCCGCCGTTGCCGGTGAAAGGTTCGGCGCTGCCACCACTTTGGCACTGGTTCTACTTTCTGTCACGCGCGCCGCAGTCCCAACTCGGTGTAGACGGGCATCCACAGCGTGGCGGTTTCATTCCCCCTATCCCGTACCCGCGTCGCATGTTTGCCGGCGCCCGTGTCCGCTTCCACCATCCGCTCATTATCGGGCAACCAGCCCGGCGCGAGGGAGTTATCCGCAACGTTACCCAGAAATCGGGGCGCAGTGGACCGCTCGCATTCGTGACGGTCGGCTACAGCTTCTACCAGGAGAACACGCTGTGCATCGAAGAGGAGCAGGACATCGTGTACCGTCAGCCTGGCGCCGCTGTGCCTGCGCCTGTGCCGGTCCACCTGCCGCCACCGCCAGAGGGTGCATGGGTTCGCACCGTCACGCCGGATACGCGCCTTCTCTTCCGCTTCTCGGCGCTTACGTTCAATGCCCATCGCATCCACTACGACCGCCCCTATGCCCGGCATGAAGAAGGGTACCCGGGACTGGTGGTCCACGGACCGCTGACTGCTACCCTGCTCATGGAACTGGTGCGCCACAACGCCACTCGCCCGATTATCGGCTTCAGTTTCCGCAGTCAGGCGCCGCTGTTCGACCTGGCGCCATTCCGGTTGATTGCCCGCCCCAACGGTGACCGCATTGAACTGGAGGCGCAGGGACCCGACGGTGCAACCGCACTCAGTGCTGTGGCGGAACTGGGGGAGAGGTGAACGTTGAACGTTACGTGTTGCACATTGGACGCGGAAAGGTCACCCGACCCCTGCTATGGAACTCGACGACGAATTCAAAGCGGAGTTGATTGCAACCGCCCGATCACTGCAAGGCAGCGAGCGCCGCATCTTCATGGCGCGCACAGTCAAAATGCTTGGTCGCGGCGGGCAGCGCCTTGCCGAGCGCGAACTGGGGTGGAACCGCGCAACCATTCGCAAAGGGATGCGTGAACTAGAGCGCGGCGTGATCTGTCTCGATGGCGCTCACCTGCGCGGGCGCAAACCGCTCGAAGAGCACCTACCGCATCTCCTGCACGATATACGCGACCTTATCGAAACCTGGCGCCATACCCATTCCGAATGCCGCAACGATGTCCGCGCGCCCTGCGTGAGTGCGAAAGAGGTGCGTCGCGCTCTGATCGAACAGAAAGGATATGCCGATAGCGACCTGCCTTCGATTCAAACCATTGCTGCCCGCATGCGCGCACTCGGGTATCGTCCACGTCGTTCGATGCGCTACCTGCGACGCCGACGCGACCGATAGGGATGGTGTGGGATGCGCAAAAAGTATAAACTCAATCACTTCGCAATTTTCGGTAACAATCTCTCCACACATCAACCGCCGGTCATCTGATACACTCTTAACCACAACAGCGGACCTCTTCTCTGCATAAATTCCGGTCTCCAGCAAACACAGATCAATGACGAAGTTATTCAGCGGCGACGACTGCGATCACACCCTGCCGGAAGGAATGTGCTGGCAGAGATGAGTCTGCTGTCCATCGACCCATCCCATCTCACGTACCTGGTATATCTGTCGCTATCCGAATGTTAGTGGAGGGAGAGCGGCATGGAAGCGGAAATGCGTGCCTTTGTCGACTCATTGCACAAGAACATGACTGCCGAGGATGTGGTCAATCTCGAAGCGTGTCTGAACTGCAAGATGTGCGGTGAAGCCTGCGCCTGGTATCTGGTGACCGGTGATGAAAAACTGCATCCAACCCACAAAACCGGTTTTATCCGCCAGTTTTACCAGCGCTACATGACGGTCGAGGGGCAGATCGGAAGCGCGCTCGGACTGGTTCCCACACCGACCGTTGCCGATCTTCAGGAGAACATGCGCTACTTCTGGGCGTGCACCGCCTGCGGACGTTGCACCCTCGCCTGTCCGACGGGCATCAGCATCCGCCGGATTGTGCGCCTGGCGCGGGCGGCATACTCCGACTCCGGACTGAGCCACGCCAACCCCACCATCCGATCGATTGTCGAAAACACCGAGCGCTACCGCCACAGTTTTGGACTGACCATCCCGCAGGTTATCGGACGTGTCGGGCTTTTCCTGCGCAGCGAAGGGATCGAACTGCCGGTTGATGTCCACGGCGCAGAGATGCTCTTCGTCTGCCCGGCAGCCGGCAACACCAAAATCCCCGATTACGGCATCAAGTTGATCAAGATCCTCAATGCTGCGGGGGTCAGTTACACAGTCTCACCGTATGTGATCGACACCGGCACCGAGATCGATCATATTGCCGTCCACCACAATCTTTCGCGGCAAATGCTGGAAGAGTGGGAGCAGGAAGCGGATCGGCTGGGTGTCGCGAAAATCCTGCTGGTGGAATGCGGCTGTGATGCGCGCACGCTCTACGCTGAGGCATCGGAAACGCTGGGACGTCCATTCCGCTACCCGATTGTCAGTGTTGATACATTGATGCTCGATCTGATCAAACAGGGGCGCCTGCCGGTGGAGAAGATCAACCCAAGGATTACACTGCACGACCCCTGTTACGCCACCCGTCTCTCCGGTCTTGGCGACACCTTCCGTGAACTGTTGCACCTGATTTCCGACAATTTCATCGAAATGACCCCCAATCGCGAGTACAACTACTGCTGCAACGGCGGTGCCGGGGGTATGCGTCTGCCCGAAAACACCAACCTGCGCCGTAAGATCTCGGTGCTGAAAGCCAATCAGATCCGGGCAACCGGCGCGGAGTACGTCACATCGCCGTGTGTCGTCTGCACCCTCTCGCTGGAAGACACCTGCCAGACCTACGGGCTGGCGCAACCCGGCGAACGCATGGCGCTGGTCTTGTTCGAGGTCGTCTACGATGCGATGGAACCGGCGCTGGCGAAGCGCGGCGAACTGGATCGAATGTATGTCCCGGCAGAATTGCGGAACCGTGACCACGACTTCTTCCTGGCGCATAGCATCGAAGGGCGGATGGCGGCGCTGATGCGGTCGCCGGAGTTCCCGGCGCTGCTCAACTGGCTGGAGCATGATGAGATCGTCAGGCGCTTCAGCGCGACCCATCCGCAGGTGTATGAACATCTGCGTGCGCTGCGGGACATGACAACACCATCGATGCCGGCGCCACGTGCACGTGCAGTGGCAGATCAGTAGCGCTTTGCGTGAAACAAAGGGAGGTGTGCCATGATGATCATCGACGTGCTCAATATCGTTGCGCCGGTTGCACTGACCGTCTTTCTGATCGGCGTCGGAGTACGAATAGGACGCTTTGTACTGGCGCTGGTAACGCGACGACGTTTTCGCGGCGTGACGCCGACATTCGAGCGAGCGCCGCGCCACCTGGAGGTCTTCGAGGCGCTCCACGCCGTCCTGTTTGGACCGTACCGTCACTTCTACCAACGCGCGAACCCTACCTGGGGACGCGGGTATCTCTTCTACCACGTCGCTATCATCACCGAAGTGATCGGCTACACCCTCTCGGCAATTATCGTATTTGCGCACATCCTTTTTGAACGACCGGTGCCGGACGTAGCGCATCACCTGGAGGAGAGTTTCAACTACACGCCGGCAAATCTGCTGGCGATCATCTTCGGCAATGGCGAGCCACTTCAGGCGCGCTTCCTCTTCGGTAACCTTGCACCGTATTTCCTCGGCATCACCTGGATCGCCGTCGGATTCGCGGTTGTCGGCAACCTGCACCTGATGATCACCCTGCTGCGGAAGTGGAGCGGTGCAGTCGTTGCCGACATCGACCCTCCGGCGCGTGGTTTGCGCACTCCGGGGCGCCGGCCGTGGGATCGGTTCCTGGTACGCACGATTATCTTCTGCATCATCTGGACGGAACTGTTCGCGCGTCTGCACCTGTTTCCCGGCGTCGTCTACGTCCACGCACAGCTGGGGATGACACTCTTCACCCTGCTACCATTCACCTATCTGTTCCATATGGTCTACAACTTCCTGGCGGTCTACTATGCCGTACAGCGACGCATGGCGCGCACGGTTGCCTGAAACGTGTAAAAAGCGTTATAATCTGGTTACAGCATTGATTTGCATCTCCGCAGAGAACCGTGTATAGTACGGCTAGCGCGCTGTGGCGCTACTCTCCGCCTGTATCCTTATCCATCTCCATGACGACGATGGTCACCGGCGATGGCTGAAGTAGAGGAGGCGTCCTTGAACATCAGAAGCGCCGATTTACTCTTTACACCGATTCCTGAGCGGATCGCCCGTCTCCGCGATCTGGCGTACAACCTGTGGTGGACCTGGCATCCGGAAGCCCAGGATCTCTACCGTCATATCGACGCTGATCTGTGGGAAGAGGACTACCACAATCCGGTCGACTTCTTGCGCGACGTGCGGCAGCGTAAACTGGAGGCAGCGGCAGCCAACCCGGACTATCTTGCGGAATACGACCGGGTTATGGCTGCGTTCGACCGATACATGGCTGCCGAAGATACCTGGTACCGCCGCACATTTGGCAATGCCAACGAGGTCACGATTGCCTACTTCTCTGCAGAGTTCGGTCTGCACGAGTCGCTGCCGATCTACTCCGGCGGTCTTGGCATTCTGGCAGGCGACCACGTAAAGGAAGCAAGCGACCTGGGGTTACCGTTTGTGGCAGTCGGTTTCATCTACCCGCAGGGGTACTTCCGGCAGCGCCTCGACTCCAGCGGCTGGCAGGAGGCGATCTATTCCAAGTTGAACTTCGCCGACATTGCAGCCACGCAGGCGCTGACCGCCGACGGTCGCGAGGTGGTCGTCGAGGTCGATCTGCCGGGTCGCACCATCTACGCCAAGGTCTACCGCATTCAGGTGGGTCGGGTATCGCTGTTTCTGATGGATACCGACATTCATCCGAACAGTCCGCAGGACCGGGAGTTGTCGGCGCGGCTGTACGGCGGCGACCAGGAAATGCGGATTGCACAGGAAATCGTGCTGGGTATCGGCGGTGTGCGGGTGCTGCGGCAACTCGGCATTCACCCGACAGTCTGGCATATGAACGAGGGGCATTCTGCCTTCCTGGTGCTCGAACTGGTGCGTGAGAAAGTTGCCCAGGGCATGCCCTTCGATGAAGCATGGCGTGAGGTGCGCGCGCAGTCGGTCTTTACCACGCACACACCGGTTCCTGCCGGCAACGACGCTTTCCCACTCCACCTCATGGAGAAGTATTTCAACCACTTCTGGCCCCACCTCGGACTGACTCGCGAACAATTCTTCGAACTGGCGCTGCAACAGCAGAGTTGGGGACCAACCTTCGCCATGACGGTGCTGGCGCTGAAGGGGTCACACGCGCACAATGGCGTCAGCAAACTCCACGGTCACGTGGCGCGCGGCATGTGGCACTGGCTCTACCCAAATGTGTCGCAGGACGAGGTACCGATCACGTCGGTGACGAATGGTATTCACAGCAGTACATGGCTGGCGCCAGCCATGCGTCGTCTGTACGATGAGGTGCTCGGACCTGATTGGGAAGAGGATCTCGACAACATTGCCCTCTGGGCGAAGGTGCGCGACATCCCCGACGAGCAACTGTGGGAAGTGCGCCAGGCGCTCAAGGGCGAGCTTATCGCAATTGCGCGCGAGCGTGTTCGTCAGCGTCATTTGCGCCTGGGATCGCCACCGCAGGTCTGGCCCGTGCTTGAACCGGAGATTTTCACGATTGGCTTCGCACGCCGGTTTGCCACATATAAACGTGCAACGCTGCTGTTCCGCGAACCAGAACGGCTCAAGGCGCTGCTCAACCACCGCGACCGACCGGTGCAGATCATTTTTGCCGGTAAAGCCCATCCTGCCGACGATCCAGGGAAACTGTTCATCCAGCAGGTTTACCAGATGTCGCAACAACCGGGCTTCCTTGGCCGCATCCTGTTCCTCGAAGAATACGACATGGCGCTGGCGCGCGCGCTGGTGCAGGGGGTCGATGTCTGGCTCAACACGCCGCGTCGTCCATACGAAGCAAGCGGCACCAGCGGCCAGAAAGCGGCATTGAATGGCGTGGTCAATGTCAGCGTTCTCGATGGCTGGTGGCCCGAAGCGTACAACGGCGCCAACGGCTGGACAGTCGGCGAAGCACGCGAGTATAGCAATCAGGATGAGCAGGACTGGAACGATGCCCAGCATCTGTACCGCATCCTGGAGCAGGAAGTGATCCCGACCTACTACGATCGCGGTTCTGATGGGATTCCACACCGCTGGCTGGCGATCAGCAAAGAGTCGACTGCGACCATCGCACCGGTGTTCAGCACCCGTCGTATGGTCAAAGAGTATGTGACCCGGTTGTACCTGCCGGTGGCGGAAATGCAGGCATAGCGTATGCCGCGGTTACGCCGGTCTGATCACGACACGGTGTCGAGATGACTGCTTTCGACGTTATCAGTCGCCAGGTGAACGCACAGCACGTAACAAAGAATTCGGGGGTGGAGACGTGGCAAAGCCACATCTTCACCCCCTGGTTGCTTCAGGATCAGAAAACGCTCATCCCTGACCCAACCGTCGTTTCAACTCCTCCAGTTCAGAATCCACAGCGGTATCGCGCTCCAGATTGCGGAACTTGTTCTCCAGCGTATCCCCTTCGAGTTTTGTCATCGCCTCAGCCCGATCGAGGCGCTCATCAACGCGGCTCTCCAGTTGATCGAGCTTATCCATCGCTGAGATACGGGTCGCCTGACGCACGGTGCGCTGAATGGCTTCGTGAGTCTGCGCGCGGTTCTTCTTCGCAATGATCATGTCGCGCTTAGCCTGCACTTCGGCAATGCGTGTTTGCAATTGCACCAGCGCCTGCTCCAGTTGTTCAACCTGCTGCTCCTGCGCATCCGACTGATCGCGATACTGCTCGTAGAGTTCTCTGGCCTGCACTTTGCGCGCCAGCGCGGCCTTCGCCAGCGCCTCATCGCCGGCACGCAGCGCTGCTTCCGCCTTACGGTCCCAGCTTTCCGTCTCTGCCAGGTACTGCGCCTCCATGCGGTTCAGCCGTGCCAGATCTGCCATCGCCGCCGCAACGCTGGTCTTCACCTCATATTCCTGGTTGGCCAGCTGGCGCAGATACTCGTTTGCCATTTTCTCCGGATCCTCCGCGTTGTCGAGCAGGGCGTTGATATTGGCGCTCAGAATGTCTCGGATGCGAACGAAGATCGACATAGATCCAACCTCCTTGTAGTTGTGCGGGTGTTGTTTTTCCTGAACAGGCGCGATGCTGCTGTCCGGCAGAGAACGGGAGTCTCGTCTACTCATTCTAGCACAGCAGATCGGTGCTGTACACCCTGTATCTACGTTATCGTCCGGGTAATGTTGCACAGATATAATTCGTACCGGCAGGCAGCCTGCGACCTGCGCATCTCAGGAGGGTCGTATGGCTGCATCGTCGACCGAACCATCGTCGTTGCGTCGTTTCGCTCCGCGCATCGGGTTGATGCTTGCCGCACTGCTGACACTTGCATGGTTTCAGCGCCCCGACGCCCGGCTCCACATCTTCTTTCCTGCATTGCACGGCGATGCTGCACTGGTGCAGACTCCGAACGGTACGTATCTGCTGATCGATGGTGGCAGTGACCCAGACGCCCTGGTGACGGCGTTGGGTCGTCGTATGCCGTTCTGGCAGCGCGATCTGGCGCTGGTGATCCTCACGTCGCCGCGAGATGCGGCGCAGGTCGCTGCACTGGAGCGCTACCGGGCACATGGAGCGATAGCGCTGCCCTCCGCAGCGCCTGACGCAACACGCGACGCCTGGCAGCGGATGCTGCCACGGGACGCGGTACCGGTACGCACATTCCGCGTCGGGCAGCGCCTGGAGATCGACGGAGTAACGATTCAGACCCTGGACTGCGACGATGCAGGAGCGTTAATCCGCCTCGATTACGGCGCCACCAGCATTGTTTTTGCCCACAGCGTCACCGTTGCTATGCTCGAACATCGCTTCACCCGTCGTGCCTCGCTTCTAGTCTACCCCTGGCAGTACGACCCACATACGCCACTGGTTGAGTCGCTCCGTCCGGCGGCGATCATCTTCAGTGACGGACGCCAGTCCCGACATCCGCCGCAGCAGACCTACCACGAACGCGCAGTTGGTGGCGCACGCCTGTACCACGAACAGATCGACGGCGACATCGAGTGGGTGAGTGACGGACGACGCCCCCATATCATCACATCAAAACCCGCCGGGCAGTAGATACATTTTGCGACAGCGCAGAAGCGGCGGTATACTCTTACCCGTGCTGATCGCATTACAAAAATTTCCCGCAACAATAGCGCGCCCCATCTACGTGGTTCGCGGCTACACGCTCGATATGTTGCGCGCCGACCTCGTAGCCGGTGCGACAGTTGGGCTTGTTTTACTGCCCCAGGCACTGGCATTTTCGCTCCTCGCGGGTCTGCCGCCGGAAATGGGATTGTACTCCGCTATCGTTGCCTCGATTGTTGGCGCACTCTGGGGATCGTCGAGTCATCTGCACACCGGTCCAACGAATACCGCCTCCCTGCTCACACTGTCGGTCATTCTGCCGCTCGCCGCACCCGGTACACCCGAGTTTATCGCCGCAGCTGGTATGCTCGCAATCCTTGCCGGCATACTGCGCGTCGCCTTCGGTCTGGCGCGCCTGGGATTGCTGGTCAACTTCGTTTCCGACTCGGTTGCCGTTGGGTTTACGGCAGGCGCAGGCATCCTCATTATGTCTAATCAGATCGCTCCAATCCTGCGACTCGATCTTCCCCCAGGCGCGAATCTGGTTGATACCGTCGTTCTGAGTGTCGAACGCATCACCGCCACCCATCTACCGAGCCTGCTGCTGGGAGTTGCGATTATTGCGCTTATCCTGATACTTCAGCGATTGCAGCGTCGCCTGCCGACCCTGCTCATAGCCCTGGTGATTGTGTCGCTTGCCGCCTGGGTGTTGCGCCTGGAGGACGCCGGTGTGCGCGCCCTGGGAGCACTGCCGCAGTCGCTTCCGCCATTCGCCGTTCTACCCCTCTTCAATCTCGACCTGATCGGCGCCCTGGCGAACGGTGCGCTGGCAGTCGCAATTATTGGTCTGGTGGAAGCATCGGCAATCGCCCGCGCAATCGCCACCCATTCGCAACAGCGTCTCGATAGTAACCAGGAGTTCATCGGACAGGGACTGGCAAACATCTGCGCAGGACTGTTTTCAGGGTATCCGTGCTCCGGGTCATTCAACCGCTCGGCGCTCAGCCTTCAGGCAGGTGCACGCACCAGTCTGGGCAACGCATTTTCTGGCGTCTTTGTTCTCCTGGCAATGTTTCCGCTTGCCCCGCTCATCGAGCACCTGCCGCGCCCGGTGCTCGCCGGCGCCCTGGCGACTACCGCCTGGAGCATGGTCGATTATCGGGCAATTGCTCGCATCTGGCGCGCCGACCGCACCGACGGGGCGATTTCGCTCATCACACTGGCGGCAACCCTGTTTGTTCCACTCCAGTTTGCCATCATCAGCGGCGTCCTTATGTCCCTTGGTGCATATTTGTGGCGTACCAGTGCGCCACGGGTGCAGAGTGTACTACCAGACGCCGATTTCCGTCACTGGGAGTATCAACCACATCTGCCCATGTGTCCACAACTCGCAGTTGTTGACGTGCTCGGCGACCTTTACTTCGGCGCCGTCAACCACGTCGAAGAGCAGATGAACACGTTGATGACCCGGAATCCATCGCAGCGGTTTCTCCTGTTGCGGATGCACAGCGTCCAGCGTTGCGACATCAGCGGCATCAAAATGCTCCAGACGCTGGTGCGCCAGTACCGTGACCGCGGCGGTGGCGTCTATTTCGTGCGTGTGCGTTCGTCTGTGCGGCAAATGATGGATGTGACCGGTCTTACGCAGATGGTTGGAGAGAGCCATTTTCTGGACGAAGATCACGCCATCGATTATCTCTTTCACCGGGTACTCGATCCGGCTGTCTGCATTTATGAATGCGACGTGCGCGCCTTCCGCGAGTGTCAGAATCTACCAAAGCGTCCCCTGCCTGCCGAAGCCATTCCGCTCCTGCCAGCAACGCTCACTTTATCACCGCCGGTTGCGACCATCGAACCGCGCGAGTTGTGGCGGCAACTGCGCAGCCCATCGCCACCTCGCATTATCGATGTGCGTGAGCCGCGTGAGTACCGCCAGGGGCACATTCCAGGCGCCGAATTGCTGCCCCTCTACGAATTGCTGACGCACCCCGATCAGGTCAGCGCCGACCGGCCCATTGTGCTGGTTTGTCGGAGCGGACGCCGCAGTGAACGCGCAGCGTCGGCGCTGGTGAGTCGTGGGCTTGATCGAGTGACCGTCCTGCGCGGCGGTATGCTGGCGTGGGAAGCCAGTGATCTGCTGATGGCGGTGGAGGTTGGGGGGAACGTTGAGTGTTGAGCGTTGAATGTTAGAATGTTAAGCGTTGAACGTCGGATGTTGGACGTCGGACGTTCCACGTTAAACGTTCAATGCCTGACACAAATGAAGGAGGCGTTTCGATGCTCCTGAGCCGCAACACCGGACTCGATCTGGTCCGTGCGACGGAAGCTGCTGCCATCAGTGCCGGGCGATGGATGGGGCTTGGGCGTCGTAACGAAGCAAACGACGCGGCTGAGCAGGCAATGGCGGCTACGCTCGATCTGCTCGACATCGACGGACACATCGTTATTGGCGAGGAAGCGCGCTCAAAGGCGAAATCCGGTCTGGTCAGCGGTCGGCGGGTGGGGCGCGGCGGTCCACCGGTCGATGTTGTTGTCGATCCGGTCGATGGGTTGCGTCTCCTGGTGCAGGGGCGCTCCGGTGCTATTTCAGTTGCAGCCGTAGCGCCACGTGGCGCGCTCTGGTCGCCTGCACCAGCAGCATACATGGATAAACTGGTCGTCAGCCGCGAAACAGCCCATACGCTGGTGCCGGAATGTCTTGGCGCGCCTGCCGGGTGGACGCTGGCGCTGATTGCGCGCACCCTCGGCAAAGAAATTCGCGACCTGGTGGTCTTTGTGCTTGATCGACCGCGCCACACTGACCTTGTGAATGAAATTCGTGCAGCCGGTGCACGAGTGATGCTGGCAGACGATGGTGATATTGCGGGAGCGGTGCTCGCCGCAATGCCAAGTGGACCGGTCGATCTTCTGATGGGGATTGGCGGCGCCGCCGAAGGCATCATCGCTGCCTGTGCCGTGCGTTCGCTGGGTGGTGCAATGCTTGCCCGTCTTGCGCCCCAGAGCGCCGCCGAACGCGAGGCGGTCGAGCGGAGCGGCCTCGATACGCGCCGGGTGTTGACCTGCGAAGACATGGTGGCAACCAGCGAAGTCTTCTTCGTCGCCACCGGCATCACTGACGGACTCCTGCTGCATGGCGTGCGCTATCAGCGTGACCGTGCCGAGACCAATTCGCTTATTCTCCGCTGCGAAACGCGCACACGCCGTATCATTCACGCCGAACACCTGCTTCACGATGTGCATGCCGTTGTGGGAATGGAGCACGAACCTCGATGACGACGCAAGAGACGCAACCAGACACACTGACCGGATCCGCGCAAACGTGGCGTTCATACCCCTATCGCCTCGTCCCCGACGATCCACAACTGAACTTCCCGCAGGCGGAGGGGTACCAGGAGATGGCAAGCGATACCTACTACGCCTCCGGTATCGTGCGCGGCGAACGGACCGGCAAGGGGTACGCATTCTTCGTCATCTTTGCCCGACTCTCCGGTTTTTCGAGCATTCTCGGCATCGACGTACATCTCGGCGCGATCTTCGATCTGGCGAGCGGCGGATATACCACATTTGCGTCTTACGACCTGCCACCGAAACGCTGGGTGCGCAGGCGGTTGACCATCACCCGTGGCGCACTCGGTGTTGCCTGGAACTCACCGAACTGGCAGAGCCGTTTCTGGGCGCGCTATGACGCGACCGGAGCGCTCATCCCTTTCGGCTACACACTCGACGTGTATGGACGCGACAGTCACGGCGATCCACTGGCGCTCGATCTGATCGTAGACGCCACCAAACCGCCGCAACCGGTTGGCGGTCCGGTTCACAAAGGCGCAATCACGGTTATGGGACAACCCCATACCCGTTCCTATTTCCAAAGCCTGCGCTATCGCGGAATGCTGCGCTGGCGCGGCGAGGCAGAACCGTTGCACGGTGAGATTGGATGGCTCGACCGACAGTGGTTCCCGGAGTATGTCGGCGCATACTCCGGTATACTCGCCGACCATTACAGTCACCAATGGGCACAGATGTCGCTCGACAACGGCTGGGAACTCAGCCTGTGGCGACACTTTGCGCGTCATGAACGCAACCGTGAGATACCATTCAGCGGGGTAACCATCACCGATCCAATGGGGCATACCCTGTTTACCGATGAGTACCACATCGAACCGCTCAGTTACTGTCGCGACGAAGGGTATGTCACGCCGCTCTATGCACCGATTCAGCGCGCCTTCGGCGTGCGTGGCGATGTGCGCTACTTTCTCGATGCCTATCGGTTGCATGTTCCCATGCTCAACCTGGTTGTTGTCAGCACACCACTGGCGCCGGCACCAGCCCATCGCATGCCGGTTGATTATCTCACCGGACCAACCCTCCTGGAAGGAACGATGGAGGGCAAAAAAGTAACCGGCTACGGGTTCAACGAACGCACCCTGGGACTGTGGCGACCGTGGGAGCTGTGCCAGGCACTCGACGATTCGCTACGTCCGTCGATCAATGAAGGTACAGCGCCAGCCAGCCTGATGCAGACGATGGAAACGGTGCGCATCGCCGTCGATGCGCAGCACACTATCGAAGCGCGACAGGTTCTGGAGCGGCAGGTACGCCCGGCGCTCGACACACTCGTCGAACCGCAGCGCCAAAGGTTCATTCGCCTCTACAACGATCTGATGACGATCCTGTAGATCGCAGTGTCCGGCGCGCAGAGACGATCAGATGCATCCCGCGCCCTCGGAGAAATTTTCTCTCATTGCGCTGTCGGGGAAGCGTTGTTCCGCTGCACCACTGTGTTCCATCGTCTGTTGCGCGCCGTACTCCCTCCCCTTTACACGACGAGATAGCGGTAGCAGGCGATGGCAATGCCAGGTGTGTGACGTTCCTGTGCAGGCGAGGCAATGCCGTCACCTGCCTGGTAATTATCTGGTACACCCCCGCGTCTATCATCCAAATGAATGTACTTCAGCGTACTATCATTGCTACATCAGCAAGAAGCGGCGCCACGCCAGCGCACTGTGAAGCAGACAATCCGTACCGAACGTTCAACGTTCAACGCTTCAACGTTCAATGTTCAACATTCCAACGCTCCAACGTTCAACGATCGACGTTCGACGGAAGAGCAACGCGCATCTGAGGAATACCGGGTCAGTAACACACCACGACAACACACAAAGGAGCAGACTGCAATGACCACGACGAATGAGAAGATCGCCGCGATTGAAGCCGAAAACGCCAAGCTGTGTCAGCGTATCAGCGAATTGGAAGCGCAACTGACCTCCCGCAACCATCTCACCGAAGAACTCCAGCGCGAGGAACGTCTCCGCCTGTTCGAGGCGCTGGTCGAAAATGCCCCCGACTGTATCGGCGTCGCCGATTTCCAGGGCAACATTATCTACGCCAATGCGGCATACCAGGCGCTGACCGGCTACGGCGCCGATCTCATTGGCATGAATGCCTTCGACTATATTCTCGAAGAGGATCGTCAGCTGGCGCAGATTGCACTGGCGCGCCTCGCCGAAAAAAAAGCAGCGTCTCTGGAAGTCCGTATTCGACGCAAAGAAGGCGGTATCGTGCCGGTGGCGGCAACAGTGTATGCACAACCCACGCCAGGCAGCCAGACGCTGATCATTGGCTTCATGCGCGACATCAGCGACCAGAAGCGCGCCGAGGAAGAACGCTTCGCACTCCAGCAGCAGGTGATCGAAGCGCAGCGCGCCGCCATCCGCGAACTCTCCACCCCGCTCATTCCGATCAGCGACACGGCAGTGATTATGCCGCTCGTCGGCGCCATCGACAGCTTGCGGGCGCAGCAGGTCATCGATACGCTTCTCGAAGGAGTCGCCGCTTATCGCGCGGAAATAGCGATTGTCGATATCACCGGGGTGCAGGTGGTCGATACGCAGGTCGCCAATGCGCTGGTGCGCGCGGCGCAGGCGGTGCGGCTGCTGGGAGCGCAGGTGATCCTGACCGGCATCAAGCCGCAGGTGGCGCAGACGCTGGTGCAACTGGGGGTCAGTCTGGAGGGCATCCGCAGCACCGGTTCGCTTCAGACCGGCGTGCGCCTGGCGTTAGTGGGGGATGCAGCGAAATCCCGGAACGGCGGGGCATAAGCACTTCCTGAAAGGCAGGTTTTGAAACGTCGAGGTGCGGCAAGCCGCACCTCGATTGCTTTTACGAATAGTCTTGATCCGCATCCCACTCGTGTTGGGTCATCACCCATCTTTTCCTCTCACGTCGTGAGCGCCATATGCCGGTTCGGCTGACAAACCTTTCCATGCACAACACTCGTCTCACTTCTGCAGAACGACGGGTTGGCATCATCGTTCTGGCAATGATAGCACTCTGGCTGAGCGAACCGCTGTATGGCATTCACAGTTCACTGGTAGCGATAGCGGGAGCGCTGATTGTGACAATGCCGTTCAGCAGGTGTGCACAACCATCGAGCGCATCGTTGTAGAGCGCCCTGACCCGACCGAGGTGCAGCCGCAGGGCATGGGTTTGACCCCTAGCTACGACTATGATGCAGGTGCACCATCCTCTCCGAATGCTCAATGTTTAAAGTATCACGCGTACATCTGCCGCTCAACCCATGCGCAACGCTGCTAGAGCGGAATGTTTTGTCAAACCACATCCCTGGAATGTCCCGTTCAGATCCACGCCCCAAACGGCGACCGTCAGCCACAGTTTGTAGCGTTCACCGGCATTGACCTGCGCCTGCACCGTTGTTGCCGCATCAACACGCAGACACGGGCGACACGCAACAACCACCGGTGCTTCCGGCGCCGGCGACAACATCATTCAGACCGGCGCCGCATGCTCGTTGCTCATATGTTGCTCTAACAGTTCACTAACACGCCTGAGACCGAAGCATGATATGCTACCTTCAGATACCTGGATGGGCGCAGCCGCGCTGCGTCTATCCTTTTCTCACAGGAGGGAAATTCATGACCTTTAACACCAATCGCTTGACTCAAAAATCCGAAGAGGCATTACTGGCAGCGCAAAGCATGGCGGAGCGCAACGGCAACAGCCAGGTCGAACCGGAGCACCTGTTGCTGGCGCTGCTCGAACAAACGGATGGTGTTGTGCCACAGGTTCTGGCGCGACTCAACGTAGCCGTCGGCGTGCTGGTGCAGCAGGTCCGCGCGGAGATCAACAAATTCCCGCGGATCAGCGGCGCCAGCGTGCAACTCCAGTACTCGCCGCGTATGCGCAATGTCGTGGTGCGCGCTGCCGACGAAATGCCGCAGTTTGGCGATGAATACATCAGCACCGAACATCTGCTGCTGTCGATCCTGCAACATGCCGGCGGTGGCGCCGAGCGAGTTCTACGGCAGGCGGGCATCACCCGCGAAAAATTGCTCCAGGCGCTGCGCGAAGTGCGCGGCAGCCAGCGGGTCACCAGTCCGACGCCGGAAGGCACCTACGCGGCACTGGAACAGTACGGTCGTGATCTGACCGAACTGGCGCGACGCGGCAAACTCGATCCGGTGATCGGGCGTGATGAAGAGATCCGCCGCGTGATCCAGATTCTCAGTCGTCGCACCAAGAACAACCCGGTGCTGATCGGTGAACCGGGGGTTGGCAAAACGGCAATCGTCGAAGGGCTGGCGCAACGCATTGTACGCGAAGATGTGCCTGAAGCGCTGAAGAACAAACGGATCATCGCGCTCGACATGGGCGCTCTGATCGCCGGCGCGAAATATCGCGGCGAGTTCGAGGAACGACTCAAGGCAGTGCTGAAGGAAATCCAGGAACGCGACGACATTATCCTGTTCGTTGATGAATTGCATACCGTGGTTGGCGCGGGAGCGGCAGAAGGCGCCATGGATGCCAGCAACATGCTCAAGCCGATGCTGGCGCGCGGCGAGTTGCACATGGTCGGCGCTACGACGCTCGATGAGTATCGCAAGCACATCGAAAAGGATGCCGCACTCGAACGGCGCTTCCAGCCGGTGATGGTCGATCCGCCGTCGGTGGAGGATACCATCTCGATCCTGCGCGGTCTCAAGGAGCGCTATGAGACCCATCACGGCGTGCGCATCACCGATGCCGCCATCGTGGCAGCGGCAGTCCTGTCAGATCGCTACATTTCCGATCGCTTCCTGCCGGACAAGGCGATCGACCTGATCGACGAAGCCGCAGCGCGGCTGCGGATGGAGATCACCAGCGATCCGCAGGAACTCGACGATCTGAAACGGCGCATCATGCAACTCGAAATCGAGCGTGAGGCGCTGAAGAAAGAGAAGGATCGGGCCAGCAAAGAGCGGTTGGAAAAACTGGAACAGGAACTCGCCAATCTACAAGAGCAGCGGCGCGCCGTCGAAGCTCAGTTGCAGCGCGAACGTGAGCAACTGGCACGGGTGCAGCAATTGAAGGAACAGATCGACCAGACGCGCATCGAGATCGAACGCGCACAGCGCGTCTACGACTACAACAAAGCGGCAGAGTTGCAGTACGGTCGGCTCAACTCGCTGGAGCGTCAACTGGCAGAGATTGAGGAGCACATGCGCGCTTCCGGCAGCGCGATGCTGCGCCAGGAAGTGACCGAACAGGACATTGCCGAAATTGTCTCGAAGTGGACCGGCATACCGGTGTCGCGGCTACTCGAGGGCGAGATCGAAAAACTGGTGCACATGGAAGAGCGCCTGCATCAGCGCGTCGTCGGGCAGGATGAAGCGGTATCGGCAGTGGCGAACGCGGTGCGGCGCGCGCGCGCCGGGCTGCAAGACCCGAACCGACCGCTTGGATCGTTCCTGTTCCTGGGGCCGACCGGCGTCGGCAAGACAGAACTGGCGCGCGCGCTGGCGGAGTTCCTCTTCGACGACGAGCAGGCGATGATCCGGATCGATATGTCGGAATACATGGAGAAGCACACAGTTGCGCGGTTGATCGGCGCGCCTCCGGGGTATGTCGGCTACGAAGAGGGCGGTCAATTGACTGAAGCAGTCCGCCGCAAGCCCTACTCGGTCGTGCTCTTCGATGAAGTCGAAAAGGCGCACCACGACGTCTTCAACATCCTGCTCCAGATCCTGGATGATGGACGACTGACCGATGGGCACGGGCGCGTGGTGAACTTCAAGAACACCGTGATCATCATGACCAGTAACATCGCCAGCCCGACGATCCAGGAACTGGCGCAGCGCGGTGCGTCGCAGGAGATCATCCGCGCCAGTGTGATGGAGGAACTGCGCGCTCAATTGCGACCTGAGTTCCTCAACCGGATCGACGAGATCATCGTCTTCCGACCGCTGTTGCGGGATCAGATCGGGAAGATCGTTGACATTCAGCTCAACCGGCTGCGCAAACTGCTGGCGGATCGCAAGATCAGGCTCGAACTCAGCCCGGCAGCGCGGGAGAAACTGATCGCCGAAGGGTACGACCCGGTGTTCGGCGCGCGACCGCTAAAGCGGGTAATCCAGCAGCGCCTCCAGAACCCGCTGGCGCTGCACCTGCTCCAGGGTGAGTTCCGCGACGGCGATACCATTCTAATCGATGTCGCGTCTGACGGTTCCTTCGCATTCGAGCGCGTGGTGGTTGGCGAGGTTGTCTCATCCTGACAACATTGACCTGTACAGTGTACGCCGGGTGCGGCAAACGGGTAACGCATCGCCGTGTCCGGCGTGCCCCTGGGAGCGCGTACCTCCAGTGCGCCCACCGTGCCCTGGGAGCGCGCAGCTCCGGTGCGCCCACCCGTAACCCTGCCACTGCGCCACCACCCCGCCCGCTGTGCCCCTGGGAACGCGCACTTCCAGCGCCCCCGGAAGCGCGCACCTCCGGTGCGCCCACCGTGCTTCTGCAACCGCGCACCTCCGGTGTGCCTGGCGCAGCGACCACACAGATGAGCCACGAACGGCAATCGGGACCGAAATCAATGTCACGGTCTATATGGTAACCGCACATACGGTCACGCCGTAACATGCACCCAGACCCGCGAGCGTCTGTCCCCTTCATCCAGCGTGGCGCACTTTGTTGCGGGCATTCTGTCAACCATGGATGCGAGGGAAACGGGCAGGGGCAACGCATGCGTCGCCCCTGTCGATATACGCCAGGACAATCCTCTTCGCTCCTGGCTGGCAGAGAACGAAAGCGTGGCTTCCGCGCCCCAGAGGATGCGAACCATAACATTCCTGCGTGCTCGATCCTCGTAGGCAGGCAACGGCAGTGTCGTCGCCTGCTCCGCCCGGCAGGATGGTATGAAGAACCAACTCCCCACTACCGCACGCCTCCACCCTGCCCGCTGTGCCCCTGGGAGCGCGCGCCTCCACCCTGCCCGCTGTGCCCCTGGGACTGCACGCCTCCACACCGCCCGCTGTACCCCTAGGAGCGCGCGCCTCCGGCGCGTCTGGCGCGGCTCTGGTCTCCCCTCTCCCGCACGCGGGAGAGGGGCCGGGGGTGAGGGCTGGCGATTCGGCGGGTTCAAACCCTGCCTCACGCCGTGGAAGCCTCTGCGGGGCTGGCCTGGCAGTGGGGAGCGGCACCGGGCGTGCTGCTGGATAGCCCCACGGGGCTTGCACGCGGTCAGGCAGGGCTTTAGCCTGCATGACCCGGCGGGGGAGCACCAATCCGGGGTGGGTGGGCCGCGGGGGACGGCGTGCCCGGTCGCGGCGCAGGCGTCCTGCCGGCGCACCAGCGGCTACGGCGATCACCTGACGGCAGTGGCGGGGATGGCTGCACGCGAGCTGGCTGCACGCGCCACAGGCGTCCTGCACCCCAGGAACGGTATCAATGTCGTGCTGATAACGCAGCAGGACGCGACGGAGCGCATGACCCCAGGGTGTGCGTGACGAACGATGCACCGTGTCCATCACGCTGGACGATGAGGCATCATACTGGCTGCTGGGTGACGTGTGGGTCATGCATAGCCCGCGTGCGGAAGAGGGGCCGGGGGTGAGGGCCAACCAGCACATCCTAACGCCATAAAGCCCCTGACGTTCATGTGTTCTGTCCACCCCAAACCCCGCGCCCTGGCACCCGGCGCGGCAACTACCCGGATGGGGCACGAACAACTGAGGAGTGTGCACGGTGTCTACCGGTTTGATTCGACGCAGGCGAACCTGCGCATGCTCCTTCCGCGAAACGGCAGAACCTTCCGTCGAGGTTGTCGTGTAGAGCGTCACAGGTGCACCGCATAAAAACGTTCCGCCGGTCTCGTAAACAGTTACTGTGCGGTAGCACGTCACCGGTGGCAAGATCGCAGAACCCGAGTGTCGATGCACCGGAAGCGTCACGGCAATCCCCACGCAGCCATTTGCGTCTCGGCACGTACACGCCACTCCGACGCCGGTGCGAGATCGGCGGCACGGATCAGTGCATCACGCGCCGCCATACGGTCTCCTAGCGCCGCCAGCGCCCGCCCATAGTGATACGCCGCATCGGGACTAGCGGGATCGAGACGGAACGCCTGCGCCGCTGCATCGCGTGAACCGGTCGCATCACCGCATGCCAGGCGCGCCTGCGCCAGCGCCGACCACGCCTGTGCATTTCCCGGCAGCCAAGTGACGGCTTCTGCGGCTGCCGGCAATCCCTGATCACACACCTGCAATGACGTTCTCAGATGATACTGCGCCTGTATCAGCTCATACGTACCCCGTCTTTCCGGCGGCGCCAGCCGTCGTGCCTCGGCGTATGCCGCCGCCGCCGCCACATAGTCGCGCTGCGCAGCATACCACTCCCCCAGCGCCAGCAGCACATCCGGATCATCCGGCGCAAGGTGACGCGCTTCCTGGATTTCGGCGAACGCTGCGGACGCATCCTGTGCGGCGAGGTACACCAGCGCCAATACGATGCGAGGACGGGAGTCATCTGGTGCGGCTGCGACGAGATCGCGGAGGCGCGCGATGGCAAGCGTATAATCCCCGCCGGAGAGATGCGTATACGCTGCAAATGCCTCCGCCGCCCGGCTCAGCGGCGCCTGATTGCGCGCAAGCGTGAACTGGGCTTCCGCCAGCGGTAGCCATCCGGCAGCCAGATACACCTGTCCGAGCAGTTGCGGTCGGATTGCGGCATCGGCGGCAAGGATCGCCGCGATCTGCGCCGGATCGGGGCGTGGCAACGGACGCAGCGGCGCAGCAAGCGGCTGCTCGACCGGATGCGAATTGCGCGTCACGGCGATTGCTCGCCGCAGGTCATCCCAGGCGCCGGTCGGATCATACGCCGCACGCAGGGCGACAATCCGAGCATGCGCTAGCCGACGCCACGATTCGGGCAAACCGGCGACGAGCGCCGCACGATACCCGGACTCGGCGCCAGCATAGTCGTCACGGCGCAATCGTTCTTCCGCCTCCAGCGCGAGGCGTAGCCCATATAGCGCCGACGACGACGGGATCTGCGCCCACATGCGCCTGGCTTCATCGGCATACCCCATATCCGCCGCCATGCGCCCCTGGTAGAGACGCGCCAGCATCGTACCGGTATCGTTCAACCCCAGCTTCAGCGCCCACCCAAATTCGCGGCTCGCCGCCGGACCCTCGCCGCGTACCACCAGCGTCATCGCCAGCCGCAGGCGCGCAGGAGCGAAATCCGGCGTATGCGTCGCCAGTGCGTGGTAGGCGTGAAACGCCTCGTAGTACCGCCCCGCAGCAAAGAGTGCATCCGCTTGACGCAGTGCATCGTGCGGAGCGGGTTGAAACGTCAGACGCGCTGCGGCGATCAGCATCGTCAGCACAAACACCGCTCGCACGACCTGGATGGGTTGAAAAATGCTCATGACTTCACTGCAAACATGTACCGCCGACCGGCACGGATTGCATCAACAGCGGCGCGGGCTGATGGACTTTACCACGATCTTCCCGCGCCTTCTCCGCGTCACTGCGCGCGCTCGACAGCCTCACCCTGAGGCACAGGATATGTAGAACCTGACATCGTCCGTCAGACGAATGCCCTTTCATTCTTGCAGGGTGTCAGGGCGCTAGAGTGACTGCAATGAATGTCGGTCTACGACCGGATACCCTCACGTTAGCCCGTGCAAACAAACTGCACTACGATCACCGGCACGTGCTCGCCGATCCAACTGTCGGCAAATAATACTCACACATTACTTACAACTTCTGCTCGATTTCGCTACCAAATTGCAACTATTCTCGTGACTTTTTCTGTAGTATAGTCGAAGTATATTGTGTCTGCCACGTATGCGGCAATATCATGTGTGGCAGGCACGATTATGTTGAAGTATCGCACCCTCCGGTCTCCTGTTCAGCGCGAGGTAGTTTGCATGGCAACAAGCCGCTCATTCCACCACGATCAACGCCTGCACATGCGCCGCTGGGCGGCACTTGCCGCCGCCATTTTGACACTCTCGACGCTACTGACCCTCTTTGGCTCGCGGGTTGCAGGCGCCGTCGGCGATCTGACAGTACGAGTCTACACGGATACCAACCGCAATGGCCAGTACGACAGCGGCGAACCCGTTGTGAGCGGAGTGCCGGTATCGGTGTACAATACTGACAACAACCTGCTCTTCGCGGTCAATACAGACGCTTCTGGTCTGGCAACCTTCCCAAACACCCCCAACGGCGATTATCGCGTCGAGGTGACGAACCCCAGCACGACTGTCATTTCTGTTCCGCCAGGTTCAACAACTGCCGATAATGCTCTGGTATTTTTTGTGACAATCAACAGCGGTCCTGTACAGCGCGATGTCGGGCTGCGGACACTTTCCGGCGGCATTGATCCCGGTGCGCCTTCATCACCCGATAGACGCACAATTGTGGTGCGCGCCTGGGACGACCGTGACGCGAACGGGATCCAGGACGCTGGCGAACCGGGGATCGGCGGGTTGACGCTCGGTTTGTACACCCCCTCGAACGTTCTGGTTGCCACCGCCACTGTAGGACCCGACGGCACATACCGTTTTGTTGATACCGTTCCAGCAAACGTCAGCAACTACACTATTCGCGTGACTGGCGGCATCCCTGCCGGGTATGTGCTGACGACCCAGGATGCGAACTTCAACTTCGAGGATCGGCGCGACTCCGATGCTCAACTCGTCGCAGGCGAGCCGCGCATAACTGTGCCGAGCCAGGCGCGCGGCGTGAATGATGACAGCCTGGATGTCGGGTTCTCGCAGGGGGCGGTGAGCGGCTTTGTCTGGCGTGATCTTAACCAGAACGGCTTGCGCGACTCTGGTGAGCCGTTTATCAACAGCGTGACGGTCCAATTGATCGATTCGTCCAATAACATCACAACCACGACGACGCGCTCGATTCTCAACGATCCTGCCAGCCGCGCCGGTTTCTTCGAGTTCGCAAGCGTGCCGCTGACGGCGACGTATCGGGTGCGCATCCCGGACGCTGAGTTCCAGACAGGTGGACTGCTCTTTGGGCACGCAACGCCGATAACTGTGACGGCTACGCCACCGCAGATTGGTAATCAAGGTCTACTTAATGGCACAACTGCCGGTCCCGTGGTTATTGGCACGGGTGATTTCCTCCAGACGCCTGATTTTACCCTGAATGCGACCAATCGCCGCAACGAGACCTCGAATTTCGGTCTCTACGCCGGCACAGTCGGTGACTTCGTCTGGCACGATGTGAACCGGAACGGAACGGTTGATGGCATCGAATCGACGCTTGGGCTGGCAAATGCGCTGGTTTTTGTGGACCTGAACAGTGACTGTCAGATCGACACGAACGAACCACAGACGACAACCAACCTCAACGGATATTACCTCTTCGACTCGCTGCCACTCGGCATAATGTACACTGTCGTTCTGGCTGCGTCCAACTTCGCGCCCGGCGGCGCGCTCGAGGGGCTTGGCTACACCACCGGCGCACCCTGCGGTTCGACCGAAGGGGTGGTGATTACATCAACGTCGCTGACTGCAAGCTCCCCCGCAGACCTCAATGTTGACTTCGGCATCGCGCGTGCGGAGATCGGCAATTTCGTCTGGGAAGATAACGACGGCAACGGCATTTTCAATCTGAGCGAATCGGGTGTTCCAAGTGTGACTGTGCAACTCTACGGCGCCGGATCCGACGGAGTCTTCTTTACTGCTGACGATGTGACGGTCGGTCTGTCACAAACAACCAATGCCAGCGGCATCTACACTATCACTGACATTCTTTCCGGCACGTACTATGCCACGTTCGACCTGAGCGCACTGTCGCCGGACTATGTTGCGAGTGTCTATACCCCGACCGGATGGCTCAGTGTCGATCCGCTCGCTCAATCTTCCGATGATGTCAACGATGTTCGCGCATTCGTCGGCGGGCGCATCTGGCGTACACCCACGTTTACGATCACACGCGGCAGCCAGAACCCCGGCGTCGATGCGGCGATTTTCCGACCTGTGCCATTGTCGGGACGGGTGTTCTTCGACCAGAACGGCAACGATCGGGACGAAACATCGCCCGAACCGGGGCTGGCGAATTTCACCGTCAATCTGCGGCGCGCCAGTGATGACTCGCTGGTGACTGCAACAACCACCCTCGCCGATGGGAGTTATACCTTCAGCAGCGTTGCTCCGCTTACGTATGTGGTTGAGATCGTGCGCCCCGATCCGACGAACTGGTCATTCGTCATCCCCGATGTTCCCTCAGCCAGTGATCCACTCGCCAGCGATGTCGATGCGAATGGACGCACCGGTGTTATTTCGGTCACGTCGGGTGTCACTGTCACCGAAGTGGACGCAGGTCTGCGCGGGAATAATATCGTTCGGGGGCGCGTCTTCTACGACCGCGACGGCAGTTTTACTCAGACTGGCAATGATCAGGACTTGAGTGGTGCAACTGCAACGCTGACCGTGACGGTTGCCACGGTCAACCTGACAACGACCTATACGTTAACAGCAACAACCGGCGCCGGTGACCCGAACTATTCATTTAGCGGCATCCCCGGCGGCGCGTCGGGAGTCACCTATACCCTGACGTTCGATCCGCCGGATACCACCTACACTCCGTCGCTTGCCGATGTTGGCGGTAACGATGCGCTCGACAGCGATGGACCGTTTATCCAGGTGACCGGCGCAACCGTCGGTGTTAGCAATACCCTCGATTATGACCAGGGATACTGGCGCCCCGTGACCGTGCGCGCCCGTATTTTCGACGAGATCACCAGCCTGCCGCCGGATAACGTCTACAATGCAGGCGATACCGGCATCACCACCGCCACCGTCACGATTACGACCACCAATGGGACGGTGACGCCACTCAGCAGCAGTGGCATTGATTCGACCGGCGTGGTGACATTTACCCTGCCGCCGACAACAACAACCTACTGGCTGAATGTACCAACACCCGCCGGGTTTACTCCCTCTCCTGGAAATACCGGTGTACTCGAAGTCAATACACCCAGTCCGCTCCTAGCCGGGGATACGGCGCCGTCGCCAACGGATGAGTTCCAGTTCGGCTACTACCGCGCCGCAACTGTCACCGGCACGGTGCGCTTCGACCGCGACAGCGACAATATCCTGTTTGCCGACGGTGAACCGGGTATGCAGGGCGTCACCGTCACGCTGCGATTGGGTGGCAGCG
>DAOUBK010000014.1:0-60033 GCA_034432635.1 Roseiflexus sp.
ACCGGTTCGATCTCGGCATCCGCATCGGGAAGCGCGATCCGCATGCTGGCCTGCTTCTCCACCCGGTAGCTGTCCATGTCGATCGCCTCGAGGATGCCCTTTGATCGGTCTTCGTCTTTCGGCGCTGGCAGTTTGGGTACCAGGAAGTTGAGAAAGATCGAGAGCTTCTCCCACCCGACGTTGGTGTAGGGGAGGATGGAAGACAGAAAGCCATAGGTTCGCAGAAAGGCCTTGGCCTTGCCCTTGAAGTCGATCTGTCCGTCCTCGTCGAGTTGCTCTAGGTAGGCGGTGACACAGGCGTCGAGAATCGGGTCGAGCTGGTCGCGATCGGCGCCGCTCAGGTAGAGCCGCGCCAGTTCATCAACTTGCGTAGGCGCGTACACCTGATAGCCGTCAAGATCGGCCTTGAGGTCGTGCAGCCTGTTCGGGTCGGTCTCGTCCGCAAGGATAGTCGTCCGGTAGTAGGGCTCGAAGGCCTTTTGAATCACCTCCGGGTCGTTGACGAAATCGAGGACGAAGGTGTCGTGCTTCTGCGGGTGGGCACGGTTGAGGCGCGAAAGGGTCTGCACTGCCTTGACCCCAGAGAGTACCTTATCCACATACATGGTGTGCAATAGCGGCTCGTCGTAGCCGGTCTGGAACTTGTCCGCGACGATCAAAAACCGGTAGGGATCCTCCCGGATCTTGTCGGCGATCAGGTTCGACGGATTACCCTCCGTTATCCCGTCGCCAGGCCGCCCACACTAGAACAAACTCATCTGCCCGTCGTCAACTCGCAAAGCAAGGGACACGTCATTGTAGGGCTTGCCCTCTTTGTCAGGGAATGCCCATAGATTGAATTTCCGGTGCAATTTGAATTCCTGCTCCCACGGCCGGTGCCGAAGATCCTGACACCAGCGGACGACCATCCTCCCCAGCTCCACCTTAGTGGGCCTGCTTGAGCCTGCAACGAGTGCCATTTGGGTTGCGCCAAGCAGGAGGTCGCAGAGTTGCAAGAGTTCCTCACTGGCAGAATCCTTAAGTTCGAGTGTTAGGTCTATGGAGGGATAGGCACGGTTGTTTTGTTGACTCAAGAAGGCGTCTAACTCGGCACGATAGGGCAGGTAGCTCTCAAAGTTATCTGTCCATCCATTTTTAGGACGGGTGGTCCGGTTCTTCGCATCCGAAACGAAATGTATGCTCAGGTGATTTAATCTTTGAGGCCAAAGATGCCAGCTAATACCCGCCTTGAGGGCCATAGCTGTGAAGCGGTTGTAAGCGTGAAAATCTTTAGTAAAGCGCTTGTGCTCGTACTTTGGACTACGCCTGTCCACCGCCAGTGCGGACTGTGCCTTTGCACCTCCCAGTCCACCGAAACTCTTTGGTAGATCTGCGAAGTGGATCTCGCTATGATAGCCACACTCCGTCCGGGCATTTTGGAGAACAGTTCTTACTTCACCTAAGTGTTCTTTGCGAACAAAAAGGAGACCGATGAGGAGCCACCGCTTATTGGGTATGCTTTCGTCGTGAAAGACGTAATATTCGGCGCTGCGCGGCGTCACAGGATCGCCCCAGAGGTCCCGCACGTTCGGGTTTGTCCATTGTTCGTTTATACCCATGGCATCACACGCTCCTCGCCTTCTCTAGCCGCGCCCGCACCAGATTCACCACCGCCTCATACACCGCCTCGCGCTCGCCCGCCGTCAAGCCCAACACGTCGAACACCACGTCGTCCATGGCGTGACGGTCGGGCTGTAAGACTTCGTCAAGTATCTTCATTATGCCCCTTTGAGCGAGAATGTCGAAACAGTTGCTCAATTCTTTGGACGCACTACCATCGAAAAGCTCAGGATTGGGAACGGGCAAAGATCTTAGCTCTGGGCCATATATGTTGAACCGGCCTTCGATGTTATGCCGTCCAAAGATTTCCAACAGCAAGTACACTATTGTGGAGTTAATGATTGCCACCTCGAGTCTGGCATTCTGGTAATACCTAAATGTCCCGTGGAAGAACATATTGGTGTCTGGTAATCCATATGGATTGGCTGCAAAAAAGAACCGCTCTCGAGTCAGCAGTGGGATAATGAAATCACCAGGATCTTTCAATGAGATACAATGCCACTCGGGTCGATTGCCCTTGACTGATGGAATTTGAGGCCAAGGAACCTCATGAGTTGTGTGGCGTGCCTTTTTCTTGGTAACCTGGCGATTTCCCCACTCAACATAAGCCGCAGCTCCGTTGTAACCTTGCTGGTTAAGTTCTTTGAGAGTCAGCGGACAGACGAAAACATACTTTCCAACGTATTCTGGGATTACAACTAGCTTTGTAATCTGTTCAGTAGATGTAATGATTTTCCTCAAAAATCTTTCCTCGATGTTGAATTCACGGACTCGGTCATCACTGAGGATGAAGAAGTCCACAAGTCCAACTTTGTTACCGTATTCAAGTTTACAAACTTTAGCGAGGGGAATGAGCTTATTTTGGATAATCAAGCGCCATAGGAACTCTGGCATCCGCAGGTACTTTCCGCCCCACTTGTTGGCTTCGTAGCGGGCGGTCTTGATGAGGGGACCGGCTGATTTCCTGCCTTTGCGGGCTGGCGCGGCTTGCTCTTCGTCCTCCTCGTGCACCAAGCCTTCTTCGAGCAGGTCACCCTGGGATCGGGCGGTGACGCGGAAGGTCTCGGTCGCCAGCCGCTCGGTGACGGCTTCGATCTGCTTCAAGGTCTCGGCGGTCAGCACTTCCTGGAACGGCGCCTTGAACAGCACGAAGCGGGCGGTTTTCGCCAGGCCGTCCTCGCGGCGGTCATCGGGCGGAGCGAGCAGGGCGATGATGGTGTTGACATCGGCCTGAGAAAACGAGCGCTTCCGTTCGTTATCCAGGATGAGCTTGACGTGGCTGTGTTTGAGCAGGAACTCCTGCAAATCCGCGCCATAGCCCACATCCAGCCACGAGTTAGAGGTGATAAAGCAGAAGCTTCCTTTGTCATTCAGCAGGCTGAGCCCGTGCAGGTAGAAGTAGACGTAGAGGTCGCTCTTGCCATCGGGCTTGCGGAAGGTAGCTGAGCCGGGCTTGTAGCGGAAGAACTTGGGCCAGGCGGCAGCGACGGATTCCTGCAGTTTGACTTTGTAGGACTTCTTTTGTTCTTTCCAGCGCTCGGAGTTTTCGCCTCCGAACTGGGCTGGGGCGAGCGCGGGCGGGGCGATCATCTCCTGGCGCACATAGGGCGGGTTGCCGATGACGATATCGAAACCTTTCTTTTCGCCCTCGAAGATTTCCACGAAGGCGATATCCCAGACGAAGGGCAGAGCGGACTGGGTTTGGCTGAGCGCCTGCAGGGCTTGTCCGATGCGCTGGAGTTCGGCTTGTTTTTCCTCGCGTTCGGCGCGCCATTGTTGCACCAGCCTGGATGGCTCTTGTTCCGGGCGTTCCATACCGGGAAGCTGGCCTTGTTCCGGCGGACTTTCAATTTTGCGGGTGAGGGCCGCGATGTCGTTTTGGAGGGCATGGCGTTTTTCCATCAGGATGTCGCGGAAGATAGCCATCTCCTCACGTTTGAGGTCTTCTTCGCGCAAGCCCGCCTCGCCTTGATAGAAGCGAAGCTTCTTCCCTTTGAGCTGGGTGATGCGTTCTTTGAGGTGGGCGGGGATGTCCAGATGGTGCCGGTGCAGGCCGAAGTTGATGCCGCCGATCTCCTGCACGAGGCTATCTCCCTGGCGGACTTTGAAGGAGAGATTGGGCAGGAGCGGGCGGAACTTCAGCTCAGCCGGCTGGAGCTCGGTTTCGATGACCATTTGCAGCCACAGCCGCAGTTCGGCTACATGCACGGCCCAGTCCATTATGTCCACGCCGTAGAGTTGCTCGCCGACGATGCGACGGCGGCGTTCGTAGGGGGTTTCCTCAATGCCAAGTTGGGCGTTGGCGCGGGCTTGGAGGTCGTTCAGCACCAGAAGCATCCCCACCAGGAACGAGCCGGAGCCGCAGGCGGGGTCGCAAACGGTGATTTCGCGCAGGAGGCGGTTGAGTTTGGGCCAGAGGTTCTGCTCCGCCAGGGCGCGGTCGGCGGCTTCCTTGTCGGCGGAGTCGTAAGCGAAGACGGCGTCGTAAAGGAGCGGTTTGTTGTCTGGACCAAGGTAATTGGCGAGAGTGTCCACGAGGCCCAAGCGGCACATGAGGTCAATTTCCACGCGCGGCGTGTAGAAGATGCCGGCGGCGCCGCGCAGGTCTTCCTCGGTGAGGCCCTCGAAAGTGATGTTGACAAGGCTCTCGTAGACCTTCCCGATCATTTCGGGATCAACAGCAACCTCTATGTCCAGGGGCGTGGATTCGGTGATGGTGAAGTTGTAGCGCTCGAAGAAGCCAGGGGTGCTGCCGTTGAAGCGGTCAAAGAGCAGGGCGAAGAATTCATCGGGTACGATGACGGTGTAGGCCTCGTCCAGCCTGTTGCGGGCGAACAAGCCGCCGTTGAGGTAGGGCGCGAGTTGCAGCGCCTGCTTGATGTGCTCCGGGAACTGGCGGTGGCCGCCATGAAATTTTTCGTTGAACGCCTCGAAAAAGAGCACCGAAAGCCAGCGGTCGAAGAAGGTGTCCTGCGGCTGGCCAGAGTCTTTATAAGCGCGCCAGAAGTCGGCGAGGAATCGCGGATTGTCGCCCAGCCAGCGTTTGCGCTGGATGAAGTAAAGGAACATCAGGCGGTTGAGCAATTGCAGGGCATAATCGTGCGCCCATTGTTTGTCCCTTGAAGAGTCGTAGAGTTGCCGTTGCAGCTCAGCGAAGATCTTCTTGTAGTCCTCGAAGAACTGTCCCGTGACTTGCTCGACGTCGAAAGCGCGGTTGAGCTTGTCGGTGACCTTGGTGATCGGCGGCTCACCGGTTGGGCCGAGTTCGTCGAGGCGAAACGCCAGTTCACCCAGGCGCTCGATGGTCGTGCGGGCAGGCGAGCCCACTTCGTAAGGCAGGGCGCGGAGTTCGATCTTGCCGTCGGCGCGTTGTCGTGCCCAGACGAAAGCGGCCTGCTTTTGGTCGCGCGTGACGTAACAGAGAAGATGCTCGGCGTGCACCGGTTTGAGCGCCCGCTGCACCGCCCGGCGGGCGGTGACGCCGGGCAGGCGATCTTCCGGCCAATCAATGCGATAGACGGGCAGG
Organism: Roseiflexus sp.; assembly: GCA_034432635.1. Lineage (GTDB taxonomy): Bacteria > Chloroflexota > Chloroflexia > Chloroflexales > Roseiflexaceae > Roseiflexus. The sequence continues at coordinate 5,126 of DAOUBK010000014.1, forward strand.
CCAGCAAGGTGCGCCACGGGGTGCGCCGTCAGCGGGGCATTGACCGGCGCACCAACTTGTAGTGCGCGTGGCGGAAGGCCCCTGGGAGCACCCCAGTGGAGTGTGTGGCAGAAAAGGGGCGCAAGGTTGTCCGCGATACGCCCGTTTGTCAGGTGGTCGTGAATGCGTTGGTAGAGTTCGCTCATGCTGTGGTCTCCAAACCGTCTCCCCTGCTTTCCCGACCTTCTGGCGCGCGGGAGCTACCTTCGGCACCCTGGGGCCGTACCAGGCCCAGGGAGCAGATCAGCCGCGGCTCAGCCCGCGCTTCTTCGTCTTCGTCGGTCACCTCGCAAAGATTGTCGTCGGCGGCCCGGCGGAGCACCAGGTCGAGCAACGCCTCGTCGGTGACGCCGAGGCGCATCTGGCGGCTGATGGCATCCTGGGCAGCACGCTTCATGGGATAGCGCCAGATGAGGTCGAGCACCGAATCGAGCTGTTGCAGTATCTGTGCAGTGAACAGGCTGGGTTTTCCCTGAAGGAGCTTCCGGTAGCGGTCGAGCCGGTCGTAAAGCTTTCGGCGCACGCTCCGGAGCGATCCGAGCTGGCCACCGAAGCCGGTCTGCTCTTCCGTCGCAACCTGGACGCAGCGGGCAACTAGCTCGTGGTGGTTGTTGCTGCGCGGCAAGGCCGGGGTGTCCGGCGGGCAGGCGGCGGCGCGGAAGATGCCGGACAACGACTGTGAAACCAGGTTGCCGCGCTCGTCCACCCGCACGAGCGCATCCGCGCCGTCCGGGTAGCGCAGGTAGGCGATGACGCCGGGCCGATGTTGCATAGGGTCGGCAGTCTCGGGGAGCGCGCGAGTGGCAGCGATGATCGGGGGCAGGGCGATGGCCGCCTTTTGATCGTCCGCCGAGGCGCTGTTCCAGACTTGGAGGGCGAGGCTCGCGAGATCGATGTCCTCGTCGGCTTGATCGTCGTCCAGTGTGCCGGCCTTCTCCGTATAGAGGTCACGGAGTGTGTTGGCGGCGTCCTCGCCGAAAAACGATTCGTCGGTACCAATCACTTCTTGGTTCTGTTGGAGTCGAAGGAACAGCCGCTGCCGCAAGCGAATGATGCGCTCCACGCCGTCGGCGGGAAGAAAGGAATACACCGTGATCGTGTCATGCTTCTGGCCGATACGGTCTACGCGCCCAGCACGCTGGATCAAGCGGATGATGGCCCACGGCAGGTCGTAGTTCACAACAATATGAGCCTTTTGCAGGTTTTGCCCCTCGGCGAGCACGTCAGTGGCGATCAGGACGCGCAACTCACTCTCGCCTTCCTGCAGCCCACCGTTGGTGGAAGGGCTGAAGCGGCGTGCCAGCGACACCGGATCGCTGGTCCCACTGGTCACGACGGCGAGATCGCTGATCCCACTCCTTTTGAGCTGTTCGCCGAGGTAGGTAGCCGTGTCGGCAAACTGGGTGAAAACGATGACTTTGTCGTCGCGGTGACGCTGCCTGAGCAGATCCACCAAGGCGGAGAGCTTGGCGTCGGCTTGCGGCTTCCATTCGCCTGCCCGGCTGAGAACGTCGAGCAGCGCCTGGGCGTCTTCCCTGAGCGCCTGCTTGAGCTCAGGCCCAAACAACTTCGGATTCATCCAGTCGAAACGGTTGCCGAATTGCCCGCGATAGATTTGGTAGATCCTTGCGGCCCGGGCCTGGTAGGCGGTAAGGGTCGCGGCTTGTGGCCCGGCACCGCCATCGTTCTCGTCCTGGGGAGTAGGCGCTGTATCGTTATCGTCGGCCATCGCAAACTCCTCGTCAGCGTCGTTAACGGCGGTATCGAGCATGGCGGCGTCTTGCGCCCCGATGGGCACGGGGAGGCCGCTGTCGAGCGCGTGCAGGGTGACGAGGTTGCGCAGGATGTGCCGGTGCACCGAAAGCAGGAAGCTGTGGCCGCTCGATTCCAACCGTTTGAAGAGATTCGTCCGACAGAAGCCGATCAAGCGCCGCCCCGCTCGGTTGAGGTTCTCCAGGATGCGTTTCTCGTCTGTCGTCGCTAGGCGGTCGGCACCCTTCACGAGAAACTGCGCCAAGCCGTAGCGGGGCAGGGCGAGGTTCTCGATCACCTGCACCACCTCATCGCGAAACAGCCTGGCATATTGATCTGAGGGATCATCCTCGCGGATGGGGAATGTCACTCGCTTCGGGGCGCGAAGGGGAAAGTACGCCGGCTTGCCGTTCAGGAGAACGTAGTAACGTTGCTTGCTAGCGTCGAACTTGGCGTAGTGCTTGATGATGAACTGCCGCGTGCGGCGCACGAGGAACAGGCGCATAAGATCGCGCCAATCTTCAGGGAACGGACTCTGCTCGAAGGCACGCAGCGAATGGGTGGAAGTCTGGAACTGGGCGATGAAATCGGCCTCCGTCTTGCCGCTGGCCGTCCATTGCTGGAAGAACCGCTCCGGACGGACGTGCAGGTCCTGATCCTCGTCCACAAAGAGCCGGAGCTGGTTGCTCAAGTCGGTGAACTGCTTGTTGTACGGTGTGGCAGTGAGAAGGAGGACGCGGCAGTCGTTGCGCTCGACGTACTCCCGAATGACTCGATAACGCTTGCCCTCGCGATTGCGGAAGTTGTGACTCTCGTCAATCACCACCAGCCGATAGCGTGGTGCATCCGCGCGCCCCAAGCATTCACGGACCTTGCCCAAAGACAAGACCCGTCCGTGGATCTCGTAGGTTGTCAGATGCCGCTCCCACATGGGCGCCAGCTTGGGTGGGCAGATGACCAGCGTGTTGGCCTGCTCGTCCTCTTGAAATATACGGGCGATGGCGGTCGCCATGAGCGTTTTGCCCAGTCCCACCACATCACCTAGGAGCACGCCACCTCGGCGGTACAGGTAGTGGACGGCAAGCGAGACGGCTTTTTCCTGAAAGTCGAGAAGTGGCGTCCCTTTTTCCGCGAAGAGCCGCGGGAGGCGAAATTCGCGCTCGCCTTCACGGGCCTCCTCGCACAAGTGGTGCGCGATTTTAAGATAGACGAGATACGGACGCACCAACTCCGTGCGCGCCCAGCTATTTTCGATGAGTTCGGCCAGCTGCTCGCTGAGATCGACGGCCAGTTCGTCGCGCCAGCGTTCGTTGAACCAGCGCTGGAGCTTTTCTGCGGCGTCCTGCTCGACCACGTCCACATTCAGCTCGCCCTGGTGCAACAGCCCTGCCAGCGTGAGGTTGCTGCTTCCGACAAAGCCGACGAGCGGGGTGACAGGGTCATTCCGCCGAACGAGGTACAGCTTCGCATGCAAGGGATAACGCAGGAAAGCCTTGATGTACACTTTGCGGGCGCGCAGCTGCTGTGCCAAACGACGAAGTGCGGTTTCCGCTTGAGTAGATGGGACACCGAACTCGAGCTGCGCCTTGAAACTTTCCGCGATACGGCGCTTTCGCAGCGCGATTGTTGGACCATCAACGATGTCCTGATCATGCCTGAGCCCGGCCAGCGCTTTCATGTCCTCTTCCGGCGGTCGGTGCATGCCGACCAGCAGCCGACAAGCGTGGGCCTCGTCTCCGCCGGGCAGGCGGTCGGCGAAATCAGCCAACTGGTCCCAGCCTCGGAGGTTGAGATACCCCACACAGAACGAACTGCTTGTGGCCGCAGGCAGAACCGCGTGCAGCCCGTCTAACAGATTCAGCTCAATGTTATCAAAGATTTTCGGCATGCCGTCTCCCTCCAACTATGTTTTGCCAAACAGTAGGGCACTGCCGCACCTGGAGGGCTATTTCCTTCAGGCGGCGGTGTGTAACGATCTCCGACTCCGGCTTGGCGATACTCCGAGCGGCTGAAACCTGACCCACTTCTTCTCGGTCTCCTCGACCTCCGTGCCGGGACCGTTGTCTAAAAAACCGACCGTCCCGTGGCTGCCTTCTTCCAACGCATCGGCCTTGGCCAGCCGTGGGATCTGGTTTAAGGCTTATGTAGGGCGAGATCAATGTGCCAATCGGTGTTATCATTAGGGGTATGGGCAAACAAACCAAACCCCGCAATCCCGACAAAGCGCGAACCTGCACAGACATAGGCGGACACCAGACCATGCTCATAGATAATGCGCTTAACTTAATGGGTCGGCGGTAGGCGCGGGTGAGCGTCTCTTCTCCGGCGTGTACCGGCAGGAACGTAAACACCTGCAATGCCGGCGCGCCTGACTCCACTTTGGTCGGAGACAGCACTTCGAACGTCAGATCGCCCACCAGGTGCAATAACGACGATGATCGTTCGATATCCCAGCCGGCGCCGGTTCCGGGATTTCCTTCCAGTTTGACGATCAGGCGTTGCCCATCGGTCAGGGTGACCCTGCTTCCATCGCGATCTAGCGTCACAACGGTATCGCGCGACGACAATTGCGCGAACGATGGCAGCACAAGCAAAGCAACAGCGATGCTCAGAAAGGTGAGCACGCCGGCCAGTCTGCGGAAGTGAGCGACGACGAGCATAACGACGTTCTTCCTGGTAGGATGAAGCGGCAATGTCGCATACTGGCAGCAGGACGCCTTGTTTTCCAAGAAGGATTATAGAGGTCGGTCAGGCACCTGGGAACTGAGGCGATGTTCATGTTTTTCCGGTAGTACCGGTACTGCTTACGTTCCTCTTGACCGGTTTAGTTAGTTGTGCTATACTCAGCACATCCAGGGACACCAATCAGTCATCAACGCACATAGTGCGTCTGCATGCGATCCGTGACTATCCGATCGTGAGCAGATGTATTGCGCCTTTTTGCGCCAATATGCGCGTTTTGCTCATATGTGCGTCGAATGTGTGGTGTGTTTCCTGAGGCGGTTGCCCCCTGTTATCCGCTCAAGCAAAGGAGCTGCAAATGAGCCGCGATCGTCGCTACCGCTGGACTGCGCCAATCGCCCTGTTTGGTCTGGTTCTTGCCATCTTTGCTCTCCCCGCTGTACCACACGTGGTGCGTGCATCCGACACACCCTCACCTGCATCGGTCACAATTGCTGGCAATTTTCAGGGTGATCTGGGTTGCCCTGATGACTGGCAGCCTGAATGCACCATCACGCGCCTGGTGTACGATGCGACCGATCAGGTCTGGCAGGCAACCTTTACGATCCCCGCCGGCTCGTGGGAGTACAAAGCGGCGCTGAATGGATCATGGGACGAGAACTATGGTGTAAATGCGCAACGTAATGGTTCCAACATCGCCCTGTCACTCGGTTCGCCTGGTCCTGTCAGGTTCTACTACGACCACGAAACACACTGGGTTACCAGCAACCGCAATACACGCATCGTCACTGCGCCCGGCAACTACCAGAGCGAACTGGGTTGCCCTAATGACTGGCAACCGGATTGTTTGCGCTCCTGGTTACAGGACCCTGATGGCGACGGAACCTTCAGTGCGACGGTGACCGGTCTGCCCGCTGGCAACTACGAGTTCAAGATCGCCATCGATGAGAGCTGGAGTGAGAACTATGGCGCTGGCGGCGTTCCCGGTGGTGCGAATATTCCTTTCAGTGTACCCGCACCTGGCTATCGGGTGACGTTCAGGTTTGTTTCGGCGACCAACACGCCGTCGGTGATGGTTGCCAGTACCGGGGCGCAGCCGGATAACAACGTTGAGTGGGATGGAGTGCGCCACGAATCGCGCAATCCGCTCTACCGCACGCCAGGCGGAGCGGTTCCGGCCGGGACGCCGGTCACCATCCGCCTGCGCACGTTCCACAATGATGTGACGTCTGTTCGTCTGCGGGTGTACGACCTGAATGCCAGCGCACAACGTTTCTATGATATGATGCCCGCTGCAACCGATGTGGCGTGCTATCAGGAAGGTCTCGAAGATAAAACCTGCGATTTCTGGGAGGTCACGCTCAACGAGGCGTCGCCGAATAATCTCTGGTATCGGTTCATTGTAACCGATGGCAGCGATACAGATTATTACGATGACAATACTCCTGCGCTTGATGGCGGTTTGGGCGGAATGACCGATGATCAGGAAGATCACAGTTGGGCGCTGATGTTCTACGATCCGGCGTTTACTGCGCCGGAGTGGGCGAAGGACGCCGTGATCTACCAGATTTTCCCGGACCGCTTCCGCAACGGCGATCCGCGTAACGATCCACGTACCGGCGACAGCCGTTATGATGATCCGGTCATTGCGCTGCCGTGGGGAACACTGCCGGAAGGGTACTGCCGTAATTATAGCGATGCCGCCACGAACTGTACGTGGCGTTTCGACGACACGCCGCCGTCGTGGAGTCCAGTAAAGGAGAGTCCCCGTGGACGCGATTACTACGGCGGCGATCTGCGCGGTGTGATCAGCCGGCTCGACTACCTGAAAAATCTCGGCGTGACCGTCATCTACTTCAATCCGATCTTCCACGCCAAATCGAACCACCGCTACGACACCTACGACTACTTCAGCATCGATCCGGCGCTTGGCACCCTCGCCGACTTCCGACGTCTGGTGCGCGAGGCGGAACGACGCGGTATTCGGGTAATCGTCGATAGCGTCTTCAACCATATGTCGTCGGACAGTCCGCAGTTCGACCGCTATGGGTACTACGCCACCCTTGGCGCGTGTGAGTCGGCTGCATCGCCCTACCGCGACTGGTTCCGTTTCCGGCGCCCCGGACCGGGTGAACCGTCACCCTGCGCGCCTTCGACACCCGGCGGCGATGATACCTACTACATCGGCTGGTTTGGCTTCGACAGCATTCCGGAGATACGCAAAGAAAATCCGGCTGTGCTGAACTATTTCGTGACCGGACCGAACAGCGTCTCACGCTACTGGTTGCGCCAGGGAGCGAGCGGATGGCGTCTCGACGTCATGGGAGATTCGTCCTTCCCGCCGGATTACTGGCCCACCTTCCGCACTGTGGTGCGTGAAACGCGCCACGACGCGCTGATCATCGGTGAGTTGTGGCAAAAAGACAGTACGCTGCTCCGCCATCTGCGCGGCGATACTGCCGATACGACAATGAACTACCGCCTGCGCGATGCGATCATTGGCTTGCTGACGCCGGGACCCTTCGACTCGAAAGGGTTCGCCGACAGCGGACGCCAGATTACACCGTCGGAGTTTGCCAGCCGTATCAGTTCCATTCGCGAAGACTATCCCGACGCTGCGTATCTGACGCTGATGAACCTGGTTGGCAGCCACGACACCGAGCGCATTCTGTGGACGTTGACGCCAGGCGCCGAGACTCGCGCCGAAAAAGAATTCAACGCTGCCAATCTGGCGAACGGCAAACAGCGCCTGCGGATCGCCTCGCTCATTCAGTTCACCATGCCCGGCGCACCGACGATCTATTACGGCGATGAGGTTGGCGTCACCGGCGATGACGATCCCGATGACCGGCGCACTTACCCGTGGGTGGAGACCGGTGGGAATCCGGACCGGGCGTTGCTGCGCCACTACAGTGATCTGGCGCGCATTCGCAACCACTATCGTTCGCTGCACGCCGGCGATCTGCGCTTCCTGCTTGCCGACGATGCTGCGGGCACTGTTGCCTATGCGCGCATCAGTGGCGATGACGCAGCAATTGTGGCGATCAACCGCAGTTCGCAATCGCGCACAGTTGATATTCCGGTTGCTGGCGTTATTCCCGACGGTACGGCTTTCTTCCCCTCGTACTGCGTCGCCAATGACCAGTTGAAGAACTGGTTGAATGTCCAGAACGGCGCAGTGCGGGTGACGCTCAACCCGATGAGCGCTGTGCTGCTGACCAGTTATCTTGCCGATCTGACGCCGCCGCCGGTTCCGACCGGCCTGCGGGTGACGGGTGAAGGCGACGGACAGGTAAGCCTCGTGTGGAACAGCGTTCCGGGTGCAGCCGGGTACAACCTCTACCGCAGTCCATTGAGCGGTGGCGGTTTTATCAAGCTCAACGATGCGCCACTGGATGCAACTGCCTATACTGACGTCGGGTTGCGCAATGCCCGCGACTACTACTACGTCGTCACATCTCTGGATGAGAAAGGAAACGAAAGCGCATTCTCGAACGAAGTCCGGGCAATGCCTCGCTTCCGGATCGGATGGGCGAACCTGCAATGGCCCCCATCGATCACCCACACTATCAGCGCGATCGACCGTACCCCGCTGATCTTCGGTCAGGTCTGGATCGATGGCGTCACTAACCGTCCGGGACCAGCGGAAGGATTGCGCGCGCAACTGGGGTATGGTCCACGCGACAGCGACCCGGCGGGCAATCCCGACTGGATCTGGATCGACGCCGGGTTCAACGTCGATGCTGGCAATAACGACGAATTCAAAGCCAGTCTGTTGCCGGATCAAACCGGTCTGTTCGACTATGCCTACCGGTACAGCACAACCAATGGACGTGAATGGATCTATGCCGATCTGGACGGTATCGGCAACGGCTACAGTCTGTTCCAGGCGGGCAAACTTACTGTTGTTGCCAGCAGCGACACAACACCGCCGGCAACGCCAACCGGTCTGACCGTTGTCACTGCTTCGCCAACCGGCATCACCCTGCGCTGGAATGCAGTGACCGGCGATCCGACCCTCTACGGCTACGAAGTGCGTCGCAGCAACGTGGCAGGCGGACCATACACCACGATTGCGACGGTCACCGGTGTCGAGTACACCGACACGACCATCTCTCAGGGCGCAACCTACTATTACGTCGTTCGCACGGTGGATACGTCGTTCAACCGCTCTGCCAGTTCTGCCGAAGTTGCGGCGACCGCCGAACTACGGACAGTGAGCGTCACGTTTACCGTGACCGTGCCACCCACAACACCGGCGGGCAGCACAGTCTATATCGCTGGTTTCCTCGACCGTCTCGACGGCAACCTGCCGCAATGGAACCCCGGCGGCGTAGCGCTGACACAGATCGGTCCAAACCAGTGGTCGATCACCCTCACCGGCAAAGAGACAACCCAGATCGAGTACAAATACACCCTTGGTTCGTGGGATTACGTCGAGAAGGGCGCGGCATGCGACGAGATCGCCAACCGTCAGTTGACTCTCACCTACGGTGTGGATGGCGTACAAACCGTGAACGATAGTGTCCCGAACTGGCGCAATGTTGCACCGTGTGGCAGCTGAAGGCAATCCGGGGGCGATCCATCAGCGTGGCGGGGGCGGGTTACCAACCGCCTCCGTTACGTTTTGAGCCGATCAGGCTTTTCCGGATCGGGTCAGCTCCCATATGACCAGTTTCTGCTAGAACGGGCGCAGTTACTGGCACAGAAGGCCAATGCATTCCTCCAGGTTCTGGAAGGAGCCTGACCTCGTTCCGAATGCGGCTATATCGGGCACATGTGGGTGAGAAGCGCTAGCCGGGGATAAAGTCCAGACGACCGGCAGCAGCATTCCTAAAGGAAGCCAAGAGCGGCAGGCGCGCACGGGCAGTTGCCAGCAGGCGCAACCTTTCGCTGCGTGTGCTCGTCACACATTGCAGGAACAGACGAATGGAAAGGAAGGTTCCTCGATGAGCGGACAGTTAGCGCGCAGCAAAAGCGATCGCATGATCGTCGGCGTGTGTGGCGGTCTGGCAAATTACTTCAATATCGATCCGGTGATCGTGCGTTTGGTGTTTGTGGTGGCAGTGCTCTTTGGCGGAGTCAGCCCGCTGATCTACATCATTCTGTGGATTGTCATGCCGGAGGAGAACGCAATCCGGGTGCAACCGGCACTTTCCCAGCATCCACCTTCGGTCGAGGAGTGGAAGTACGACCCCTACACAGGTGAACCGATCCGTCGCGAACCGTAACCATCACGATGATGATCGGGAGAGACGGGACAACCCGCCGTCTCTCCCTTCCACCGTTGCATCACGATGCCGGTTCGACACCGTGCTCTTTCGCCACGATGGCATCATAGAGCACGTAGAACTCACGCTCGAACGCCGCAGTAATCGTCTGCGGGTCGGGAACCAGCCCGGCATCGGTGATCACCCCAAGCGTAACCTGTCCATAGTAACTCATAATGCTGATCCCCATACCGAGGCGTCCAGATTGCGGCACCCAGAACATGATGTTCTTGATCCGATTGCCGGCAAGATACAGTTGCTCTGTTGGACCGCGCACATTGGTCATCACCGCGGTCGCCTTGCTGCCGAAGAGATTAACCGCCTGCTCCTCTACCTGTGCTGGCGTGCGCCCAAAGAAATTGAGCAGGCCATAGAAGACGTACGCTTCGGGGGATCGTTTGAGCGCCTCCATCCGCTGTTTGACTTCGGCGAGCCGCATAATCGGACCGGGCGTGCCCAGTGGCAGCGACAGGAAGACCAGGCCGAACTCATTCCCCAGATCGTGGGCGCGTGACGGTGGACGCAGATCGACCGGGATGACCGCACGGATCTCCAGTCCATCAACCATGAAATTGCGCCCGATCAGGTAGGTACGCAGCGCGCCCACCACGGCTGCCAGCAGCACGTCATTCACTTTTGCGCCAGCAACCTTGCCGATCTGCTTCACCTGATCCAGTGGTACGGGCGCCGACCAGGCGACGCATTTTTGAACACCAAGCGGTCCTTTGAACGGCGTCTTTGTTTCGGATGGCAACAGCAACACACGACTCAACGCCAGCGCTCCGCTGGCAGCCTGAGCCGGCAGATTGAGCAGATGTTCGGGATGTCGGAGAAACTCCATCCCTTCATGAACCAGATCGTCCGCCAGTTTGATCGTGCCTTCGATTGTTGAGACCAGCGGCTCCAGCAACGGACCGAGTGTATGGTTATGACTGGAATGTGGCATCGGACGTTCGATTGGCGCATCGGGCGCAGTGTCCATCAAATGGTGCATTACCGTATTCAGGGCAGTACCGTCACCGATGCAGTGATGGAAGCGCATGATAATTGCAGAGCCGCCAAGGACATTCTCGACCAGATGTACCTGCCAGAGCGGCTTGGTGCGGTCGAGCGGTGTACTTGCTAGATCACCGAGGAATTCCTGAAGGGTGGTCATATCACCGGGCGATGGCAACGCCACCCGGTGGATATGGGAGCCGAGCGCGAAGTGCGGATCAGGTTCCCACCGGGGAGCGTCTAGACCATCACGATGATCCGTCACCCGCATGCGAAAGCGATCAAAAGACAACAGACGCGCCTCAAACGTTTTATAGCAGCGTTCGACATCAATCGGTCCGTCGAGCAACGCGACGCCAGTAACCATCATCAGGTTGGTCGGATCATCCATGTGCAGCCAGGCGCTGTCGACGGCACTGAGAGAATGGGAAGCCTGAGCCATCGTATGCCCTCCGTGCATGACCATAACTACTGCGGTAGGTTCATCGTACACGACAGCCGGTAGCAGCAGAAGTGAGAACTTGCTACGAAGTGATAAAGGTTGACCATTGTCAAAAGGGCAGGTATGCTGGTGACACCGTCTGCTCTCCGCACCGATGCAACGGAAGCATCAAGCAAAGGAGCGCCTATGACTACCCACGATCGCCTGTATCACATTGGTTTTGGTCGCCACGACTTGGGGGACAACCCGCCGCGCATCGCGCTGCTGAGTGGCGACCCGGAGCGTGCCCGTTTGATTGCACATACCGCACTAAGCAACGCGCGCACACTTTCGGAACACCGCGGGTTGCACAGTTATGTTGGAACATTGCCCAACGGCATGCCGCTCCTCTCTGCCACGAGCGGTATGGGTGCGCCTTCGCTCAGCATCGTTGTGAATGAACTGGTGCAGGTCGGTATCCGCACCATCATTCGTGTTGGCACCAGCGGTTCAATTCAAGCGCATATTCCACCCGGCAGCATCGTTATTTCCAGTGCAGCGCTGTGTCGTCAGGGCGCAGCCGATGACATCGCGCCGCGTGAGTTCCCTGCCGCCGCCGATCCGTTCGTGACTGTTGCGCTTGTCGAAGCCGCGCGCACCGCAGGGATCGAGCATTATGTTGGCGTGACGGCGTCGTTGGACACCTTCTATGAAGGTCAGGAGCGCACCGCGTCGGCGAATCCGCATCTGCTACGCTGGCTGCGCGGCATCACCGATGAATACCGCCGCCTGAATGTGCTGAATTATGAAATGGAAGCCGGAACACTCTTCAAAATGGGGCTGGTCTACGGATTTGCCGCAGGATGCGTGTGTGGCATCGTTGCCCAGCGCACCGCCGGTGAGGCGATCGTGCTCGAACAAAAGGCGGTTGCGGTTGAGCGCGCGATTGCGGTGGCAGTGCGCGCCGCAATGACCCTTGCCCCTGGAGGGCAGTAGGGAGTGATGAGGTTCTGAGTTGCTTATCGCAACCAGAGATGGTGCTGTGCAGGTGGTAAATGATACCTATCGACTGGAAGAACCACCGGTGAGCTGGCCGGAATCGAACAATCCAACCTGGAACAGTTTCAGTGGTAAGGGCACAAAACGGTACGCAGGCTTTGAGTCCGGCAGTAGCGCTATGGTGATCGGGCGAATTGTTGACGGTACCAGGGGGCGTGCCATCGAGGCCGAACTCATGTTTGGCGGCACACGCGCCGGATGTATTGCATTTCAGCACGCAACGGCGTCGGTCTCTCCGGTCATTGGGATTGCGGCTGGTAGGTCAGGCTTCCTTATCCTGCTCGGCGGCATCTGGTTTTTCTTCCGTGGCTGACAGGTTTGCTCATAGGTATTCGAGACGGGAACGCCACGCTCCGATGATTGGTGGTACAATACAGGGGAAAAAACAAGAGGCAGGTCGCGCGATGCACCCGTGCTCTCCGGTTGGGGAAGCACAATGTCTGTCCTCTCGTGATTGCAACGCCGCGACACAGAGTGGTATGTAAGCTCATGATGCCGGGGCGGAAGCTTAGGGTGTCTGGCATAACATCGAGCGGCACAAGGGGACGCGGGCTGCGATGCCTGAGAGCGAACCCCTGAAAGCCTACAAGCTGGTGGAAGTCATCACGCAGAACCTTCCACGTGTACAAATCGCCCGGTCGCAACCTCTGTCCAGCCTCTACGTGTGTGAACAGGCGTGCAGGGAAATACTGTTCAGACGCCCGGTAGCGCTTCAGGAGCGATAGTCTGCGCTCTCTGAGACAACACACCCGACGCTTGCCGATTGCCAGTAACGGGTGCTATTGCTGCAAGCAACGCCGCCGGCACGCTCTGACACGGAGCGTGTGTGCCATCAGGCGGGACGCATCGAACGGTTTCGGGTGTGGTTGCAGTGCATAGTGCCCGGCTTCTGTTGCCTGAGCGATGCATGCGCTGCCGGTTTGACACGCCTCAGTCATTCAGTGCATTCCGTCTCCGAAGCGACAACAAGATGTAAGGAGGAAGCGCATGGGAGAGAAACAAAAAACTGTAGTCGCAGCAGCACTTGGCGAGTGTGTCCATGTGGCAGGCGTGATGAACTTCCTGCGGCTGGCAGAGGAAGCCGGCTGGCGTACTGTGTTTCTCGGTCCGGCAACACCGGTCGAGCAAGTTATCGAAGCGGCGCGGCGCGAGCAGGCCGACCTGGTGGGCGTATCGTACCGGTTGACCCCCGAAACCGGCGCGCATCTGTTGGGCCGGTTCGCCGAGGCTGCCGATGATCTGCACGCTGCCGGGGTGCGCTTCGCCTTTGCCGGAACGCCGCCGCTAGCAGAAAAGGCGGCAACGCTCGGGTTTTTCGAGCAGGTGTTCGACGGCAGCGAACTCGCCGATCAGGTCCTGGCGTACCTCAGGGGTCAAAACCCGGCAACAGCAACTGAATCTGATTTCCCGCAACGCACGGTTGACCGTATTCGCTGGAAGTCGCCATATCCCCTGCTGCGGCACCACTTTGGCTTGCCGACCATGCAGGCGACGATTGACGGCATTGCGACGATTGCCGAGTCGCGGCGCCTCGATGTGATCTCGCTGGGCACCGATCAGGATGCACAGGAGAACTTCTTCCACCCCGAACGCCAGGACCCGGCGCGCACCGGAGCCGGCGGTGTCCCAGTGCGCAGCGCCGACGATTACCGTGCGCTCTACGCTGCCAGCCGGCGGGGGAACTACCCCTTGATGAGAACATATTCCGGAACCGACGACTTCATTCGCCTGGCGGAGTTGTATGTCGAAACGATCAATATCGCCTGGTGCGCCATCCCCCTCTTCTGGTTCAACCGGATGGATGGACGCGGACCGTGGGATCTGGAGGGATCGATCCGTGAGCATCAGACGATTATGCGCTGGTACGGCGAGCGTGACATTCCGGTCGAACTCAACGAGCCGCACCACTGGGGAATGCGTGACGCGCCTGATACCGTCTTCGTCGCCAGCGCCTATCTCTCGGCATACAACGCCCGTGCCTTTGGCGTGCGTGATTACATTGCACAGTTGATGTTCAACAGTCCGCCCGGTCTTTCCGACGCTATGGACCTGGCGAAGATGCTGGCAGTGATCGACATGACCGCGCCGCTGGCGGGACCGGATTTCCGCATCTGGAAGCAGACCCGCACCGGCTTGCTGAGTTATCCGGTCGATCCAGCGGCATCACGCGCACACCTCTCGGCAAGTATCTACCTCCAGATGGCACTTCGTCCGCACATCGTGCATGTTGTGGGTCATACCGAAGCACACCACGCCGCAACTGCCGATGATGTGATCGAAGCCTGCGATATGGCGCGTCGCGCTATCGACAATGCGCTGCGCGGTCAACCCGATATGACGGCGGATCCGGCGGTGCGCGCACGGGCTGCGCAACTGGTCGAAGAGACACAGCTGCTTCTCGATGCAATTGTGCAACTTGCGCCGCCGGGTGTCGCCGATCCGCTGGCCGATCCCGCCACCCTGACGAAAGCCGTTGCTGTCGGTCTGCTCGACGCGCCCCAGTTGCGCAACAATCCCTTTGCGCCTGGTCGCGTCGTTACCCGCTTCATCGACGGCATGTGCGTGGCAGTCGATGATCGGGGACGTCCACTCGACGAGAAGCAGCGCATCCGGCAGATCCTGGATCATCATACGGCGCTTGTGAAAGCTTGACATAAAAGGAGAACCATGTATGGCACCCTCAACCCGCTACACCGTCATCGGCGCCGGGAATGGCGGGAAGGCGATGGCAGCGCATCTGGCGCTGATGGGCTTTGAGACAACCCTCTACAATCGCACTTCCGCCCACATCGAGGCTATCCGACAGCGCCGCGGCATTGAGCTGGAGTCCGGTGAAACCGGGCCACGCGGTTTTGGTCCACTTGCGCTGGTAACATCGGATATGAAAGAAGCGCTTGATCATTGCGATGTGGCAATGGTGGTCGTTCCTTCGTCGGCGCACGCCGAAGTGGCGCGGGCAATGGTGCCGCATCTGCGCGATGGGCAGATCATCATTCTGCATCCTGGACGCACATGTGGCGCTATCGAAGTCGCCAGAGTGCTGCGTGATGAACGGTGCCGGGCAGATGTGACCGTCGCCGAAGCGGAGACGTTCATCTACGCCAGTCGATCGGACGGTCCGGCGCAGGCGCGTATTTTCCGCATCAAGGAAGCGGTGCCGCTGGCAGCACTCCCTGCGTATCGCACCGGCGATGTGCTGGGGATGATCCGCGATGCGTTCCCTCAGTATATCGACGGCGGCAATGTGTTGCGCACCGGTCTGAACAACATGGGCGCCATTTTTCACCCGGCATTGACGCTATTGAACGCCGGACGCATCGAGTCGACCCGTGGTGATTTTCAGTTCTACATCGATGGCGTCACACCTTCGGTTGCACGGGTGCTCGAAGTGATCGACCGCGAACGGGTGACGGTTGCAGCAGCGCTCGGTATTCGCGCTCGCACGGCGCAGGAGTGGTTGGCGCTAGCGTACAATGCAACCGGCGATTCGCTCTACGAAGCCATTCAGAACCAACCAGGCTACTATGGCATCAAAGCCCCGCCGACGCTTAACCATCGCTACATTTTCGAGGATGTGCCAATGAGCCTGGTGCCGATCGCGGCGCTCGGTCAACGGTACGGCGTTGCAGTTGCCGGTATCGACAGCATTATTCGCCTGGCGTGTATCATTCATCGTACCGATTACTGGCGTCGTGGACGTACTCTGGATCGACTGGGCATTGCCAATCTGAGCGTGAGTGAACTGACACGCTACGTGGAGGAGGGAACGCTGGAGTAGCAGTTGAGCAATGATGAAAGGAGGATGAACGATGTGCGGTATTGCAGGCGCATATCGAACCACCGACACTGTGTCGATCGAGCGGATGCTTGACCGGCTGACCCACCGGGGACCCGATGGCCAGGGCTTGGCGGCCACCAGTACTGGCGTTCTGGGACATACACGCCTGGCAATCATCGATCTGGCAGGCGGTCGGCAACCGATGGAGCACGATGGCGCATTGATCTGCTTCAACGGTGAGATCTACAACTACCGTATTTTGCGTGATCGCTATCTCCGTGATCAGACACTCAATACCGATAGCGACACCGAGGTGCTCGTGCGCCTGTACCGCACACTTGGTCCCGGATTTGTCAATCTGCTCGAAGGTATGTTCGCATTTGCCATTCTCGACGGCGACGATCTCTTCCTGGCGCGCGACCCGATTGGCATCAAGCCGCTCTATCTGGCGCAGCACGACAATGCACTGCTGTTCGCTTCAGAAATCAAAGCGCTTGCGCTGTATACCGATCAGGTGACGACATTTCCGCCGGGAACATGGCATCACTTGCGATTCGGCAGCCATGCCTATTACGAGTTCGCGCAGGGTTGGCCCCAGAACGGTATCTTCGAGACTGTCGATCAGGCGAAGACCGCCATTCGTGCAATACTGCGCTCAGCCGTTCATAAACGCTTGCTTGCGGATGTTCCGGTGGGCGTCAGTCTCAGCGGTGGACTCGATAGCAGTATCATCGCGCTGCTGGCGCGTGCAGAGCTTGATCATATCGAAACATTCGCTGTCGGTATGGAGGGCAGCGAGGATCTGGAAGCGGCACGGCGAATGGCACAGTATCTGGGAACACGTCATTACGAGTATGTGTATACGCGCGCCGAAATGGAAGCCGTGCTGCCCGAAGTGATCTACTATCTCGAATCGGCTGATCCGGCGCTGGTGCGCAGCGCCGTGCCGAACTATTTCCTGGCGCGGCTGGCTTCAGAACGGGTGAAGGTGATCCTCACCGGTGAGGGCGCCGATGAGTTGTATGCCGGGTACGACTACATGCGTACGTTGACAACTCCCGAAGACCTTCATCGTGAGCTTGAAATAGCGATCCGTGAACTGCACCGTACCAATCTTCAGCGCGCCGACCGCATGTTCATGGCGTTTGGCATCGAAGGGCGCGTGCCATTCCTGGATGTCGAGTCGATTGCACTGGCGCTCAGTCTGCCGCCGGAATGGAAACTGGCAGCACCCGGCGAACCGACGAAAATGCTGCTCCGCGAGGCGTTTGCCGGTGATCTGCCTGAGTCGATCGTGCAGCGTCCAAAGCAGAAGTTCTCCGCTGGCGCCGGCTCGATGTGCGAACTTGCCAGAGTCGCTGAAGAACGGTTTGATGACCAGACGTTTGCGCGCGAGCGTCAGCGCCTGATGCAGCGCTGGAACTACCGTCTTCCGAATAAAGAAGCGCTCTACTATCTCGACACCCTGCGCACGGTGCTGCCAGAGCACCTGATCATGCCGGAGATGGGGGTGAGCCGGAGCCTCTGAGAGCAGAAGTAGAATAAGTGTAACCCTTGATGAACAATTTTTTCCTTGCGCAGGCGGCGAGGAGTGTGCTATCTTTGTTCTTGCTATCACAAGAAAGGTCTTCCATGGAACTGACGACAATCATCCAGATTGCGCCCGGTCGGTTGATCGGCCTTGCACCGGACGGCGACCTGCGGCTGGTATGGGATCACGCGATCATTCGCATTCCGCTCTTCGACCTGCCGCACCTGGCATCGCTCCTCGATCTGTGGCTGCTGGAAGAAGAGCCTGCGTTCCTGCGGCGGGGCTACTATCGCCTGACCCATAGTCCAGAGGGCGGGTGTCACCTGTGGGTGCATACCGCCGGTCTCTGGTTGAGTCGTCAGGATGTGCAGATGCTGATGAGCCTGGTACACGCAGTCGTCGAGGAACTCTGTCGTCCCTTGTGCCGCCAACCAAAAACGCCCTTCGGCGTTGGGTACCGCAAGTTTATCGCATCGCCGCGAAAAGGACACCACCAGAACTGAGACGCGCCAGCCGGATGTGCACCCGGCGGCACGTACCGGCAATGAAGGGTTTATAGAAGCGAGTTTCTCCGCCAACTCCGGAACGAATTGTTCCTTACAAGTAAGGGAATGCCCGGACTCCTTCGATCAAAATGGTTTTCGGGCAGAAGGGTTATTGTTTGCGTCACATTTCCCGTGATCAGTAGCCGGGTTGCCATTGCGCCCCGGCGAAGTGGCGCGACGAGCACGTGGCTCCATCTCCGACTCATCGAGCGTCCACAGCCGGTAGCCCATGAGTCCACTGCGGCCGGAAGGCAGATCGCCGTAATACGGTTCGAGGCGGACGTGGATATGGATCGTGTCACCGGGGCGCACCGACGCAAGCGCATCGGCGTGATCTCCGCTCTCTTCGTTATCGAGCAGCGCCGCCGCCTGCTCTGCGAGATCGGTGAGCATCCCTGCAGCACAAACGGATCGAACAAGCTCCCTGCCCTCGATCTGTTGCGGGAGAACGTAGCAGTACTGCTGCACCACACTGGCAATCGTATGCTCGATCTCGTTCCAGGACCAGAACGAAGGCACGGGGAGATCCTCGCGGGCATACGTTAGCGTGTTGTCATGGATCGTCACATCTACGCAGCAACAAGGATACGAAGCGTCCAGCAAGTCCAGGCTGGTCTACGCGGCGGTCATGACTGAGGTAATCGGGAGAGGTATACAAGTCTACATAACGACAAAGTCGTGAAGCACCCAGCACGTCCAGAGCAGGTCTACGCAGCGATCGTGACGTGAGGTAGTCGTACAAATCTCCACGATGACAGCGATATGAAGTATCCAGCAGGTTCGGGAAGAGCTACGTGGCGGTTATGACCGAGATCTCTGAAGCAGCGTACAAGTCTACATAACACTACAGAGTACGAGGCACGAGCAGGTCCGGGGCAAGTCTATGCGGCGATCGTGACGTGAGGTGGTCGTACAAATCTCCACGATGACAGCGATATGAAGTATCCAGCAGGTTAATGAAGAGTTATGCGGCAATCGAGAGAACCGTCTATGCCTGCCCAACAAGGAGAGCTAAGATTGCTGACAAATCTGATCTATCGATGTTGCTGATGCTGCGACATTGCCCGGCCACAATCTGCTCTGTGGAAGTGACCAGCAATGAAAGAAAGGTGTCGCCTCTGGTAACAAATCACCTTTCATCTTCAAATCATACCGCATCTCAATCCCTTGCACAAGACCTGATTTCGGAGGAAAACTCCCTCCTTGCAGTGCGCTTTTAAGTTCGGAGGGTGAGCTTCCCCTCCGAACTGCAATCCCCGCTGACCGGTTCTATCCAGGTAGGCTAGCTCTGGTTGCGCTCCTCGATGTGCGCGCGCAGCAGCCACGCCATCTTTTCGTGCTTCTCCATGAGCGTCGTCAGGAAATCGCTCGTCCCCATATCGTCGTACTGCTCATCGCAGGCGCGCAGGTCCTGGCGCAGGTGACGGATGATCGCCTCGTGATCGGCGACCAGTTGCCGGATCATACCGTGTGCATCGGGAAGATCGCCGGGTTTCTCGGCAAGCGTCGCCAGCTGGAGAAACTCGGTCATCGTACCGGGCGCTGTCGGTCCCAGCATGCGAATCCGCTCGGCAATATCGTCGATCTCATCAGCAAGCGCTTCGTACTGCTGCTGGAACAGCGCGTGCAACGGACCGAACTCCATCCCAACCAGGTTCCAGTGGTAGTTGCGCAGCCGGGTGTAGAGCACGTGCTCATCCGCCAGCAGGCGGCTCAGAATAGCCGTAACGCCCTGAACGCTCGTTTCACTCAAGCCAATGTCAGGCCTGGGAGTTGTGATTATGCGTCCGGTTCCGATTTCAGCGCTCATTGGATTTCCCTTTCTTCTGTATCCGTACCCAAAGAAGTCACACTATAACGATAAGTATAACGGTACCAGAAATTGAAACGAAAAGCAAGCAACAGCTTCCGCACCTGATTTCTATCCGTAATTGCGCTTTTCTTCAACCGACTCCTTCCGCGGCGGTGCCTGTGCGCGGAGCTGCTCGTTCTCCTTTTCGAGTTGTGCAATGCGCCGCTCCAGGTCCACCTGCAACTTGCTCAGGCGTCGCTCGCGAAGCGAGTGGCGGATGCCACTGTAGCCGGTGAAGAGTCCAACGAGCGTGGCGCCAGCGATAACCGCCAGGATCATGACCAGTGAGAGCGAAATCGGTCCAGAGGTGAACGTGAGGAAGCGCACCTCGACCGGCTGTGGGTTCTGCACACCGAACAATACCAGCATTACCGAGAGCACGGTCATCAGGATGAACATGAACACCCGCATAGGTTGCCTCTTTAGTGTCTGCACCGATCAGGAGCAGCGTTATCATATCATAAGAAGTCGCTTGCAGGGATTGCTGCATGTACTCTTCTCTCGTTAGGGAAATTTTTGCCAGCGCCTTTGCGGGTGAGTCCCAGGGTTCTCACATCCGGCGATATGAAGATTGCGCAGTGCGCTGTTGCTACATTGAATATGCCTGTCCGAAAGTCATTGCAACTGAGAGAAGAGGAGATGCGCCGTGACCAGAAACTGGACGATCTGGATACTGGCGAGCCGCTGCTAGTGACGTTCTGCCCGCTGCGTAACACGGCCATTTCTGGTTCTCCTAGGCGGCGTTTAAACCGGGGACGAGAATCTACCAACCCTGACAAACGCTGTTGCGCTCTCTCGTCACGCCAAAAGAGAGGTCGCAACAGACCGCTTGCTCGAGCGACAGCCGGAAGATCATCTGCGCAGGTGAGGGTCGTGCATGGCAAGACTGTTCTGACTGTTCTGCGCTTAACAGGACACAGGGATAGAGGTCATTTCTCTATCCCTGTGTGTCGAAAGAGTGTCGTGGTGGGTTATGCCAGACGGCGGCGCAGCACCAGACCGGCGCCAATCAGCATTGTCGCTACAACCAGCGCAACCAGCGCGATGCTCGACTCACCACCGGTGCGCGGCAGGGCCGCCGGAGCGGCTGGAGGAGTCGTCACCACTGTTTCGACCCTAATGTTTGCCAGCTCACCGACGGCGAACGCATCGTAAATCTTCCCTGCTTCGAGGAGGACACCCTTCAATTCCAGCACGGCCGTATTACTTCCAGCCGGTGTCACCTGCAGATCGTAGGAACCGGCGTCAACCGGCAGGTAGTTGCTTGCCTGCGGGAACGGCAGGTTGGAGATCAACGTCGGACCGCCTGCAACCTTGATGTCCACCGCCGGTGCGTCCGGTGAGAAGTGGATTACACGCACGTGCGCCTTCCCTGCCGCTGGCGCCGACAGATCATCGATCAGAATAGTCGGCTTGATCTCGGCGAGTTTGCCGGTTGCAGCAATGGTGTACGCCTTGCCCGCTTCGATCCGAACGCCCTTCGCGTCAATTACGACCGGCGAAGTAGCGCCTGCCGGAACAACCTGGATGTCGTAGCTGCCCGCCGGCAGATCCAGATAGCTGCTAGCGGCGAAGAACGGAACGTTGGTGAGCGCCCGATTGCCATTGACAATCACGTCAACCGCAGGCGCGTCGGGAGAGGCGTGAACGACACGTACTTTTGCCGTACCGGACTGAGCGAACGCTGACGGGGCGATGGTCAGCGCGAGCAGCGCGCCGAGCAGGAAAAGGATCCACGACTTGCTTCGCATAATAGACCTATCCTCCTTTGATACATCTTGCTGCCGGTCACTGTGCCGGCAACTGGCTATCACTTTCATAGCAGGTAACGAAGGAAGTACGAAATCGGATCTCTTTTCGGCGAAATCTCATCGAAGGTTAAGGTTCCGTCTCAGCGCAACAGACGCTCATACAGTTCCAGAAAACTGCGTCCCAGTTGCTCGAGCCCGAAACTGCACACGACTTTTTCGCGTCCATACTCGCCGAAACGTCGGCGCAACGCCTCGTCCTCACCCAACCGGCGCACAGCCTCTGCATAAGCGTCTACATTGTCACGCGGACAGAGGAAGCCGGAACGATCGTGATCAACCACTTCAGGAAGCGCCGAGATGCGCGTTGTCACGACCGGACGGCCGCATGCCAGCGCCTCTGCCTGAACAATGCCAAATCCTTCCAGACGTGAGGGCGCCAGCAGCATGTCGCACGACTGATATGCCGCCACCAGGCCGTCGCGGTCCGGTGCGCCAATCGGAACCATGCGCGGGTGCGGCGGTCCTTCGTCGGTTCCCTGAAAGCCGCTGGTGTAGTACAGAACATACGTTTCCGGCAGGCGATCAAGGATGTGCGGCAACAGATCGAACCCTTTGCGGCGCGTCCGATTACCGACGAAGAGCAGTCGGATTCGCCCGCCTCTATCAGGCAAACCGTCGTCACGCCGTTTCAGATTCGGGGTTGGAACGAACATATCGGTGTCGATCCCATCGTAGATGAGGGTGGTGTTGGTATATCCGTAGGTTCGGGCGACCTGTTGCTGCGTGTAGCGTGAGACGCAGACTACGGCGTCGGCGGAGCTGATCGACCACCAATCGTAGCGGGATTCGACTAGGCGGTAGAACAGGCGCTGTGCAAGCGTACTGTAGGGTTGCAGATCGGGGTCGGTCGTTAGGTGATGAACGGTTGTCACCAGCGGGCAACCTGGAGCACGCAACGTAAACGCAACCCGCGAACGCCCCTGAATAATGTCGAACCCCTTCCACCATCCGCGGGGCAGACCGCGTGGAATCAGGGCGGGAATGAAATTATAGATTTCCGGTAGGCGCAGCAACTCGGCGTGTGGCGCTCCATAGCGTCGCACAGCACGCGTAATGTTCTGAATGCCGAAATCGACGCCGCCACGCCCTACCGGTGAAATATAAAGCGGGCGAATCATCGTCAAAACCAATCTGAGGCATACGGCGCCAGCCCGGCAAACAGACGTTCGAGCAGCACCAGCGCCGGACGCGCGCGTATGTCGAGCAACCCAAATGCCGCCGCGGTGCGCGGACGGATGGCGCGACTGTAGATGTGCGTCAACGTTCGTATGTCGCAGCGTATATCGGCATCAGTCCCATCATTCAGACGTATCACCCGCGCCATGCCCGCTTCGATCTCCAGCTGAAAAACCCCGTTGTTATGTTCCAGCCAGTCATCGACGATCTGTAACGTCACCTGACCGGCAACCTCGCGTGAGAAGGTGTACGCCTCCAGCGCCTGTGCGACATCTATGATCCGCAGCATACTGCCCGGCTCCAAGACACACTCCAGCGGGTCTGGCATCAGCATCTGCACTGGAGCGTCGGCAGGCGCATTGAACACCACGTCGACGCACTGATCTGCAAATGCGGCAAAGAACGCAAAGATCTGCGCACGTGCCTGCGGATCGAGCGCCACCGTCTCACGGCAACGCACCACTCGCCCGCGCTCCCCGTGCTCGACGGAAAAGATGACGTAGGATCGTCCATGACCGGCATCGTCGCGCCATACATATATCCAGCGTGGGGAGGCGTCGCCCGCACGAAACACACGCGTCTGCCACCAGAGCGCATCGCGCTCGAGCGGACCGAAGCGCCCGCGCAACGCACCGCGATAGATGGCATCCAGTTCCATGGCAGTTGCTGCACTGTCATCGAGGCGTACCCATTGCCCTGATCGATAGGCGCGAAACGAAGCAAAATGATCGGGTGGTCCGCTCAACCGTCGCGCCTCATAAAAGGTCGCCCAGCCATAGCGTCGGTAGAATGACTCTTTGAACGCCGCCAGCATACTCAGCGGCACATTTTGGCTGCGCAGTTCGTCGCACACCGCGCGGAGCAGGCGCTCCACGTGCCCGCGTCGTCGCTCTTCAGGCGGCGTGGCGACCGCTCCAATGCCACCCGCTGCAATCATTCCACCAGCGCCATGGGCTATGCGCAACGGGTACAGCACACACTGCGTCACCAGATGCCCGTCGCGATACAACCCACGGTGAACGCCGGGCAATTGCGCCTGCAGATTGCGCCGCGCCTCGTTGAGCGATGTGTTATACGCCAGCGCTGCATTGACTGCATACTGATCATCGTCAACTGCAACTACGCGATACTGGAGATCGACTACAGTCATCGCTCTTGCTCCTCCGCCCTTCCCGGCTTCTCGACCACCACAAAGTAACTTCCGGATCGCAAATGCCCGAACAGCCAGAGGTCGAGTTCCATAAGCAGCGTTACTGCCAGCAGCGCATAGTAGACCAGGCCGCGGCGCTGGAGATGGGCACGCATTCGCCGCCGCGCCCGTATCTCGCGTACCGTGCCTTCGCCGACCGGCGCCGCAGTCTCGGCAGGCGTCTCGTCCATATGGGCAGCACCTTGTTTTCGACCACGCCCCACGAATGCCTCGCCCAGCTTCATCAGCACATGTTCGACAAAGCTGGTCACCACGCTGTTCCAGAATACCACGCGCACCGGGCGCAACCCGGCGCGTTGCATGGCTTCCAGCACATCCTCCCAGGTTGCCAGCGCCTTCACGTGGTCCGACTTGCGCCGTGCCTCGCGCTCGAAATCATACACACCGGCGCGAACGAACTGTCGTCCAAGCCAGCGGCTTGCGTCGACGAGCGGTTGCAGGCGCGATGGTTCACGGGTGTTCGAAAAGACGAGGAAGCGCCCGCCCGGACGTAACACGCGTGCAGTCTCAGCCAGATACGCATCGATGACCTCGCGCGGAAAATGTTCGAGAACATCGATGGAAAACGCCTTATCGAACGTACACCCGGCAAAAGGCAGACGGCGCGCATCCCCCTGAATGAGGGCAACTGTCTTCAGGGCGTCATCGGCGAACAATGTCGCCGGATCGACGCCGACCATCAAACCCACACGGCTGGCGTTCCAGGCAGCAAATTTTGCATTGCCGCACCCGCTGTCGAGCACAATGTCGGTTGGACGCAGATCGAGCAGGCGGCACAATGCCCGGTTGCGCACACCGGCTGCAAGCAGCGGCGGCGCCAGATCGCTATAGTCGAGTTCGTGTGCGAGTTCATCTTCCTCGCTGACATACTTCGAAACATAGTCGAACCGCAGACCACGCGGCATGAAATCAATGTACCCGTCGCGGCGTGGGTAATCTGTGCCGCACGCGGCGCACGTAACCCCGGCGTCTGTTACGATCAGATCGCGCGAACCGCACGTCGGGCACTGGAGCAAACGGTAGAGATCGTAAGGAACCATATGGAAGTCGGCAGTTCACCCTTTGTGAGGGAGGCAGGCGCCGCAGGCAATCACCACCCTCCAGTAGAGAGATGCCCGAATAGCGCATAAAAATGGCAAAATGGCACTTGCGCTTTCCCCCGATCTTCGGCTAGAATAGGGATGCGCAGGCGTGCCAGAGGATACCACCAGATCGGCGCCTGCGCAAATTGGTTTCGTGTACCCTCTTGTTTTCTGCCCACGGCAGCGTTGTTCGTGGAGTGCGCAGCGGATCTGTGCAGCCATACTCTCACCGCAACCGCGGGAGGGGCCCCAGTCTCGCGCGAGATGGGGTGCAGGGGCAAGGGGGATAGTAAGTGAGGGTGTATGTTACATACGTGGAGGGACGAAGGCGTCCGCGTCCAGCCGCGTCAACGGCCGATCAAGGGGTGTATCGGGATTCGTATCCGGCCGTTCCGGCGAACGGACGAAGAGTACGCGGCAGTCGCAGCGATCGTGGCCCGCGCGCCTGCTGGTGAACTGTGTGATTTCGAATATGGCCACCCTGCCGATTTGCGCGCCTTCGATGAAGGGTTCGCCCCCGACGCCTGCCCGCGTCGCTACGTTGCCGTCGCCCCCGACGGCGCTCTCGTTGGGTACGCGCATACCTTCCCCACAACCTGGATAGCCGAGCCTGGCGGTTTCTGGGCGGCAGTGCGCGTTGTGCCCGCCTACCGACGCCGGACGATCGGGCGACAGTTGCTTGCCCGCGCTCTCGGTGAAGCCCACGCAGCCGGCGGCATGTTCGCGCTATCGCAGGTCCGTGAACAACTCGCGGATGCAACCGATTTCGCCGAGCAAACCGGCTTCGTTGAGATGCTGCGTAGTTGGGAAATGCGCCTCGATACACGCACCGTCGATATAGCGCCCCTCCGCCGCTATGTTGAGCGTGCCGAGGCGTCAGGTGTTCGCCTGACAACGCTCGACAGACTGCGTACTGTTGCTCCCGACTGGCTGCCGAAGCTGCACGCCCTGCATCTTGCGCTCAATCGAGATGTGCCGCTCCCTGATGCGCCCAACATCACCCGGGAGTGGTTCGAGCGCTTTGCACTGACCTGTCCGGAGGCGTTCTTTGTGGCGCTCGATGGCGATCGCTACATCGGCGAGAGTTGCATGCATCCGGATGAGCGGCAACCGGGATTGCTCAATCAACGAATGACTGGTATGCTACGTGAGTATCGCGGGCGCGGCATAGCCATGGCGCTCAAAGTGCTGACGATTGAATATGCTCAGCGTTGTGGCTTCACCCGGATCAGCACCTGGGTCGAATCAACGAATGCCAGCATGCTGGCGATCAATGAGCGTCTCGGATTTACCCGTCATCCCGGGCTAGTGCTCTATCGGCAGGACCTGACCTGACCAGGCGCAGCGGTGCAGCGGGGCGTAGCGGCGCCGTAGACCCTGTGGACCGTAGTCGCGTTGTGCCCCGCTGCGTACCGCGTAAATCAGATGCAACCTGTCGCTTGACAACACCTGTGGTTTGTGCTATGCTCTTCCGGCAAGGAGGAGTTCCCATTCTCTTTCTGGTAAATACCTACCGGAAGAAAGGCGGCAATGATGATGACACTCAGCATGAACAGGCTCATCGAGATGGGCAATCGTGTGTGCGGGACTGTTGGGGTCTCGCCGCGCGCTGCTGATGATCGCCATGTGCCCACATTCCGGAGGCTCAAGCGTTGAAACGTACAACAGGATGAGCAACCGGGCCGTGGGCGACGAAAACGAGGCGTCCACGGCTTTTTGATTCCTTCGATCAGGCCGCGGGCGTCCCGATGGAACCCGCGGTCTGTTCATGCTCGTGACCCGCCGCGGTTCCATGCAGCAGCACCGATGACCAGAAGTGACCGTACATGTCGAACCTGTGTGCTATAACAGGAGTGTACCAGCTGGGCAAAGGAGAAAAGCGGTGTTGATCCAGGAACGTGATGGCACCATTGTGCGCCTGCTCGCGCCACTGGGTGATGATCGGTGCACGATTCAGATGGAAGTTCCACTGGAGGATGTGGCAGAACAGGCAACGTTGTTCGATCGGTTGATAGAGTATGCCTTTACAACGCTTGGCGTGCGCTATCTGGAAGTGCGCGTTGCAGCGGATGAAGAAGAAGCGGGAGCATAACCGTGATTGCAGGACAAACAGCATCGTCGCCTGATATTCAGCGCATGGCTGCGCAAACGACTGTTGCGCTCGAAGTCCGTGACGCCCTGAAACGCTTCGGGCGCGAAACGATGCAGGAACAGCCGTTCTGGAAACGCAGCCCCCGCAAGCCGCCAGAAATGACGGTGGCGGTGGATCAAATTTCGCTCACTGTGCGTCGCGGTGAGATCTTCGGTCTCCTCGGCGCGAACGGTTCCGGTAAATCGACCCTGATCCGGCTGATCTCAACGCTCCTCATTCCGGATAGCGGCGAGATCCGCGTGTTTGGGTACGATGTCCGGCGCGAGGAACGAACAGTGCGCCGCTTGATCAATCGTGTCAGCGTCGAAGCGTCGTTTTTCAAGAAGTTGTCGGCGCTGGAGAATCTGATGTATGCGGCACGCCTCTACGACCTACCCGGTGCGTATGCACGTCAGCGTTCGATCACGATCCTGCGCAGCCTTGGCTTGAGTGAGAAACGGCTCTACGAACCGCTCGAGCATATGTCGCGCGGGATGCAGCAAAAGGTTGCCATTGCACGTGGTTTGCTGACATCGCCGGTGCTCTTGTTGCTTGATGAGCCCACAACCGGGCTAGACCCGCGCTCGAAGCACGATGTGCAGCGCTTCATTCTGCGGATGCGCGCCGAACACGATACGACTGTGTTTCTGACGACACACGATATGGACGAAGCAGACCGTCTGTGCGACCGGATTGCTATCATCGACAACGGGCGGATCGTGGCGCTCGATACGCCACAGGGCTTGAAGAGTTCGATCGGCGCCGGCGGCAAGAACGGCAGCACCACGATGGAGGACGTGTTTATGGCGCTGACCGGCAAGAGTCTCGATGACGATTTTGAGTCTTCGGGCGATTTCGAGAGCGACGATGAGAACGAAGCGACAATCACCAGCGATCACAGTTGACCGCTATCACGACGGGCAACTGGAGACTGGACGAGTGATCGGCAGGGTGCTACGTGCGCAGAGTGGCTTCTTCCGGGTCGAGACCGACCAGGGCATCCTGATGTGCATGCTGCGTGGTCGCCTGAAAAAGGAGCGCCAGTCCACCGACATTGCGGTCATCGGTGATATGGTCGAAGTTACACCAACAATGCCAGGACACGGTGTTATCGAGGCGGTGTTGCCGTGCCGCACAAAGCTGGCACGGCGCGCACCGGCTTCGAAGGGGGTCTGGAAAGAAGACGTACTGGCGGCGAACATCGAACAGGTACTGCTCGTCTTTTCGTGCGCTAGCCCTGAATTTTCCCCACGGATGCTCGACCGTTATCTGGTGCTGATCGAGACGAGCGATCTCGACGCGGTCATTGTCGCCAACAAGGTAGACCTGGTGGGTGAAGAAGAAGCGCATCGTCTGTTTGCACCGTATGAACGCCTGGAGTATCCGGTGCTCTACACCAGCGCCGTGATCGGATATGGTATCGACGCGCTACGTGAGCAGCTCGAAGGACGGATCAGCGTGGTCACGGGACGATCAGGGGTCGGGAAGAGTAGTCTGTTCAATGCTGTGCAGCCGGGGTTGGGGCTGGCGGTCGGCGCGATCAGTGCTGCACTGAACAAAGGGCGCCACACGACCCGCGTCGCCGAACTGATCCCGCTGGACATGCCAGGCGGCGGGTATCTTGCGGATACGCCGGGCATTCGTGAACTGGGGCTGTGGCGGTTTCCCAAAGATGAACTGGCGCACTGTTTCCGCGAGTTTCGTCCATACCTGGGGGATTGCTACTTCGCAGGATGTACGCACATCCACGAGCCGGACTGTGCCGTGCGCGCAGCGCTGGCGCGTGGCGAGATTACGCCAGAACGCTATGACAGTTATGTGCGACTGTTCGAAGGAGAATAAGCAATGTGCGCCGATGGGGAGATGATGAACATGATGGATGCCAGCCAGTCCAACCGCTCCTGGCGCCCTGAGGTCGTTCCGGGGACATACGTCTTCCTGAGTGTGCTGCAACGTGAGGATGTACCAGTCTTTGCGCGCTGGTTTAGCGACCTGGAGCTGACCGCCTACCTCGGTCAGGCAGGAATGGCGTACACCCTGGAACAGGAGGAAGAGTGGTATGCGCGTATCGCGTGTGACGCTGGCAGCAAAACATTCACTATCATCACGCGCGATAACCGGTGCATGATCGGGACGGTCAGCCTGATGAACATCAACCATCGCCGTCAGTGCGCCGAACTGGGGATCGCCATTGGTGATAAATCGGTCTGGGGCAAAGGGTACGGGTGCGAAGCAGTGCGGTTGATGTGCGACTACGGGTTCACCTTTCTAAACCTGTATGCTATCTATCTGTGGCACTGGAGCTTCAACCGACGCGCGGGTCGGGCGTACCTCAAAGCCGGCTTCCGCGAGGCGGGTCGGTTGCGCTGCGGTCCGATCTTCAACGGTCGACGCTACGATCAGGTATTGATGGAAATCACGCGTGATGAGTTCGGACCCTCAGGGGTGGCTCATCTTGTTCAGCAGATAGAGGATGGTATATGACGACCATATCAGAGCGACGCGGCGGCGTCCTGGGGCGTGAATTGCGTGGCGCTTATGCGTTCATCGAACGCAACGCCAATCTGATCAAACGGTACTGGGCATGGGAACTGGTCTGGCTGGCATACTCGATTGTCAATGCGCTATCGATCACCTTCATCGGGCGCGCATCGGGTGAGATTACCGGCGTGGCTATCGCGCCAGAGCAGATCAATACGTTTATCCTGTTCCTGCTGGTCGGAACGCTGGTATGGCACTACCTTTCGGTGGTGTTCGACCTGATCAGCGAGTCGATCCAGTGGGAACGCTGGGAAGGGACGATCGAGTACACCTTTATGGCGCCCATCTCGCGCCTAACCCATCTGTTCGGGCAGGCAGCATTTGCGGTGCTGTTCGCTGTTGCGCATACCGCAATCATTCTGGCGGTCGTGTCGGCGTTCTTTCGCATCGATCTGAGCCGGGCGGATTTTGGCGCTATGCTGATCGTGCTGATCGCCGGCAGCACAAGCTTTATCGGTCTGGGGATGTTTGCCGCCATCCTGCCGCTCCTATCGCCAGAAAAGGGGTTGCAGATGACGAATATCATCAAGGCAATGGTGCTGCTCGTCAGCGGCGTCTACTATCCGGTCAGCGTTTTGCCGGCATGGTTGCAACCGCTGGCGTATATCTCGCCGGCGACCTACATGCTCGATGGTATTCGCGCGGCGCTTCTCGAAGGCGCGAGGGTCGAAGCGCTCTGGTCGGGACGGGTGTTGCCACTGCTGCTGACCGGGTTGCTGACAATCCCAACCGGGTTGCTGGCATTCATGCGCGCCGAGCGTTATGCCAAAGCGACCGGGAAACTCAAACGAAACGGATAACATCGCGCCGGAAAGGTTCAGGCGCGCTATGATGCATCGCAGGCGCTGGTTCGCCTGCGATGGTCTTGGATGCAATAATAAGGAGATGTCATGCCTGTCTATTCAACCATCGATCCTGGCAACAGTCTGGTGGTACGCTGGTCTACCGCCGCCGATCAACAGCGTATCGCCGATCTGTTTTCCCACGTCTTTCGTCGCTCTGCCGATGATCCGCCCAATGCGCGTATGATCGCGTATGTGAGTCATCAGATGAGCGGTCAACATCCATTGATCGGACCGAACGATGTTGCGCTGGTCGAAGACGTGCAACGCGGCATTGTGGTTGCGGCAACAGCGGTCATGCAGCAGCGTTGGGAATATGCTGGCATCCCGTTTACGCTCAGTCGCGCCGAGCCGGTGGCTGCCCATGAAGAGTACCGTAACCGCGGTCTGGTGCGCACGACGTTCGATCTGATGCACGCCCGCAGCGCCGAACGTGGCGACCTGGCGCAGTGCATTACCGGCATCCCCTATTTTTACCGGCAATTCGGTTATGAGTATGCTGTTGACCTGGGCGGCTCACGCAGTGTGGTGCTGAACATGATCCCCGACGCAAAGGAAGGGCAGCTTGAACCGTTTACCCTGCGCGACGCCACTGTCGATGACCTGCCGCAGATCCGGATGCTGTACGAACGGGAGCGGTCGCGTCATGTCAATGGGTTGCCAATCCTTGTCTCGACCCCGTTCGATCACGACCACTGGCGCTGGACGCTGAACGGGCAGACGGTTGATGCAGGTGAAGGATGGAACACCCGGATGATCGTTCGCCCCGATGGGCAAACCGTCGGGTATGTGCTGACCGGGCGTGTGCGCTGGAGTCCGGATCAGGTGCGGATCGTGGGGATGATGGTCGAACCGGGTATCCCGCTGACTGCCGTTATGCTGCCAGTGCTGCGTGCGCTGCGCACTATCGCGCCGACGGTACCGAATACTCCGCCAAAGATCGGTGAACCGCGCCGACTGGTCTTCAGCCTGGGCGCAGCGCATCCGGTGTACGACGCGCTAGGGCGCGATCTGATCATGCGGACGGAACAGCCGTATGGATGGTACGTGCGCGTGCCGGATGTCCCGTTGTTTTTGCGCCATATTCGTGCCGTCCTGGAGCGGCGTCTGGCGGGATCGTTTCTGGCAGGATACACCGGTGAACTGAAACTTGATTTCTACAAAGGGGGGTTGCGCCTGGTTTTCGAGCAAGGTCGGATTGCCTTTATCGAGCCGTGGCGACCGCCGGTGTACGGTGAGGAAGCCGGCGCCGGCTTTCCGCCCCTGGTGTTCCTGCAACTGGTGTTTGGGCGGCGCAGTCTGGAGGAGTTGTGTTCCTGGCATGATGACGTGTGGGTGGACGACGAACCGGCGATGGTGCTGAACACCATCTTTCCTAAACAGCCATCGTGGGTGCTGCCGTTGGATTGAAACCAACACTCCTTTTAGAACCAATGGGTCCGAACAGTACGCACATCGCCTGTTGCTACACAGCCGGAAACAGCCATCTGGATCACCGGCAGCAGGAAGGCAACCATCGGTGCATGCAGTTCACATAATGTAGCATGCTGTTATGTGCTGTGGAGCCTGACCGAAATATCGCACCGGGAGGAGTGGGCGCATGCCGGAATACGAGGCGCATCTGCTGGCGAGCGAAAGCCATGTCTCCATGCGCTGCCGGTCACGCTAGCGCCGCGATGCCCGGCAGCACAGTGCACCTCGGTGAATGATGGGGAGCAACGCTCGTGTGCTTGGGAGGCACGACCTGCACGACGCGATGTTGTGTGACGCTGACAAGCGACGCTCGCGTGCCTGGGAGGCACGCTGCAACGTGAACGTGATCAGCAGCTGCCGCATCATCCTCTAGTCCACAATCGCCTGGTATGCCAGCACACGAAAGTCGCGCTGCGGCTCATCCAATCCCTGATATTGCGTCATAAAGACGCCAGCGAAAGATTCTGCCGGATCGATCCAGTAGTAGGTTGTGGCAGCGCCAGCCCATCCGAATTCGCCGGCCGTTCCCGGCATTCCCGACAACCCGACGTCCATCATGACGCGCGAGCCAAGACCAAACCCGTAGCCGGGGTATGCGATGCCGGCAATATCCCAGGGCAGGAGCGCCGGCGGGATATGGTTGGCGTGCATCAGTTCCAGCGTCTTACGCCCCAGGATGCGCGTCCCGTCGAGCGTTCCGCCATTGAGCAGCATCAACGCGAAGCGCATGTAATCCTGGATTGTCGAGAACAGTCCATGACCGCCACGCGCGAAGGTTTCGGGTTGATCGACCGGATAACTCTCCTGCGGATCGATCCGCTCCAGAACCCCCTGTTGCCAGTTCAGGAACATGTGCATGATCGTCATACCCCGCGCCCCCAGATCACCGACGCCATACATGGAAGCCAGGCGGTGGCGCTTCTCCGGCGGCACGTAGAAGTCGGTATCGACCATGCCGAGCGGATCGAAGATACGTTCGCGGAGGAAATGACGCAGCGGTTGGTCGGCAATGATCTCGATCACATGCGCTGCCACATCGATCGAGACGCTGTAGTGCCACTTCGTACCGGGATGGTACGCCAGCGGCAGCCGGGCAAGTTCGTTGACGAACTGTTGCAGCGTGCGCCTTGCATTGTGCATCAGTTCATGCTGACGGTACAACTCGCCGACCGGCGAGTCGATCAGGAAGTCGTAGGTGAACCCTCCGAGGTGGGTCATCAGGTCGCCGATGGTGATCGGGCGTTGCGGCGCGACTTCTTTGTCCTGCTGTAAGACTTTGACGTTTGCAAATGCCGGGATAAATGTTGCCAGCGGTGTGATCAACTGGAAGCGCCCCTCTTCATAGAGAGTCATCAGGGCAGTACAGATGATCGGCTTGGTCATGGAGTAGATGCGGAAAATAGCATCACTCTTCAGCGCCTCATCAGTTTCCTTGCTCATCCGCCCGACCTGTTCTGCATAGACAACCCTACCGCGCCGTGCGAGCATCATGCTTGCGCCTGCGATAGTTCCCCGGTCGATCCAGCGCTGCATTGCCGGACGAATGCGCGCCAGACGGTCAGAACTGATGCCGACACTTTCGGGAGATGCAGTTGTGTCGCTCATAAGGCGTTTGCTCCTGATTCACTGTTCTACCATTCAACGTTCGACGTTCAGCCTTCGACGCACACCACGCACCGTTCAACATTCGACAACCTTCAACGTTCAACGCGCAACGTCCAGCTCCCGCCAGAATTCCAGCACTGTGCCGTCGTCAGTCTGAGTAGCGGTGCGTTCAACCTCGTAGGTCATGCGCCGTTCGCCGGTACCGGACAGCGCCACCACTGCACGACCCTCATCGTCCTGGCTGATGCGTTGCATGCCGCGCAGGTGGAGCCGCCGGCGCAGTGCGGCGTATGACCGTCCGACAAGTTCACGCGGATGGGTGTTGGCGATGCGTTCCGCGAAGAAGCGATTGACCGCCAGGACTGTATCGTCGCTGCCGAGCAGGATCACCCCTTCGGGCAGGTGGTCGAACACCACGCGCAGGATGTCACGACTGTTCTGCACCTGACGGGCGCGTTCTGCAAGGAGGCTTTCGAGCAGGCGCGCGTTGCGGCGAAGCGCTTCCGCCTGGCGCATACCAGCACAGATCGCGCCCAGCGTCCCGGCGTAAATGGTCAGGTTCGCCCACGTTTCCGCCGACAGCGCCGGTTCTTCCAGGGCGGCGCGGTACAGCACTGCTGCTCCCACGTCCTGCCCCATGCGGGAAAGCGGGAGCGCAATGCACGACGGATAGGCGTCGGCTTTGCCGGGTGCGCTGATCAGCGATCTGGCATCGAGTGCGCGTCGCGCAAGTTCGCCAATGTGTTCGAGCGCCGGCGGGTCGAGCATTGGCATTGTGTCTGGCGTCACCACCGTGAGTATGCCGTTGTCATCAATCAGAAACAGCACCCCGCCGTCCATGCCGAAAATATCGGTGCTCTGCTGGTGCACCAGCGCTGCCAAGTCTTCATACGAGTGCTGCACCGCGAGGAACTGCCCGATGGCCTGCAATGCTCCGGCTGCACCGGATGGCGCCGGTTCCAGCGACTCTTGCAACGCGACCGACAGACGTGAGAGGGTGACGGCGCTCCCCTGAAGTTGTTCATTGGCGAGATGCAGACGCGCGACCAGTTCGAGCGCCTCGGCGCTGGAAAGTTTACTCAGATCGACGAGATCC
Organism: Roseiflexus sp.; assembly: GCA_034432635.1. Classification (GTDB taxonomy): domain Bacteria; phylum Chloroflexota; class Chloroflexia; order Chloroflexales; family Roseiflexaceae; genus Roseiflexus. The sequence goes on from DAOUBK010000014.1 coordinate 40,018, forward strand.
ATCCCGTGCCTCCTTGCAAACGCTGGATCCGAAAGACCGGTGCACATTGCATTGTAGCATGGTTGAAGCATGGTTGAAGCGTGATGGAATGTCGCTCACTTCTTCCCCGATCAAAGCAACATTACATCACTTATGTTGTTTTGTTTTCGACCCAACACTCCCTCTTCAGTAACGGTAGCAGGTTGTAAACCCTGTGTCGCTGTTTGTTTCCGCCTTGGGATGCATCGTCGTGCTACCCTGACAGCGAATGCGGTCGCTGGTGCCGCGAGGAGGATAGACAGTATGAAGAAGATCCTTATTATTCATCTCGGCGAAGGCGAAATGCTTGTGCCGATCACCTTTCTCAACCAGGATGTCGAGGTGCATCGCATCGGGTGTGGCGGCGACGTAGCACGCGCCCGAGAGTTGATCGCTGCATATGACGGCGCCGTCGATGCGATTGGACTTGAGGGCATGCCGGCGGTGCTGCGTCTGGGTAGCGCGCAGGTGCAGCACGCGATTGGCGCGGAACTGCCTGCCGTTGCGCGCGTGACTCCCGTTGTGGATGGCAGTGGTGTGCGCCCTGAACTCGAACGCTGGGGTATCATCCTCGCCGAGCGCGCGCATCCACTGATTTTCAACCATAAGCGCGTCCTCTTCGTTCCAGGCGTCAACCACGAAGGGCTGGCGCAGGCGCTGGCACGGCGGAGTTCGGCAATGCGCTTTGCCGACCCGCAACTGTTCTTTGGTCTGCCCGATGCCCCCGGAGTCGGCAGTGCGCAAACCCTCGATCAGGCGGCTGCGCCAACCCTCGAGGCGCTCAAGGAGGCGTCGTTCGAGACGATTGCCGGCATCACCGGGGCGTCGCATCACCAGGGCAGTTTTGTCTGGGTGGACATTCTGGCGGGCAATATCGCCGCCATTCGTCGTTTCGCGCCTGAACGGCTGGACCGGAAAATGGTGATCGTCGAGGCAGCGAGCGATGAGGACATCGCCGATCTGCGTGCGCGCGGCGTTGAAACCCTGATCACGCTGATGCCGTCGCTCCAGGGCAAAGGGGACATTGCACGCTACTCGGCAGCCACGATCGAAGCGCTGCTCGCGGCGCTCCGCCCCGATCCACAGGCGCCGCTCACCGAAGATACCTACCTCGACCTGCTGGCGGATCTCGATTGGGCGCCAGCCGTCGTGACCCTGCAACCGGAGGCGGCTGGTGTCAATAAGTTCGCTTTCGTCATCCACCCATTGAACGTCAGGTTCATCCACGACTATCCGCCATTCTACTGGACACGCTATGTTCCGGATGCAATCGTCGAGGCGGCGGCGGCGTATGTGCCACCGATCTACGTCGGGAAGATCACCGGCGGACGTTCGCCGACGACCGGGCAGCGTATCGAAGGGTATCTGATCTCACTCGGCGCCACGCCGCGCCAGATGATGAAGCACAGCCCGCGCTTCACCTACAATCTGCTCAACCAGGCGGCACACCTCGCCGAGCGCCTCGGTGCGCGGATCATGGGGCTGGGCGCCTTCACCAGCGTCGTGGGGGACGCCGGCATTACCGTCGCCAATGAGGCGGATATCGCCATCACCAGCGGCAACAGTTTGACCGTCGCCGCAACTCTGGAAACTGCCAAGATTGCAGCGCGCATGATGGGGTATCATGACCTGAGCCGCGGGCGGATTATGGTGATCGGCGCCACCGGTTCGATCGGGTCTGCCTGTGCGCGACTGGCGGCGCAGGCGACAAAGGATGTGGTGCTGGTCTCGATCGAGCCGGAGAAACTGATCGATCTGAAACGTCTGATCGAGCGCGAGACACCCGGAGCGCGGGTCGTGATTGCGACCCATGCCAGCGATCTGGCAGGCGAGTGCGACCTGATCATTACTGCGACCTCCGCGTTCGGTCAGCGCGTCCTCGATGTGACGGAGTGCAAGCCCGGCGCCATCATCTGCGATGTGGCGCGCCCACCGGACATCAACCCGGCAGAAGCGGCGCTCCGTCCCGATGTGCTGGTGCTCGAGAGCGGCGAGGTGCTGATCCCCGGCGATGTCGAGATCGGGTATGATATTGGTCTGCCGCCCAAGACTGTCTACGCCTGTCTGGCGGAAACGTCGTTGCTGGCGATGGAGGGGCGTTTTGAGGATTATACCCTGGGGCGCAATATTTCGCCCGAACGGGTGAAAGAGATCTACCGTCTCTTCCGCAAGCATGGCTACCGCCTCGCACCACTGCGTTCGTTCGAGGAATATGTCACCGAAGAGCAGATCATGCACAAGCGGAGACTGGCGGAGGAGTTGCGCGCCGATCCGGAACTGTTTGCACGGCGGAAGGCGGAAGCGAAGGAACGTCTGAAAACGATCCCGGAGATGGCAAAAGGAGTGCGTGCAGTCCGACGCAGCAAACACTCGGCTGCATGGGGTTGGGCAGGAGTAGGTGCGGTTGCGCTGAGCCTGATCGCTCTGCGACGCCAGGTACGGATGCAGTAATCTATGCAACCATTGATCCGCATAGCAATCGGGGTAGCGCTGGTGCTGGCAGCATTGCTGCTGGCGGCAAATACGCTCGGCAATCGCGCAGATCCGCCAGCCGGCGGACCGGTGGTTGGCGATCCAGAGCGTGGGCGGATTGTCTTTGAACGCGCCGGATGCAGCGCCTGCCACGCCCCTACAACCGAATTTCGTGTCGGGACTGGTATGGCGGGCGTGTTGCAACCGGAAGGCCCGGTCTATCCACCGGGAGTAGACTACGGCGGCGCGCTCCCCAACGGCGCGCCGCGCACCGAGGAAAACGTCGCCGCCTTTATCCGCATGACCTATCAGGGACAGATCGGCCTGATGCCGGCGCGCGCCCTGAACGACCAGCAGATGGCCGATCTTATTGCATATTTGCGCACGCTGAGAAGGTAGCAGGAGCGATCTGCGTTTGCCCTGAATGAAAGAAGTGAAGGTGATGGGTGATCGATTGGTAGGGGTGTTCTGAGGGCGGGGAGTGCATTTCGATCAACGGGCAGGTTGGCAGCGATCTGGGCAGGTACGCAGAGCGCCACTCCACTGGATGCCAGATGTGTGGCAGGGCAATCTTCTTCGCTCTTGACCGACGGAGGGTGAACGTATGGCTTCCGCGCGCCAGAGGATGCGCCCTGTGCATTCCTGTGTGCGCGATCCCCATGGGTCGGCGAAGGCAATGCCGTCGCCGACCCTGCCCGGCAGTGTGGTAGGGTTAACCGACATGTATGTCGCGTGGTCTTGTAGGGGGGCACCGGGGAACCGACAGACATGTCGATCACCAGACAGGGTAGCGCCGGTCTGGACAGACACATGGAGCGACCGGACAGGTTCCGCCATGAACAATGGCACGAGGCACGATACAGGACAATAGGCGCCTGGGATGTGCAAGTTATGTCAATCAAAAGAAGATCGTGATCATTCTAGCAGGAATGATCGCAGCGCCGCATGGTACGCTTCTGGTTGCTCGATCATGGGAATATGCCCGCACCGGTCGATCAGCGCCACTCGTGCCCGACGCATCACCTGCGCCGCCGCCTGCAGCGAATCCGGCGGTATAATCTGATCGCCCACGCCGCCGATCAGCAGCGCCGGTTGCGGCGCCATCCGCAGTGCGTTGAACACCTGCGGGTCGCCAACACTGGCAACCGCCATCAAATGCGCTCGCAGGTCCATCTTCGTCAGATCGACGATCCCCTCCTGGAGCATCCACTTCTCGCGCAGACCGTTTTCAACAAACCTGGCTGCCATCAACTGTGGCAGTGGTGGAATACAGAGCAGCGCAGTTGCGAACGGTCGCCAGAGTTCGACCCACGGTGCGATCAGGTTGAGCCACGGGTACCCTATGCGGAGCGACAGGTCGAGTGGTGCGCGCGCCAGCGCAATGATCAGGCGCTCGATCTCATTCCCGATCGCTCCCAGCGACGTCATTACCAATCGTTTCACCCTGATCGGCTGGGCAGCCGCCAGTGACGCCGCCACCGCCGCACCATACGAGTGGCCGTTGATGTCGAAGGTCGTCAAACCGAGTGCATCGGCGAACTCGAGCACGACCTGCGCCTGCCGCGCGACCGTTGAAGGTTCGAGAAGCGCGGGCGAGTCGCCAAACCCCGGTAGGTCTGGCGCGTAGACACGAAAATCCGATGACAGGTCGGCGAGTGTGGTGAGCCAGTACCGTGACGATGCCGCCCAGCCGTGCAGCAGGATGAGCGGCGGACCGTGCCCGGCTGCGCGGTATGCCAGCGGACCGTGTGCCAGTTCGATGATCTGGGGTGCGCCGAGCAATTCGCGCAAGAGCGTCGCAGGTTGCGATGCAGAAGCTTGATCGTGGATCGAGAGGCGCAGCCCCTGGCCACGTCGCAGCGTTGTGTCTCCTGATTCGGAAGCGGGTGCATCGTCGTGTGATGATGAGACCGAGAGACGCAGCCCCTTCCCGCGCCGGATGGGAGCCTGGTTATCCGGAGTAGACTCAGCACTCATGGGTACCTCAACAGGTCAATCGCAGCTCGAGTTCATCCGCCAGTGCGCGGTATGCCTGCGCTCCGGCGCTGCCGGGCGCATAGCGGTGGATCGGCATACCCGCAGTTGGCGCTTCGGCGAGTTTGATATTCATCGGAATAACTGTTTGAAACACGAGTGAACCATACCGTTCGCGCACCTGGCGTTCGATCTCGTGACTCAAACCGGTACGGCGATCGGCAAGGGTGCAGAGAATGCCGCCGATGACGAGGTCTGGATTGATCTCGCGCACCAGGTCGATGGTTTGCTCAAGTTGCGGCATCGCTTTGAGAGCGTAGGCATGAAGTTGCAACGGTACCAGAACGCGCTGCGCAGCCGCAAGCGCATTGAGTGAGAACAATCCGAGCGAGGGCGGCGGGTCGATCAGAATATAATCGTAGGTCGCGTGCGTGGCACGCAACGCTTTGCGCAGCAGCAGTTCTCGACCGACCCGTCCCGCCAGTTCGAGTTCCGCACCTGCCAGCAGCAGTGACGAAGGAATGAGATCGACCCCTTCATCGACGTGGATCGTTGCGAATGCACTGCCCCGTTCCGGGTTGAGCAGTACTTCGTAGACGCTGTACTCCAGTTGCGACGGATCGACCCCGAATCCCTGCGTCAGATTCGCCTGGGGATCGATGTCGATCAGCAAGACGCGCCTCCCGCGAGCGGCAAGCGCCGTTCCCAGACTCAACGCAGTGGTGGTTTTACCGACCCCACCCTTCTGCATTGCCAGTGCGATCACGTGGCTCATACACGCTTCCCTGGAGGTAGGAGAACCCAAAGCGGCTCCGGGTATTCCTGTTGCCATTAGAGCAGTTTATGGTGCACTGCGTCAGGCGCCTGGCCGTTCCAGGGTAAATACCTCACCAAGGCGGGCATACTCGTCGCCGCTCAACCGCGCCACCGGTCGCAATCGCAGCGGATCGACCGACCCATCCGGGCGCAGCAGGTCACGGCGAATATGGAAACGCACCACCCTCCCGATGATCATGGTGTAACTGCTGCCCTCGACCGGCACAATCTGCGTGACTTTGACCTCCATCGCCACCGGCGCTGCCGCAACGCGCAGCGGGCGCACATCCACCGACGGCACTGCTGCCAGACCGGCGCGCTCAAACTCGTTATCGCCGTAGGACCAGTCGCCTGACGTGATATTCATCTGCGGCGCCAGATCCTCATCAACGATATTCAACACCATTTCGCCGGTTTCACCAGCGTTGCGTAACGTGTCCTTGATCGCGCCGGCGCGACGGCTGACAGAGATCATCACGAACGGTATGGGACCGCCAACGGCATTGAAGAACGAAAAGGGCGCCAGGTTGACCGACCCGTCGGCGCCAACAGTTGATGCCCAGCCGATGGGACGCGGTACGACACTGCTGACCAGCAGGCGATAGGCGTCGCGCGGCGCCATGGTTTCAGGAACGAACGAAACAAAATCCATCATGCTATTGTTGTCGATACGGTTGCTTCTTCTGCTGTGATTATACCAGGAACAGATCCACGCCGTTGCCACGTGCTACCGCATTGGTGCGTATGATACAATCGTAGATGCTGAACGGTATCTCTGACATAGCGGTCGAACAGGGAACCCATGCAGCCGCGAGTCTATGTTGGACAAACGCCAGACACGACGGGTGAGCGGATTCTTCTGCGTGAACGGGCGCTGATGCTGGCGAATGCTGCTCGCCGTTCCCCAACGGAAGGCATATGCGCTATCGCCTTCAATGTAACGGTTGGAACAGAGTCGCCGCTGACAGTGATTGACTTAATCATGATACGGGCAACAGCAGTGATCGTCGGGGCGCTACGCACCTGGACCGGTCCCATCGACGCACCACCAGGAGGGGTCTGGCGTGATCGTGCCAGTGGCCGACCGGTGCTGGAAGCAGATGGGTCGCATCCTCTGCATCATATTCGTGCGCAGCGCGACGCAGTGCAGATGAGCCTCAATGCTGCTGCACTGCGCCTCGGTCTTGATCCTGCCGATCCGCGCCCGTTCAGGCGCGTGATCGGCGCAATCGTTGGCGTGCCGGTGATACCTGCCGACTCACGTATCTCACTCGATATCGACGATCATTGCGACCATCTGAAGGTGTGCGGCCTCGAAGAACTGCCGGGCGTCGCAGCGCTAGCACACAGCGGCGTGGTACTGTCGCCTGAGAACATCCATACCATCATCGCCGATCTGTTCGGCTGTCGGTTGTGGTACGATGAAGGACGGTTGCTGTTCGAACTTGCGCCGCCACGGTTTCAACTCCGCATCACGGCGCCCGGTCGCGCGCCGGTGACGGTTCCGCTGTATGAGGGCGAAACAGTGGTAGGACGACGACAATCGGCACAGGGAACCGAACGGCGTGTTACCCTCTACGACGATGAACTGGTGTCGAGTGATCACCTGCACGTGGTGTGTCGTGATGATCCAGCATGCGTGACCATACACGACACCAGCAAAAATGGCGTCTGGATCACGCTGCCGGACGGACCGATCGAACACATCCGTCGTGCCAGGCGCATGATTCCGGTCGGTACGCGCCTGCGACTGGGAATGACCGATATTGTTTTGGGGCACATATGAGCAAACGTTTCTGGCTGCTGAAAACCGAGCCAGACTGTTACGCCTGGAGCGATCTAGAGCGTGACAGTCGCACGGTGTGGGATGGCGTCACCAACAATGTGGCGCTCAAATACCTGCGCGAGATGCAACCGGGGGACGAGGCGCTGATCTATCATACCGGCGATGAGCGATGCGCCGTCGGACGCACCGAGGTGATCAGCGCTCCCTACCCCGACCCGCAGCACAACGACCCACGTATAGTGGTGGTCGATATTCGTCCGCTGGCGCCGCTGCCACGTCCGGTTTCCCTGATGGCGATCAAATCTGACCCTGCGTTCGCCGACTTTGCGCTCGTACGCCAGTCGCGTCTGTCGGTTGTGCCGGTGACGGAAGCGCACTGGCGACGATTACTGGCGATGGCGGGGGTAGAAGGTGACGCCAGGTGATCATCACCGTTCCACAGACATTCCTACCCGCCCGGCAAGCGACGTGAACGTGGCGCGTGCTGCCTCTGAGGTGAAACCCCAGGCGAGCAGAGTGAAGTAGTTCGACATCCAATCGCTGCCAAAGGTAGGGTTCTGGATGTACAACTCGTTATATCCAGTCCATCCCCACAGCGTAATCAGGATGAGGAACTGCGCCAGACGGAAACCATAGAGGCGGATGCGCGCCCAGGGCAGGCGCTGTGACCATCCGGCAGCGGCTTCACGGCTTGCCGTCTGTTCCGGATGTGGCATGGTGAACGTGAGGCGTGGGAACTGCGGCGCGACCGCTTCGAGCACTGCTACTGCTGCTGCCGTCTGACCCGCCTGACCGCCGAGAAGCGTCATCTCCGGTGCGCCTTTCGGCAGAAGCGATTTCAAGGTCTGATTGAGATCGGACAGTGCCTGGTCAATCTCGTGGTAGTTGGGGCGGTTATCCACAGGTTCTGGCAGCAGGGTCTCGATACGACGCGCCAGTTGATCGATCTGCGCCTGGTAGGTGCTCTTCTCCGCCGGCGTCAACGCAGTCGCATCCAGGATTGTTTGCAGGTTCTTGCAGCGCGTGTCCAGGTGCAGAAAGTCGTTGATCTGCGTAATGACGCCGTTCAGGCTCTCTTGAATACTGTTCAGATCGGTCGTTGCAGGCGCCGACTCCTCGATCTCACGGAGACGACGCTGAATGGCGCTGGCATAGGCGGGTCGTCCCTGGTCATCGGGTTGCAGCAGCGTGCGCGCACGATCGAGTTGCTCCTGCAACAGGCGCCAAGGTTCCAGCCAGCCGAGCCAGCGCGTCAGCAACTGTTCCGCCCTATCGTGTGCCTGGAGCGCATCGTCGAGTTTGCCGGCGCGCAGCCATGCTTCTGCCAGGTTCAGTTCCTGGCGCAGCGCGCGGCGTACTGAGTCGGGCAAGCCGGAAGTAGCCATCAACCGCGCTGCCAAACGCTCGATCCGCACTGCTAGATCGTCGCGCTGCTGTCCACCTCCCAGATAGGTCGAAATCAACACCGCAACCGCTACACCGGCGATCAGGGTTAGGAACGGGGGCCAGGGCGGGTCCTTGATCGTCACACTCACCGGTATTTGCAGTGACGCCGGGATGCCATCGGCATCGTAGTTCATCCAGATCGTACCGTTGTACGCCCCACTGCGCGCCTGGGCAAACGAAAGCGTCAGCGTCAGCTTCAGCGGCTTCCCGGCTTCGACCCGTTGCGGCGGCGGCGCAACGCTCAGCAGACCAGTGAGCGTTGCAGCATTGTCGGTGCGCACAAAATCGGAGACCAGCACCTCGACACCGGAAACAGGGGTCGAGGTGCTGATGAACAGCACCCGCTCCTGCGGCGGGTCACCCAGCGTTCCGGCAACCGTCAGGGAGGGAGGATTGCTCGAAGCCGTCTGTGCCAGGGTATCGACTGGCACGATGAACTCACACGCTGCGACAGCAACAACTATCAGGATCGGCGCAAACACCGTCATGTACGTCCATCGTGAGCGCTGGAAAGCAGTCATAATACCCGGTCTCCGGTGATCGGCGGCATGTTCACTCGCAGTATACACGAAATCGTCGAAAACGTGCTAGGATGTCGCGGTACGCTACCGCTCCGCCTGCCAGTACAAGGAACGTCCTATGAGCAAAGGTGCAATCTACCCTGCCGAATGGCGCACCTTGTAGATGATGGTAATGCGGATATTGTGTTCAAGGAACAGTACTGGTCTCGATCTGATAACCGGCAAAAACTGGATGTTCCGTCCAGAATCACCCGGCGAGCGTGTGGGACACGAATACTGGCTTGCCGACGACGAGCATATCGGTTACCACAGGCGCAGCGTTGAGGGCGCGCCCTTCTACGGCTGTATCTGGTACGACAACGACGATCGGATCGAAGCGCCATTTCTGGCAGACTCAACGCACTTTCACAGTAATGATCTCAATCTGATCGTTGGTGACGGGACACGTCCATTTCCGTGGGTATTGCTGTGGCGTTTCCGCAAATGAGCCAGATGCACCTATGGGCCTAGCAGGGGAGTCGTGCGAAAGGTGTTTGCCAGTAACAGCATTGCCAGCGCGTGAGTACAGAATGTTCCTTTGCCTGCCTGTGAATTCTGATATGCACTATCCGTGTGATCGTTCAAGGGCAAAGGCAATTGCCTGTTGCAGGGTACTGCGGGTCACAATGTCTTGCATATTGATACCGATATGCACCAGTGTTTGCGCAATTTCGGGACGAATGCCGCTCAGTACCACCCGAGCGCCGAGCAGTCGCGCTGCCCGTGCTGCATGGAGCAGTGCCCCGGCCACCTGGGTATCCATTACCCTGACGCCGGTAATATCGAGGATTGCCAGCGACGCATGATATTCGCCGATCCCCTGAAGCAGCGTTTCCATAATATGCTGTGCGCGAGTGCTGTCAACCGTGCCGATAATCGGCATCACAACAATGTCGGACGAGATCGGCAGGAGCGGCGTCGACAACTCACGTAATGCTGCGCGTTGCGCTTCGATCACCTGTTCCTGAATCTCACGCTCGCGTAGCGCGCGCTCAACCTTCTTTTGTTCGGAAATATCGCGCATGATACCGGTTATATGGACCAGGTTCCCGCCTGGATCGTAATGCGCCAATATTACCTGCGACACCGGCGTCTCTTCGCCACGCGCATTGATCATCGCAAGGTTGCCGCTCCAGTAGCCGTTGTGACGCGCAGTGGGAATTGCTTCTTCGTACAAAATCTTCGCAGCCCAGGCAGGATGAAAATCGGCGATCTGCAAACCGTCGAGGCTGGTATCAGGAGCCAGACCGCGCAAGCGACGCCCGGCTTTATTAATATACACCACCTGTCCCTGAGCGTCTGCCATGCCGATGACATCGGGTGTATTTTCCAGAATCTCCATGAGACGCGCCGTTTCCTGCTCTGCCCGCTTGCGTTCGGTAATGTCCTGCATGGTGCCGATCAAACCGACAACATTGCCGTTTGTATCGTAGATCGGCGCTTTGGAGAACTGAACAAAACGGCTCTCGCCGCCAGCGGTGACCACTTCTGCTTCATAAACCTGAGTCGTCCGGCGACGCATGAGGTCTATATCTGCCTGATGGTAGACCTCCGTCAGGTGTGGCGGTGCCACATCGTAGTCGGTTCTACCAATGATGGTAGAGCGGTCACGCCCCAGGAAGGCGGCGAATGTGGCATTGCACCACACATAACGCCCTTCGATGTCTTTGTAAAAAACCGGTACGGTCAACGCATCAAGGACGTGATGAATGTCAAGGCTCGATACCGGCAGATCGGGGGAGGCTTCATACTGCGCCAAACGTTCTTCCAGTGCCGCAACGCGCTGGCGCAGGTGCAACAGTTCGGCTTCTACCTCGTGGTTGTTGGTTGTGAGCGACATAAGAGCCACTCCATATTGTGTTGTAGTTATAATGTTACTCGACAAGGCGCATGCGCCTTATCGAGTATAGTGTAAACGCATTCTGGGGAAAAGCACATACCCTGTTGATAACAAATACATAATCTTTTCGGTACCATTTCGCAAAGATCGTGGAAGTAAGTTGACGGCACTGCAACCCAGCAGTATACTGAGACAAACATTGCGCGATGAGGCTCGTAGAACGCCGCGTATCGGCTGATAGCCTCTACGGAACACGACCGTCACGGTCTTCCGTAGGGGTTTTTGTTTGAACAGGAGAAGCACCTGTGAATCTGACAGGGAGACGCATTGTGATAAACAGTGCCCTTATCAACATCATTGCCATTGCAGTGGGAGCAGCAATTGGCGCCAATCTGCGCTACAGTCTGTCGATCTGGGCGGCGCAGCGCTGGGGTGCATCATTTCCGTATGGTACACTGATCGTCAACGTGGTTGGAAGTTTTGCAATTGGGTTCGTGCTGGTTCTGGCAACGACACGCCTGAACCTGAGCGATACCGCGCGGCTGCTGATCGTCACCGGCTTGCTTGGCGGCTTCACCACGTTCTCCAGCCTAAGTTTCGAGACCTATACGCTAGTGACAAGTGGCAGCTGGATGGCAGCCAGCGTGTACGTGCTCAGCAGTTTCGGGCTGGGAATCGCCAGCGTTTTCCTGGGCGCAGGTATTGCACGGTTACTGCCATAGCAAGGAGGATCAACGTGGATCTGAGCGGCAATGCACAGCAGGTCTGGATTTTTCTGGGCGAGAGCGATCAGTGGCATGGGCGCCCACTTTCGCTTGCGCTCCTTGAACTTCTCAAGCGCAACGGAATTGCCGGTGGAACGGTATTGCGCGGTATCGCTGGGTATGGCGCACATAGTTTCATCCATACGGCATCGCTGGTCGAACTAAGCAGCGATCTGCCAGTCGTGGTGACATTTGTGGATCGACCCGACCGCATCGCGCGGGTCATGCCCGACATTCTGGAGATGGTGCGCGAAGGTTTGATTACAACAATGCCTGTTGAGGTGATCAAATACACCTCGCGTGCGATCGGTCCGTTCTCGACGCATCTCACCGTCGCCGATGTGATGACCCGTCAGGTGGTGAGCGTGCGTCCCGATACACCGGTTGCCGAGATCGTCGCACTGTTGATCGACCGCGCCCTGCGCTCGGCGCCGGTGGTCGATGCAGAGAACCGTGTGATTGGCATCATTACCGACGGCGATCTATTGACCCGTGGCGCCACCGAGTTGCCGCTGGCGTTGCAGCGCGAATTGTCGCTGGTGGAGCGCGCGGCGACGATCGAGACCCTCGCGGTGCATCCGCACACCGCCGCCGATCTGATGACTCCCAATCCGATCACTCTGCCAGAAACAACACCGCTGGCGGAGGCGGCGGCAGTGATGGCGGATCGTGGCTTGAAACGCATTCCGGTTGTTGACGCGCAGCAACGTCTGGTCGGTATGGTCAGTCGTTCCGATCTTCTTGCTACCGTTGCCGAAGGATTGCGACAGAGCTCCACCGCGACCATCCGGCTGCCAGATGGTGCGCCGAGAACGGTTGGTGAGATGATGATCACCGATATTCCAACTGTTCAACCTGACACTCCCCTTGCAGAAACACTTGACCGCCTGCTTGAAACTGACAAACGCCGTGTGATCGTTGTTGACAGGGAGCAGCGGGTTGTCGGTATCATCACCGATGGCGACGTGATGCGGCGCGCTGCGAAGCGGGTGCGTCCTAACATGTTGCGTGCCCTGGCAGCGTGGTTTGGCGGCGGTATCCGACCGTCTGGGCTTGAAGTTGCTGCTGAGGGACGCACTGCTGCCGATGTGATGACCTCACCGGTGGTGACGCTACCGACCAATGCGCCAATTGCTGATGCTATTCGCCTGATGATGGCACATAAGATCAAGCGTATCCCGATTGTCGATGCTGAGGGGCGGCTGGTTGGGATGGTCGGGCGCGCAGGGGTGCTGGCAGCGTTGAGTCGGGGAACGTAACGCTCAGCACTTCAATTGAAGCCGCTCAATACGCCCGTCGATGTAGCCGATAGCGGCAACCGGTGCGTCAAGCGTAGGAGAGGTGATGCCTGTTACTGTATGCCAGGTTCGCCCCTTATCACGTGAGATCAGCAACGCGCCTCTTTCCATGCCAGCATACACCGCAATACCTTGAGTTGGACTGGATGATACCGCCAGGCACTGGACAGGATCTTCGTCGAAAGGCAAAGCCGATGGACACCATGAGCAACCGCCATTCACACTAAGAAAAACGCCCGTTTCGGTCGCCGCAAAGACCGTTTCATCGACTGTGAATATCGGAGAGATCGCCAGGTCGATTATGTGGTGGTCCAGTAGCCCAATGTTCCATGGTGTCCAACGCTCACCGTGATCGGTTGAACGAAACACACCATCTTCCGCGGTACCCGCCAGTACCATTCCATCATGAGCATAGTCAGGGGAAACGACGAGAGAGGTAACGAGCGGTAGCGGACGTGGCAGAAGGCTCACCTGTTGTCGCATATCGCCAATGGTAAGACGTACCACGCATCCGTAGCCACCAGCAAACACAACGTCTCCTGCCGGTGTCCCTGCCAGAGCAGTGATCGAAGGCGCCTGACAGATCATCGGATTGACAGGAAGGGATACCCAGGTGATGCCATCGACGGAATAGAAAAGCCCTGATCGACGACCGGCGAACAGCACTCCTTGCGGTGTCGCTGCCAGCGTATAGACGGGATCATGTGCGTTACGTTCTTCGTTCATGGCACGACTGACGCTAGTGGGAAGCGGCGGTATACCTGCGCTTCGATGGTCAAAGCCAACCCAGCACTGCTGCCGGCTGCTCGAACGGCAGCAATCAGTACATTAACCGGATCAAGGACGCCAGCGTGGCGCATATCCGTCAGTCTTCCAGATCGCACGTCGAGTCCATAACCTTCTGGCAAAGTGTTCAGTGCGCTGACTACGGTATTGCCACACTACCTAAGGACTGCCAGAGAGCGGGTATCAATAATGTCCGAAAGTAACACCGGACCCTTTTTCGTCACCAACACTCGGTCTTCGATATGGAACGGCGCACCGTACCGATCGAGCACAAGATAATCGTATGCCAGCACCATATCGGGTTGTAACACACGATGATCTGCGGCCTGGAGAATCGGCGGCTCGCGAAACGCAAGTTCAGTGCTATGCCCAACCTTCTCTGAGATCAGCCGCATCCCGTGTCGCTCGACATGGTGCAAACAGGTGGCGTATACATCGCATGCGCGCACACCCGGCCTTGATAGCTCTAACGTGCTGTGGTAAATATCGGCAAACCGGGCGTAGGAGTCCAGTTGCTGTGAAGTTGCATCCGCCATGACCGCCATGCGCAGAATAATGCACCAGTAGCCAAGAACGCTGCACTTAGCGCCATACCGCAGCATTTCACCGCGCTGGATCGGGCGATGACTGCTGAGATGGTACATAACCGGTGCATTCAGTCCGGCTGCGACAATTTTTTGGACACCTGTTCCCACATACCCTTAACCTGTGGTACACTATTGCAACACCGCTCCAACCATGCATCCACATATCACTCCTTTAACGTGTCTTTATGTAAAGCTCGAGGTCGTCCTGTGACCGACACAAAAATTATCTATTCCATGATCCGGGTCGGGAAGATAGTCCCACCGAACCGGCAGGTGCTGAAGGATATTTCGCTCTCGTACTTCTACAGCGCAAAGATCGGCGTCATCGGCCTCAACGGCGCTGGCAAATCGACCCTGTTGCGCATTATGGCTGGCGTTGACCGCGATTTCTTCGGCAAAACGGTTATCGCACCAGGGTACACCGTTGGTTTTCTGGAACAGGAACCACGCCTCGATGACTCGCTCACTGTCCGGCAAACGGTCGAGCAGGGGGTACAATCAGTTGTCAATCTCTTGCAGCGCTACGACGAGGTGAACGAACGGTTTGGCGATCCGGACGCAGATATGGACGCGCTGATCGCCGAGCAGGCGGCGTTACAGGAACAACTGGATCATCTCGATGCCTGGGATCTCGACAGACGGCTGGAACTGGCGATGGAAGCTTTGCGCTGCCCACCGGGCGACACACCGGTTGCTGTGCTGTCGGGAGGTGAGCGCCGACGGGTGGCGCTCTGCCGTTTGCTGCTCCAGAAGCCGGACATCCTGCTGCTCGACGAGCCGACCAACCACCTCGACGCCGAGTCGGTCGCCTGGCTCGAACGACACCTGCAGGCATATCCGGGTACGGTGATCTGCGTCACCCATGATCGCCGGTTCCTCAACAATGTGGCGGAATGGATCCTGGAACTAGACCGTGGCATGGGTATTCCCTGGCGCGGCAACTACTCATCGTGGCTGGTTCAGAAGCAGCAGCAGATCGCAGCTGCTGAGAAAGCCGAGAATGTACGACAGAAAACGCTGGCGCGCGAACTGGAGTGGATCAACGCTTCACCTCGTGCACGTCAGGCGAAGAGCAAAGCGCGCATTGCCGCCTACGAACAACTCCTTCACCAGAGCGCCGAGCGTGCCGAGCGCGACCTGGAAATCTACATCCCGCCCGGTCCACGTCTCGGCGACCTTGTCATTCGCGCCGAGCATGTGACAAAGGCGTATGGCGACAAACTTCTCTACGATGATCTGACGTTTGATGTGCCGCCTGGCGCAATTGTCGGTATCATCGGTCCGAATGGCGCCGGCAAAACCACGCTCTTCCGCATGATCACCGGGCAGGAGCAACCCGACAGCGGCGCCCTGATCGTCGGTCCGTCGGTGACGCTGGGATATGTCGATCAGAGTCGCGACTCACTGAATCCGGATCGCACGGTTTGGGAAGAGATCTCCGGCGGTGATGAAGTGATCACGCTCGGCAATCGCCAGGTCAACTCGCGTTCGTATGTAGCGCGGTTCAACTTCACCGGCGCCGATCAGCAGAAGAAGGTGGGAACCCTTTCCGGCGGCGAACGCAACCGGGTGCACCTGGCAAAAGTACTTCGTTCGGGCGCGAATGTGCTTTTGCTCGATGAGCCAACCAACGATCTCGATGTTCACACCTTGCGAGCGCTCGAAGACGCCCTCATCAATTTCGCCGGGAGTGCGCTCATCATTTCCCATGATCGCTGGTTCCTCGATCGGGTTGCGACCCACATCATGGCATTCGAGAACGAGTCGAGTGTTGTCTGGTTTCCCGGTACGTACAGTGAATACGAGGAAGACCGCCGCCGTCGCCTTGGCAAGGCAGCCGATCAACCGCACCGCACCGTGTACCGCCGTCTGACGCGCGAATGAGACGTGGCATCGTTACTGTTCCTTCTCCATATGTTGCTCAACTATTACTGCCCCGGTTCACCGATTAAGGTACAGTTGCATCGAGCCGTATCGTGATGTGTTTCACGAGATGTCAAGAGGAGGTAGTGCCCATGGAGACGTCAGTCGTGGAGGTTCCTGCATATGTGAAGAACGAGAAACTGATCCGCTGGGTTCAGGACATAGTCGACCTGTGCAAACCGGATCGTGTTCACTGGTGCGACGGCTCAAAGGCGGAGTATGATGCGCTGTGTGAGCAACTCGTCCAGGCGGGGACGTTTATCCGATTGAATCAGGAGAAGTGGCCCGGCTGCTTCCTGGCGCGTTCCGATCCGAGCGATGTTGCGCGTGTGGAAGATCGTACCTTCATTTGCAGTGTCAGCCGCGGCGATGCCGGGCCGACCAACAACTGGATGTCGCCCAGGGAGATGAAAGAGACGCTCATTCCGCTGTTCGACGGTTCAATGCGCGGACGCACCATGTATGTCATTCCTTTCTGTATGGGTCCGATCGGTTCGCCGCTTGCCCAGATCGGTGTTCAGCTTACCGACTCGGCGTATGTCGTTGTGAATATGTGGATCATGACCAGAATCGGGCAAAAGGTCATTGAAGCGCTGGGGAACAACGACTTTGTTCCCTGCCTGCACTCAGTGGGCGCACCGCTTGAACCCGGACAGAAGGACGTTCCCTGGCCCTGCAATCCGACCGTCAAGTATATCGTCCACTTCCCGGAAGAACGCATGATCTGGTCGTATGGCAGCGGGTATGGCGGTAATGCGCTGTTGGGCAAGAAATGCCTGGCATTGCGGATTGCATCGGTCATTGCCCGTGATGAAGGATGGCTGGCGGAGCATATGCTCATTCTGGGGGTCAAGGATCCGAAAGGGCGCAAGACCTACGTTGCAGCGGCTTTCCCCAGCGCCTGTGGTAAGACCAACTTAGCCATGCTCATTCCGCCCAAACCCTTCCAGGAAGAAGGATGGGAAGTGACGACCGTCGGTGATGACATCGCCTGGATCAAACCCGGTCCCGACGGACGATTGTACGCAATCAACCCGGAGAGCGGCTACTTTGGCGTCGCTCCTGGCACATCGTATGAGACGAATCCGAATGCAATGACTGCGCTGTCGCGCAACACCATCTTCACCAACGTCGCGCTGACGCCTGGTGGCGGTGTCTGGTGGGAGGGAATGACCAGAGAGCCACCGCCGGAAGCGATCGACTGGCAGGGAAAGCACTGGACCCCCGATTCGGGCAGGAAAGCGGCACATCCAAATGCCCGCTTCACGTCGCCAGCCTCGCAAAATCCGGCAATCGACCCCGACTGGGAGAACCCCAATGGCGTTCCCATTCGTGCATTCGTTTTCGGTGGTCGTCGCAGCAGCGTCGTACCACTGGTCTACCAGTCGTTCAACTGGACGTTCGGCGTCTACCTGGCCGCCACTATGGGATCAGAGATGACGGCAGCCGCTTTCGGCAAGATAGGGGAAGTGCGTCGCGACCCGATGGCAATGCTCCCGTTCTGCGGCTATCACATGGGCGACTACTTCAATCACTGGTTGCAGTTCGGTCGCACCATTCCCAACCCGCCGCGCATTTTCAGTGTCAACTGGTTCCGTAAAGATGCCGAGGGGAATTTCCTCTGGCCCGGATTCGGCGAGAATATGCGCGTCCTTAAGTGGATCGTCGAGCGTGCCAATGGTCGCGCGGTCGGCATCGAAAGCCCGATCGGCTGGATGCCGCGCTACGACGATATTGACTGGCGCGGACTGGAAGGTTTCAGCGAAGCGAAGTTCACCGAGTTGATGGCGGTCGATCGCGAACAGTGGACCCATGAAATCCTGCTGCACGAAGAGTTGTTCCTGAAACTCTATGATCGCCTGCCCAAGGAATTCCGCTCGGTCCGCGACCTGCTCCTTTCGGCGCTCTGGCGCTCACCCGAGCATTGGGATCTGCTCGATGGCGGCCACTGATGAGGGACTGAACGTACGCTGCCGATACCTGGGTTGCCGAAGCCTGGCTTTAGCAACCCGGTCTTCTTCTATCTCCGGTTACATGCCGTAGCAATTGTGTGCTGTGATATAATTGCCCTCAACGTCGTATCGATCAATTGACAGATGAGGGTGCGATGCACGATACTATCGTTCGCTTCGGCGTTGTTGGCGCAGGTAGCGTATCGGTACGTGGTTTGCTGCCCCACCTGAGCCAGCCGGATCTGCATGATCGGCTGCGCCTGGTTGCGGTGTGCGATCCAGCGCCTGGACGTGCTGCTGCGGCTGCGGCTCGCTTCGGGTGCGAGTATGCTTTCACCGACTACAGCGACATGCTCGCCGCCGGTGTGGTTGATGCACTTACGATTGCAACACCGATCGGGTTGCACTACGAGCAGGGCAGGATGGCGCTCGAAGCCGGCCTCCACGTTCACTTCAACAAGACAATGACCACGACGGTCGCAGAAGCTACCGACCTAATCGAACGTGCAGCAGCGCGTAACCTCAAGATAGTTGCATCACCTGGAGAGATGCTGCGCCCGCACAATCAGCGCATCAAACAACTCATCGCTGAAGGCGCTATTGGCGAGCTCTGCTGGGCAGTGTGCGGTGCAGCGTTTGGACGCTATCATGAAGAGGAACCGGTCCGTCGGGGCGCCGATCCACTCACGAACATCGATCCAACATGGTATTACCGGAAACCGGGCGGTGGCCCACTGTACGATATGACCGTCTATAGCCTGCATGCCCTGACGGGTATTCTTGGTCCAGCCAGGCGCGTAACGGCAATGTCCGGCGTGCGGTTGCGCGAACGCGAGTTCGCCGGCGTCAGGCATCCAGTCGATGCCGACGATAATACCCTGATCCTGATCGACTTCGGTGATAACATTTTCGCGCTGGCATACGGTACACCGGCTGGGAGCCTGACCGAAGGGTTTGGCGGGTGTTATTTTGGCGTTACCGGATCGATTATCGGGCGAAAACTCAACGGACAGCCGTTCGACTATCCGGGACGCAGTGATGCAGAAGCGCATCCCCACGGTGATCAAATCCTGTTGCCCCATGTGGTTGGTGTGCATCGTGATATCGAAGAACAGCACGTATGGGAGGATATTATGCAACTGATCGACTGGATACGCGATGGGACGCCAACCGTTGTCACCGCTGAACATGCACGACACGTTATCGATATCATTGAGTCTGCCTATCGCGCCGCGGCAACAGGATGCACCCAGGAGTTAACAACCACGTTCTAACGAAGTAGTACTATAGGCAGTGTCAGGCATAGTACCTCTGTTCATGTCAGAAAGATACCTTTGCGTTATTGCGATGGTGGTGTGTATTGAGTAAACTGTGAACGTAGTCGGTCATCAATGCTTGCAATCAACCCAACCGGCTACAACAGGGTGCTCAAGCTCCCGAGATCACGTACCTGACGTCGCACCAAAACGATCCAGCACTTACGTCGCAGCAGAACAACCAAGTCAACATCGCAGCCCATCTCGTACAAATGCGCCAGTCCGCCTTACCAGGTACCAGTACGTTGCTACGCAGCGCAGGAGCCTGAGCACGGAGTTCGGGGATCATAGCCCTGGCAGATGCCGGGGCTATGATCGTTAAGTCCGACAAAACGATGCTGCTGCCCTGACTCCAGGCTGGTGCATTTGCCTACCTGGTCGCCATATCATATCAACTCTTGCGCAAAGATGGGCATCGTTCAGGTGGCATCCGCGTGCTGCGTGCTCCCAGACGCACCACCGGCGCACCGCTGGCGGG
>DAOUBK010000015.1:0-139732 GCA_034432635.1 Roseiflexus sp.
TACCGGCACCAGCGCGATCTCCAGCTCATCGACGGCGCCCAAGTTCAGATACTGCTGGATCACGTCCGCGCCACCCGATATGCGTATATCGCGCTCGCCAACGGCTTCACGCGCCAACTCCAAGGCACACTCGGGTCCGTTTTGAACAAAGTAAAAGGTTGTACCACCGGGACGTACCCAAGGTTCACGCTGCTCGTGGGTGAGCACGAAGACTGGCGTGTGGAAGGGCGCTTCAGGTAACCGCTGCCCGCAGTTGCACGCACCCGAGTTCTTCTTGTAATCATTCATCTTGCGGCACACGGTACACCGGACCCACAGCGGATTGATGTGATCGGGAACCCATACACTCGTAAAGGCAGCGTCGCCTAACTCGGCCCAGAACTTTCGCATCGCTTCCGAATGGGCACCGCCTCTCATGAGCTGCTTCGTGTGCTCCGGCTTCTCCCACGCAGAGATCGTTACACCCCGGCCACCAATCCTAAAGAAAGACACACCGATGAACCCTTCCATGCGCAACATCTCCGTTGCCGTCGCCCGAGTCATCGCGCGAATTTCCTCTGTCTGTGCGTCATCGTTCCAAATCGTCGTGATGCCGAAGGCGCCAGGTTTTGCTTTCTTGCCCGACTGCACCGAAATCGAATTGCCAAAAGAAAATGGACCGACCGTGAACGGCTGTACGAGCACTTGTAACCCCAATTGATCAGGAACCGCCCGCGTATCGAAGTAACCTTTCACGGCTTTAATCCCGCTTGCGTCAATCTCGATCACATCGATGCCTGGAAGCGAAATCGAGCGGCCGGTTGCCGGCAGCCCCTGAAACACTCCGGTGTTCGTACCTTTCATGATCCACTCAGCCACAACCCTACTCGCGCCAGCTTCTGCAAGGCTAACGATTTCAAACGACAGGTCCGGAAATGCGTCCCATAGGCGCTTCGCATTGGCACCGATCGCATCGCCTGAAATTTCGCCTGTAGTGGGATCGCAATAGGTGCCGTCGTCAGCGAAAGTCTTAACAATCGCATCAACGTCGTGTGCGTTCCATGCGTCAAGGTATTGTTTTGCTATGTCTAGGCAAGTCATCTCCGGAACCTTTGTTTTTGTGGAGGTCTAACGGTCGGGTTCAGCCGCACGCGGAGCGAAGCGGAGCAACGTCGGCTGCAACCCGTTGTTAGGCGGCTTTCCAGTGGAGCAACACAACATACATCCTGCTCGGGTCAAATAATTTGCTTTTCTGTGTGGGATATATTGGTTGGCTTGAACAGAATCACCACTATGACTGCCCACACCATTACCAGCGTACTAATGATAGCAGAAATCATCCCTGCTTTGCATGCTGTACATCCAGTGGTGAAATTGAATACGCCATGGAACAAAGCAACCATAAAGATACTGCCGCCAGTGCTATTGTATAGCCAGGTAAACACAAAAGCTCCTGCCAGGAGTCCAAGCAAAAATCCAATGATAATTTTGGGGTCATAGACGTAGAAGAAGGCTGGCAAATGCCAGACTGCCCAAAACACCCAAAGAATAAGAGTGGCGGAGAGCGCACTGCGATTTTTCTGTAGTCTGGGGAGCGCATACCCACGCCAACCAGTCTCTTCGCCAATACCGTAGGTCAATAGCCACAAGAATAAAGCACCCAAACCGAGGTCGGGAAGAAAGTCAACTTGACCCAGCAGGCCAAGGTCCTGCCACTGTCCTTGCATGAGACGAAGTACAAGGGCAACAATCACGTACAGCACAAGTGGGGAAATAGCCACTAGCCACCACACTGGTTGAACACGCCATTTCAGTATTCGTCTAAAAAGTTCCCTTAGTCCACCGACACCGCCAGTAAGCCAAGTCACAATGACTGCTGACAACATCGGCCCATAGCCTGCCAGATAGTGGATGGAAAATGGAATGGGTGCTTGGCTCAAGCCCTGTGCCTTGAGTGCCAAAGGAATCTGTACTGCCCACGAAATCGCATAGGCGAGAATGAAGTACGCCACAAGCGAATGTCGTTTTGTCCAAGTTGATATGCTGTTAGCCATAATGTGCCTTCTTTCTGTCAGCGAACTACTTGGTTTAGCCGCCTAACGGGCAGGGTTTAGCCGCCGCTGCGCGCCCCAGTGGTACGGCTTTCAAGTTGGAATCTGACGCTAAAATCGCTCCGATCTTGGCGCGCAGCGGTCGGCTACAACCCGTTGTTCGGCGGCAACGCCGCTTTGCTGTAATCGCGGGATGTAGTTACTGTGTTATGGGTATTCTTGGCTCATAATCCGCTTTATCGCAGTATCAAGTGCCGGGATCTTGGTGATTATTACATCCCACACAATATCATAATCGACGCCGAAGTACTCATGAATGAGATGGTCACGCATCCCTGCAATGGCACGCCATTCGATTGCGGGATATTTTTGCCGTAGTGTGTCTGGTAGCTGCTTTACCGCTTCACCAATCACTTCGATACTGCGAACATACGCGCGCTTCAACGTCTCGTCCTGCAAGAACGTCGTTTTATCAAGACCCTTGGAACTTTGCAGAAGATATGCCGTTTCATCGAGGATGTGCCGTAAATACTCACGCACTGACAGTGGCATATTCAACCTCGCGTAGAATATGCGGGCCGATATAGGGGCTTAACGACTCGGTCGTGATGAGATCAACCTTGCGACCAAAAAGGTCTTCGAGAAAGAACGCGAGGTGTATGAAGTGATCGAAGGTCTTCTGGCCAGGCTCAAACTCGACCAGAATATCCACATCACTCTGCGCCTGGGGTTCATTGCGAACAAACGAGCCAAAGACGCCGCAACGTTTCACCCCAAAGCGGCGCAGATCGCCTTGATGCTCCCGTAAGAGGGTCAGCACCTGTTCTTTGGTTTGCACCGGCATGCCCACCTCGCCTATTGGTTCCAACTGCCCGTGATTATAGCACGCCAGCGACCCAAGTGCTGCGGGGAGCAAGAGGGGTAGGCAGCAGCGTTCTTCCTCGCTTTCAAATGGGGACAACGTCGATGGTTACCGCCGAACGGCTTGCGCTTCAGCGGCGCGAGCGGAGCGAGCGTCCGCTGGAAGCGCGTGTTAGCCAGCCTTTATCCATTACCAAAATAGTCAGAATCAACTCGCTTAAGTTGATATGTTGAGACCGTTGTTACACCTACATCGTTGTCTATCATCAGCTCCGCTAAACGCTTCCCATCAATGAGGACAACTTTCGAGTCAATATTCGAGACATAGTTGACGGCTTCTGTCGAAAACGTAGACGTAGTTATAAAAATGCCCTTTCTTGCCCGTTTTCCCATCAATGCTCCAACGAACTTTTGAATCTCTGGACGACCTACAATGTTATCCCATCTTTTTGCTTGGATGTAAATGGTGTCAAGCCCAAGTCTGTCTTCATCAATCATTCCATCTATGCCCTCGTCTCCTGTCTGTCCTACCGCTCGCGCTGCATCACGACGTGAACCACCATACCCCATCTTCACAAGCAACTCAACAACTAGCCTTTCGAAAAACGAAGGAGGGCTTTGCTTGACCAGGTTCAACAATTCTTGTGCCAGGCTATTCCTTATTTCCTGGTAGGCTTCTTCAAGAATTTCCACAGGCGTTTGGTCTTCCTCCTCAAACGTTGTCCGTTTTGGCTTTCTTCGCTCTCCTTCTCGCTCTCGAAACTCAAGATATTCGGGGAATTGTTCCAGGAACTTCATGTCAATTCGCGGTGGATTGGTACTAAGAACTTGCTTGCCGCGATCCGTTATGCGATAGTATGACCGACGGGTCATTTCTAGTAATCTAGTTTTTGACAAATAAGTCCTTGCCCAACCGACGCGATTGTAAAAGATCGTTTGTCTTCCGCTGGGAAGCAATACCCTTAACTCTTCTTCACTGAGTAAGAATTCTTTAGCGAGACGGTCTGTCAGCTCCTGAATAGAATGCTCTTGACCATCTGACATAGCACGTAAAAGAGGAAGCATTATGGTTTGAAAATCAGGTATTGGCATCTCTTACTCTCACTCGTCATAGCTGTTATGGCTGGCTAACTAATGATTATACGGAACCCGCAATTTCCTCTCTCTCGGAGTGTTAGGCGGAATCCGTCTAACACTCCCTGCGGTTGAATTTTACGGAATCATCCCGTATACTCTTACCGTGGACCAGCAAATTACAATATATCCAGGAAGGTAACTTTTGTCAAAGAAATTTTCGCCCCATTCCCCTAAACTGCTTGATCAAGTACGTCAGGCGCTGCGGCTAAAACACTATTCCATTCGCACGGAAGAATCCTACGTCAATTGGATCCGGCGCTATATCCTCTTCCAAAACAAGCGCCATCCCGCCGAGATGGGCGCTCCT
The DNA here is from genome assembly GCA_034432635.1 of Roseiflexus sp. GTDB lineage: Bacteria > Chloroflexota > Chloroflexia > Chloroflexales > Roseiflexaceae > Roseiflexus. The sequence goes on from DAOUBK010000015.1 coordinate 4,336, forward strand.
GAAGTCCAGGCCTTCCTGACCCACCTGGCGGTGCCTGAGAACGTCGCCGCCTCCACCCAAAATCAGGCGCTCAGCGCCCTCCTCTTCCTCTACCGCGAGGTGCTTCACCAAGACCTGGGACCCATTAACGCCCTGCGCGCCTAGAAGCCCAAACGCCTGCCCACCGTCCTCACCAGGGAAGAGGTGCGCCGGGTCATCACCCAGATGTCCGGCACCCACCGCCTGATGGCCCAACTGCTCTACGGTGCCGGCCTGCGCCTGATGGAATGCGTCCGGCTGCGGGTGAAAGACATTGACGTTGCATACAAGACGATCACTGTCCGCGATGGCAAAGGGGAAAAAGATCGGGTCACCATGCTCCCGGATAGCCTCATCACCCCTCTCCAGGAACACCTGCAACGGGTCAAACGCCTGCATGAAGAGGACTTGGCCAGAGGCTACGGCGCGGGTTATCTGCCCGATGCTCTGGAACGCAAATATCCCAATGCCAACCGCGACTGGCTCTGGCAATACGTCTTCCCCTCCGACCAGTTGTCAGTGGACCCCCGCTCCGGCGTTGTCCGCCGCCATCATCTGGACGAGAGCAACCTGCAACGAGCAGTCAGGGAGGCCGCCCAAAAGGCCGGGGTTGGCAAGCGCGTTACCTGCCACACCTTCCGCCACTCCTTCGCTACCCATCTCCTGGAAAACGGCTACGACATCCGTACGGTGCAGGAACTCCTCGGCCACAAGGACGTGCGCACCACCATGATCTACACCCACGTCCTCCAACGCGGCGGCCTGGCCGTGCGTAGCCCTTTGGATTGAACCCGCACCCTGCGGAGCGGGTGGTTGGCGCGCCAACGTGTCGGGGCCGGTCTCCCGACTGTGCCCCCCTATCCCATCGCTCTGGCGCGCTAACAAAAGACCCCTCGGTCAGGCCCACCTCGATCAGGAGAAAAGGACTGTAGCCCGGCTCCGCGTGAGCGCCAGGACGCCCCTGCGCTCACCGCCCAGCCACCGCTGCGGCCAGGCGCACCGTCTGCAGGTGGATCGCTACCGTGTCTTCGATCTCTCGCGCATAGCCGCTCGCCATCGTGATCGCGACTGGCAGCCCCACCGCTCGACAGCGCTCGATCACAAGCCGGTCGCGCGCCGCCAATCCCTCTTTGCTCAACGCCAGTCGCCCCAGGCGATCGCCCACGAACGGATCGGCGCCCGCCAGATAGATGACGAAGCCAGCTCGAGCTTGCGCCAACGCCCGATCAAGGCCACCCGCGAGCGCCCTCAGGTAGACAGCATCGCCAGCGCCGGCCGCCACGTCCAGTACACGGCTGCTGGCCTTCCGCCGGCGAGGTCCAGCATTCGTTCGGTCGCCGGACCGAGCCACTCTCCTAGAAACGGCCCCCAGCGGTTCCAGGCTTCTGCGGCGTTGTCCCACTGCGCCCGGGTGGTGGTCTTGAACTTCAACGGATCGAACTCTGTTTGAGTGCTCATGACACGTCTCCTTTTTCCGGTCATCCTGGGCGGTCAGCGATTGTGGCTCCAATTCCTCCGCAGGATATGTTTTCTCCCGCGCCAGAAACTCCATCTACGGTCTGCAAATCCATAGGCTCACGTTATCTACGAAGAAGCTGGTCGGATTAGAGACATCAGTATCGGCTTCGAAGGATAATCGCAATGACTGACCAGCATACGCCAACAGATCAAATGTTGCTGTTTGCCATGTATCTCTGGAACTTTGGTTGCTCAGCGTCTCCAACGTCGCAACCAGATTGCCACTGGTATCTCGCAGGCGAACGTAGAAGAAGTCGTACTGGTTGGAAGGATGAGTCTCCTTGGTCTGCATGTACCATCCGTAGGTCAAATTGGCTGACAGAGCGTCACTGGGGATAGAGATGTACTGCCTCAAAACATCATCAGCATAGTCGTACCCGCCCAGATAAGCCCCATAATGCCCAATCGCCAACCAAGTGCCGTCAGCCAAGGGGTAGGCGTCAGCAGAGGACACAGTCCAATAGCGAGGTCTGCCGTCTACAAACTCCTCAAACCCGCCGTTCCCCACCTCGTCGTAGCAGTTACCGCCGTAGTTTCTGAGGGCAAGAGGCAGGAAGACTTTGTTGGGGTAAGCTGGCGGTCGTAAGGTGACCTCCACCCCTTCGCTGGCACTCACGCGAGCATAGCCGGTAAAAGTCTCCCAAGAGTAGAACACATCTGTCACTGGAAGGGAACGTGTCTCGTAGGGGGCTAACCGTATGTAACGGTAAGGATAGCTATGAGCGTCATCTGGTTATCCAGGCGGCATGGAACAGTGAACCTTTGTTGGGTTCAGGGACAGGAACAGCCATCCCTGTGGGTAGATGGATCCAATACATCCCTGCCTGATAGACAGAGGCTGTCATCCATTGCATATCGGGAGACATCGCAATCGGGCTAAAAGGAAGACTGCGAGGCGAAACTCCTATGGGGCCCAGGACTCGCGTTACCCCGGTATGCAAGTTGAGCAGCTTGATATATTCAATGGGGCGTTGCTCGTCTACCTGACAAAGTACTACTTCGTCCACATTAGGAGACCAGATAACTCCACATTGCTGCTTCCAAGGCGGCATAGGAACATCTGGCGTGTTCGTCCATCCGCTGAAATCCAAGCCACTCCCTCAGGGGTGCCAATAAGGAATTTGGAACCATCTGGAGAAAGGATTGGAGAGACAGGCTCACTACCTAGAGAGGCTATCCTATGAGCGTCTTGCCCCCTTTGACCTACGGCCCAGAGTTCGTAAGCGTACCCGGCTTCCCGTGGAACGGAAAGGGAATAGTAGAGTTCTCGCCCATCAGCGGACCAACCGAGAACGCTCAGCGGCACGTCGGGTTCTGTTTCCAGCAGCCGCCTCTTCTCGCCAGTGGTCACATCCACCAGTTCAACAGCTCCCCACCACACTGAAACTGGCCCAGGGGTTCCCGTTTGGTAACTTGGGATCGTTATCTCTTCGCGCCAGGCTACCCCATAGGTGAATAATCGGCTATCACGACTCCAGAACAACGGCCCACCGATGCCTGGGCCCTGGTCAAGTCGCTGGAGGTTGCTCCCGTCAGCGTTAGCTACCCAGAGCGTCGCCGTTTTCAAGTAAATGGTGACCAAAGCCAATTTACGACTGTTGGGTGACAAAGCCGCCTCGGCAATAGTATCTGGGTCAAAGCGCAGCACTTCCTGGCGGTTGCCGATGTCCCGTGGGTCTGCCAGCCAGATAACACTCCCCTGGCCTTCCGGGAAATTATCCACCCATAAGGCATAAAAGGCCGAAGGGTAATGGCAGCGATGTTGGGACAGGCGTTGCCGTTGGAATTGGACTAGGACTTGGTGATGGCTTGGGTGCCCGGGTTACCGTCGGCGGAATGGTAGGGATGGATGGTTGGGTCGGTGTTCCCGGTGGTGGGTAAGGGGGTTGGGTCGGCGTCTCGATAGGTGATTGAAAAGCCTGGGATGCTGGCCTTGAGCTTCTCTGTAGTCCGCCAAAGGTCAGAGCAAGAACAACGGCTAGTGCCCCTAGCACCAGCAGGCCTAATAAACCTCCTGCGATACCCAGTAAGCGTTTCACATTGCACTTCCTTGTTGTGTTTCGACATCCACCGGCCGCAGGTGGAATCGGGTGAGTGTCGGCGGCATAACGGCACCGAGCTCAGCCGCGCCGAGCGCAGCGAGGCGTCGGCTGGAGCGAGATGTTGGGCGGCAAACCAGTTATCAAGGCTTCACCCTTGACACTGCAATTCATCGGTGGGCAGCTTTCGGGTTAGTGGGTACATGGCGTTGCAAAAGGAGTCCCATCGTGGTAGATATTAGCAACAGAATAGACAGGCCAAAATGTTACATTGAAAACAAATCCCACCGTGGTCCTAAACATTTTCGGTTCTACAAACTCGCCTTGCTCTCTCAATAAATCGTTGCACCTTCCTAACTCATCGCTCTGCTTGAGGTGGAAACCAAGACCGAGAGCAAAATACACGATCAGAATCACAGAAAAAACAGCAATAATATATTTATTGGTTTTCATCTTAACACCTCCATCCATAGAAAAGGGGCAGCCAGCTCGTTTGGGTATTTTTCTCAACTCCGTGATTGGTCGTCAACGCCCAGGCCCATACACGTGCCACCAATAGACATATGCAGGCCAATCTGGATATGGCCACGGGTCTAAACGATAGACTTCTGGGTTAGGTTCCCCGCCTGGTGATCCTGTGTAGTTCTGCTCTCTGATGGTGGTAGGTCCTGCAATGAAGGCATGGTCTTTAGCTGTCTCCGAGAAACCTTATTGCTTGGCCAAAGCAGCATCAAAGGTAACGCCGCGCTCATAATCGCCCTGTAGGATCTCAGCTCCCATCCGCACACCCTGCCGCCAGCCGTTCCCCAGCCTCATCAAACGCCACCGACCAGAAGTCTTGTTCTGCCTGTTCTTCGCCCTCCAAACAGACCTGCTCCCGATGCGCCTCCAGCACCGCCTGGCTTTGACCATCGGTCTGCCACACATACACCCGCCCATGAATCAGGCCGCCCGCCCCGCCAGCCGCCGTCCCTCCGGCGCAAGAGCCAGCGCCTTGAGCAGCTCACGGACTTCGCTGCGCCAGACCGTTTGCCCGGTAACCATATCCCAACTCCGCACCGTGCCGTCGTCCGAGGCCGAGAATAACCGCTGCCCCTCGGCAGCGAAGACCAAGCCGGTGACCGAATCGGCATGGCCGGGCAAGTCGTACAGCACGTGCGCTCCCTCCACCTGCCAGACCCGTAGAACCGGCTGCTCGGTACCGAAGGCGCAGTTGGCGCCGCCGACCAACAGCCACCCATCCGGGGAGAACGCCAGACTAAGGCAGAGGTCTTGGATCTGCGGGGAGAAGCACAACCTGTGCCGAACGTACCCATCTCACAGATGCGACTGTTCAATGGGCAACCAGGTGCAAGACACTGGCGTTCTCCAGACTGTTAGTGATGGATCAAACTTCGGCTACCTGGGAAGACCTGGTCTCCGACATGTCCCGACCGCTCAAGACGCTGCACCTGGTGTCCGACACTGCCGGTTGCTGTTGACGCCCACATGTACCTGCCATGATGACCAGACTCACAGACCATGGTTGGACAGTTATAGAGCTATTGATGATCGTTGTGCTTCCTGTCACCATGTGACATGGAGACTATCTTCGTTTTCATCTCCCGGCAATCAATTTCGACCAGCGCCTCTTCAAGGAGCGCCGCAGCGCCATAGTCGCGGTGGGACAGAAAGATGTTGCGTGCACGGATCAGGCTATCACGGGCACGATCGAAGCATCCAAGATAGAAGAGAGCGGTTCCCTGATTCGCCAGCAAACGTCCGTACCCGATCAGATCATGATCCTGATCGCGGTGCGCCAGTACCTCATCGTAGAGCCGAACCGCCTCGATTAAGTGTTCGGACGACGACGCAGCCGAGGAAATCCGCAACGCATTGGCGAGGGTAACCTGCGCATTGAGCCACTGATCGTAGTGCGTTTTGCAGGAGTACACTCTGAGTGACTCACGCAACGACTGGATTGCCCGCTCGCGGATCACCTGGTTGCCGTTGCCGGAAGGTGCGAGTGCCAGGAATGTCAGCGCCAGCCGATAGTGCGCCAGCGCATAGAGATCGGGCGTGCGTTCGATTGAGCAGCAGCGTAGCGCCTCCTGAAACCACTCGTTCGCTTCGACGAGTAATGCGCGCTGTTCATGATAGTGATCCTGACACAGCATTCCCAATCGCAGCAAGAGATATGCGCGCAGATCAACGAGTCGACTTCCGGCAGTTAACATTGCTGCATCACGCAATGCGTGTAACGCCGCCGACGATTGACCGGCATTGAGATACACGGTTGCCAGGTGATCGAGAAGTTGCGCTGCAAATATTGGCGAAATCTGACGCACCTCCTCGATTGCCCGTTGTAATGCAGCAATAGCAGCATCATACTGGTGGCGCGCAAGTGCACCGGCAGCGTGCGCCGGGAGAACGCATGCAGCTACCTCACCACGCAACGCATCCACAGCGGGCGGCGAGTCGATCAGACCGCCCATATACGCGACAAGATCGAGGAGTGCAGCCAGATCACCGTTCAACTGCCGACGCAGATGCGGGTATACTTCCGGGTCGCTGCGCAGCACAAAGCGATTGTAGTGTGCCTCCGGCGTCGAGTCGTTCGCCAGCGCTTGCCACGCTCCCTGTCGGTCTTCCGCCAACGCTAGTGCGTAAAAGCGGAACGGTTCTGGTACCTGTTTGGGCAGACAACCTGTGAGGAGCGAGGCACACACCTCCTCTCCACCATCAACCGACGGAAGCACAAGATACGCGGTCGGTGGAGGAAAGATGCCTAACGGCTGTGGACGAAGCGATAGATGCACCATAGCGCCTCCTCTGGGATTCACCCTGCACTGGTCGAGCATTTAGCTCTATCGCGCCAGGCGCCATTGTCTTTCGCGATTTGTGAGCGCCGGAAGTAGGTCACGACGCTGTGGCTTCCGGCGTATCGTCCTCATACTCCAGCGCTGCCAATTCGATCTCCTGACCTGTCACGATCCGTCGACACGGCGCATTGCACTGCGGGCAGCGGAAATTTCGCACATCTGGGAGCGCCACAATTGTGTTGCACGTCTCGCAGTCCACCTGTAACGGAACGTCTTCGATCGCAAGCCGTGCACCTTCCAGTCGTGTGCCGGTGCTAGCCACCTCAAAGCCAAAGAGGAGAGCATCCCGGACTACCCCGGCAAGAACCCCCAGACGCAGGTGAACAACCGTCACCCGTGTGACGCCTGCCTTTGCAGCCGCCTCTTCCGCGATTTCTACCAAGCTGTGGGCAATTGACAGTTCGTGCATATGTGGCGCCAAGTGCACGGCACGCGAATCCTGGCGATTGCACGCCCGTCAACACCGCGTCGGCAGCCTGTATGGGTCGGTACGGAAACACGCGCTGTACAGAACAATACGGAGATGTGACCGATACCTAAATTATAGCCAGCCACTCATATTCAGTCAGGTTAACAAACCACAACCAGGAAAGAGTAAATGACAACTAAGTGCCTGTCCGAAAAATAAAATCCCACCCGAGTAGACGAAGGCAATGCCTTCGCCTACTCATCAGATAACCCTATTAGTATGGATTATTCGGATAGGCTCTAAGTTAGGCGGGATCAGTCGAACAGTGCCAGTTGTTCGCTGTGCATATCGCTCGACCAGTGCAGCGGAGTACGGCGCGGCAGAGCGGTGACTCTCACGCAGTGCACCCCGGCGAGCGCAAGAACGCCGCGCACCACCTGCTCGGCGATCTGTGGCGAGTTGGCTTCCTGTGAAAGATGCGCCAGCCAGGCACTCCGACGTCGTCCATCCGTCCCCAGACGGGCGAGCAACCTTCCGGCGGCAATGTTGTCGAGGTGACCGGTAGGACTGTAGATGCGCTGCTTGACCACTTCTGCATAAGGTGCGCGCCACAGGCGCTCCTGATCGTGGTTCGCTTCGATCACCACCAGATCGGCAGGCATCAACCCTTTCACAACAACGTCATCCCACCGCCCCAGGTCGGTTGCAATACCGACACACCATCCATCGACGCTGATCGTGTACCCTACTGGCTCGGCAGCATCGTGCGAGACAGGGAAGCTGCCCACGTGAACATCGGCGATCATTGTGGCGGTGCCGGTTGCCAGTTCCCGCACTGTGACGCCCGTCAAGTCTCGCTCCATTGCCGCCAACGTCGCTTGATTGGCAATCAGCGGAACACCGTAGCGCCGCGCTAGCGAACCTGCCGACATTGTGTGATCGCCATGTTCGTGGGTGATCAGAATGGCGCTCAACTGATCGGGAGAAGGACCGCTCCGCATCAGCACCCGCTCGATAGTACGCAACGGTACGCCGCAATCGACCAGAAGCGCCGCGTTGCGCGACCGCACCAGCAGCGCATTGCCGCTGCTGCCGGATGCCAGCGAGGTAACTGCGAGTGTTGCAGGCGAGATGGGATATGCACTGAGCATGGTCGATATGGCTATCGCGGAAACAGCACACTGATACTTTCGCGATAATGAATCCGGCGAATCGCTTCACCGAAGAGCGACGCCACCGATACGACCTCGACCTGCGGTATCAATGTGACCGGCTGCGTTTCGACAGTGTCGGTAATGAACAACCGCCGGATCGGGCTGTCTGACAATCGCTCCATTGATCCGCGGGCAAAAACACCGTGCGTCACAGCAGCGTACACTTCTTTTGCCCCACGTACCAGCAGTTGCTCGGCGACTTCGACCAGTGTGCCTGCCGAAATGGTGAAATCATCAACGATCAGTGCAGTTTTGCCCGCCACATCACCGATGATCTCGACGATATGCACATGCTCATCGTGAGCAACGCGCTCCTTATCGCCAACCGCCATCGAGACGCCAAGATACCGCGCGTACTTGCGGGCTTTCTTTGCAAAACCACTGTCCGGCGCGACAACAATCAGGTTCTCCAGATTCATTTGCCTGACCCTATCACAGAGCACTGGCAGAGCGTACAGATCGTCCACCGGTATTTTGAAAAAACCCTGAATCTGCGGTGCATGCAGGTCCATGACCACAATACGGTCGGCGCCTGCAGCTTCGATGGCATCGGCGCAGACCCGTGCACGGATCGAAACGCGCGGTTCGTCCTTCTTGTCCCCTTTGGCATAACTGAAGAAGGGAACGACTGCTGTCACCGATGCGGCACTGGCACGCTTAAACGCATCAATCCAGAAGAGGAGCTCCATGAAATTGTCGTTGGCGGGGTAAGCCGTTGATTGCACAATGTAAACATGTCGCCCCCGCACATTTTCTAGGATACGCACAAACAGGTTCCCTTCTGAAAATCGCAACACTTCACATTCCCCTGGAGTCACTCCCAGGTATGCGCAGATATTTTTCGTCAACTTCGGGCTTCCTGAACCCGGGAAAATGAGCATATCATCAGCGCTCATAGGTTTTGCTCTCCGCTAACTTCTGGTGCAGAAACCGGCAAACGCCTCACGTATGTTGTGGGGTCTGTCGATCTGCGATACCGGTAGTCAACACATTGCGAGCACTCCAATCATGCGTATCAGGGTTGAGTCAGATAGCAGTTATGAGTATACCACGCGCGCTCTGACAACGGCATGCCAGAGGCACCTTGACCATTTCGTTGTTCAGTAGCATCATGAGAGAATCCGAAGTTGCAACTTCGAACACTGAACGTTGCATGTTGTACGCTGAATGCTGCACCTTGCACGCAAAAACGAGGACGGTGCGGGCAACGACGCTTGGTTCTCAGTTCTCGACGCTTGGTTCTCAGTTCGTGGTTCCTGATTCTCGGTTTTCTGTCGGTAAGGAGGACAACGATATCTCCACGATTGGCGATCAACTGCGGCGAACGTACCGTAAAGACACCGCTGCCCCCCATGTTTCCCGGCGGTATGCGGATCGGTGTCGAAGAAGAACAGACAGTGCTCAATGTGCTACGTAGCAAACGTCTCTTTCGCTACTACGGTCCTGTGTCGGGTCTCTCACAGACTGACCTGTTCGAGCAGGAATTTGCCGCTCATATGGGCACAGCATATGCGCTAGCGGTATCGTCTGGTACAGCGGCGTTGATGTGCGCTATGGCAGGTCTCGGCATCGGATCGGGCGATGAGGTGATCGTTCCGGCGTACACCTGGATTGCCACTGCTTCAGCAGCCGTTGCCCTCGGCGCCGTTCCGGCGCTCGCCGAGATCGATGCATCGTTGACGATCGACTCAGCAGATGTGGAACGCAAGATAACCCCCTGCACCCGCGCAATTGTGGCAGTCCACATGCGTGGTTCCCCCTGCCAGATGAACCTGCTGACCGACGTGGCAAGGCGCTATGGTGTGGCGCTGATTGAAGATACGGCTCAGGCGACTGGTGCAAGTTTCTACGACAGGTGTCTCGGCTCGTGGGGTGATGCTGGCGCTTTCAGCCTGCAATTCAACAAGATCACCACATCCGGCGAGGGCGGGGTGCTGATCACCAACGATCAAGCACTCTACAAATGCGCAATCATGTGCCACGATGTCGTTGGCAGTCAGCGTCACCATATTCCGTCAGACGAAATCATACCGGGGATCAATTTCCGCATGGGCGAACTCCAGACGGCAGTTGCACTGGTGCAACTCGGCAGGCTGGAGCGACTCCTTGCCGACATGCGTCGTGACCACGCTGCCATAACTGAGCGTATTGCGGATCATGTGCGGGCATCCGGGTCGACTTTTCGCCGTCTCAACGATCCGGCTGGCGACGCCGGACTTGCGCTGATTGTGCTGCTTCCCACTGATAAACGTGCACGCTGGGGGGTTGAAGCATTGCACGCCAAGGGGGTTGGAGCAAAGGTGCTCTACCACTCCGATATTGAAGATTATCACGTCTACTGCTTCTGGGCGCCGATCATGAACCAGAAAACCTGGTCGGAACGGGGCAGTCCCTGGCGCTGGGTGTCGCACACCATTGCGTATATGCGTAATATGTGTCCCCGCTCGCTCGACCTGTTGAGCCGTTCGGTACATATCGATGTCAGCCCTGATCTGAGCGAGACGCAGGTCGAGAAAGTCTCTGAGGCACTGAAGAAAGCGCCGGAGGCGCTGTGAGCAGTTATGATGTCGTGATCTGCGGTGCAGGCATTGCCGGCATCGCTGCTGCCGATGCGTTGACAGCACGTGGCGCCTCGGTGCTGCTGGTTGACGAGCGTCCGCCGCTCTCGCTCACCAGCGACAAGTCGAGCGAGTGCTATCGTAACTGGTGGCCCGGTCCCGACGATGCGATGATCGCACTGATGAACCGTAGCATTGACCTTATTGAAGCGCTGGCTCTTGAGACGCAGAATGCCATTGCGCTCAACCGGCGCGGATACCTGTATGTGACAGTCGACCCGGATCGCGTGGCGCTGCTGCGTCGTGCAGGGGAAGAGGCGGCTGCGCTGGGAGCAGGGGCGTTGCGGATCCACACGAGCGCCGACACGTATACCTCACATTCTGCTCACGGTTTTACAGCGCAGCCCGATGGCGCGGATCTGATCCTCAGCAAGGACGTGCTACAGCGCACTTTTCCCTATCTGACCGAAACCACCGCTGCTGCGTTGCATGCGCGACGCTGCGGCTGGTTGAGCGCGCAGCAACTCGGCATGACATTGCTGGAACGGGTGCGTCGGCGTGGTGCGCAACTGGTACGTACCCGCGTCGAAGCCGTTGATGTGAAGGATGGGCGGGTAGCGGCAGTGTGGCTCGATTCCCGGCGCGTTGTGACGGAAGGATTCGTCAATGCCGCAGGACCGTTTCTGCGCCGGGTTGGACGCATGGTTGGCGTCGATCTGCCGGTCTTCTCGGAGCGCCATCTGAAGGTTGCATTCGAGGATCATCTGAGCATCATTCCGCGTGATGCACCATTGCTCATTTGCGCTGATCCCCAGATCATTGCCTGGACCGACGACGAGCGTGCTATGCTTGCCGATGACTCGGAAGCGCATCCGCTCCTGGACGTGCTTCCGGCTGGAGCGCACTGTCGTCCAGAAGGCGGAACCGGAAGCACGTGGGTTATTGCGCTGTGGGCATACGATGCCGCGCCGGTCGAAGAAACTTTTCCATTACCATCCGCACCCTATTTCTTCGATGTAACGCTACGGGGTCTCACACGCATCATCCCGGATCTCGAAGCATATGTCCACCGTCCCCCACGTCCAACCATCGACGGCGGTTATTACACCAAAACACGCGAAAACCGTCCGTTGATCGGTCCGACAGGTCCGCGTGGTTCATTCATCATGGGCGCCTTTTCGGGATATGGGATCATGGCGGCTTGCGGTGCAGCAGACATACTGGCAGCGCACATCAGCGGCGAAACGTTGCCCGCCTGGGCAGCAGCGTTCCATCCTGCACGCTACGCCGATCCTGCCTATCGCGCCCTGCTCGATTCCTGGAATGATACCGGGCAACTGTAATTATCAGCCCACGAGGATTTGGATTACACGTCAGCGAAGGCACGGATGATGTCAGGACATTGCGCAGACGAGTTTAGTTCCAATCTCACCGATGCAGGGCGTAGAAATAGCGCGCAACAATGCTGAAGGTGGTGTACAATACAGGTGTATGGAAGAGCGAAGGCGACAATCAGGTATCAACTGGGGATCGATCATCGGCTGGCTGATCTTCTTCGCCGTGATCGCCGGGGGACCCTTGCTGAACACGCTGCAAAACGTGCTCGGCGGCATGGTACGTATACCTGCGGGGCTGTTGCCATTCATTATTCTGGGGCTGGTCATCCTGGGGGCGCTGGTATCGGTGATTCGTGGAATCACCCGCCGAAGCGAAAGCCCCACTCCTGCCGATCGCGCGACATCCCGACCTCAACCGGCACGTTCACCATTCCCATCTTCTGACCAGCCTTCAACGTACGATGATGACCGGAGTCTGCCGCAGTCGGTGCGCTCGCCATTCCCACCATCTTATCAACCATCGACGTATCACGATACTTTCAACCAGCCACAGTCGGTGCGCTCACCATTCCCATCGTCGGCGCCCGATATGGAATGGATCCAGAGCCAGGCGCGCCGCATGTTGCCGTCTGATCAACCCACGCTTCCTTCTGCGCCACGGTTCGATCCGGTCATCAGTCCGCTGGGGGTAACCGTCGGTATTATCGGGCTGATTCTTCTGGTCGGAATAGCGCTCTACATCTTCAGCGTTACACCATAGCGCCATGAACGACTACGATAGCATCGCCCGCTTTTACGCCGCCGATCACAGCAGTTTTGTCGATGATTTTCCCTTCTACCGCGAACTGGCGCGCCGCACCGGTGGGCGCGTGCTCGATGTGATGTGCGGCAGCGGGCGATTAGTCGTTCCTCTGGCACAGAGTGGCATCCGTGTGACCGGCATCGATTCATCGGCAGCGATGATCGCACGGGCACGCGAACGCGTCGCCGCTGCCGGCATCGCTGCACGGGTCGCTCTTTATCATGGTGACGTGCGATCCGACCTTCCACCCGGTCACCACAATCTGGCAATTGTGGCGCTGAACAGTTTCATGCATCTGACCACAATCGATGATCAACTGGCTGCACTTGCGCGGATCCACGAAGCGCTCAATCCTGATGGACTGCTGGCAATCGATGTGTTTAACCCGCACGCGCGCGATCTTGCCGGTTGCGACGGCGAACTGATGCTGGATCACACGTTTCGCCTGGACGATAGCGTCCGCGTCTGCAAATTCGTTGCGCAGCGGGCGGACATGGCGCGGCAACTCAATCACGTCACCTTCGTATACGATGAAATTGACGACGAGGGTGGCGTGCGACGCACCCTGCACACCATGACACTCCGCTGGTTCTACCGTTACGAACTCGAACACCTGCTGGAACGCGCCGGGTTTGCCGTTGAAATCGTGTACGGATCGTATGACCTCGACCCGTTTGTAACCAGTAGCGAGGTTATGTTGACCGTCGCCCGACGGGCGGGGTGATGATGGAAAGCATCTGTAGCGGCGCTGGGCAATCGTTGACGGCACACCACGACTACACACTACTTCGAGATTCATCGTTTGCGGATTCAACAACAAAACGCTTGCTGCATCAACACGCAACTCTTCAACCAACCGGTCGAGCAATATGTTCAGCGTTGCCGGCAACTCCAGGCTTGCTGTAATAGCCACCCTCATAGCGTGCAGACTGGTCAGCCGGCTTACCTGACGGTATATCTGCGCCTCCGCTCGTTTACGTTCCGAAATATCACGAATGATAATCTGAGCAAACGCACCGTCTTGATCGTGAAACCTCCCCAGGCTCATCTCTGCTGAAAAAACACCCATTGACACCGACCAACACGACTTCGAGTTGTGGAACCCGTTGCGCTCCATTTACCAGCGCCTGCATCCCCGCCTGGTACCGATCGAGCGACGCGACATGGATATACGTATGCAGTGTATTGCCCAGTACGTGCTCAACAGAAGGCGCTTCGAGCAATGTTGCCAGCGCCGGATTAATCAACAAAAGGCGACCTTCCGCATTGATCGTGGCAATACCTTCCGAGGAAAGTTCGATCAACCGCTGAAACCGCTCCTGCTCCGCCAGCAATCGACGGACGGGTAATAGTGCGCACATATACTAGCAGTTCAGCCATATCGAACGGCTTGCTGATGAACCCATCGGCGCCGACGCTCAATCCCTGCACACGCGACTGATGATCACCAAGCGAGGTAACGAGCAGAATGGGTATCTCGCGTAGCCGCAGGTGATCGCACAACTGTCGACTAACCTCGAACCCGTCAAGTTCGGGCATCAACACATCCAGCAGCACCAGATCTGGCTTGTACTCAATAGACAGGCGCAGGGCTTCAGCGCCATTTTGAGCCATCAGAACACCATGTTCCTCTCGCGCCAGTAATTGTTGCAGAATGAGACGGGCGCCCGGATCATCGTCAGCGATAAGAATCGTACCCGGTTTTTCCATAGCAAAATGGCGCTGTGTATCCATTCGTGTACGACAACTGGCGCGGTGGAAGGGCAGAGACATAAACCTCTAGACAGAACAACCATCGCAACCCGCACTGAGGCAATGGCAGACATATCTGCGGTATGGCGCTGCCACAATACAATTGCATACATTGCGTGCAAATTATGACCGATAATGGTACTACCTTGATCACATAATCGTGTTATTATATGCATGGAAGATGCACTGAATACAACTGTTGATCCAGATCGAGCGAATATGCTGAAATGGTAAGCATTTTGCATCTACACATGACACTGACAGGCATACTTAGAGCCTATCCGAATAACCCTTGTAGGGTCTTTGAGGGGTAGGCAAAGGTCACTGCCCTTGCCTACTCCAGCGGGATTTTTCGGACAGGCACTTAGATAAGGATGACTGCTCCTCGGAGACAGGTTAACACTCTTCACTCTGTATCTGTGATCACGCTGCGCCTGGCGCACGAAGAAAGTCATTGCTTCCTGCGAAGGAAACTATCTATCTGTTGATCTTCATAGGTCGCATATGGACTATAGCATAAAAATTTGCCTGATAGGGGACTTTGCTGTCGGCAAGACCAGTCTCATTCGCCGGTTTACCGAAAGTCGTTTCAGCGATACCTACCTGAGCACGATCGGCGTGCGAGTCAGTCGTAGAGTGGTGCGGCTGGCAGATGCCCCTTCCACAACACTGACTATGCTTATCTGGGATACGGCTGGGAGCGAACCTTTTACCAGGGTTGTGCAATCTTATTACCGGGGAGCGCGTGGCGCAGCGCTAGTGTGCGATCTGACCCGGAACGATACAGCAGCGGCGTTGGAGCGATACGCACAAGAGTTTCTCCAGATCAATCCCGGCACACCGCTGGTTCTCATGGCAAACAAAGTCGATCTGCACAGTGAACGTACCGTTTCAGACGCAGAGATTGCATTGATCGCAGCAACACTCGATGCACCCCTCTTCTTCACAAGCGCCAAGACGGGTGAAGGGGTCGAAGAGGCTTTTGCAACGCTTGGTCATTCTATTATCGGGAAAGAGAGGGTTGTATGAACCAGAACGACACCATCCCTGCATACCCTGATAGCAATGATCCGACTACCGGATCGGATATTCCGGAAGAACTTGAGCGCGTACGCGAGATCATTCTCGGTCCTGATCCGTTGCGCCGGCGGCTGCGCCACGCCGAGGTGGATCGGCTGCGCGAGATCCTGTTCGGAGCGCAGATCGAGGAGTACCAACGTCACTTCGCCGATCTACGCCGCGAGGTGCAACGCATTGCCCGCGATGTGGACGAGATACGTGAACGATTTGCCGATCTGGAAAAGACAATGACCCGACGCCTGGAGACGCTCGAACTCGACACTCGCAAACTCGCCGAAGATCTGCGCCGCGAAAGTGATCGCCAGCGGAGCCGCGAGTCGCTCCTGCAACAGATTGCCACGCAAGTGCGCCAGCACGACGATTCGATTAAGATGTCCGGCGAAACCCTTGGCGACCTGCGCAAGTCCTATGCCAGCTACGAGGCGGAACTACGCTCGGTACAGGCAGGAATAATCGACGGGCGCGATCAGATCGAGCAGCGAGTACAGGCGATACGTCGTGAGATCCGTCACACCGAAGATGAACTGCGCAGCGAAATGCGACGCATCGCCGAACGCCTCGACCACCAGAAAACGGATCGCAAAGCGCTCGCCAGTATGCTCATCGAACTTGCTGCTCGCCTTGAAACCGGTGGCACCATTACCGATATGCTCGAAGGCCTGCACGCTGCAAAGGGATAGTTGGGAGCAGTGTCACCCCTCGCCCCGTACCGTTCTGACATATGGTCAAAGCACCCGAAATGAACCGGCAACTCGAAGAGTTACGCCGGGTTCTACTCAAACCAGAAACTCTAGTAGATCGGATCAGTCCGGTTATCGCCGACATTCTGGCTGAACAGATCAATCAGTCGCCCGACGAGATTGCCCGCGCGATTGCGCCTGCCATCAGCGAAGCCATTCGCCACCAGGTCTACCAGGCGCGCGAGGATGTGATCGACGCTCTCTATCCGGTCGTCGGGCAAATGATTGCCCGCGCCGTCAGCGAGGCAGTGCGCAACCTCGCAGAATCGATCGATCAGCGCCTTCGCCAGCACACATTCCTGCTGCTGAACCCGCGCTACTGGCAGGCGCGCATGCAGGGGATTTCGCACGTTGAGTATGCGATCCGCGACATCCTGCCGTTTACCATTCACGAAATTTTCCTGATCCAGCGCGATTCGGGCTTGCTCATCTGCCATTATTCTGCGGGACCGGATCGCCCTGATCGCGACGTTATCGGCGGTATGCTCACCGCCATTCGCAATTTCGCGCAAGAGGCATTCGGATACAAAGAGAGCGGTGAACTCGGTACAATTGCCTATGAGTCGCGCCAGATTCTGATCGAGAGTGAAAGCGCCGCCTACCTGGCAGTCGTCACGAGCGGCGTCGAGCCGTCGGATTTTCGCGAGCGTCTCCGTGAGACGCTCTTTGCTATCCACGAACATCGTTACGACCGCCTCCGCATGTTCGATGGCAGCGATACAAAACTGATCCAGGACGTGCGACAGATCATGCGCAATGCGCTGGTTCCGCAGCAGCAAGACCACGCACCGCGTCGTATGTCAGCTTTCCAGCGTGCGATTGTCGTTGTGCTTGGCATCATTGTCTGCCTGCCATTGCTGCTCTGCGGCACCTGGATGTGGAATGTCGAAGCGCGCCTGGCAATGCTGATGGCGCCAGTGGCAGTTCCACCTGCCACGGCCACCCCGACGCCAACCAGCAAGCCAACACCGACCAGTACACCGACGCCAACCTCGACCAGTACGCCAACCTCGACCAGTACGCCAACACCGACCCCCTCGCCGTTCAATGGCGTGATGATTGGGAATGTATTCCTGTACAGCACACCCGATGAAGCCAGCACACGCACACGCATCGTTGCACCGCTAGGGGCGCCGGTCGAAGTGCTGGCACAGCGGAGCGACTGGTATCGGGTGCGTGTGGTGCTGCCGCAGAATCCACAGGTCGAACTGATTGGATGGGTGCCGGCGCGCTGGGTCAGCCTGCTCAAAGCGGTGCCGCCTGAACTCATAACACCGACAGTAACACCATAATCACAGATGCGCTCTATGGAAGACAATCAACGCATGCTCGATCAACTCAGCACCGAACATCACTGTGCATATCTGATTACCGACCGTGCGCTGCGCGTACAATCGACGGGTGGATATCTGACACTTTTTGGCAATCATCCGCCACGGGTTGGTGATGCGCTTCTCGATCTGTTTCCTGAACTGATCGGTAACGAAAGCGTGCTGTACGATATTATGGCAGGCTCCGTCCAGCGGTTGCATCTGCCCCATATCAACCGCAACAGTGCGGACGGGTGCACACGCTATCTGACGCTGCTAACGCTTCCCTACTTCGACACAAACGGTCACATTCAAGGTCTCTTGCAGGCAATCACCGATATCACCGAGCAGGGCATCATTGAGCAAATGCACGTCCAGCAGCGCAATGAACTGCGCCTGCTGCAGGACCGCCTGAATCAACAGAATATCGAACTGGCACGCATTAACGCTGAACTGCGTCGCGCCCATCGCCAGAAGGACGAATTTCTTGCGGGTATTAGTCACGAAGTGCGCACCCCACTCTCTGCAATCCTCGGTCTGGCGGAACTGTTACGCACACAGATTGTCGGACCGTTGAACGAAGAACAGAGAGAAATGGTGGGCCGTATTGAGGAGAGTGGTCGGCATCTGCTGGCGGTTATCAATGACTTGCTTGATCTTGCGAAGATCGATGCGGGGCGTTTCGAACTGGCGCCACAGATGATCGCAGCGCACGGCCTCTGTCGGGCAGGCGTGCGTATGATCTACGAACTGGCAATGCGCAAAAGCCAGATAGTTCACACCAACCTGGATCCACGCGTCGAGGGGATATACGGCGACGAACGTCGATTACGCCAGGCGCTGATCAATCTGCTCTCGAACGCGGTCAAGTTTACGCCACCCAAAGGACGGATCGGTATTGATCTCGAAGGCGACCCGGACAACGAAGCGGTGCGGATCAGCGTATGGGATACCGGCATTGGCATTGCGGCGGAGAATATGCCGCGCCTGTTTCAGCCATTTTCACAGATTGACAATGTGTATCAGCGCGATCAGGCGGGAAGCGGCTTGGGGCTGGTCATTGTTGCGCGTCTGGCGGAACTGCACGGCGGCAGCGTCACTCTCGTCAGCGAACCGGGAAAAGGGAGCCGCTTTACTATCACGCTGCCATGGACCCGTCACCATCAGATGTGGCGCCCGACGTCGCTCGACGCACATGAACACGAATCCCCCCGTTCCGATTTGCCGGACGAAGAATCTTTCCCGCAGGCACGCGGCAATGATCACATCCTGTTGATCGATGACGATGTCAAAGGGAGTACCGTAATCGGTGATTATCTCCGGCGCTTCGGCTACCGCGTCACGCACGTCGTTTCGGGTGAAGAGGGGCTGGCGCTGGTACGCCATGACCCGCCGGACATCGCAATTGTCGATCTGCGGTTGCGTGGCCTGGATGGATTAGAAGTCATCCGACGGCTGCGCGCTAGCATTGCAGCCAGCACACTCCCGATCATTGCACTTACTGCACTAGCGATGCCGGGTGACCGCGAACGCAGTCTGGAAGCAGGCGCTGATGTGTATCTGAGCAAACCAGTGCGCCTGCGACGCCTCGTGGAGGAGGTCGCTGCGCTGCTGCAACGCAACCCGGTGTAGCAGCGGTAGAAAGCGACCCCATTTCGACAAAGGTACACCAAGCCTGTTACGGACGTTGGGAGCCTGAACGAACTAACCCTGCCCGGCAGGGCATGCGCAGGCAGTGCTTTCGCCTGCCATCAAGCACACCAGAAGGCACGGGTCGCATCCGCTGGCGTGCCGAGGCCATGCTGCTGCGCGCTGCTGGTCACGTGTGCAGGGGCGTCCCGGCGTGCATCGGTTCAGGGGCGGACCGAACATGTGAGCGTGTGCGGGAGATAGGGCTTGGGGACACCCTGAATGCCTTCACCCCTAGTCTCTCTTCCCCGAAGCGCGAGAGAAGACAAGTGACCTGCGCCGGGGCGTTCCGCTGCGGCAGAAGGTACATTGGCCATCTGTTCTGTTCGCCCTTAGTGCATCGGCAGGCGCACCGTATGCATCGCCCCTGCCTTGTTCCCCCCGGCGTCTATTGGCGCCACGATTCGCGCAGCACAGCGCGCCACAGCGGATGCGGCGAACAGGCGCGTGCGTGCCCGAAATGTACGGTGCAGCGTGACCGTGATCAGCCGATGCTGCTTTCATCGGGAATAGAAGTGCATAGCATGCTCTGGAAGCAGGACAAGGGCATCGAGCGATTATCGCCTGCGGTAGCCGGCAGCGATCACGTTTTCGACCCTCAACCCGGTCAACCCTGATCCACCTACAACCCCTTATCCGTACTTATACGCCACACCATACCCGCCACGCGGCAGACGCCACTCCACATTGCGGAACGGACAGGCGACCCGGCAACCGCCACATTCGACACATGCCTGATAACTGACCATCACCCCTCCGTGGCGATCTGTCTCGAAGACATGCGCCGGACAGAACGCCAGGCACGGCTTCGGATCGCACGTTGCGCAGATCGTCTGCTCCTTGATACGAATGTGGGCGCCCTCTTCATCCACATAGTATTTCAGGCAGACGATCAGATCGTCAGGATTGACGGGTGGCAGGCTGACCTCGGCGACCGGCGCCGTCATGTGATGATTGTTGCCCATCGCTAACCTCGCATTGCACGCATCAATTTCAGCATATCCCACGCGACGCCGGTAAACGAACGGCGTTCACGAACCATCTTGAGAATATCGTGCTCCATTTCCCGCTTGGGAATGCCATGAGCTGTAAAATAGCGCAGCGCCGCCTCATTGAGCAGATTGACGTAGGTGCCCATGAATTGCGGCGAACTCTTGAGAAAATCGATCATGCGCCGGTACTGCTTCATGTCCTTCAACACGAAACTGTCTTCCAGTGTGCACCGGTAGCGACTCAAGAAAGCTGCCGAGAAATCGCCCTGCTGGTGCGCTGCCAGGGCAGTTTCACCGGCTGCTTTGCCGGCTGTAATCGCCAGGTTCGTCCCTTCACGGTGCAGTGCATCGACCATCCCGGCGGCATCCCCCGCCACCATGACACCGTCACCCGCCAGTTTGGGCATACGGTCGTACCCCATCTCCGGGATCAGGTGTGCTCCATATTCGCGCACCTCTCCTCCTTCCAGGTAGGGGCGAACGACCGGGTGATTCTTGAAGCGCTCTAGCACTTCGTAGGGGCGCAACCGGTGCGTGATGAACTCATCGAGCAGCATGCCAACCCCGATCGAAATACCGGATTGATCGGTGTAGATAAAACCGGTGCCCGCCAACCCCAGAGTGACATCACCGAACACGTCGATCGCTACCCCTTCGCGTGGGCCACTCAACCCGAAGCGCGCCTGAAGTTCTTTTGCGGGCAGGTTGATGTATTCCTTGACTGCCAGCGCAACATGGGTTGGTGGTAGATCCGACGCGATCAGTCCTGCCTGTCGGGTCAGCAGATTATTGACGCCCTCGGCAATAATGACGACCGGTGCATAGACGCTGCCTTCAGGACGATCGGTATCGACGCCGATAACCCATCCCCGCTCATCTTTCAACAAACGGGTGACGGTTGTGCGTGTGATGAGCAGCGCCCCCGCCTTGACCGCCTGTTCGGCAAACCACGGATCAAAACGCGCGCGCAGGACAGTGTAGGCATCAGCCGGTTCCTTCCGGTAGCATTCGCTCTTGTGCATCACCCGGATCACACTATCCGGCGAGAGCATCCAGTATCCCTGCTCGGTGACCGGACGCTCGAACGGCGGCTTGCGTTCCCAGTAATCCGGCAACACATCCGCCAGAGCGTGGGTGTAGAAGACACCGCCAAAAAGGTTCTTGGCGCCGGCAAATCGTCCACGTTCGATGATGATCACATTCAACCCGCCGCGCGCCATCGTCAGCGCCGCTGCAACACCCGCCGGTCCGGCGCCAACGACAATTGCATCAAAGGTGATCCTGCCCATCTTGCGTCTGTCCTTTCACCTGACGTATCAACGCGGGGATCACGTCGTACAGATCACCGACGATCCCCAGTGTGGCGATCTGGAAGATTGGTGCGTTTGGATTGGTGTTGATCGCCAGAATGACATCAGCGCCGCTCATGCCGACTCGATGCTGGACGGCGCCGGAAATACCCGCCGCAACGTACAGTTTGGGACGCACCGTCTTGCCCGTCTGCCCGACTTGCCGACCGGCATCCATCCATCCGGCATCGACCACCGGGCGACTGGCGGCAACCATACCGCCAAGCGCGTCTGCCAGTTCCTCCAGCAATGCGAAACCTTCCGGTCCACCGACACCGCGCCCGCCGGCAACGATAACATCGGCATACTCAATGTTGGGTTGCTCTTCGGCGCGGATCAGCCGTAACCGCTTGACCGGTACATCCTCTTCGCGCAGGTCGAAGGGAACAGTGATCACCTCGCCAGTGGCGTCCGGCTGCGGGTCCGGCATCGGCAGCACCCGCGGACGAACTGTCGCCATCTGCGGTCGGTGGCGGCGGCAGAGGATTGTCGCCATCAGATTGCCACCGAATGTCGGACGGGTGGCTGCCAGAATATGTTGAGCTGGGTCGATCGCCAGTTCAGTGCAATCGGCGGTCAGACCGGTACCGACACGTGTGGCAATCGAACCGGCGAGGTCACGTCCGAGCGTTGTCGCACCAATGAGAAAGATCTCCGGACGGTACTGCATCACCAGTTGACTCACCGCCACGGCATACGGCAGATTGCGGTAGATCCCCAGCACCGGACTGTCGATCACATAAACGCGCACCGCACCGTAATGAAACGCCTGTGGCGCCAGATCTGCGATCTGATGCCCTGGCAGCACTGCTTCGACCACACTGCCCGGCAGATCGGCTGATAACCGCTTTGCAGCACCGAGCAACTCCCACGATACTGGATGCACCTGACGTGCCTGTTGCTCAACGAACACCCAGATGCGCGGAACGACCGGCTGTTCTGCATTCATGACACAACTCCCGTTTCAGGTTGCAGGTTCCGCACACGCGCCTGCTCAATCACTGCCAGAGCACGCGCTACCACCGCTTCCAGACCGAGATCGGTCACCGCGATCACTTCACCGCCAGAGCGCGGCTCCGGAGTAAACGCTTTACCGACGACCGTCGGTGAACCTTTCAAACCGATCTGCTGCGGATCAAAGACGACCGGCGCTGTGGCGCTCCACACCTCGGGTTGATAGCGGGCGGCAGCGATCAGACGGGGCAGCGGCGCATGGCGCACCGGCGCAATCTCCTTCTCGACCGTAAGCAAGACAGGAAGGCTGGTTTGCAATACTTCAACCCCCTGCTCGATCCGACGATGCACGATTGCGGTACGGGCTTTCAGATCGAACTCCTCGATCGCAATCGCATAGGTGATCAACGGAATGTTCAACCGGGTTGCCACGCCAGGACCGACCTGCGCTGTATCGCCATCAATTGCCTGCTTGCCAAACAGAATGATGTCCACCGGCAGTTCGGCGTTGAGGGTTTCAATCGCGCGCGCCAGAACATACGACGTCGCCAGCGTATCGGCGCCGCCAAACTTGCGATCACTGATCAGGATTGCACGATCTGCACCCTGCTCGATACACTCGAGCAGCGCCTCGGCAGCCTTTGGCGGACCCATCGTGATCACCGTCACCTGCCCGCCGCCAACCCGCTCTTTGAGCTGCACCACTGCCTCGACGGCGTGAAGATCATAGGGATTGACAATCGCAGGAACTCCCTCACGGATTAGGGTGCCTGTTTCAGGATCGATTCGCACATTCGAGGTATCGGGCACCTGTTTGATTGCAACAACTGCATGCATAGCACTGCCACACTCTTTCTCAACGACGCCTGCGCGCCTCATACCAGAATGCCAGGAAGAGCGGAAATGAATCCGATGTCTTGTACACATACTAGTAACGTTCCGTCAGAAAACAGAAGAGAATCGACAACCCTCCGTATCGGGGTCACATCCATGGACGAGCGATCGCATACATGTCTCAAAAATGCGCGTACGGGACGTCGGTCAGACGCGCCGGTACTGTCTTTTCCCGGCAAGCCACGGGGGGCCGTCTTGCGTTACCGTCATCAAGACACAGGACGTGCAGACGATCCAGACAGATTGCAACTCCTCACGGATTGTCGTAAGCGTCTGACGCTACCCGACCATGATCACAACGACGTCGGAAAAGGGAGAACATCGTAGCGCCAGGAGCAACAGGTGGACATCTTGCCCGCAGACTGTCAGCCAGGGGGAGCATTGCAGACCGGCTGAGGAAAACACTCCAGGGGACATCCATAGGATGTCCCCTGGGTATAGACACTGCCGGGATACACGCCCGCCGAACCCGTTGAACGTGCGACAGGTCCTTCAGCCCACAAGAGACGTGTTTAGACGGACGCTATACCCGACAGGGAGAACGCACGACCGGATCAGTGGACTCCTTCAGGAACCGGCGCGACGCCAATCCAGCGGATACCGGCCATATCGAGTTCAACGTCGCGGGAGGACTCTTCCGACGTCACTCGCTCGATCTCGATCGTGCAATCGGCAAGCGCAACCGCCAGTGCGCCAATGGCCGACTGGACCGCTGCTAAGAGCACGCCGCCAATCGACGGAAAGGCTGCAACAGGTTGAAGCCCTTGCTTGACTACGACTCGTTGCACATTGCCCCCGGTGATGCGTCGCCGGAGTTGCTCGACCATCGCGCCTCCATCGACAGTGATGGTTTCGGTTGACGACTGCGCTGTCATAAGATTCCTCCTGCCTCCTGTTGTCGTTATGTATTGCCGTTGCACCGCACGTATGACGCGGTGTGACATGCAGTATACTATGGTCAGTTACGGCAGAGTTTGTGCATTCTATGTGCAGTCGCAGGTGACCGTATGCATGGCGGAGACATTGTTGCTCAGGCGCTCCAGGCGCATGGTGTACGCTTCGTCTTTACATTGACCGGCGGGCATATCGCTCCTGTTCTGGTTGGCTGTCACCGGCGCGGCATTCGGGTGATCGATACCCGCCACGAAGCGACTGCCGTCTTCGCCGCCGACGCCGTTGCGCGCCTGACCGGTATTCCCGGCGTTGCCGTGGTCACTGCCGGACCAGGGGTGACGAATACCATCACCGCGATCAAAAACGCGCAGATGGCGCAATCACCGCTGGTGCTGATCGGCGGCGCTACAGCAACGGCACTACGTGGGCGTGGCGCACTCCAGGATATCGATCAGATGACGCTGATGACGTCACTCACGAAATGGCGTCGATCGGTGCGACGTGTACGCGATATTGTCCCAACGCTGGAAGAGGCATTCTTCCGCGCCCGCGAGGGCGTTCCCGGACCGGTGTTCGTCGAACTACCGGTCGATCTGCTGTACGACGAGCAGGTGGTGCGGCAGTGGTATGGTCTCAAGCGTATCGGTCGATCTCCGGCGCAATGGGCTGCCTGGATCTCCCGCAGCGTATGGGTTCATCGGTTGTTCGCCGGCGCTCAGGAGCAACCGCTTATAGCGCCACGCCATGTGCCATTACACGAACCAGACCAGCGCAGCATACGTGCAGCCAGACTCTCCCTGGTGATGTCGGAGCGTCCGTTGCTTCTGGCAGGAAGCCAGGCTGTGCTCGATCCCGCGTCCGCCGATGCACTGGCGCGTGCACTCGACGTAACCGGCGTACCGGTCTATCTGTCGGGCATGGCGCGCGGGTTGCTGGGAGCAAACCATCCGTTACAGATGCGTCATCGGCGGCGCGAAGCGCTCCGCGAGGCAGATCTGATCATTCTCGCCGGCGTCCCGTGCGATTTTCGCCTCGACTATGGCAATCATATTCCACGCCATACCAGGATCATCGCTGCCAATCGGAGCCGCGCCGATCTGATGCTGAATCGTCGCCCGCATATGGCCATCCTGGGTGATCCGGCATCTTTCATCTCCCGGCTGTCGAACGAGGCATCCAGCCACAACCTGGATCGTTGGCGGGAAACATTGCGCCAGCGTGATGCTGCACGTGAGGCAGAGATCATTCGCCTGTCCAATCAACCAACCGCGTATGTCAACCCTCTCTACCTCTGCCGAAAGATCAATGATGCGCTGACTGACAACAGTGTCATTGTCGCTGATGGCGGCGATTTTGTGGCGACGGCGTCGTACATCGTTCGACCACGCCGACCCTTGAGCTGGCTCGATCCGGGACCGTTCGGCACGCTGGGAGTCGGCGCAGGATTCGCACTCGGCGCGAAACTCTGCCGCCCCGATGCAGAGGTCTGGCTGCTCTACGGCGATGGATCTGTCGGCTACAGTATCGCCGAGTTCGATACGTTTACCCGTCACAATGTACCGGTGATCGCTGTTGTCGGAAATGATGCCGGGTGGACGCAGATCGCCCGTGAGCAGGTGGAACTGTTGCACGATGATGTTGCAACCCGGCTGACGCATAGCGACTATCATCAGGTGGCAGTCGGGTTCGGCGCTGCCGGGTACCGCATCGACGATCCGGAACTGCTGGAAGAGACTCTGCAACAGGCACAGCAATCTGCAGCGCACGGCAAACCGGTGCTCCTCAATGTGCTGATCGGTACGACCGATTTTCGCAAAGGATCGCTGTCTATGTGAACGCTGGACGTTCAGCGTTCAGCGTTCAGCGTTCAAGATTTCATGATTCCAGGGCAAGAATCATGCAACCCCTTGCATTTTACACTACTGACGTGCTATACTTCTTTTGAATACGTTCTCTGTCTGGCAAGTGTCAATACGCATGGCGCGCCCGCTTCTTCCGATCCGTTCACCCGCTGAGAGCGCCGACCCGGATGATCTGTTGCTCCTGGCACGCACCTCCTTCACCGACGCGCTGGTGCGGCTACGCGAGTCCGAGTCGGTGGCGACATTGCGCGACGCGCTCACGATGCTCTGGCAGCAGATCGACGATCCTTCGAGCTGCCTGCGCACACCGGTCGGCGAAACGGATGTCACAACCTTTAGCAAACGACGATTGCGCGCTGCCCTGGATCAGATCGCATCAGCATTCACCCTCGAACGCGCTCGTTACTATCTCGATCGGCTGGCGCGCGCTGCAAAAGAGACACGCACCGGGCGGATCAACGATATCGACCTCAACCGCTGGAAGGAGTACGACGATATTCTGACCGACAGTTTATGGCTGTTCGACCGACGCGACGCAAGCGGAGCGCACCACGCCGGGTTCTGGGGCAACTTCGTGCCGCAGATCCCCTATCAGTTGATACGACGCTACACCCGTCGCGGCGATCTGGTGATCGACCCGTTTGCCGGCTCCGGTACCACGCTGATCGAAGGGCGTCGTCTGGGACGCCACACCATCGGTGTCGAACTCAACCCGGCAGTTGTCGAGCAGACCCGCGCCACACTGCTGCAAGAACCCGACCGGTACGGCATTGTGTGCGCCCTCGAAGTCGGCGACAGCGCAACCCTCGACTGGACAGCGCTCCTGGAGCGGTACGGATGTCGTTCGGTGCAACTCGCCATTCTGCATCCGCCCTACCACGATATCATCCGCTTCAGTGATGATCCGCGCGACCTGGCGAATGCGCCGTCGGTCGAAACGTTCCTGGCAATGCTTGGCAACGTTGTCGCACGGGTTGCGCGTGTCCTCGATGCAGGGCGCTATCTGGCGCTAGTGATCGGCGACAAATACGCCGATGGCGAGTGGATCCCGCTCGGTTTCCTCGGTATGCAGGAAACGTTGCGCCACGGATTCACGCTCAAAAGCATTGTCGTCAAAAACTTCGAGCAGACCGCCGGCAAGCGCAATCAGAAAGAACTCTGGCGATATCGTGCGCTGGTTGGTGGCTTCTACGTCTTCAAGCATGAGTACATCTTCCTCTTCCGCAAAACCTGATCGTATCATCAACGGCATTGCGCCCATCCGTATCTGCGACCTCGGCGGATGGACCGATACCTGGTTTGCCGGGCACGGAACCATTTTCAACATTGGCGTCTATCCGTATGTCGAAGTGCAGGTTGCAGTATTTCCGCGCCACCTCCGCGAGCATCAGATCACGCTGCACGCCGAGAACTACGGCGAGCGATACGTCGTTCTGCCGGGCAGTGTCGATCACGTGCGCCACCCGCTGCTCACAGCCGCGATCAACGAAGTTCCGCTACCCGACGATGTGGCGCTGGAGATCACCATTTTCTCCGAGGTGCCAGCCGGCGCCTCGACCGGCACATCAGCCGCCGTGACGGTGGCGCTGATCGGTGCGCTCGACGCATTGACCCCTGGTAGGATGACGCCGCACGAAATCGCCTACGCCGCACACCGCGTCGAGACGCAGCGCCTGGGATTGCAGAGCGGCATCCAGGATCAACTCTGCTCGGCATACGGCGGGATCAATTTCATCGAGATGTTCCACTACCCATACGCGACCGTTTCGCAGATGCGTATTCCCGACGCCATCTGGTGGGAACTGGAGCGCCGTCTGGCGCTGGTCTTCCTCGGTCGCACCCACAGTTCGTCGGCAGTGCACGAGCAGGTGATTGCATCCCTGGAACGCGAAGGCGACGCCTCCCCCCGGCTCGAAGCGCTGCGCTGCTGCGCCATCCGTGCTCGCGATGCACTCTACGCCGGCGACTTCGTCGCGCTCGGTCGGGCAATGATCGACAATACCGACGCCCAGCGCGCCCTCCATCCCGCGCTTGTCAATGCCGATGCCGATGCCGTAATCGCACTTGCCCGCGAGCATGGCGTCCTGGGATGGAAAGTCAACGGCGCCGGCGGTGAAGGTGGCTCGCTGACGCTGCTCTGCGGACCTGACGCCAGCGCCAATCGTGCACTACTCCGCGATATTCGCTGCCTCAGTCCACTCTTTCAACCCATCCCGATCTACCTCAGCCGGATGGGGTTGCGGGTGTGGATAACGGAGAATGCAGATTAGCGGCTGTTCTGTAGTTTGGAGCTCGACCGAACCATTCTGCCGGGCAGGGGAGGTGAAGGCAGCGCCTTCGCTTCCCTACGAGGATCGCGCACGCAGGAATACGTGGGTCGCATCCGCAAGCGCACGGGAGCCGTTCAGGAATTGCAGGCGATCATCGATAAGCAGCTATCGCATCCGCAGGCGCGCGGGAGCCGTGTGCTCGAAGCCAGCCTGACCCTTGACGACGCCGTCGCATCCGCTGGCACGCGGGAGCCGTGCTTCCGCACGCTACCGATCACGAGCGCAGGGGATTGCCCTGGCATCCATTGGCGCAAGCGATTCGCGGCAGCACAGCGCACCGGGATGGATGATGTGAACCGACGCTTGCGTGCCTGGGATGCATAGTGCGGCGTGAACGCGATCAAGCCGATCCATCGCCATCAGGAAGAGACGTTCATAACACGCTCCAGACGTTCTGCTGCGTTGCCCGGCGGGCAGAGCCGGTGAAAGACAACGCTGACGCAGTGTATAATAGCGGACGTTCCGACTGCCACCTGCAACCCGAAAGGATTGCGCTATGGAACGGATGCTGAGCCGCGACGCCCCCCTGGCGCCAGAACAGTCATCGGTGCGCACCCGTCTGATGGCCGGTCTCGCACTGGCCGGATCAGTCTGGCTCATCGGGCTTGTCGGTCACTTCACCCCGCTGGCTGAATGGCCCGCCCTCTTCCTCTATGTACTCGGCTCACTCGGCGTCACCCTGGCGCTGGGGAGACGCAATCGACTGTGGGATACGATGTGGATCACCCGGCGCGGGCTGAAACCGGCGCTGGTGTGGGGCGGCGGCATCGGTCTGGCGCTGCTGGTGATCGACAATATCAATACGTACATGTACTACCGTTCAGGTGGTGCACCGATGGCGCAGATGGAGGAAATCCTGATCGGCATGCGCCTGGTCTTTTTTTTCCCGCTGCTTGTGCTGGCAGAAGAGTTCCTGTGGCGCGGCATGATCCTTTCGGGCTTGCACGACGCCGGGATCAACCGTCACCTGGCGGTGCTGCTCACCACTGCTGCTTACGCGCTGAACCACTTCGCTGTTGCTCCGGTGGATATGGCCGAACGGGCGATGATGGCGGTCATGGGATTGCCAATCGGTATCGCTGGCGGTTACCTGGTGCTGAAAACCCGGAATGTATGGGCTGCGGTCGCGCTCCACGGTTTGACAATGATCTCCATGATCGTCGATATCTTCGTAATACCGCGCATCGTATGAACCGTGAGAGACCGAATTCCTGACGGGAGAAGGGAACTGCTTGCGGAAACTGGTTCTTCCGGCAAGCCGCTGCGTCCGATGTTGCCCTGTATACCCATCGCCGACCCTCTGCCGGGTGCACAACATCGGTCGCTGCGTCCATCCATCAGGCACAACGCCAGCCGGAGTACGCCACATATAGTGCGCCTGCCAGCCGCTTCCTGTAAACCGGAGCAACTCCAGAACACACTATAACACGCCCCTCTCGCGTGGCTCAGCGCGCCGCTGATCGCAAGGCAGCAACGCATCGGAACCGACGCCGGTCAGATTGCACAACTCGATTCGTCCTGACATACTCTCTTTGCGCCCTGTCTCGCTGACAGACGGCAAGCCGGGTATATCACGTGTGAACGATGACATATCAAACCAGCACAAATGCCACCAGCAGCGTTAGGATGGTGATCGGCACACCTGCGCGCAGGTATGCTCTGAACGTCAACTGCACTCCCCAGCGGGCTGCAAGTTCGGCCACAATCAGGTTGGCCACCGAGCCGAGCAACGTCAGATTGCCCGCCAGTGTCGAAGCCGCTGCCAGCATCAACCACCCGCGTTCAGGTTGCGCCAGCGCCGGAATGAGACTCTGCAAAACCAGCACGGCTGGAACGTTGCTGATCAGGTTGGACAGCACCGCAGTAACAATACCGAATACCACGAGCCTTTCACCGATAAGTGGTGCGGTTACTGCAAAGAGTTCCCTGGTCACCCCCTGCACCTGAAGGCTGCCGGTTACCACGAAGAGACCCGCAAAAAAGACCAGCAGGGGCCAGTCGATCGTTTTCCAGATCCGATCCGGGCGCAGGCGACGTGTGGCGAGCAGCGCTGCCGCCGCCAGAAATGCAGCCAGCGCTACCGGTACCCCCAGGATCATCAGTACCAGCATAATCGGTACGACCACTGCGACCTTCCGCAACAGCGGGCGATAGACTCGCATACGCCCGACCTCTGGCGTCTCGAAGCGCCCACGCCGGAACTCCTGCGGATACGCGAGCACGATCACCAGCCAGCAGATTGCCATGCCGATCAGGGCGGTTGGTGCGAGTGCAGCGACAAACGTCGTGTACGATAGACCCGATGCACTGCCGATGATCATATTCTGCGGGTTGCCGGTAATCGTCGCCGTTGAACCGACATTCGCACTCGTCGCCAGACCGATCAGATAGGGGATGGGATTACGGCGCAAGGCGCGGGTGGTATCGAGCACCAGCGGCGTAAGCATCAGCACAATCGTATCGTTCAGGAAGAGCGCCGAAAGCGTTCCCGACGCCACAATGATGAGCGCGAGCAAACCGCGCGGTGTGTGCGCCACCCGCACCACCCGCTGCGCCACAATGCCAAAAAAGCCGGCAGTGTAGAGCTGCCCGTTCAGCGTCATCATGCTGAAGAGTAACAGCAGCGTATCGAGATCGAGCGCCTCATACGCCTGTTCCAGCGACAATGCCCCACAGGCGAGCAATGCTGCAGCACCGACAACTGCAATCGTTGCGCGATCGGCGCGGAGCCAGGGCCAGCGCCCGATAGCAATGCCGGCAATCGTGGCGCCGACAATCGCCACCGTCAACCACGACATCCAGGTCATTCCGCGTCTCCTTCGCAATCCACGGCGACTCTCCCGGAAGCGTACAAAGAAAAGAGCGATGCACACAGCACCGCTCCTGCCACAATATCAGCGTCTACCGCTTACCGTCGGCGCGGGCGCTGGCGGTCATCACCGCGCGGACCCCGGTCGCCGCTGCTCCGTCCACCACCATCACGCAGACCGCGCCCCGCACCGGCATCGCGCCGATCCTCCGCCGTTTCGCCGGTCAGCAGCGCCCGTCGTGAGAGACTGACCTTGCCGGTACCGGGTTCGATGCCGATCACCATGACATTGATCTCATCACCCATCTTGATCACGTCCTCGACATTCTCAACCCGCCCGACATCGAGTTCGGAGACGTGCACCATGCCGTCCTTCCCCGGCGCAAGGTTTACAAATGCGCCAAATGGCATAATACGCACGACCTTACCGAGGAAAATATCGCCGACCTTGATCTCGCGGGTCAGTGCCTCGACCATCGTAACCGCATGTTGTGCAGCGGCGGCATCGGGCGTCGAAATATAGACTCGCCCATCTTCCTCGATATCGATCTGCGCGCCGGTCGCTTCGGTAATACTCCGAATCGTCTTCCCACCCGGACCGATGAGTGCACCGATCTTATCCGGGTTGATCTGCAACGTGATAATACGCGGCGCATATGGCGACAGTTCCTTGCGCGGCTCACTGATCACAGCATTCATCTTGTCGAGGATGTACAGACGACCCTCGCGCGCCTGGGCGAACGCCTCGCGCATAATCTCGTAGGTGATACCGGTGGTTTTGATATCCATCTGCAAACCGGTGACACCTTTCGCCGTCCCGGCAACCTTGAAATCCATATCGCCCAGATGATCCTCGATCCCCTGGATATCGGTGAGCACGCACCAGCGCCCGTCTTTGCCGGTAATCAGTCCCATCGCCACGCCAGCCACCGGCGCCTTGATCGGTACGCCGGCATCCATCAGCGCTAGCGACGATCCACAGACCGACGCCATCGACGAAGAGCCATTCGACGAGAGGGTTTCCGAAACCAGGCGCATGGTGTAGGGAAATTCTTCCTTCGACGGCAGCACTGCGAGCAACGAACGTTCCGCCAGCGCGCCGTGACCAATATCGCGGCGGCGTGGCGACCCCAGGCGTCGCACCTCGCCGGTGCTGAACGGCGGGAAATTATAGTGATGGATGTAGCGCTTGGTCGTCCCGATACCCAGATCATCAAGGCGCTGCTCCTCAGCCGGCGAACCGAGCGTCGCCAGCGTCAGCACTTGCGTCTGACCGCGAGTGAACAGTCCTGACCCGTGCACACGCGGGATCAGCCCCACCTCGATCGAAATCGGGCGGATGTCCTTCGGACCACGACCATCGACACGTTCGGCTCGTTCGAGGATCATGCGCCGCACCTCTTCGTACAGCAGATTCTCGAACGCCGTCGAGACGGCAGCGATGCGCGCTGCGAGTTCCTCTTCCGGCTCATCGGCAGTGAAATGCGCGATCACCTCCTGCTTCAGCGCCTCAGTCTGCGCGTCACGCACCATCTTGTTCGGATCGGTAATCGCTTCGTACAGCCGATTCCCCAGCCACTGCTGGATTGCTTCCTCCAGCGACGTATCGACCGGTGGCGGAACAAACTCGCGCTTCGGGCGACCGGCAAGGCGCACCAGTTCGTGCTGCAGATCGCAGATCTGCTTGCACACCTGATGCCCCTGAATGACCGCTTCGAGCATCAGGTCCTCTGGGAGTTCCTTCGCCCCCGCTTCAACCATCAGCACCGCGTCCTTCGTCCCGGCAACTACCAGATCGAGATCGCTGTTCGGCATATCGGGCATCTCAGGGTTGATCTGCAACTTCCCGTTGATGTACCCGACTTGCACCGCGCCGACCGGTCCCAGGAACGGAATATCAGAGATCGCCAGCGCAGCCGAAGCGCCAATGATCGCCAGCGGCGCCGGATCGTTCACCATATCAATCGAAAAGGTCGTGACGATGATCTGCACCTCGTTGCGGTAGCCCTCAGGAAAAAGCGGGCGCAACGGACGATCGGTCAGGCGCGCAGTCAGGATCGCACTGTCGGTCGGCTTCCCTTCGCGCTTGAAAAAACTGCCGGGTATCTTGCCGGCAGCATACATCTTCTCCTCGTAATCGACCGTCAACGGAAAGAAATCGGCATCGGCGCGCGGTTCCTTTGATGCAACTGCCGTCGCCAGCAACATCGTATCGCCGTAACGCACGACAACCGCGCCATTCGCCTGCTCAGCAAAGCGCCCCGCTTCCAGAGTAAGCGTGCGTCCCGCGATTTCCATACTGACCGAATGAATCTGACGTTCTGACATAATCCTTCCTTGCATACGGACCGTCCCCGGTCCAACGCGGGGCGTCAGGTACTGGAGTCTGCCGTCGAACGGATTCGACCGCAGACTCCAATCCCCGACAGCCCCGTACCATACCTCCAACAAACGTAAGCCTGGGGCACGCACCCCAGGCTCGCAGACTTTCCCTTTTCGCCATTCCAACTAGGCGCGCACCAACGACCATTGTGCCGAAGGCATCCGACAAGGACACAATGCCCCTTTGCCGTTCCCAACTCACACGCATCACCAACGAGCGACGCACACACCATCAGCCCCATGCTAGCGACGCAACCCCAACGTATCGATCAACTTGCGATATGCCTCTTTGTCCCGGTTTGCGAGATACGCCAGCAATCGGCGACGACGCCCGACCAGTTTCAGCAACCCGCGCCGCGAGTGATGGTCGTGCGAATGCACTTTCAGATGCTCGATCAGCCCGTTGATGCGTTCTGTCAACAGCGCCACCTGCACCTGCGGCGAGCCGGTGTCAGTGCTGTGCATCTGATAGTCGGCGATGATCGCCGTTTTTTCTTCTTTTTCCAGCGCCACGAAGCAACTCCTTGCAGAATGAATCGCGAACAAGCCGGCGTAGCCTGTCGTTCCCAGGTTCTAAGCCAGACATAAGTATACCACAAGATACCATTCCTCGCATGCGCATCGGCGACCATGGTATACTTGGAAAGCAGAAACACCTTGCTCGCTCGTTTTGCGAAACGTTGCACTATGAAACAAAAAC
This sequence comes from Roseiflexus sp., assembly GCA_034432635.1. Lineage (GTDB taxonomy): Bacteria > Chloroflexota > Chloroflexia > Chloroflexales > Roseiflexaceae > Roseiflexus. Next base: position 38,829 of record DAOUBK010000015.1, read on the forward strand.
GCACCATACCCCTCGAAGTCGAACTGAAATTTCGCGTTGATGATCCCGCGATTTTCGTGGCTTTGTCGCGTTCGACGACACTCGGCGATTTTTTGTTGAAGCCGGTGGGGGACGGCGAACATCAGCACAATGTCTACTACGACACCCCTGACTTTCGTCTGCGCGCCCAGCGGTATGGTCTGCGCGTGCGCACCGTCGGGCACAGTCGGATTGCAACCCTGAAAGGCGAAACCCTGGCGCAAGACGGGCTTCATCAGCGTCCCGAATGGGAAATGCCGGTCGATAGCGATGACCCGCAGCGCTGGCCTCCTGGCGATGTGCGTGATCGGGCGTTTGCCCTGACAGGCGGCGCTCCGCTGCAACCTGTGCTCACTATCGAAACTCTGCGCCGCACGATGCGTGTCTGGCACGGTTCGCGCTGCGTCGCCGATATGGCGCTCGATGAAGGAGTGATCTACGCCGGCGGACGTGAGCATCTCTTTCACGAACTGGAAATCGAACTCTTGCCCGAAGGCACACGCAACGATCTCGACGAACTCGGCGCCCTCCTGCGCCAGCAATTCAACCTGCATCCCGATAACCTCAGCAAACTGGCGCGTGCTCTGGCGTTGCTCGATGAAGCGACTCCAGACGTGGACAAGACGATACAACAGGTGAAGGGGAGTACTGCGATGACGGTAGCAACTGAACGGGCGCTCATTCGTCCGCTGGCGCTGATGATCCTGGATCGCGCAGCACCAACCGAGCCGGTACATCGCCGGTTGCTGGGGTTAGCCGCAGCATGCTACGACGCTGCATGTGCATCCGGTGTCGCGGGACGCGAACGTGCCGCGCGCGATATGCTCCTTTCGACACGCATCGACGACCTGGACGCCGACCAGCAGGCGCTTGCTGCTACACTGCCGGGCATGACGCGCCCGCGAGTGCGTCCACAGCGCGATCCGGCGTTCATTCGTCTGAGCACCAGTGATCAGAAGGTGGCGCTGCGCCTGGGTGCGATCCTGCGCCTGGCAGTTGTACTGGCGGATCATGGCGTCACGAACCTGACCGTCACCCATGCAAATGGCTCGGTCACGCTGACGCTTGCGACCAACAACGACAGTGTCCTGGGCACGGTTGCTGCACACACCGATCTCTGGCGCGAACATATTGGACCGATCACCTTCGCTTGCCTCGAACACGATACGCTTCCCCCGCTGCCGATCGAGCCGCTCGATCCGGCGTATGCCACGCTCATCCTGACCGATGGGTTGCAGGGTGGTGAACCACTTGCGGAAGGGGCGCGCCGCATCCTGCGTCGCACCTTTGAGCGCCTGCTTGCCCGGCTCGATGCGGTCGAAAAAGATGAAGACCCGGAAGATGTGCACAACGCGCGCGTGGCGACGCGTCGTTTGCGCGCATCGCTCCAGGTTGTCGAAGGCGTCTTCGATGCCGATCTGCTCCGCAAACTGCGGCGTGGGTTGCGACAGGTTGCGCGCTCCCTGAGCGTTGTGCGCGACTACGATGTCTTTCTCGAGTCGGTGTGCGCATTCCGTGACCGGTTGCCCGAGGAACGGCGAAGCATCATGACGCCGCTGATCGACGCCATCGGTGCTGCCCGCGCTTCGGCGCGCGAACGCATGCTCGCCGATCTGGCATCGAAGCAGTTCGAGCGCTTCCTGTACCGGTTTGCCGTCTTCCTGACCACTCCCGGCGCCGGTGTGTTCGATCAGAGTGAAACCGGCGCGCCGACACGGGTGCGCGATTTTGCCGGCAGTTCGATCTGGCGACGGTACGAACAGTGGCGCGCCTTCGACGCCGTGCTCGATGGTGCACCCGACGAGGTGCGTCATATGGCGCGCATTGCCGGCAAACGGTTGCGTTACACGATCGAATTCTTCGCCGATGCGCTCGGTTCCAACGTCAACCAGGCGCTCGAACCGCTGACGGACCTGCAGGAAACGCTCGGCAAACTCCAGGATGCCGCGGTTGCGCGCGATTATATCCATGCGCTTGGGCTTTCTGACGATGCCGGGGCGCAGGAATATCTGGCTGCGCTCAATGCAGAGCATGATCAGTTGCTCACCAGTTTCCCGCGTCTGTGGGCAAAAGTCGATAGCGCCACCTATCGCCGGCGATTATTCGAGATGATTATCCGCCTGTAGAGGGATATAGTGGCACTGCGGGAACACAGCGGCGCTGTGTTCTCGTGTCCGCTTCATCCTGCACCGCTGCGCGCTCAGTGAGACCGCTGCCCGGACCAGGCTTCAGGATTGACAATGTGAGGCGGACGTTCACCACGCAGCAGTTGAACAATCTGATGCGCCACGCCGATGTGCATGGCGCGTGCCCCGTCGGCAGTGTATGAGGCAATATGCGGCGTCAGAATGACGTTCGGTAATTGCAGCAGTGGATGATCGTCCGGCAGCGGCTCTGGATCGAAGACATCGAGACCGGCGCCCGCCAGGCGACCATCGCTCAGCGCGGCGACCAGCGCTGCCTGATCAACGACTGCCCCGCGGCTGACATTGATCAACAACGCGCCTGACGGCAACAATCCAAGTTCACGCGCGCCGATCAGGTGGCGGGTTTCCGGCGTCAGCGCACAGTGAAGCGAGAGAAACTGTGCACGCGGCAGCAGGTCGTCGAGGGTTACGGCGCGCTCCACATCCATTGCCGCAAAGGTTTCGTCGGGAACAGGCGGATCATAGGCCACCACGTGAATCCCCAGCCCTTGACGGCAGATCTGCGCCACGCGCCGCCCGATGCGCCCGAAGCCGACAATCCCTAGCGTTTTACCGCACACTTCAATGCCCCGCAGACGAGCAGCGCGCCATCCCCCGGCGCGCAAAACGCGGTCGGACGCAACGACCTGCTTCGCCAGCGCTAACAGCAACGCGACGGCGTGTTCGGCAGTGCTCTCGGTAGGTCCGTCAGGGGTATTGATGACCAGAATGCCACGCCGTGTGGCAGCGGCGACGTCGATATTATCGACACCAATGCCGGGACGGCAGATTGCGCGCAGTGCGTCGCCGGCCGTCTCCATCCATGCGTCGCTGGCATCGATCAGGGCAGTGATTATCGCCACCGTGCAACCGGGCAACAGGGTAGCGTCACCACCCGGAACCAGCGTGGCGTGCGGTTCGAGCAACGCAACCGCTTCCGCCTCTAGACGAACATCAGTCCAGATGCGTGGATGATCAAGGAATGCAGGTGTCATCACAGGCATGATCCACAGGCGCTCAGGTCGAACATACAATGAGATTATACTAGGCTGGTACTGGCAGATGCACCATCGAAACACGGAGTTCCATTCCAAAGCCGTGCTGAGACTCTGGTAATTCTTATCTTCACTTCACATTCCTTGAAGACCTTCCTGTTATGATGATCAATGATGCCTGTCCACAACCAGGTACAGAAGGCGCAGAATACCTGAAACAAGATGTCTGGAGCAAACGATGGACAACGATGATCGTCAGATAGGACGAATCCTCAGCCGGCGCGAAGTGCTGATGCTGATTGGTGCGTCGGCTGCAACTCTGCTGACAGGCTGCGGCTCGATGGGTTCAGTCGCAACCCTGGAACCATCCACGGGCAATGTTCCGTCAGCAGCGCCGACTCCACCCGTAACACGTCCTCCCTCACCGTCTCCTGCAGCAACTGCTACACCAGCAGCACTGGTATCGCCGGTTACGCTGGCGCCGGTGACCACACCGGTGAGCGTCCCTGTTCCGGCATGCGTCGTGCGCCCGGAGCAGACGGAAGGACCATATTTTGTAGACACCCGGCTGAACCGTGCCGACATTCGCTCTTGTCCCGTCAGCGGCATCGTCGAAGAGGGGGTACCACTCACGCTAACGTTCGTTGTCAGCCGGATCGGAAACGATGGATGTGCGCCGCTCAGTGGCGCAACAGTGGACATCTGGCACTGTGATGCGCAGGGTTTCTATTCCGATGTGCGCGATCCGCGCCGCGACACCACCGGGCAGCAATGGTTACGCGGGTATCAGGTGACCGATGCTAGCGGCATGGCCACATTTACAACAATCTACCCCGGCTGGTATCCCGGACGCACGGTGCACATCCATTTCAAGATCCGCACAACCGCCGCCGGTCAGATGTACGACTTCACCTCACAACTCTACTTCGACGATGCGCTGAGCGATGTCGTCTTTGCGCAGGCGCCCTATGCCGGTCGGGGAAATCGCACAACACGCAACCAGAACGATGGCATCTTCCGCAGCAACGGCGAACAACTCTTACTGGCGCTTACTCCCCATGACCAGGGGTATGCGGCGATGTTCGAGATCGGGTTGCAATTGTGACGCGAAGATGACGGCGCGTTGGCAAACGGATGCGGACAGGCGAAGATGCCGCCTGCGCCCATCGATGCTGCGTATATCTCCAGCCACGCGCCGCTGCCATCCGCCGGCTGCTTTCGACTCGCAACGACCGACCTTCAACCGGCATACAGATACAGCTCGCCCGGTTGCAACAGATGACAGCGCATAAACGGCGCACGCCGATCCAGTTCATCGAACAGCATGCTGGGCGAAACGCGATTCCCGGCAAAGAGATCGTTGTGAATGCCGATCAGCACCCGCGCATCAATGGCTTTCGCCAGTTCAATCGCCTCACCGGGCCACAGATTGCCGATGATTCCCTCCCGCTCACGAAAGAAATCACGTCCATTGATCGGCAGGAGCGCAATGTCGATCACGCGCCCCGCAAGCGCCGCCAGCAGTTCAGGAAAGATGATCGTATCACCGCTGTGGTAGACAGTCACACCGTTGCACTCGATAATGAAACCCATCCAGCGTGAATGTCCATCGGCATCAACCTCATACTCATAATGGGCAGCCGGCATTGCTGTGAACGCAAGCCCGGCAAGCTCGACCCGTTCACCCAGGCGCGGCGTGATGATCCGTTTGTCCGGGATGCCGACATCACGCGCGATCTGTCGTCCCTGAAGCGATGCCACCAGTGTCGCTGCGGGTGATGCCGACAGAAGCGGCGCCAGGGTCGCAGCATCGGTATGGTCGAGGTGCTCGTGCGTTGCCAGTACCACCTGTGCATGCGTGACCAGCGCCGGATCAAGCGGTACAGGAAACCGTCGCGGCGGTCCGCCGAGCACTTCGACCGAGTTGGACAGGTATGGATCAATGTAGGCAATTGTGTTGCCACCCTTCAACACAAATCCTGCCTGTCCTAGCGACCAGAGAGCTACCTGACCATACGGCACGGTCAGTCTGTCGATCTGCGCGATCAACGCTGCATCTCGCACGAGTGTCATGGATTCCTCCAGCGAATACATGAATGCGTCAGTTCAACGGGAACGTATAAACGAACGATTAACCAACGTTCTAACGTTCAACGTTCAACGCGCAACGCCCGACATACTCTTGCTGCACCAGACGCTCGACAATCAGTGCTGATGATAACACACCCGGCAATCCCGCGCCAGGATGGGTTCCGGCGCCCACAAAGTACAGATTGTCGAACTCCTCAGAGCGGTTATGCGGGCGGAACCAGGCAGATTGCAGCAACGTCGGCTCGAATGCGAACGCTGCGCCAAAGTAGTTGTTCTGTCGCCGCTGAAAGTATCGCGGGTCGGCTATGCGCTCCACAACAATATTCTTGCTCAGATCGGGAAGAAAACGCTCCTCCAGAAACGCGATGATGGCATCGCGATACGGACGCGCCAGCATTGCCCAATCCACCTGTGATGCCAGGTTGGGTACCGGCGACAGGACGTAGAATGCGTCACAACCAGGCGGCGCCACGTCCGGTTCGTCGCGCGACGGCATGTGCAGGTAGAGTGAGAAATCCTCTGCAACCCGTTTGTGGATGAAAATATCATCGAGCAGTTCACGGTACCGTGGACCAAAAATGATATTGTGACGCACCAGTGGCGTATTATGGTAGGTGCGCCGTGTTCCAAGATAGATGACAACCAGCGACATACTGTACTTCAACGAGCGCAGGCGGCAGTCGGTATAGTGCCGGCGGTAGCGGGGCGCGATCAGGTCGGCATAGGTATGGGCAACATCGGCGTTCGATACAACGATGTCGGCGCGATGCTCGCTGCCATCGGCGAGAACCACGCCGCGAATGCGACGTCCTTCGACGATCAGTTCACGTACCTCGGTGTTCAGATGGAGGACGACACCAAGTTCATTCAGGAGGCGCACCAGAGCATCCACGATTGCGCCAGTGCCGCCAACGGCGTAGTACACCCCCCATTCACGCTCCAGGTAGTGCACCATGGCGTAGATCGACGAGGAGTAGAACGGGTTACCGCCGATAAAGAGCGGATGGAACGAAAAACAGCGCCGCAGAAATTCGTCCTTGATATAGCGCGACACATAGCGGTAGACGCTCTCGAACGACCGCAGACGGATGAGATCGGGCGTTACACGCAGCATGTCGCGGAAGTGCAGGAAGGGCTTGTCCGCAAGTTCGACGAACCCTTTCTCGAAGATCGGTCGCGTACTCGCCAGAAAACGCCGATACCCTTCGACATCGGCGGGGTTGATGCGTTCGATTTCGTGCAGTACCGCTGCTTCATCGGCGCTGTGATCGAACCGGTGACCGGTATGGTCATAGATGCGGTAGAACGGGTGGCACGGACGGAATTCGACATACTCCTCACGCCGACGACCTGCCACTCGCCACAGATCATCAAACATGAATGGCGCTGTAATAACCGTCGGACCGGTATCGAATCGGAAGCCATCCACCTCCAGAACATACGCCTTACCGCCCGGCTTATCCTGCTTCTCGAAGATGTGCACATCGTGGCCACGCGCTGCCAGGCGCACGGCGGCTGCAAGGCCGCCAAAACCGGCCCCAATGATGATGACGTTGCTCACCTGTGACCTCCAACGCACAAGGGGCGCGGCATGCCGCGCCCTGACGAACCTGGTATAATGGGAAACGGATTTATTCCTCGTGTTCCACGTACTCCGGCACATCCTTCGGTGCGCCGCAGACGGTCATTGTGCCGCGAAAATCGACATCGGCGGACAGTTCGGGACGCTTCTGCTTCAACTCTGCGATCTGTTCGCGCGTCAACACCTTCGTCTCGTCAAATCCCAGGTCAATTGAACCGTCAATGTGCACCCGCTCCAGGTCGTAGAACCGCTTGGTGAAGGTTGTTTTGGCGAACGCCTTCAAACAGCCGAGCATATAGCGCCGCTTGAACGGGTCTTTGATCCAGGGATAACTCAGGAATGCCTTGCGCATGTAGAAACGTGCATAATTGCGCAGCACACCTTTGAGCACCTGCTCGCGCGTCATCGCGTCCGGCTGAATGATCGGCGTAACGAAATTGTACTTCGAGAAGTCGCGTACTTCGACCCGATCGCCCAGTTCTTCGAACAACTCGGCAAACGGCCACGGCGTGTACATATTCCAGTTCGCCATGTCCGCATTCCAGTCGAGCGCAAACCGGTACGTCTCTTCGATGGTTTCAGGGGTCTCGTTCTCCAGACCCATGATGAACTGCGCTTCGGCAACGATCCCCTGATCCTGGAGCAACTTGATGGCGCGCTTATTCTGTTCGATCGTCGTCTCCTTGCGGAAGCGGTCGAGATTCATCTGCGCTGCGGCTTCGGTACCCAGCGAGACGTGCACCAGCCCGGCACGACGGTAGAGCGGCAGGTACTTCTCATCACGCAGAATATCGGTGACGCGGGTGTTGATGCCCCAGTGAACGCCGAGTTTGCGTCGCTCCAACTCCTCGCACATCGCAATGAATTTTTTGCGGTAGATCGTCGGCTCTTCGTCCGCCAGAATAAAGAAACCAATCTTGTATTCGCGCACCAGCAGTTCAATTTCATCGACAAATGCAATCGGATCACGCACACGATATTTGCGCCAGAACTTCCATTGTGAGCAGAAACGGCACGTGAACGGGCATCCGCGCGCAAAGTTCGGCACTGCTACCCGCACATTCAGTGGAATGTAGATATACTTCTCCCACTCCAGCAGACTCCAGTCGGGGGTCAGGGTCGAAAGATCGGCAATCGGTGGATGCGCCGGCGTTGCCACCACCCGATCCTCATCCAGGAACGCAATTCCCTGGATCTGATGGCGATCACGCTCATCGCTGCCATTCTCGATCGCACGCATCAGATTGACGATGATCTCTTCCCCTTCACCGCGCACGATGTAGTCGATCCAGGGCGCTTCAGTCAATACCTGCGCATACATAAAAGTCGGGTGCACACCACCCAGGATCGTTTTGCAGCCGGGGTTGGCTTCACGCGCCAGGCGCAACGTTTCCTGCGCCTTGTAGATCATCGGCGTGATCGCTGTCGCCATGACAACGTCCGGACGATTGGTGCGGATGATCTGTGCGACGGTGCTGTCCGGCAGATTGTTGGTCATCGCATCGACAAAGCGCAGGTTGGAGTATCCGGCCTTCCGCAGTGCACCGCCGATGTATGCCACCCAACTCGGCGGCCAGTTGCCGGCAATCTCTGCTCCACCTGCGTGATAGTTCGGCTGGATCATCAGGATACGCATGATCGACTCCTTACACAAACCTGGTAGCGATAATCGTGCTCACGACGACCTGGACGTTGCAATCTGCCTCACATGGTTCGCCCTGGTTGATACGTGCAGAGGGGATCCTCCGCCAGTGGATCGCCGCTGGCAGCAAAGGCGCGTGCACGCGATCCGCCGCAGATCGCGCGGTATTCGCACCGTCCGCAGCGCCCGCCGAACTGCAATGGATCGTGCAGGGCGCTGAACAGCAGCGACTCGCGGTAAACCTGCACAATATGATCGGTGCGCACATTGCCAGCAGCACGCGGCAGGAAACCGGCTGGACAGATGTCGCCGGTATTCGAGACAAACACAATGCCGTTGCCGTCCCGAATGCCAAACCCCCGTCCGACCGGCGTCTGACGGATCTGTTCGCTGCTCATACCGGCAGCGCGCATTTCACCAAGTGCAATCCGCCGGTACGATGGTGCCTCGGTTGTGGCGACGGCAAATGGCGCTTCCTGAGCAATCCGATAGATCCAGATCATCAACGCCTCGGCTTCGGCAGGCATCAGCGACTGCAACACTCGTCCACGCCCGACGGAAATGAGAAAGAAGAGACTCCAACGGGCAACCTGCTTCGTCTTCAGAAGATCGTAGACCGCCGGCAGATCGTCGGCGGTCTCCGCTGCGACGAGGGTGTTGATCTGAAGCGGCATATCAAGATCCGCCGCCCACTCCATCGCCTCGATGGTGCGATCAAACGTGCCTTCGACGCCACGAATAGCGTCGTGGCGGGCGGCATTCGAGCCATCGAGACTCAACCCAAGCGCCTCGACGCCGTGTGCCTTGAGCGCCGCGAGCATGGTGCGCGTCAGGTTAGGCGTGGCGCTTGGTGTGATCGAGACCGGTATGCCGAGCGCACGCGCGGCGTCGATCAGGTCGAGCAGATCTGGTCGGGCGAGCGGATCACCGCCGGTCAGGATCAACTGCGGCAGTGGATTGCCGAAATCGGGAATCTGCCGCAAGAAGCGAACGCTCTCCTCGAACGAGAGTTGTAGCGGATGTGGGTGCGGCATCGCTTCCGCGCGACAGTGGCGACAGGCGAGCGCACACGCCTGTGTCATCTCCCAGTAGATATTGAGCGGCGTCAACGCAAAATTGCGCGGAGCATGACGCATAGAGCGAACCGATTGTGGTGGAGCAGTCACTCGCACACCTCCATGTAGTGAAAACTGAGAACTACCTCTATCAGAAAATAGGCGCCTGCAACGCGCCTGCATCCCATCAATGGTCAACACTGGATTGCATACCGACAGCGGCGATCACCCCGCGCCTGACACTCAAGATCGCGCAATGTTGCGTGCGGGCAAACCAGTTTACGAAACATGTGCTCGAATGCGCCACGATAATAGGCGCACATGGCCGCAGCCATCGCCGACGTATCGAACAGCGCCCCATTTGCAATCGACAGTGATGGCGTTGGTGTGAGATCGTAGGCAAACACACCGCTTCCGGCGAAAGTCCAGGTATAGCGTCGCATTGCCGGCAATAGCAGACGCAACCGTAGCCGTGGCGGCAACAGGCGAAGCGCAATGCGCGCAGTCGGTGGGATACGGTTGGCAAACACGTACTCCGAAGTCAACTGCCCGGAGCGCGCCATGACCACATTCGTCCGATCCTCGCCTATCTGCTCGATGAGCAGTTCGACCAGTGCGTGAAATTCACGCTCATCGATCAGCTCGTGCGGCAGATGATCCGGGAGATCGCCCGCCCCGCCACGCACTAGCACAGTACGCGCTCCTTCATCGCCGAACATTTCCTGCAGCGCTGCAACCGTCTGGATAATCGCATTCGGGCCGATCTTGCCCGTGCCACGAGCCGCTGTCGTCATCCTGCCCTCGCCACGATTGTTAACGGGAACTGATCGCACTATACTGCCAGCACGCGAGGTGTACCGAAATGGTTCATCAATCGTTCGTTGCGCTTTCTTAACCAGGTTGCAACCAGGCAATTTTGTCGAGCAATTGTGCAGGAGATGTACGCGGGCATTCGATAGACAACCGGCTATTCAGTGTTAGATCCATCGCCGGTCTTCTCCAGGTTGCGCGTACCCCACGATCCAATGTCGGGGTGACAACGGCACTGGTGACTCAGCGCCGGCGGGTGAGTTGCAACCAGTTCGACTCAATTTTGAATAAGAATTTATGACGAACTGACTGGAATTGTCGCTCAATCTGATGTATATTTGTGCTACACGGTTAATCGTAAGACCGGCAGGCGCAGTACTATGAGTTCGCAGGAAGAGCCAGCGATACCGGTCGCTCTCCGCGAGGCGCACGATATTGTGGCGGAGCAACTGGAGCGGTTGCGCGCTCTGGCGGAACGTGAGCGCCAGGAGGCGCATGCGCTCAATGCTGCGCTCCGTCAGGCTGAACGCGAACTCGATGAAGTGACCCTCCAGTACCGTACTGCGCTTCAGCAGCGACGCTCGAACGCCGAAACGCTCGGTCAGCAGATGGCAAAACTGCGGGCGCGTTGTGATGGACTGACCCGCAACGTGGATATGCGGCGCAGCGGTTTAAGACAGATAGAACTGCTGATCCGCCAGATCGAAATGAGTAGCAGTACATTGATGAATACCGGAACGAGTGCAACATCCGATCCCTGGGCGCTGGCGCTGCGTTCGCAGGTTATTCATGGGCGAGAAGAGGAACGGGTGCGCCTGGCACGTGAGGTTCACGACGGACCGGCACAGGTGCTCGCGAATTCGCTGATGTTGCTCGAAACCTGTTACACGCTGGCGCAACAGCAAACCGGCGAACAGGCTGAAAAACTGGCACAGATGATCGATCGTCTGCGCAGCGCGACCCGTGAAGGATTGAGCGAAGTCCGCCGCTTTATCGCCAACCTGCGCCCTGGACAGGTCTCCGAACGCGGTCTGGTTGAAGCACTGCGCGACTATTTGCGCTCCTATGGCAATACCTACAATGTGCGGGTGACATTCGAAGCCGATGCTGTGCCGCGACAGGCAGACGAAGTCGAAATCGTCCTCTATCGGATCGTCCAGGAGGCGCTTCAGAACGCACACAAATATGCGCGTGGCGCACCGATCACGGTGCGTCTTGCGCAGCAGGCAACCACGCTTATCCTGTCGGTGCGCGACGAGGGACCGGGATTTGATCCCCGCGAGGTAGCCCGACGCACCGGCAAGAGCAACTGGGGGCTGACAAATATGCGCGAGCGCGCAGAGTTGATCGGCGCACGCCTGACAGTAGCATCACGTCCGGGGCATGGAACTGAGGTAACGGTTATGCTTCCACTGGAATAGCCAGGGTGAAGATGATGGAACAGCGTATTCGTGTCCTGATTATCGATGATCACCCGCTCTTCCGCCAGGGTATTCGCTGGAGTCTGGAAGAGGCTGGCGATATGGAAGTGGTCGGTGAGGCGGAAAATGGGCAGGAAGCAATCAAGCTGGCGGAACGTCTCGTGCCGGATGTCGTTCTGGTTGATATCAACCTGCCGGGACTGAACGGTCTGGAGGTTGCCCGCGTCATCAAGCGACGGGAACCGCGCATCGGTTTGATTGTCATCAGTGTCTACGAGGATGACGATCAACTCTTTCAGGCTATCAAAGTCGGCGCGGCAGCCTATTCATCGAAAGATGTGCATCCGCGCGACCTGGTACGCATGATCCGCGAAGTCGCACGCGGGAAGTACCTGATCAACGATAGTGTTATTGCCAAGCCGCATGTCGCCACCCGTGTGCTGCATCAGTTTCGCGAGCTTGCCGCCACCGAAGATGAGCGTACCAGCGCGTTGTTTGCGCCGCTGACGTCGCGCGAAATCGAGATCCTCGACTGCATCGCTCGTGGGTTATCGAACAAAGAGATCGCTTCTCAACTTTCGATCAGCGGACAGACGGTCAAAAACCATATTACTTCCATTCTGTCGAAACTTCAGGTCAATGATCGAACGATGGCGGTTATCTATGCGATTCAGCGTGGCTGGATCCGCATGGGGTACGATGGACATAGTCATGCGGTCGGTGATAAGCGATCATCATGAGCACGAAACGTTCAACCTTCAACCTTCAACCTTCCACCGCTACATACCAGCGCTCGATATTCCACATATAGTTGGGCGTCATCAGGTTGACCGGTCCGTCCAGCGTTTGTACCTGCGAACTGCATACCACCGCTATGCGATCAGCCCAGAGAAACAGATATGGACGCAGAAGCGCCACCCGTTCCTGTGCGCGCTGGATCGCCTGCGCCCGTTTACGCAGATCGTATAACTGCCGCGCAGCTCCTGCCTGATTATCGTAGACCGGATCGCTGAACCCTACAAAGTTAAGCGTCGGGCGCGTATCTGCCACTCCCTGGTTGATCTGACTCGAATGAAAGAGTGCAAAATCGTCCGGATCATAGAACGCATAGTCGGCGAAATCCGGATCGGCGACGCCATTCACCCAACCGCCGATCAACAGATCGAAGTCGTAGGGCGGCGCGTATTTCGAGCGAATGACCGTGGCAAAATCGGCAGGTTGCACGACAATATCCATTCCGATCTGCTCAGCAGCGCTGGCAATCAACTCGGCGGCGCGCACCCGATGCGGATCGTCGGCGCGCACAAAGAGTTGTGCCGTCAGCGGGATGCCGTTGCGCTGGCGAATGGCGCCTTCCGGCGGTAGACGCCACCCGGCTTCGTCCAGCAGCGCCCGCGCCCGATCCAGATCGACCGTTGTGGTTGGCGGCGGCGTCAGGTCTGCCCAGGAACCCGGAGCGGCGCTGCTGCCGATGAGCATCCCCTGCCCATCGGTCGCCTCCTGCACGATACGCGGCAGATCGATTGCCGCCACCAGCGCCTCGCGCAGCCGCAGATCGCTGAAGATCCGGTCGGAACGCAGGTTGAAGGCAAGAAAATAATAGCCATTCTCGGCATATGCACCCGATTGCAACATTGGCGCCGTTTTGGTTATGACGCTGGCGACACTCCAGGGCAGTTCAGCCAGTAGCAAACGTCCATCCTGTAACGCCGATGCAGCCACCTGTGCATCGGGCGCGATGACGAATACCACCCGATTAAGGAGCGGCGCACCGCGGTAGAATGCCTGATTCGCCGCCAGCGTGATTGCCACGCCCGGCTCACGCTGTTCAACACGGAACGGACCGCTGCCAACCGGCGCATCCCAGGCGTTGAATTCCGCCAGGTTCCTGCCGATCAGCAGGTGACGCGGCAGCACCGGCGTCGTGAGCAGGCTCAAGATCGGCGCGTAGCGTTCATCGAGGCGGATGACAATCGTATCGCTCGCCGGCGCCGTCACCTCGACAATCCGTCGCAAGTTGGTGAGCAGCGCTGTAGACGGCGGTAGAGCACGCAACGCATCGAGCGTAAAGATGACATCATCAACCGTGACCGGACGCCCGTCATGCCAAACGGCATCACTCCGCAGCGTGAACGTAATCACCCGCCCATCGGCTGAGGCTAACCAACCCGTTGCCAGGTCCGGTTGCGGCGCCAGGGTCGCGTCCAGACGCACCAGACCACTGTAGATCAACCCGATGATCTGCTCCTCGCCGCGGGTGCGCGGATGCCAGGGTTGCAAGGTAACACTATCGCCGGACAGACGAACGGTGAGGTTGTCACCACGCGGCAGCGCGGTAGGTGTTGGTGGCGCCGACGTGGGTGCAGCAGTCGACGCAGCTTCACCGGTCGCAGTCGGCTGAGCCGGCGCACCGCAAGCCGCGAGCAGCACGAGCAGTGTCACCGCAACCCAGACGCTGGCGCCGAACAATTGGAACAACAGTCTGAGAGGAAGAGGGGTATGGATTGCCGACGGTAACTTATTCACGGGGGAGATTCTGCTGATCGCGCAGGAATAACAGGAAAGCGCGCGCCATCTGCTGATGCTCAGGAGAAAGAGAGTCGTACAGGTTCAGGAATGCCTCGCGATCGCGGTGCGCTGTCGAAAACTTATAGCCATCCGCCGCAGCCGCCTCACTGAGCAGTTCGAAGGCTGTGGTGCGAAAGGCGGTCGCCATCGCCTCAATCTCGGCGATGCGCGCGCTACTCTGCCCGTTTTCGATACTGCTGATATAACTGCCGCTCACGCCAATGCGACTTCCCAGTTCCGCCTGCGTCAACCGATCGCGCTGACGTTTGCGTTTAATCACTTCACCGACACGTTCGTTGAATGACGGCATAGGAGCGCTCGGAACACTGGTAAGCCAGAAACACGGCAAGACTACCGGCACGACTCTTAGCCGGCATGCTATGGCAACGAACTACCATAGCGCCAGATATAGTAGTGCTGTCCGACATTCCCCATCTGCACCCGCCACATCGGTTGCTCATCGGGGGTATAGGTCAGCACGCGACGCTCGAACAACTGCACCAGAACATCACGTTCGACGCCGCCAACCCGCGCACGCACCCAGTACGCTTCGCTGATCGGATACCCGACAACCGCCACCCAATCCATCACCCGACCAGCCTGGTAGGTGCCATTGTCGTACACAATCCCGGATGCTGTCAAATACTCCCAGAAAATGCGCGGGATATTATGACCTGTGGCTGCAGCGAATTGCGCACAGCGCGTCTCCGGACGCACCGGGCCGACCATGGGACGCACACTTCCATCTGGAAGCAACGCATCGGTCACCGGCAGACCCGTGCGATCGGCAACCGGTGACGTGAGCGGGGAGAACATCGCGTAGGTCGGCGCATTCATATCATCAAGATCACCGACGACGGGAAACACTGCCGGCTGGTGCGCCACGTACTCATCGTCGCCGATCTGCACCCGCCCCATAACCATTTCCGACACCAGCAAACCGGCGGTGACGAACGAAGCCGTGCGGCGATCCGCGGCAGAGTTATTGATCTCGAGGCGTCCCTTGTCGAAATAGAGCACCTGCCGCAGTCCCGTGTCTGACTGGACATACGGTTCGCTCCGCGCCAGGCGTGGCGCCGGACCCCACACCCACGCACGTTTTGCGCGCCCAGTCGTCACCGGCAGATCGACCCGCTGCCAGATACCGACGAACGACAGATCAATCTGGCGTGCAACTGGTTGAGCGCCAGCGAGTGCCACGATCATCTCACCGCCGGCATCTTCGACCAGAGCAGGAACAGCCTGCGGTGCGACACTCGCCTCGATCAGCGGCTCGACCTCCTGCGCCAGCGGAACAACATCAACCGTTGCCTGCGGTGGTGAAGGCGAAAGAATGTCGGGGGGAGGTCCGCATGCCGGTTGCTCAACCGGGCAGGCCTTCAGGGTCAGATCGTAGCGAATAAACATCCCGCCAATATCGCCGACATTCTTGATCTGCGCATAGTAGATGCCATCGGCTGAGGGAGTAAACCGTACCAGCGAATCGAGGGTTGTACCACCTTCGATATTGTTGTTCGAGTCGATCAGCGTAATCGCATCACGCCCAAACAGGAAGAGGAGCGTATCGGCGCCGGGAAGAATGCCATTAGCGTCGGGCGGCGCGTAAGGTCGCGTATTGGTGTACAGATAGTAGGTATACCCGGCGAGTGCAAAGAACTTGACCCAATCCGCGTCACCGTTGGGGCAGAGCAGGCGCCCGCGCTGTGTCTCGTTCTGATTGATCTGTCGCGCCAGTTCCGGCAACCCGTCCTGCTCATAGATATCGTTACAGAGTGATGAAACGAATGGGGGGAAAGGACCATAACTCTCGCCGCGCACGATGATCGTGTAACTGAGGTTACTGCCGCCGATCCCCAGGGTATCACGCACACGCACGAAGAAGAACCCGTTGGTCGGCGCGCGGAACGACTGGATCAGCGGTCGCGTATCGGTGAGCGTTGGTGTGCTGCCGCGAAATGGAAAATCATCGTTTGAGTCAATGAGACGCCGGTTTGAGTCGTAGAGTTCGAGTGAAAGATCGAGACCGGCATCCATTTCGGGAATATCGACCGAATAGTACTTACCGGCGACAGCGCCAAACTTGAACCAGTCCTCGTCGCCGATTGAGCAGATGCCGTGGCGTCCGGCACGATCCACCAGGAGCAGCGCAGCGCTATCAAAATTATTCCCCGGATCGGACACTTCGGGACAGGCGGAAACCGGCGGCGTCCCCGGTGCCGGTGCAGCCAGCGTCACCTGAATCACTGCTTCCGCCGTCTGATTTGGTGTTACGTCAGTGCGTGTCGCGCGGACGGTCACGGTGCGCACGCCGTTGGGCGTATTCGGCGGGATGATGATACGGATAGGAATAACTGCCGACGTTGTCGCCTGGTTGACCGCAATCGGCTGTGCAATCGTCGTACTCGCCTGCCAGCCGCTCGGAACCTCCGGGAAGGAAATAACGAACGTTGCTGCGGTTGTATCGTCGTTCCGCAGACGAAAATCGCTTACAACCAGCACGGTATTGTTTGGTGTCTGATTGGTGACCGTGTACGCACGCGAGGCGGGATCCCAGCGAAAATCTTGCGGTGCAGCAACAAGTGGCACAGGGGCGACAATCGCCAATGTCAGCAAAAGCGCCGCGAATGACAGTGACCGAAAGTACAGGCGTGTCACGGTGTTTTCCTTGATACACGAGCAGAGACGCGGCGAGCACCCGGTATGGGGAACTGCTGCGATTATAGCATACGGAAAACGTGTGTCAAGGAAAAACCCAGGGGACGAACGACGTCGTTCGTCCCCCCCGACTGCCACGCGTACTTACCAGGAACGCATACCCGGAATGAACTGCATTTCCGACACCAGTCTGATCAGGGTTGGCGCGTAGTTGATCACGATCAGCGCGAAGGAGATTGCCAGCCAGGGCTTGAACTGATCGAGCACTCGCGGACCGTCCTCTGGACCAGAAACCACCCGTGCAAACGGAACCATCGGAATCGTGTCCTTCTTCCCGGCTGTGATCGTCAGCACCATGTTGAGGTAGTACAGAATGGCGCTAACGAACATGATGATTGCGCCAACCGCAATCATCGGCAGGAGCGCTTCCCACTCGGGCTGAATCTGCCGCATCGCACCGATCGCCGTGCGTCGCGGCATGCTCAGCAACCCCAGCATATGCATCCAGTGCGAGAAGATTCCCATGCCGATGAACCATGTCCACGCCTGAACCAGCGCCATCGTCGGACTCCACAGCCGGCGCCCGGTGAGGTGCGGAACCAGCCAGTAGGTAATGCCCATGAAACTGAGCGTCACGGCAGTGCCAACCGTCAAATGAAAATGTCCCGAAATCCACGAAGTATTATGCACCACCAGATTGATGTTGTACGACGCATTGATCAAGCCACCGGCGCCGCCGAAGGCGAACAGGATCATCGCCAGCACCTGTGTAGTAAAACTCGGCTCACGCCACGGCAGATTGAAGACCCATACCAGCCATCCCTTGCCGCCGCGCGCGCGTCCGCCATTTTCGAGCGACGCCACGACGTTGAAAAAGGTCAACAGGCTGGGGAAGAAGACGCCAAAGGTAAAGATTGCGTGCACCAGTTTCCAGATCTCGCTGATGCCCGGATCGGTGTACTGATGGTGCATCCCGATTGGCGTCGAAAGGATCAGGAACAGAATGAACGACACCCGCGCCATCGGATCGCTGAACAGTCGGCCGCCCGCCTGCTGCGGCACGAAGTTGTACCACGAAATGTACGCCGGCAGCAACCAGAAGTACACGATTGGATGGCCGGTGAACCAGAAGAGCGTACGCGCCAGCACTGGATCGGTTCCCTGCACCAGCCCCAGCGACCAGGGGATCAGCAGGAAGAGCATCTCAGTCGCCACGCCGAAGGTGCAGATCACCCACATGGTCATCGTGACAATCGCCATGAATGCCGCCAGCGGAATGCGCGCTATGGGGTTGGCGGCACGCCACTGCCGAAGCATCATCACCTGGTTGATCAACAACAACCAGGTACCGACGACCACCAGCGTCAGACCGATGTAGAACAGTGGATCCGCCTTGAGCGGCGGGTAGAACGTGAACAGAACCGTCGCGTTGTTGAGCAACAACGGCAACGCCGCAATCAGCAAGCCGGCAGTCATCACGCCGAACGTCGTCCATCCCAGCGCACGACTCGCCAGCGGAATGCCGAGTGATCGCGACGTTACAAACGTCAGCCAGCCGATGATGAAAAAAGTGGTGAACACCAGCACATTGAGCACGCCATGCAGCGCCAGCCCCTGATAATAACCGCCGCGCAGGACCGGCGCAATTGGCCTGTACAGATCGATCCCGTTGTACTGCAACGCCTGCATCACACCGAACAGGCCACCGATCGCCAGTGCGATGAATGCGATCAGCAGGTTCAGCCCCGTCAACCGATACTCGGTGGCAAACACACCGACCTCGGCGCGCTCAGCAGCAATGGAGACACCGGAAATACGCGCTGTAGCCATACGATCTCCCATTCCAGGCTGCCGCGCTGCCCGTGCAGCGAACAGCAGACACATAACTAGCGATTCACCGAAGCCGTCTTCGCCGGAGTCACGATGATCTTGCCTGCCATCAAATGGTGCCCGCCACCACAATACTCGTGGCAGTAGATGTAGTACTCGCCCGGGGTGTCGAACGTCGTCGTCATACGTGAAATCTGCCCCGGAATGACCATCATGTTAATCGGCGTATTCTCAATCTTGTAGCCGTGAATGACATCACGACTGGTGACGATGAACGTCACTCGCGAACCGGCAGGTATCTCCAGTTCTCCCGGCGTAAAGTTGAACAACTGCGCCGTAACGACGGCCTCGTAGCGTCCCGGCGCCAGTTCGCGCAGACCAGGCTTGTCGAACGGCGGGGTCGTGTTGAGCGCCTTTGGATCGACGCGCCCTGCATTACCGGGCACCGCAATGCCGACAGCAAAGGCGGTGATCACAATTGCGACCAGAAATGCAATCGGCACCGCAACGCTCGGAAGGATCCACGCGATTTCAAACAGGTAGCCCAGATATTTGCGGTTCATGATCCCCTCACTCCGCCGTTTGCCAGCAACTGCAAATACACCTGGATCCACAGTCCTGCAAGAATTGCCAGGTACGCCAGCGTGATCAGCAACGCACCGCGCGGCAGTTCGTGGTTTTCGTGCTCTTCCGTTTCCTCGTGCTGCTCCACGACCGGTTGTTCAGCCATACTGCGTTTCCCTTCTAGTGACTGGAGAGTCGCTTGATGCCTGTGCTTGCTTTCACGTTCAACACGCCCCTACCTCGGATAACAGACAAACAGATGCGCCATCTCGTAGATCGGGCGCGCTGCTTCGCTGCTGTTCGCCTCTTGCTCGACCAGCCCGATATCGCGCATCACAATTGCAGGATTGAGACGGGCGCCATCGTATTCAGCGCGCAACAAACCGGTTTCGTCAACCAGCACGGCGCGCTGATCGAGCTCGACATCATTCCCCTCTATCCGGTAGTAGACGCCATACCCGCCACCGATCAACTGCTTGAGTTCGCGGTCTGAGCCGGTCAGAAAGACCCACCCTGACGTTTCGACACCCAGACGCCCCGCATAGGCGCGCAGCATCGGTGGAGTATCGCCATGCGCATCCACGGTGATCGTCACCATACGTACCCGTGATCCCAGGCGACCATCGGTGCGCAGCATTTCGTAGATCGTGCGCATGCTACGCTCCATTGCGGCACACTGTTCCCCGCAGCGCGTATAGGTGAAATTGATGAGCAGCACATGTCCGCGCAGATCGGTATCGCTCACCCAACGACCATCCTGATCGGTGAGCATGAAAGCAGGCGCAGGTTCGATCCGTGGCAATACCTGAACCGGACGAGCGATAGCGAACCAGAGAACGAGGACAACCAGCGCCGCAAAGAACGCTGCCACACCGTACAACATCCCTCTGAGCCATACTGCGGACATTCGGCGAGGAACAGCCACAGGGTGAACGTTCCCCTGCAGGGATGCGGCGCCGGCTCGTGGCGAAGAAGCATGCATGGTGCGCCTCGACAAACGTGAAGCGAGCGACTGACATTCTTCGTGCATCGTGGCACAAAGTTCGTGCAGAGTATAGTGCGGCGATGCACGCTGCGGAGTTATAAACCCGCAACATCTGGTTATGGGGCGTTTACCTCAAGGGGCGGTCATCCCGCCTTTGTGAGGCGGCTGCGGGCACGATACCCTTGCTCACGTGACACTACGAGGATCGAGCACACAGGAATGAACGGTCGCATCGTTTGACGCATGGAAGCCATACTTCCGTGCGCTGCCGGTCACGAGCGAAGAGGATTGCCCTGGCGCACAAGCGATTCTTGGCAGCAAAGCGCACCACGGTGGATAAGGTGGTGTGGCGAGCTGCCAGACGGTTCCACGCTGTAATGATCTGTCCAACCCGAATTACATTCTTTGCCAGTTGTACTCCGATACTGATCGTCGCAATGCCGCCACATAAAAACAACCGCGGCACAGGGCATATCCTGTGCCGCGATCCAGACCATAAGCAGGGGCGCGATCACACGCCGAAAGCGCCTTTAGAAGAAGCCTAACTCCTCGCGCGCCTCTTCACTCATCATTGAAGGATTCCAGAATGGCGTCCACACCAGGTTGATCTGAACATCTTCCAGGTTGCTATACACCTGGCGGAGACCCTCGATCTCACGTTTTGCCTGCGTCAGAATCTGCGGACCTGCAGGGCAGGCGGGGGTCGTTAGAGTCATATCGACCACTACCCGACGACCGTTCTCCTGAATATCGACGTTGTACACCAAACCGAGATTGACAATATCCATCCCGATTTCAGGATCGTAAACATTTTTCAGCGCACTGCGCACCAGTTCTTCAGTCAGCATAGAATCAGGTCTCCTCTTCGTGCAGCGCCACACTTCCTCTGGCGCTGTGCGGGCCGATACCGCTCTGCCAGCGACAACGACACCACTGTTGTCCACAATCAACTGGCGGATGCCGCTGTCGGCTCGATCGTTTCCGGCGCGCCGAAGCGCACCTCGAGCACTCCTTCGCGGAATACGGCGCGCTTCGCCGGACGCTCCGCGAGGGTCAGAGGCAGGATCATATCGCGTTTGAAATTACCGATTGCCACGAACAATTCATCGCCGCGCTTGGTGATCGACACCTTGCCGATCTCGACATGCGGCAGCGGCAGGCGCATCACATACTCATCGCCATCACGAATGATCTCTTGCGTTGTACCGCGAAAGAAAACTTTGGTCGGGTCTTCATCCTTGAACGTGTCACGCCCAACCTGCGAAAGATCGGCAATACCCCGGAGGTCGTGCGGGTAGTGCGGCGCTTCCCAGATCGGCAGCGGCGCGAACAGATCGTGCACCATCCTGCGGTACGACGCCTGCATTTCATACAGGCGCTCCATGAACTCGCCTGCAACCGCGTTGCGCGGCAGCACGCGATTCAGCACTACACCATCGACCGGGTACCCAAACAGCGCCAGATAGGTCGCTGCGCGCTGTGCTTCCTTAATGACCATGCGTTCCGGGTTGACCACCAGCCGGTATGAACTGATGTCGGGGTCGGTCAGGGTTTGGCGCAGGGCTTCGACCCCTTTGGTCAGACGGTCGAGCGTTTCAAAAGCGTTGGTTGCCGGGATCAGGGCGCGCACCAGCGGCTTGGCAACGCTCTTGGTGCCGGGGTCCCAGTCCATCACCCGCGCTGCATACCATTGAAAGGTCTCCGGCATCGTCAACAGACGAATCGTTTCGCCGGTTGGCGCGGCATCGACGATGACGACATCGAAGTTGCCCTCGCGCGCCTGACGCCGGATGTGGAGCAGGCTGACAACCTCTTCCATACCGGGAATGATCGCCAGTTCTTCCGACGCCACATCACTGACCCCACGCCGTTTGAGCAACCCCGCCAGATAGTTGCGCAACTCGCCCCAGTGCTGACGCACCTCCTCCAGCACATTGATCTCTTGCCCCCAGAGTCGATCGGTCAGTTGGGTCGGTTGCGCTCCCAGTGGATGATCGAGCGCATCAGCCAGACTGTGCGCAACGTCGGTGCTGACAACCAGCGTCCGGTAGCCGAGTTCGGCAGCTCGCACCGCAGTGGCCGCCGATGTGGTCGTCTTGCCGACGCCACCTTTGCCGAGGTAAAGTATCAGGCGCATAGCACCTCGTGTGCGCGATGGAACTGGAGCGGCGGCGCGCGCCCGCGCGTCCAGGGTTGTGCGTCTGCCGCTCTGGAGATATCGACGACAGCCGCCTCTTCCTCTCCTAACTAATACGCTGCATAAATTGTAAAGGTTGCGTGTCCTATCGTCAACTCTCGCCTTCCAGCGCAGCGCGCACTGCTCGATAGGCATCGACGATCCCTGCACCGTACCGACTCGCTAACGCTGCTGAGACATCGACCCCGGCGCATTGCACCGTTGATGGGCTTTCGTCCGGCGCGGGTTGCGCCGTGGTGCGCAGGATCGCTTCGGTGCGCTCCACATCGCCGATCAATGCCGGATTCGCCGACCACATCAGCGCAACGACGCCGGTCACATGCGGAGCAGCAATCGAGGTGCCGCTGCCGGTCATATAGCTGTTCCCCGGAGCAGCCGCGAGTACATTGTCTCCTGGCGCAACAATGTCCGGCTTGATGCGTCCACTTCCGTCCACCGTTACCGGACCAACGCTGCTGAAGCGCGCAAGGAAGCCGTCGCTTGCCACGGCGCCAACGGTAAAGACCGCGTCGTAGAGTGCAAGAGGAGCGTTCAGGCTGCCGCACGCCGGACCCTCGTTGCCGGCTGCGGCAATGGTCATCATCCCTGCGGCGCGCAACGCCTCTGCAGCCGGTAGCAGGGTGTTTGGGTCGCACCCTTCCAGGTCCTGTGGGCATCCCCAGGAGTTGTTGGTCACATCGGCGCCACGCGCCGGATCGCCGTCGCGCAGGGGATCGCCATCCGGTGGGAAGGGCGCCAGCATGAACTGCATGCAGTCCAGATAGCGCGCAGCATTCCCCACATTGCGCGCCAGATTGACGCATGCGATCCAGGTAGCGTCGGGAGCAACCCCCACCCGATTACCGATCGCCACGCTGAGGGTAAAGGTGCCGTGCCCGCCGTAATCCACCGGTTCGGGCGATCCGCCCCACGGATCGTACCAGTTGTATTCGTGAACGACGGCGCCGTCAGGTTGGATACTACGGTAACTGTCGCGCAGTTCGGGATGATCCCACTGAACGCCACTGTCCATCAAGCCGATGACAACCCCTGCCCCGCGAACGTTCAGTTCCTGCCAGACACGATCGGCTTCGATCATGGTCAGGTTCCAGAGCACCTCGTCGGGTGGAGGCGTGGTGCCACGTTGCGCCTCCAGCGGCTCAGGGAGCGGCCGCAGCACCGGGTTGGGTACAACCCGATCCACCTCCGGTCGCATCGTCAGCCAGAGACGCAGCAGCGCACCGCCTTCGACCTCCAGCGCATTCATCAGGTAGTAGGGTTGATACCAGACCCCAAGACGACTCAGATCGGCGCGTAAGCCGGACTGCGTTGCATCGGCGTGGCGCACCAGCGTCTCGTACACAGCACGGCGACGTTGCCGGTAATCGGCGATGGACGCAACCGATGAAAGGTCTGCCTGGTCTTTCAGAATAACGAACAGTCGATCGCCGTAGAGACCGGGCTGCCCGATGCTGCCGTACACCGCTGCGCCAACAAGCCAGAGCGTTGTTGCACCCACACCGATCGCCCGTGGCATTCGATCCGCGAATTGTCGCAGCACCGGCACGATACCTGATACAATGAGCGCCAGCAGAATGCTCACGCCAACCGCTCCCAATCCCCAGGCGATCCCTTCACGTCCCTGCGCCAGCAACTCGATGTGCAGCGTATCGGGATCGGCGAACAGGAGCGGCAGAGCCATAACGAGCGCAACGAACAGCGCACATGCCCGCGTATCGGGAGGACGCGCGCTTCCAATCCCCACGATCGCGCCTGCCAGCCATCCCAGCGCCGGCAGCAACGGCAGCAGAAGCAACGACTGCCCGGCAATACCGACATTCCATCCCAGGACGAGCAGCAGCACACCGGTGACCGCACCTCCCGCCAGAAGCCCCGGACCATCCGGATCTTCGAGGAGCGGTCGCAGATAGACCCGCGTAATCAGCAACGCTGCTGCATACCCAAACAGGACGGCAGCAGTCAGACCAAGGGCGATATCGAGCAGCGATCCAAGCGCCCCCCACGCCAGCCAGGGCAGTGCCAGCAATCCGGCTGCTCCGGCAGCGAGGGGTATGGAATGCCCGCCTGCCGGGGCGCGCGCTGGAAAACGCCAGCGCACAATGATCCAGAGCGCACCTGCATAGATGCCGATCAACGCTACACGTGCCGCGGCTGCAAACTGTGCTTCCGCCGAAGGGAACATGGCTGCCGGAACCATAACCCACGTCAGCGGCAGTGCAAGCAGCCAGGCGTGCAGTGCAGCGCGCATCCGCGGCGCACGGGCAATCGCTAGCCCCCCCCCAAAAAGCAGACCAAAGATCAGCGCGGAAACGGGCACCGCAATCTGACCGACACTGCGCGCACCTGCAACCGGAGCAACGATCTGAACCAGCCCCACCACACCACATAGCGACATCACCAGCCCAACCAACGCCGCCAGCAGACAACCGCCACTGCTCCGGCGCGCTGAAGTGTGTGATGGAGAAAGCACGTTCGACATTATTCGTTCACCTGCTGCTCTCCGAACAGTTTGCGGCGTTTTTCGTCCAAACGACGTTCAGCATCGAGTCGCTCGAGGGCGTAATCGTTCATATCAACAAAGCGCATCCCCTCCGCCAGCACCGGATGCACGGCAGCAATCTGGCGATACATCTCCTGGGCAATGCGCCGGTAACCGGGATGACCCTGTGGCGCACTCCGCAGTTCGCACAGATGATACGCTTCGCGTAGGTTGAGGGTCACACGCCAGCGCACCCGATACGCGAACGGCACCGCATACTGCGCCTCGTCCGGCAGGTCGGCGGCGATGGCGGCAACAACTTCGCCCGCCTGATCCAGTGCAGCGCGAAACGCCATACCAAGTCCGTACTCGTCAATCTCCGGCGGAACCACGTACCCATGCTGTACACCAAACCGCTGCCGCTCCTGGGTAAGCATCCGGTGGCGCTGAAGATCGCGGTACGCCCCAATGTCCGCCAGCAGGTCGAACGTGTAGCGCGCCTCCTCGAATGCCCGCCCCGGTCGGTGAAAACGACTGGCGCGCCCGCCCACATAAGCGCGAATCAGGTACATTCGTTCATCGGCGGTCATTGTTTCTGCCAGCGCACGTGCATCTGCCAGCGACGAGTCGAGATATGGGTAGAGGATAGCAGCAACAACCCGTGCTTCAGCATCGGGATCGAATGCCACGAGCGTCACAGTAGGTGAAGGTGAAGCACCCCCGGTCAACCGATGCGCGGCCGCTGCTGCAAGTGCCTGCACCTCCTGGCGCGTTTCGCGCAAATACGCCTGATACACTCTGCCACGCTCATTCCTGGCACGCTTGACGAACGATGGTATCTGGTCGTCCAGCGCGCGCTGCAACGCCGTCGCCAGCGATTGCAGTTCTGCGAACGGCGAGGCGTACAGTTTCGTCAGGAGGTACTCAAATGCGCGACCGTTACCAAACAATCCGACATTGGTCAATGTCGCCATTGGCAGCAACCCGCGCAACAGATCGAAAGTCCTGGCGCGTATGGCGCTCGCATAGGCGCGTTCGGACACCCCTGTTTCACGGGGTGTGTGTGCGCGAACGGCGGCAAGCGTCGGCTCGATCAACACCGAGTACGTATCGAACAGAGCGTCCATCGCTGTTTCGTAGGCATGGGCGTGAGGCGAAGCCATGATCGTTGCCTCACGCAGATAGCGGTAGCGCCCCTCGACTTTGCGGTTGAAGGCGACGTAACGGGTCGATTTTTCGAGCGGACTGATACCGATGCGGCTGTCTTCGAGCGCCTTGGCTGCGATATTGCTGACCCCTTCACAGGCGACATGGGCGCCCCCCAACTCTGCTACCGAATCATCGCCATACCCGATCAGGACGCGCTCATAGAACGCTTCTGCCCGATGAACAGCGACGATTTGATGCGCTGCGGCATCGGCGCTGAGTGCCACGATCGCCTGAAAATCGGCTTCTGGCGACTGAATGAACTCATCGAGGAGAATACGGCGCAGGCTCTTATCGGAACGGCTGTAGCGCGAAAAAAGTGCACCGCGCACGACGTCGGGAAGATTGCGCAAGCCAAACACCGGCGCATCGACATCGGTCACGAACAGCGCCAGCAGGGCGCGTTCCTCCTCAGTGAAACGGTCGCCCCAGGGATCGCTGATGGTTGGTTCCACTGTTGCTCCTGATGATCTCAGTTGAAAGTTATGCTTAGGGGAACTCGCCTCCCGGCTACCGATCCCCTGAGCATATTAACGCAAACATTGCCGCTCTCAGGACATACCGCCCGATGAGAACCTTTGACCTGCCGACATTTTCCCTCATCCGAGCGTCCGAAACGCCTCTCCAATTCGTGCGATGCCCTCTGCGATGTGCGCCGGCGGCACGAAACTGAATGACAGACGAAACGCATCGTCACCCTGACCATTGGCATAAAAATGCGAGCCGGGAACGAACGTCACCCCGTGCTTCTCCGCTTCGGCGAGCAACACGGTTGCACTCAAGCCCTGCGGCAACCGTGCCCAGACAAAGAAACCGCCTTCAGGCTTCGCCACACGCACATCTGCAGGCCATTCACGTGCAATGGTCGCCAGCATCAGATCGCGTCGCGCGCGGTAGACAGCCCGCAGGTCGGCAATATGTCGCTCCAGACGTCCATCAGCGCAGTACCGCTCGACCATACGGGTCAGGAACGGACCACTCGAACCCTCGAGTTTGAAACCTGCCAGACGCTGAATAATCTCGCGGTTCCCGCATGCCCATCCCATACGCAGCCCCGGCGCCAGGATTTTCGAGAAGGTGCCGACCTGCAACACCCACCCCTCGTGATCGAGTGCAGAGAGACGCGGTGGCGGTGGACTCTCGAAGTAGAGATCGCCGTAGGCGTCATCTTCGACGACCAGCACGCCATACTCCTTCGCTAGCGCTACCAATCGCTGACGACGCTCCAGTGGCATCAGCGTACCACTCGGGTTGTGGAACGTCGGGATCGTATAGATGAATTTTGGGTGCTGCCCACGCTTCGCCAGATCGCGCAGCGTCGCTTCCAAGGCATCGACATCCAGACCATCATCATCGACATCAACCGTTATCAGGCGTGCGCCAGCCAGCGCAAAATGCCGCACCGCACCCATGAACGTCGGACCCTCGACGATTACCACATCGCCGGGATCGATAAAGACCTGTGGCAGGAGCGCCAGCACCTGACTCGACCCATACGAAATCAGCACATTCCCGGCTTCGGCAGGGGTTCCCTGCGCACGCAGACGACTCACAACGAACTGCATCAGACCGGGATAGGTCGGACCGTAATTCAGCGCCTCGGCGGCATCCTCTGCCAGGACTTCGGCAGTGGCGGAGAGCAGGTCATCGGTTGGGAACAGCTCTGGCGCCGCGAAACCATACGCCAGCGAGATCAGATCACCCTCGTGTTCGGGCCAGATCTGAGCAGGGGCGAGCGTCTTTGCCCTCGCAGCGTACAGATTACTCAGCGCGGAGGTGGAAACAGCGGACATGGACGGCTCCTTGGTTGTCAGATGTGATCCCGAGCATGATACCAGAAGACCAGATCGCCTGTGGCGACTGCGCGACACTGCGAAAATGTAACGACATGTGGTATGATTGCACTGGCATAATGAACGTGGTGATCTTAAGACGCGCCATGGAGGCGCACGCTGTGTGAGCCTCCGCCGCGCATGATGACACAAACGGTAGAGGCTTCTAATGGAACTCCTGCCAGCGCCCCGCACATTCGCCTACCGCATCGACGACCATGATCGTATTACGTTCTTCAATGAAGAATGGCTCGAATTCGCCCGCGAGAACGATGGCGCACACCTCACGCCGTCCAATGTCTGGAGTCGCCCGATCTGGAAGTTCATCAGCGACCCGGAAACGCGCCACCTCTACCGACTGATCCTGAGCCGGGTGCGGAGCGGGAAAACAATCACGGTGCATATGCGCTGCGATTCGCCAAAAGCACGGCGGATCGTCGAACTGCAGATCGCGCCGCTCCCCGACGGCAGCATCGCCTTCGACAGCCGGATCACCCACGAAGAAGCGCGCACGTATGTCGCTCTGCTGGATGCCCAACGCGAACGCTCACCCGATGTCGTGTCAGTGTGCAGCTGGTGCAAGAAGGTCTATGTACCGGGCCAGGGTTGGTTTGAGGTCGAGGAAGCGATCGAGCGTCTGCATCTGCCGGATAACGCCCCACCGCCGCAGGTGGCGAATATGGTGTGCTACGAGTGCTATCGGGGGGTCATTGATCGACTGTCTGGACAATGATCTGACGCATGCTCCTGTCTGCCGCGTGTGTGGTTCTGGACTGACCCATCGGCACGCGCTCGATTCGCACAACGAGCCAGAGTCGCTCTCTCCCTGGCGGCAATCTAACCGGGTGATGAGGTTTGCTGCATTCGCCGGAGCGCTTCCTCGAGTTCCCGCGCCCGCGCTTCAGCAGCCATGCACGCACGTTGTTCAGCAGTGGCACGGGCTTCCGCTTCCATAGCGCGGGCTTCTGCCTCGTGTCGCGCCTGCTCCGCCGCGGATGTACGGGCTTCCGCCTCGCGCCGCGCCTGCTCCGCCGCCTGCAATGCACACGCCAGCGCCAGGTGGTTCCCTAACGGATGACCAGACTCATCATAGCAGATGATTTCTCCGTTGCGCACCCCCAACCAGACACGCACCGGCGCCAGCCACAATCACCCCTGATCATCTGGCGCCAGCACCCGATACCCTTCCAGCGTCAGCGTATACCTAATCAACCGCACCCCCGGCTGTCCGCGCCGCTCGACCGCATCAACGATGACATATAGCGGAACACCTGCCAGTTCGTAGTGATCGACCTTTGTCATCACATCGTGCCCGCGCGTCTCCGGGAACGTGATCTCGACAATCAGCGCCGGGCGCACCTCTTCTTCGGCAACACGAAAGGTGCCCCAGTTCTTACGCTCACGCACCCCAAAAATAACCATCAGATCGGGACAATGCGGCCTGGAATCGGGCACGTCCCATTCGATCCGCACATCGTCGAGTACGACTGCTGACGGATCATCGGCGACCTGGCGATCGAACACCTCACACAGGTAATGCCAGCGCCGCTGATGGATACTGCTATGGGTCACCTGATCCCCCTCTTCCGGGTGCAGCACATCTTCATACGTCAACGGAACCTGATCCCACTCGATAGTTCCATCCGGCAGCTCACGACGGATGAACCGCCACCCGTAGAAAGGTTCAGTATCCATTGGTCTGACGGCATTCGCCTGATCGGTTAACGCCGCACTCATAGATTCCACCTCTGCCTGCATGTCCGGATCGTTACCGACATTGTGGCACAGGCGTCTCACTCAGGCTGTACCCGACAAGGCGGCAAACATACAGACAGGCGAAGGCTCTGCTTCGCCTGCCTGTCACATGAGAGCCTATCCGAAGAAACCCTGCCGGAGAAGCGAAGGCGCCACCCTCGCCTACCCATCGGATAGACCCTCCATGGGTTGGATGGACTCTTAGCGTGTAGCATCCTGAACGTGCGTGCCTGCTCCTTCCCCTTTCATATCATTAAGGAACAGGCGCATCACGCAGATGCTTCCCGGTCTCGACTTTCCAGCACGTGTACCAGCGCCTCGAACAGGTCACTTTCAGTAATGATACCGACCACCATACGATTCTCGTCCACCACCGGCAAGCCGCCGATCTTGTTCTCGATCATCAGCATCGCCGCCTCGCGCAGGCTAGTTTCCGGCGTCACCGTGATTGGATCCTCCGACATCACCTCGTACACCTTGATCCGCCGCAGCGCATCGGCAATATCGAACGGGTCCATTCCCGCAACCCGCAGCAGATCCGCACCGCGAATATCACCCTGCGTGATGATACCTCGCAGTTCGCCGGTATCGATAACCACCGGCAATCGGCGAACGTTATGTTCACGCATCAGCGCCAGCGCCTCGCTCACCGGCGCCGCTAGGTTGACTGTGACTGCCGGAGCGCGCATCCAGAAGCGGATCTCCTCCTCGGCAGGCACTGAAGCGCGTCGCCCGGAAGATGCAGATGTCTTCGTCATTGAAGTTCTCCTTTCTGGATCATTGCCATGCCCGATGAAGCCTGAATGCACAGCTCAGGCAGCACAGCAACCGATGCACGATTCAAACGCTTAACAAATTGTAGCCCGCCATACATCGTGTGTGGCATAACAGGTTATCACCTGCGGTAACAGATTCGTCACCCGACACCCCACCCGGCTGCATCAAACAACAGCACCACGTAAACGCATACTCTCCATACGTAATGGTTTCTTTTCTCTTTGCTGCAATGCAGCATGGTACAGTACATCCAGACATTGTAGACCTGCCGCGCGTTGGAGGAAGAGTATGAAAGATCAACGAGTGGCTGACTGGATGAGCACCCCCGCGATTGTCATCGCCCCAACCACAACACTCGCCGAAGCCCAGCGTCTGATGGAGCAGCGACGCATCCGGCGCCTGCCAGTTGTCGAAAACGGCAAACTGGCTGGTATTATCACGCACGGTGACCTGCGCACCGCCCAACCTGCCGACACGACGCTCAGTCATTATGAATGGCGCGCCCTGCTCGACCGGGCAACAGTCGCCGAGTGTATGACCCGGCATGTCATTACTATCACCCCAAACGCATCGACCCTTGATGCAGCCAGATTGATGTTGAAGCACAAAATCGGCGGATTACCGGTCGTCGATGATGAGGGGCGGGTTATTGGCATCATCACCGAGAGCGATCTCTTCCGCTTGCAGATCGCGCTGGCAACCGGCAGTGAGTTGCACGACACCGCTCAACCAACGCTGGTATGCCATCATTGCGGCGCCGTACTGCGCGGTCGCTCGCTCGAAACCATTGGTCGCGACGATCAGTGCTGGCGCTGTCACTACCACCTTCACCGCTGTGATAACTGCCGCTATTTCAACGGGATCGGCTGCATGCTGGATCGACCGGAGCGCCATGCGCCTATCCCCGGACGCGATTGCAAACAGTTTGTCTATCTGGTCGCACAGGAACAGAGCGCCGGACGATAATGGAGATGCGATAGCCGGTTATGAAACCACCTGCGATCGAGCCAGTATTCGGAGCGCCACTGGTAGGATGCGATGATCGCTACGAAGATCGCGCAATGGCAGGTCGGCGACTCGCATCGATGTTAAAGCGGTTCCGTGGCGCACACGCAATTGTGCTAGCCATTCCTCCAGGCGGAGTAGCGGTTGCGGGTGAACTGGCGCGATCACTCCGTCTTGGCGTGGATGTGATTGTAACCCGCGAGTTTCGGGTGCGCGCCTATCCCGCGATCGCTGCCGGCGCGATCAGCGAGTCGGGCGGGCTATGTTTGAACGGCGCCATCCTGCGCCTGCCCGGCGTGACACCGGCAACCGTCTGGGATGTTATCAGAGCCGAGCAGTCGCTCCTCCTTGCACTGATCCAGCTCTATCGTCAGGGACGCCCCCTGCCGCTAGACATCAGGCGCCCGATCATTCTGGTCGATGATGGTTTGAACAGCGGGCTGGCGCAACTGGCTGCGCTTCAGGCATTGCGACGCTACCACCCGGTGGCGTGCATCCTTGCAACGCCACGCGCCGATCCATCTATTCTCAGCATTGTCAGGCCGTGGGTCGATGATGCTGCCACGCTCGACCTGCACCCTTCCGGTGTGGCATCGGTTGTCGATGGCTGGCAAACGCCGCTAAGCGATGATGACGCTGCTGTGCTTCTGCAACGATACCAGACCCACACGTCCCTTCAAGGACTCAATGCCTGAACTTCGCCCCGGGGCTGTACAGCAACATGGGCAGCGACGCTCCGCGTAACACTTTATCCGCCACACTGCCGAGCAGCACCAGCGAAACCCCGCCACGTCCATGGGTGGCCATCGCAATGACATCACTCCCATGCAGCCGCGCATAAGCGAGAATGCTCGCAGCCGGATCTCCCACCGTCACTACCGACTCAACCCGCAACCCCTGGGCACGCAATTCCTCCGCCTGCCGCTCCAGATACATGTGCGCTCTATCCTTAAGCGGCTGAAGCATTGTCGAATCGGCCGATTCCTCATCACGTGACGAAAGACCCAGAGCCGTAGGATCGACCACACGTAGCAATGTGTACTCGAAGTCCATAATGCGCCCGATACGAACGACATGCTCAATGATCGCCTCTGCCAGCGGCGATCCATCGAGAGGAACCAGCACCCGCCGCAGAGGGCGCTCGACCTTTGCGTCAGGCGTCGGCTGATGGGGGCGCACGAGCATCACCGGCGCCGGTGAACGACGTACAATGACATCGGCAACGCTCCCGAGCCAGAGACGCGATAGCGCCCCCCGACCATGAGTTGTCAGAACGATCAGGTCGCACCGGATCGAGCGGGCGTAATCCAGCAGTGTATCGGCGATGGGTCCGGTAAGAATCGATGTAATCGGCGCATGTACCGACTGATTCTCGATCTGCTGCGCCAGACGTTCGAGATAAACCGTTCGACTCGCTGCCGTGACACGATCCACCCCATTGCTCAGACCGCCACGCCCAGACAGTACGTGGGCAAGATAGAGTTGCGCGCCCGATCGCCGCGCGACAGAGAGCGCCAGTGGCAACGCGTGCTCACTGAACGCCGAGCCGTCGAGCGGCACAAGGATCGATCGGCACATGCGCGCCTCCTCACTGAATGATACCGCATGTGTTGCATGGTATCAGCATCTAGTGAACGATCAACACCGGACAGTGCGCCCGCTGCGCGACGGTGCTGCTCACGCTGCCCAGGAGCAGACCGACGAGCGGACTATGCCCGCGCGATCCCATCACGATGAGATCGAAGTTTTCCTCCTCTGCGACCCGCAGGATCGCCTGTGCCGGCGGTCCTTCCAGCAACTGCACATCAACCTCCGCCTGATTACCCACCTGAGTGCGCGCAGCCTCGATGAGCGACTGACCGATCAGCATGCGCGTTTCGAGCAGGCGTTCGTATTCGGGTGTCCCGAGAAGATCGGAAACGTGCGGGAATGCATGGAGCAGACACAGTTTTGCGTTGTAATGCTTTGCGATATCAACTGCTACGTCGATTGCTCGCGACGACAGGGGCGAGCCGTCAACAGCGACAAGAATTTTGCGGAACATGACGATCACCTCTCCATTGAGTGCGATCCGAGCTGATACGTACAGATTCACTATACGCGATCTTAACAACCGGTCGCAGGAAAGATGCCAGTACAATGCGTAAAGGTATCGCAACATCGTATCACCGCGTTGTGAGGACGCCACGCCGGGTAAACATTCCATTCCAATGCGCGACATGCGATATGCTATGCTGCATACAGGTGCGCCTCAAAGAGGAGGATGACAATGCATACGATAGTTGTACCACTCGATGGTTCCGAACTGGCCGCTCAGGTGTTGCCGTATGTACGCACGCTGGCGCCTCTGCTGGACGCGCGCGTTCATCTGTTACGCGTCATTCCGGAGAATCTCCCGGGCGGCAGCGAGTCGTGGACGCAGGTGCTGATCTCGGTGTATGGCGTTCCAGAGAGCGAAGCAGTGCGACGCGATCGTCACGACGAAGTAATGGAGGAACTGCGCCAGCAGGCGCAGGCATACCTCGATACCCAGGCACAAACGCTGCGTGGCGCCGGGATTGAGATCACGAGCGAGGTACGCACCGGTTCACCTGCAGAAACGATCGTCGAAGTTGCAGCCGCGCACATCCCTAGCGTGCTGATTGCGATGGCAACCCACGGATACAGTGGATTGCGCCGCTGGGCGCTCGGTAGTGTCACCGACAAAGTTATTCACGCCACCGACGCACCGGTGATGCTGGTGCGCGGTCAGGCGCAACCGGTCGTGCGACCGCCGCGCCGCATTCTCACACCGCTCGACGGCTCCGGGTTGTCACGGCAGGCGCTGCCCCTCGCAAGCGAAATTGCGCGCACAGCTCGTGCCGAACTGATCCTGCTTCGCGCCGTCGTGCCCATGATCGAGGCGTATATCGGCGCGCCGGTGCTGGGTCGTCCACTTGTCGAGAACAGCGAAACCCTGAACGCCCTCCACGAGTACGCTCTGGATGAGTTGAAAGCCGAAGCCGCATCCCTGCGCGCCGAAGTACCGCGCGTTCTCACCCGCGCCATTATCGGCTATCCGGCTGAAGTCATTATCGATAAGGCGCGTGAGATGGACGTCGACCTGATCGTGATGGCAACCCACGGGTACAGCGGGCTGCGTCGCTGGGCGCTCGGCAGCGTGGCAGATAAAGTGCTGCACGCAACGACCACGCCGCTCATTCTGGTGCGTGCAGGCGAGTAGGCGTCAGATATAGTGCAGTTTCCTGGCTGCTTCGGTCAACTGATCACGAAAGGCAGGGTGGGCAATATTGATCAGCGCGCGTGCGCGTTGCGCCAGGGTGCGCCCGTACAGATCCGCTACGCCATACTCGGTAACCACAAAGTGTACATCGTAGCGTGTGGTAACCACGCCGGCGCCGGGATCAAGCGTCGGCACGATGCGCGAAATCGTGCCATCACGCGCCGTCGATGAAATGGCAATGATCGGGATGCCCCCATCCGAGCGCGACGCGCCGCGAATAAAGTCGACCTGCCCGCCAACCCCGCTGTATAGGCGTGTACCAATGCTGTCAGCGCAGACCTGACCAGTCAGATCGACCTGCAATGCCGAATTCACGGCAACCATGTTCTTGTGCTGTGCAATGACGAACGGATCGTTCACATAGTCTGTCGGATGCATTTCCACCATTGCGTTGTTGTGCGCCCAATCGAAACAGCGTTGACTGCCGAGGATGAAACCGGCGACCACCTTTCCCTGATGGATGGTTTTCAGTTCACCATCGATGACTCCCGCTTCGACCAGGTCGATCACCCCGTCGGAGAACAATTCGGTATGAATGCCCAGGTGCCGTTTGCCGCGCAGGTTCGTAAGCACGGCGTCTGGAATGGCGCCAATGCCGAGTTGCAGCGTTGCGCCGTCCGGGATCAGTTCCGCAATATGGCGACCGATCGCCTGCGCAACACGGTTCGTCTCACCCTGCGGCAGTTCCAGCAACGGGCGATCACTTTCGACCATCGCCGTCAGATGCGAGACGTGAATGAAACTGTCCCCCAGGGTGCGCGGCATACGGGCATTGACTTCTGCGATCACAATTCGCGCCGTTCGCGCAGCCGGCAGGGTGCATCCCACCTCCACCCCGAGCGAGCAAAAACCGTGGCGATCAGGCGGCGACACCTGGATCATAGCAACATCGAGCGGCAGAATACCTTTCCGAAACAGTTTCGGGATCTCGCTCAGGAATACCGGCGTAAAATCGGCGCGTCCTTCGTTCACAGCGCGCCGGGTGTTGTGCCCGATGAAGAGCGCATTGTGGCGAAATGATGCCGCAAGATCCGGCGCCGTCGTCGAATCTTCCCCTGCTGTGAGCATGTGAATAATCTCAACGTTACGCAACTCGGAAGCGCGCGCAACCAGCGCCTGGAGGAGTGGTAGCGGGACACCGCATCCCCCGCCAATGTAGACGCGCGAGTTCGATTCTATTAACTCCACCGCCTCCTCGGCGGTCATTTCGCGTGTTCCTGTCGTCAGCGTACGTGGCATAACACGATCTCCGTATTCTGTTTGCATAACCGGCAAAGAACGACCCTCCCACTCATGATAGAAGGGAGAGTTACGCCTCGTGGGATTGATAGCATCTCATAGAACGTCTCACTTGCCAGAGCGCCAGGACGTCCTGCGCACGTCACGCATAACCAGTACCTGCTGGCAACCCAGGGAAGTCGTACCTGGTCGATACATGCAGCAGACCTTCCGGCGTCGGCAGTCCGCGCCAAACCGCAGATATTCACGAATGCTCGAGCGCCTGCTCGATGCGCGTGGTGTACAGTTGCCCGTGGTAGAGACCGATACCGCACGCGATTGAGCAATCCTGATCTGCCGCCTGTTCCAGCCCCTGCGCTGCAATGCGCAACACGAAGGGCAGCAACGCATTGTTCAGGGCATGCGATGCGGTGCATGCCACAGCGCTCGGAATGTTCGGCACAGCATAGTGCAAAACGCCCGATGCCAGATAGGTAGGGTTGCTATGCGTGGTTGGGCGGCTGGTCTCGATACACCCTAATGAGACGATTAGGCGAAAAAGAGGACTTAAGGTTGCTATGCGTGATTGGGCGGCTGGTCTCGGTACACCCACCTTCGTCAATCGCCACGTCGATAATGACGCTTCGCGGCTTCATCGTCGCCACCATCGCGGCGCTCACTAGTTTTGGCGCCCGACCATACGGCGTTTTCACTGCTCCAACGACCACATCGGCAAAGGGTAGCACATGCGCCAATGCGCTCTCGGTCGCCAGTCGCGTTGTGACATGCCCGCGACAGATCTGCTCGACAGCGCGCAGCCGCTCCATATCCTGATCGAGCACCGTCGTCTGCACCTCCCATGAACTGCAGCCATAGGCGGCATTCCCACCAACCCGACTGGCGCCCAGAATGACCACCTCTACTGACGGCACACCAGGGATCGGCGCCAGCAGCGTGCCACGCCCGCCACTCGGCGTTTCCAGCAAATGCGCCGCCAGTTGCGGCATCAGACGCCCGCATATCTCGCTCATCGGCAGGAGTACCGGCGCAATACCGTCGTCACGCCGGATCGCCTCATAACTCAGGGGCGAAGCGACGGCCGCCGCCAGACTGTCGATGATCCGGCGCGGCAATAGATGCAGGAAACCACATACGATCTGCCCGGAACGCACCATCGGCAGGGCGTGATCCGGCACACCATCAACGGTCAACAACAGATTACCGCGTGCATAGATTTCTTCGGGACCGTAAGCGATATGCGCTCCAACTGCACTGTACGAGGCGTCGGTGAACCCTGCACCATCGCCAGCACCGCTTTCGACAAACACAGTGTGCTCGGCGACGATCAGCGAGTGAACGCCAGCCGGCGTCGGAGCAACCCGGTGTTCGTCGGGTGCGTGAGACCGTGGAATAGAATAGCCAGCCGCTCCTTCACCCGGATTTCACCACCGTATGGGTGAGCATACCATGTGGTAGTATACTACCGCAGGGAAAGGTGAACCTCACGTCGTAACGATTTGCCAACTGGAGACAGGCATGAGCACACCACGAATGGTCAAATGCGTCAAACTCGGGCGTGAACTACCGGGTCTGCCCCGCCCGCCGTACCCCGGTGAGCTGGGGAAGCGCATTTACGAAAATGTATCGCAACAGGCGTGGAATATGTGGATGGACCAGGCGCTGTTGATTATCAACCACTACGGACTGAGCATGGTCGATCCCCGCGCAACTGAGTTGATGATACAACAGGCGGAAATCTTCTTCTTTGGCGAAGGTGAAACGAAACCCGAAGGCTGGACGCCTGAACCGACGAATGAGGAGTGAGTGCGCGGCATGCGCCGGACGATCACGCTCCTGGTGAGCGGAACGCTGGGTGATGTCCGACCCATGGTTGCACTTGGCGTCGGGTTGCGCAACGCCGGTTATGACGTCCGGATAGCGACTCACGCACACTATGCGCCTCTCGTTCAGGCGCATGGTTTGTTCTGGGTGCGCGTCGAAGGCAACCCCAGCGATCTGCTCCGCTCCGACGATGCAGCCCTAACTCTCGAGCGGGGGGCGTTGCGTGGCGCGGCTGCTTCGTTACGCTACATTCGACGAGCGCAGGCGGTCTATGCACGCATGATCGACTCGGCAACCGAAGCATGCCGCGAAAGCGATGCACTGATCGTGTCGCTGGCAAGTTGCTGGGGACAACTCATCGCTACCGCTCTCGACTTGCCGTGCATCTGGGCGCCGCTGCAACCGATCACACCCACCGCGCGCTTTCCATCGCCGCTGTTGCCCGTGAACCATCAGCTGGCGCGCCTGAGTTATTCCATCGTCGAACTGACCACGTGGCTCCCGTGGTACGCAGTGCTGCGCCGCTGGCGATCACACGCGCCCGGTCCACGTCGCATACCGCTCGACCCCTTCGCACTGGCGCGGCAGTCACGCGCACCGTTCATCTACGGCTTCAGCCCGTACATCGTACCACCCCCGACCGATTGGAACCCGCGCCATACTGTCACCGGCTACTGGTTTCTCGACGATCCCGGCGAACGTCTGTCGCCCGAGATAACCGCCTTCCTGGCATATGGCGACCCGCCGGTTGCCATCGGTTTTGGCAGCATGGGGGGGCGACGACTGCGCGACGATGCAGTTCTGACGATAACGGCGCTGACCCTGGCACAGCGGCGCGGCATTCTGATTAGCGTACCAGAGGCGGCACGGATGGCAACCGGTTGCCGCGACATCCTGGTTGTGCCCTATGCGCCACATCATCTGCTCTTCCCGCACATCGCCGTTGCCGTTCACCACGGCGGCGCCGGTGCGACCGCTGCCAGTTTACGCGCCGGCGTCCCAACCGTGACGATTCCGGTTGGCATCGACCAACCCTTCTGGGGAAGGCGTGTCGCCGCGCTGGGAGCAGGACCGCCGCCGCTAATGCGTCGGCATGCTACGCCGGATCTGTTGGCGGCGGCCATCATCGCCGCTACCGACGACGCAATCCGGGTACGCGCCGCCGCGCTGGGACGTCTGATCCGCGCCGAACAGGGTGTGACACGCGCCGTTGAAACAATCGGCGCCTGTCTAGGGTGGTAGGTTCTCATACGTATCACTGGAGACATCCGGTTCTGCGCAAATTCCGCCCTCTCGCCACCAGAGCGGGTTATGAACGTTTATCCCCGATGATGTGAGGTATCGCTGATCACGCTCGAGCCGCACCGTGCATTCCAGGCACGCGAGCGCCTGTCCCCATCTTCCACCGTGGCGCGCTGTTCTGCAGCGAATCGCTGTCACCAATGGACGCCAGGGGAACGGACAGGGACGACGTATGTGTCACCCCATGCCGATACATGCCCGGGCAACCCCCTGCACTCGTGACCGGCAGCGCGTGGAAGCGACCTGTGCGTGCCTGCGTGCACGACCCTCGCGGGTGGGCGAAACATTAAACTCAGCAGTCGCACCGATGGCGCTTCACTGCCGGAAACCTGGGACACACCAGGCTGATGCGCCCGGTGTACTGCACATCTGCACCGGTATCGTCGATCTTCTGGTATCATGCACTCTGCTTCGAGACGTGTCTCTCTGTTGCACTTTTTTGGTGCTGCTGCTTCGGCAGCGTGATGTCTGCGTTGCGACGCTTTTACAGGCAGTACCCGTGTCAGCCTTTCTGAAGTGAACCATGAACGTTGTCTTTCTCTCGCCGCACTTTCCGCCAAACTGGCGCCTGTTCTGCGTCCGCCTGCGCAATCTGGGAGCGAATGTGCTCGGCATTGCCGATGAACCTTATGAACTGTTGCATCCCGATCTGCGTACAGCCCTGACCGAGTATTACCGCGTATCGGATCTGCACAACTACGATGAAGTACTGCGCGCCCTCGGCTATTTTACCTACCGCTACGGCAAAATCCAGCGCATCGATTCGCTCAACGAATACTGGCTGGAAACCGAAGCACGCCTGCGCACCGATTTCAACGTCGAAGGACCAAAGACCGCCGATCTGCCGCGCATGAAGCGCAAATCGGAGATGAAACGCCTCTTCACCCGCGCCCAGGTGGATGTCGCGCGCGGGATTCTGGTCGATTCGCCAGCCCGTGCGCGCGCATTCGTTGCCTCGGTGGGGTATCCGGTCGTTGCCAAGCCGGACATCGGCGTTGGGGCGAACCATACCTTCAAGATCGTCAACAACACCGAACTTGAGGCGTTTCTGATGAGCCAGCCGGAAGGGTATCTGCTCGAAGAGTATGTCCAAGGCGTCATTCAGACGTTCGATGGACTGACGGATCAACATGGCGAACCAGTCTTCTTCACCTCGATGCAGTACAGCGACGGCGTTATGGAGATTGTTATCAACAACGATGACATCTTCTATCTCACCGAACGGAACATCCCTCCCGATCTCGAGCAGGCTGGTCGACGCATCCTGGCGCTCTTCGACGTGCGCGAACGCTTCTTCCACTTCGAGTTCTTCCGCACGCCCGAAGAGCGACTGGTGGCGCTCGAAGTCAACCTGCGACCACCGGGCGGTCTGACGATCGATATGTTCAACTATGCCAGCAACATTGATCTCTACGAAGCCTGGGCGCATGTGATACTGCATCAACCCTGGCAGGCGCCACCGGAGCGCCCGTACCACGTGTGCTACGCCGGGCGCAAACCCATGCGCCCGTATGCACTCACACACGCCGAGATCATGGCGCGTTTCGGCAATCGTATCGTCCATCATCAACCGATGCCCGACCTCTTTCATCGCGCCATGGGCGCGTATGCGTACCTTATCCACACACCTGATCGCCAGGAGGCACTTGTCATTGCACAGCAGATTCAGCGACTGAGTATCTGAATATGATGCGCGCTTGCGTCAACCGCCGACCTCGGCTACACCACCGTGCGCATCTGTTCGACAGTGTGGTGAGACGGCTATGATTCCCCGCAAACTGGCGCTGCAAAACTTTATGTGTTACCGCGAAGGAGTGCCGCCGCTGGAGTTCGATGGCATATCGATTGCGTGTCTGGCGGGCGAAAATGGCGCCGGTAAATCGGCGCTGCTCGACGCGATCACCTGGGCGCTGTGGGGCGAAGCGCGCCTGAAGAGCGACGATGACCTGGTGGCGCTTGGCGCGACCGAGATGATGGTGGAACTGGAGTTCACCCTCGATAGGCAGGATTACCGGATCATCCGGCGTCGCATTCGCGGGAAGCGTAGCGGTCAGAGCCAGCTCGATTTCCAGGTGCGCGATGGGAATGAGTGGCGCTCACTCACTCTCGGCGGCATCCGCGAAACGCAGCAGTTGATCATCCGCACGTTGCGGATGGATTACGAAATTTTCGCCAACTCAGCATACCTGCGTCAGGGACACGCCGACGAGTTCACCCGCAAAGAGCCGGCGAAACGCAAGCAGGTACTGGCGGACATTCTCGGTTTGAGCATCTACGAGGAACTGGAGAGTCAGGCGAAAGAGCGTGCGCGCAGCATTGAAGGGCAGATTCGCGGTCTCGAAGGACAGATCGGTGAACTGCGCCAGCAGGCAGAACGCCGCGATATGCTGGCGGAAGAGGTGCGCGTCGCCGAAGCACGTGTCGCCGACGCGCTGGCGCGTGTCGAAGCGGCGCGGCAGGCGCTCGACGCCGCTACTGCCAGAGTGCAGGAACTCGAACGTCTCCGCGCGATCCGCGATGATCGCCGTGCACAGATCGAGGAACGGCGCAAAGACCGTAGTGCACAGGCGGAGCAGGTTGATCGTCTGCGGACTCTTCAGGATCGCGCCGAGTCCTGGATTGCACGGCGCGCCGAGATCGAGAAGGGCATCCGCCTGCTTCGCGCCGCCGAAGCCGAGTGTGACCGCCTTGCCGCTCTGCGCGACCAGTACGACCACCTGCAGAGCCGGCGCACAGCGCTGGTCCAGGCGCTTACCAATGCGGAACACGCCATTCGATCCGATCTGCGCGTTGCCGAAACGCAGGTTCAGACCCTCCGCGACCGCGCTGCCCGTCGCCCGCAACTGGTGGCGGAAATCCAGCGCCTCTCTGCCCAGCTTGCAGAACATCCCCCGATTGTGGAAGCGTTATCCGCTGCCCGCACCCGTCGTACCACGCTGACCGAGCGGCTGCGGCGCGTCAATGAACTGTTGCGACGCCGCACCGAACTGGAGAGCGACATCAAACTGAAACACGACTCGCTGGTTACCACACGCGAAGAGCAGAAGCGGATACTCCGCACGCTGGCGGATCAACTGAAGCACGAGTCGCGCTGGCGTACCGAACTCGCCGCAGCAACCGGGGAACGGACGCACCTGGAACAGGAAGCCGCCCGCCTCGATACCCTGCGCAACGACGAGCGCGCCCTTGCCGAAAAGATCGGCGCCATCCGCGCCGAATGTGAAACGGTCAGAAAGCAGGGCGAGCAGATCAACGAAAAACTGCGCCTGCTCGGACCCGATCTCAAAGTTTGCCCGCTCTGCAAGAGCGAACTGGGACACGACGGCATTGCGCACATCCAGGCAGAGTACGAACGCGAACGTCAGGTGCTGCGCCAGCAGTACGCAGTCGCAAAACGCAACGCCGAGTGCCTCGAAGCGAACCTCAAACGTTTGCGCAACGACATTCGCACCATCGAAGCGCGCGTCAACACCCTCCCCGACGTACAGGGACGCATTGCGCGCCTGGAAAGCGAACTGGCAAAATGCGACACCTACCGCCAGCAGCAGATCGAGGCGCAACGCCTACACGACGATGTAGCGCTGCGCCTGTTGAAGAACGATTACGAACCGGCGGCGCGTGAGGAACTGAAACGCATCGATGCTGAAATCAACGCGCTGGGATCGGTCGATGCGCTCGAACGCGAAATTGCCGCAATCGAACGCCAGGTTGCCGCGCTTGAAGACCGCAGTCGCGAACAGGCGAGCGTACAGGCGAAGATTGACGGGTTGCAGCGCGAGATTCAGCAGATCGACAGCGAGGACCCCGCGCTGCACGAACAGGAACAGATTGTCGCCGCGTTCACCGCACGACTTGCGCAGGGCGACTTTGCCCACGACGAGCGCGCCGCGCTGGTAGACATCGACCGGCAGATCGCAGCGCTGGGATACAGCCGTGAGCAGTACGAACAGGCGCAGGCTGAAGTAAAAATGCTGCGCCACTGGGAAGAAGACCTGGCACGCCTGCAGCGCGCCGAAGAATGGCTCGCCGACAACCGTGACGAACTCACGCGCGCAGCTGAGCGCCTCCGGCAACTCGACGCACAGATCGCTGCCGACGAGGAAGAGTTACGTTCGCTCGACGAACATCTGCGCGACCTGGCGCCGGCCGCGCGCGAGCGCGCCGAGGCCGCCAGCCGGCTCGAAGAGCTGAACCGCGAGGTGATGGTGTACCAGAAAGACCTCGGCGAACGCCAGGGGTATCTGCGCCGTGCACAGGAGGCGGCCAGCGCTCTCGTCGAAGCTGAAGCACAACGCCAGGCACTGCTCGAACGCAAGAGCCTGTTCGATGAACTGACGCAGGCGTTCGGTAAAAAAGGCGTTCAGGCGATGCTTATCGAAACGGCGCTTCCCGAACTGGAACGCGAAGCCAACCGCCTGCTCAGCCGCATGACCGACAATCAACTCCACCTGACGTTCGAAACCCAACGTGACACGAAAAAAGGGGATGTCGCAGAAACACTCGATATCAAAAT
Organism: Roseiflexus sp.; assembly: GCA_034432635.1. GTDB lineage: Bacteria > Chloroflexota > Chloroflexia > Chloroflexales > Roseiflexaceae > Roseiflexus. The sequence continues at coordinate 82,640 of DAOUBK010000015.1, forward strand.
CGCCGATGCGCTTGGCACCCGCGTGTACGACGCCTACAGCGGCGGCGAGGCGTTTCGCCTCGACTTCGCCATCAGGATCGCGCTCTCGAAGTTGCTGGCGCGACGCGCCGGCGCGCGCCTCGAAACCCTGATCATCGACGAAGGGTTCGGATCGCAGGATGCTCGCGGGCGTGAACGCCTGGTCGAGGCAATCATCTCGGTACAGAACGATTTCCGCCGCGTGCTGGTGATCACCCACATCCAGGAATTGAAGGATATGTTTCCGGTGCAGATCGAAATCGTCAAAACACCGAACGGAAGCGTCTGGAACATTGTGTAATCGATCTGCTGTTGCGTCCTGCGAGAGACCGGCACAGGGCGCTCATCACCGCCGCCTATGGAACTCTCCGACCTCTTGCCCGACTTTATCTTCCTGCCATCGCAACCTTTCCTGATGGGAACGCCGGAGCGCGAACTTGGCATGCTGGCAAAGACCTATGGCGGCACCCGCGAGTCGTACCGCGAAGAGTCACCCCAGCATCGACTCCGCCTTCCGCCGTTCGCGATTGCGGATACGCCGATCACCAATGCACTCTACGCGATCTATGTCGCCGATACAGGCGCACGTCCACCACTCATCTGGCGCGGCGCCTCGCCTCCCGACAGCCTGCGCGCCTGCCCGGTGACCGATGTGAGCTGGGAAGACGCGCAGCATTTCTGCCGCTGGCTCAGCAACATGATGGCAGTGCCCTACCGTTTGCCGACCGAAGCAGAGTGGGAGTATGCCGCACGCGGCAGCGACGGGCGGCGCTTCCCGTGGGGTGATGAATGGAACCCAGCCTGCGCCAACACCCGCGAAAGCGGTCCAGGCGTCGTTACGCCGGTCGGCGCCTATCCATGCGGTGCGAGTCCCTGGGGATGCCTCGATATAGCAGGGAACGTCTGGGAATGGACGGCATCACTCGACGCACCCTATCCGTATCGCTCCGACGATGGGCGCGAGAATCCGCACGCTCCCGGACGACGCATCCTGCGCGGCGGATCGTTCGCCAACCCGCACGGCTTCGCCCGCTGCGCCTGTCGTTTCCGCCTCGCGCCAACCGTGCGCAACGAATTCCTCGGATTTCGCCTAGCGTTCAGCACAACACCGTGAACCATCGGTTCTTCCTCACTCCGTTCCCCGGCCAGTTCACTGCCCAGAAGACCCAACTGAACCACATACGGTGTTCCGGCAAACTCCGAGAAATACGCGAATCGTGCCCGCTCGAACCACTGCGTGAGACGACCACGCTCGACCTGTGCTCCAGAAATGGGATACCCGAATAGCGCCAGATTTTCGGCAGCGGAAAAGCCGGGGCTGCCATCCAGCTCCAGTCCGTGGCTCGACCAGTATCCCCAGAACTTCGGCGCAATGGCGTTCCCTGTTTCCGGAAAGAAGTGCGGCGCAGCGGGATCACCTTTTGGCAATGTTTGTCAGTCGCGCCCCTGACGGCTGAGCGCCTCAACCCCTAGCCGACCGAGTCGGACACTCTGCGTCAGCAGCAACCAGTACTCCTTCGAAAGATTGGTTTCGCGATTCGGAATTATCCGGATCATAGTGCCATTCAAAGCGCTGACGCCCGAAATACTGCACCATGTACCAGCGGCCCTCGATCTGCTCCAGAAATGCTTCGCTGATCGGATACCCGAAGACCGGCAATCCTCCCATACGATCCCAGTACTTCAAAAAGGGCAGATGTAGATTATGTCAAGTTTTGGGGTAATAGCGTGTAAAATAGACATCCTTCAGTTCCCTCGGTCGACGGTACAGATAGTAGGATGAGCAGGTTACCCATCTGCTGAGATCATCGAGTACAGGGGCGTCGCAGCGGCGCTGATTGCGCAAATCAAGATAGGGCGAACGATAGTAAAGCGATACAGATCAGCGTTACCACAACCAGCGTGGGTGAAAGATAAGCGCGATGCACACGATGAACCATTCCTCGTACTCCTTCTATCAAACAAATACCGTCAAACGCATCAATTGCAGAGTGGTACAATAGGCAGCGATGTCTGGGTCGCGCCGGCAGGCGCTTCCCGCTAGCCTTGTACACGTGCCATCCAGGACGAACGTTATCATTTTGGTTTCGATATTGAGCCATTCGCGTCATCGACTATTCGGAGAGCAGGGGTTCTGACCTATGCGACGTTCCACGATCAATGCCACGCTGCGTGCCGCCGATGCATTTATTCGCGGATGCGGCTTCTACCTGCCGCCATTTGCCTACTGGTCACCCGACGAATGGCGCACCCGCGGATCGGAATGTGCTGAAATCGTTACCAATCGCCTCGGCTGGGATGTCACCGATTTCGGCACGGGAGATTTCGCGCGCACCGGCCTGACCCTGTTTACCCTGCGCAACGGCAATCCCCGTGACCCTGCACGCAAACTGTATGCCGAAAAAATACTGCTCGTCGAAGATGGGCAGATTACCCCTTTGCATTTCCACTGGAAGAAAACCGAAGATATTATCAATCGCGGCGGTGGCGCGCTGGTTGTGCAACTCTACCACTCGACACCGGATGAGACTCTCGATGAGACTCGCATGATCGAGGTAAGTACCGATGGGGTGCGTCGTACTGTCGCCCCCGGTAGTGTCGTTGTGTTGCACCCTGGCGAAAGCATCACACTCCCGCCGCGCCTGTATCACGCATTCTGGGCGGAGGGCGGTCGGGTGCTGGCTGGCGAAGTTTCCTCGATCAACGATGATACCTCCGACAACCGCTTTCTGCATCCTATCGGACGCTTTCCAAGGATCGAAGAGGACGAACCACCGCTCTACCTGCTCTGTACAGACTACGAGCGCTTCGCTTTCGGGTTCTGATACCGGCAGTGTAAACTATTCTCTGCTATTCGATAGCATGAGAGTCACAGAACAGGCATTGCAACCATTGACTATCCCTCATAAGCGTGTTACAGTAGACCGAACACCTGCAACCGTGTGTCGTATCCTATGACAACTGTCACGTTGCAGCCAGGCAAAGAGCGACCCGTGGTTCAACGCCATCCGTGGGTGTTTTCCGGCGCCATTGCGCGTATTCAGGGGCGTCAACCCGAGCGTGGCGCGGTGGTCGATGTGCACGCTGCCAACGGCGAGTGGCTGGCGCGTGGATGCTGGAGCGCCGGATCGCAGATTCGCATCCGCCTGTTTACGTGGAACCCGGATGAACCGATCGATGATGCACTTATCCGACGACGCATCGAGCGGGCAATCGATGGTCGCCGGAGGCTCGGCCTGCTTACCGACGAAGGCGCATGCCGCCTGATCTACGCCGAGTCCGACGGCATACCCGGGCTGATCGTCGATTATTACGCGGGCTTTCTGGTGGTGCAACTGTTGACTCAGGCAATGGCGCAGCGCAGCGCAGTCGTGACGCGCATCCTGGCAGAAACCCTCGCACCGCGCGGCATTTATGAGCGCAGTGACGCCGAAGTACGCGAGAAGGAGGGGCTCCTGCCGGCATCTGGCATCCTCTGGGGTGAAACACCGCCTGCACACCTACGCGTGCGCTTTCCGGGCGACATCTGGCACATGGTAGATGTGTGCGCCGGGCAAAAAACCGGCGCCTATCTGGATCAGGCTCTCAACCGGTTGCGTGTTGCAGCGCACTGCGCCGATGCAGAAACACTTGACTGCTTTTGCTACACCGGCGGCTTTACAATCGCAGCCGCGCGCGCGGGAGCACGTCACATAACAGCGGTTGACGCCAGCGAATCCGCGCTGAGTGCGCTCTGCGAGGGCCTGACCCTCAATATGATCACAACACCGGTAGAAACGATGCCCGGCGATGCCTTCAAACTGCTGCGACGCTATCGCGAGGAACAGCGTCGTTTCGATGTCGTCATTCTCGATCCACCCAAATTCGCTACTGCGCAATCGCAGGTCGAACGTGCGACCCGTGGCTATAAAGACATCAACTTGCAGGCAATGCACCTGCTGCGTCCTGGCGGCATTCTGGCGACCTTCTCATGCTCAGGGTTGGTGTCTGCCGACCTGTTCCAGAAGGTCGTGTTCGGTGCAGCCCTCGACGCACAGCGTGATGTACAGATCATCGAACGGCTATCCCAAAGTCCCGATCATCCGGTGCTGCTGACCTTTCCCGAAGGAGAATACCTGAAAGGTCTGATCTGTCGTGTGTGGTAGCGCACTATGAGTTACAATATCATTGAAGATGGGCATGTCTCGATCCCGGCAGGATTTCGCGCCACCGGCGTCTCGTGTGGGTTGAAGGAGATCCGCGCCCGTGATCTGGCGATTGTGTACTCACAGTACCCCTGTCAGGTCGCGGCACTCTTTACCACCAATCTTATCGTCGCTGCACCGATCTTCTTCAATCAGGCGATCCTGGCGCGAAAGCGCGACGGTATTCGCGCAGTCGTCATCAATGCCGGGCATGCCAATGCTGGCACCGGTCAACCCGGACTGGCGACAGTGGTGCAGTGCGCCAAAATTGCAGCGGAAGAACTCGAAATACCACGCGACAGCGTTTTGATGCTCTCGACAGGACAGATCGGCGTGGCGCCGCCGATCGACCGTATACGCGAAGGTATTCGTCGCGCTGCATCCGAACTCGACAGCAACGGCGGACGGCGCGCTGCGCTCGCTATTCTGACCAGCGACACACGACCGAAGGAACGTGCTTTGCGCGTCTCGCTCCGTGAGGGACGCACAGTGACGTTGGCAGGTATGGCAAAAGGAGGGCGGATGGTCAGCCCGAACCTGGCGACACTGCTCTGCGTCATCACAACCGATGCGCCGATCGAGTCGCGTCTGCTGATGCGTGCCCTCGATCAGAGTGTGAGTCGCTCATTTGGACGGCTGTACATCGACGGCGATGTAAGTCCGAACGATGCGGTGCTGGTGCTGGCAAACGGAGCGGCTGGCGGATCGCCGATTGTCGATGGATCGCGGGAACTCGGTGTGTGGCAACAGGCGCTCGACGCGCTCTGCTTTGATCTGGCGCAGCAGATATTGCGCGACGCCGCATCCGGTGGTAAACATATTCTTGTCACCGTGCGCGGCGCAGCCACCGACGCCAATGCCGCACAGGTAGCCCGCGCTGTCGCGCGATCAACAGCAGTGCGCCTCATGTGCGCCCGTAACCTGCCCGATTGGGGCGGCATGCTCGTCGCCGTTGGCGCCAGCGGAGTCGATCTGCGTCCCGATCTGATCGAACTGCGCGTCGGCGCAGTGACGGTGATGGACGAGGGATTGCCGGCGCGCTTCGAGCCTGCTGCACTGATCCAGGCACTCTCAGGACCGGAAGTCGAACTCGTGATCGATCTGCACAACGGCGCCGGCGCTGCCACAGTGTGGACGTGTACCACCGGCGCGGAGGCGTAACCTATGAAACTACCTCTCTTCCCATTGCATACGGTGTTGTTTCCAGGCGCGCCAATATCGCTCCATATCTTCGAGGAACGGTATCGCTTCATGATCGGTCAATGCCTGGAACAACACCAACCGTTCGGGATTGTTCTGCTCCGTTCTGGCAGCGAGGTCCATCCCGATGATCCGTTCATCCGCAGTTTGCGCCGCCAGATAGGTATCGACGACGATATTCTGCGCGAGGCGGTTGTGCCCTTCGAGGTTGGCACCATTGCGCGCATCACCGAAAGCCAGCGTTTCGAAGACGGACGCTACCTGCTGATTGCTCAGGGGCAACGCCGTTTCCGGGTGCAGTACATCATGCAGCACGAGCCGTACATCGTGGCTTCGGTGGCGCAACTCTCGGAAGATACTTCGAACCTTTCTACCGCTCTGCTGAGCGAACTACACCGGACGTATGACCGGTACTGGACGACCATCGAGCACGTTACTGGTAGCACATATGAGCGCGAAGACATGCCAGTCGATGCTGTCGAACTCTCTTACTGGCTGGCGCACCGATTGCACGTGGACAACCAGCGCAAGCAGCGCTGGCTCGAATGCGATGTGGCTACCCGTCTCCGCGAGATCACCGGCATGCTTGAGGTAGAAATCGCTATGCTACCGCGCTCCGGTCCGAACCGTTATGCAGACCTGTGGCCCTGGTCGTGGAACTGAAGCATCATCAACGGTACGATGATTATTGCAGCCTGCATGGTTACCCTGCGACTGCCCGGCATTCGCTCGCTCAAAGAGAAACGGAGCATTGTGAAATCACTGCTCGGCAGAATGCGCAACCGCTTTAACGTTTCAGCCACTGAAGTCGATGCGCACGACAACTACGGACGCGCAGTGCTCGGCATCGCCTGCGTATCCGGGTCGGGCGACTATGTTGAAGGACAGATCCAGGCGGTGCTGCGCTGGATCGAAGAAGAACGTCCCGACCTGGAAATCCTTGCCGCCGATATCGAACTGTTGTGAGTGCGGTTGTGGACGAGGTGCTGCCCTATCCGTTCCTGGCAATCGTCGATCAGGCGGAGTTGAAAACAGCGCTTGTGCTGGCGTTGATCAACCCGCAGATTGGCGGTGTGCTCCTGATCGGTCCCTATGGCGTCGGCAAAACGACGGCTGTGCGCGGATTGCTCGACGTGATGCCGATGGTCGAGGTTGAAGAAACCGACGAAGCTGGTAACCTGGTCAAACGTCGTCGCCCAATGCGCATTATCGAACTGCCGCTCAATGCCCGCATGGAGGACGTCGTAGGCGGGATCAATGAGCGTGTGGCACTCGAACAACAGCGTGTCCTGCTGGAGGAAGGCGTCCTGGCGCGGGCACACCGCAATGTGCTGTACATCGACGAGGTCAACCTGCTGGACGCACGGGTCGTCGATGCTATTCTCGATGCCGCTGCACAGGGGCGCACGTTCGTGCGCCGCGGACCCATGACGCGCCTCTACCCCTCGCAGTTCGTGCTGATCGGCTCAATGAACCCACAGGAAGGAACCCTGCGTCCGCAGATTCTGGATCGTTTCGGACTGCGCGTGTGGGTAGCGCCGCTGATGGATCCCGATCAACGCCTGGAGATCTACCGCCGCGCGCGTCGTTTTCGTGAAGATCCGGAGGCATTCCGTGCCGGGTATGCTGAAGAGACTGCGAAACTCAGGCAGGAAATCGCAGCCGCACGTGAGATTCTCCCCCAGGTAACGATCGATGGAGAAGCCGAGCGCTTTGCCATCGATTGCATTCAGCGCCTGGCAATCCCCTCGCACCGTGCCGAAATCGCGTTGTTCGAGGCGGCACGCGCCCGCGCCGCCGCCGACTTTCGGTTGACTGCAACCATTGAGGACATTCGCCGTGTCGCGCTGCTGGCGCTGCGGCAACGACGCAGTGTACAGATCGATGAATATGCTGCCATTGTTGCCCTCGAAGACCACGCCATCGATCAGGTCATCAACGGCAACAGCGCGGCAACGACGCAACGCCGCTCCGCACGCAAGAAATCATCGTCCGCCCGCGCTGCCAGTGTCACCCCGCCCGCGCCAGCGGACGGGACGCATCAGGATCGTTCATTAGACCGGTAAGCAAGTGGGGATCGAGTGTATCGCGCAGATGCCAGACCAGCCGCTGCGCTACCTGGCTATCGAAGGCAATCTGCGCATTCCGCAGCGCATCGTCTGGATCGAACAACCCACGTCCCTCTTCATCGAAACTGTTGGCGACGTACCGCATCACATCCTGGCGCAACCGGGGCGTTAGTGCAATACCCGCACGTCTGAGCGCCGAAGCCAGCGGTTCAGAGCATCCCATGCGGTTCCACTGCGTCGCACCGATGATCCGCAACAGATGATCGCGTGCGACGAGCGCATCGCGCTGACTGACACGCAACCACAGGCGTTGTAATCCGACCGGCGCTGGCGCAAGCGGACGCCACATCACATTGTTGACCCGTCCAGCGCGAAAAGCGATCACGCCGGCCTGGCGCAAGACATCGGCGTGCAATACGCCAGCACATTCCGCAGTATGCACCGTCGCCGTGATCGACACATTCGGCGGCACCACCGGACGATCTTCTTCGGGAATACCGGGGAGACGCAAATGTTTCCGCCCCTCCTCATCGACGCTCAGCAGGGTCGTAAAGTAATAGTTCACCTCTGCCGGAAGCAGACCACTGAAGCAGACGATGAAAGCCTTGCCGACGCTCCCGGGATCGGCGGCCTCCTGCAACAGTTCCAGGAAGCGCAGGGAGGTGAAGCGATCGAACAACGAGCGAAACGAATGGTGATCCCCGGTTGCCGTGAGCCAGGACGAATCGCCATTGATCAGCGCAAACTGCGGGCTGCCTTGGCCGAGCAATGCCTCGGCGAACAGTGTCACTAGTTCAGTCTTGCCAGCGCCTTCGATACCGGTCAGAAGAACAAACGGATTTGTCTTCAGCGAGACGTAGCAGGTAACGATCAACGTGCGGGAAAAAGGAAGACCGGCAGCGCGCGCTAGCGCCGCCATACGCTGGATCAACTCTTGCTCACCACATGCGGCGTCCCAGTTGTCACGACTGCTCAGACGCAACAATGGCGGTCGCAGTCCATACTGGCTCGCCTTCCGCTGGACCTCGCTGGCCACTCCCCCGGCGACGCCGCCGGTAGGTACCGGAAAGTGCAGCATAGCAACATCCTCGACTTTTTCAATGCGCTGGGCGTCCGTACCGGATCTCGGAGGAGTCGCCGACATTGAGTTCGCGAAAATCCCCCAGGACTACCGCGTGATCACCTATCAGACTCGACTGAAGCGTGGCGGAGACGATCTGTGCATCACGATTGATGATCGAATCGCGGATGATCGAGTCTTTTACCACTGCACCAGCCGCAATCGACACATACGGACCAATGATCGAATTGATCACCCGTGCTGTGTCATCAACATAGACGGGTGGAATAATGATCGAACCACACAGACGACTGGTATCAACATAATCGCGACCGTGATCGAGCAGGTAGCGGTTTGTCTGCAGCACCGTTTCCGGCTTGCCGCAGTCTTCCCAGACGTCAACCGTAGGTGCGGTGAAACGCGCGCCGTTTTCGACCATCAACTGCAAGGCGTCGGTAAGAAAGTATTCGCCTTTCGTCTGGATATTCCGCAGCATCAGGACTTCAATTGCGCGCATCAACCACTGAATGTCGCGGATATAGTACAGACCGATCATCGCCAGTTTCGACTCATCGGTCGCCGGTTTCTCCACGAGCCTGGTAATGAACCCATCCTGGGTGAAAGCGACGCCGAAACGCCGGGGGTCATCCACTTCCTTGCAGAAGATGGCGCCATCGATATCCTGCTCCGTCAGGTGACTGAGGTCGGCTTCAAAGATCGTATCGACGAACAGAATAATCGTTGGGCCGCTGACGACTTCTCGCGCCAGATAGACGGCGTGCGCCTGACCTTTCAATTCGGTTTGCTCGATGAAGCGCGCCGGAATTTTGTAGTTCGAGGTGACATAGTCGGCGATTTGATTGCCCAGGTAGCCGGTAATGAAGAGCATCTCGTCGATCGGAAACCGTGTCAGCGTATCGAGAATATGACCGAGGACCGGCTTGCCGGCAACCGATACCAGTGGCTTGGGCTTGCTGTAGGTATGTGGACGCAGGCGCGTGCCAAGCCCGGCAGTAGGAATAATAACCTTCATACATCGTCCTGTTGTGAACGCTTCTCCATCATCCCTGACCGCCATGCGACGCGCAACCACAACGACCGCCACAACAGGCGCCCATTGTGTTGCTTCCAGCGGAATTTGACGCTGGCTCTAATCTGAGTGCAACCACCGATATTTTGCGTCGCACGCGATCACTGCCGCAGACCGGGCAATTCAGAGCTTCATCTGCGCGCTGATGAGAACGCAGCAGATCGAATGTGCGCGTGCAGTCACTGCATTGATACTCGTAGAGCGGCATAGGGTTCTTCTCATGATGGCGGCGACCATGCCCCTCGATTATACCACAGAACGCATAACCACAACGACGCGCACCTGGAAGAGTGACCAGCACCGCATCCATAAAAGCGGAGCAGCGCCACTGCGGGTCATCAATGTAACTGGCGTTCAGGACAGGAGTGAGGAGCGTACTACCGTTTGCGGCGCAATGTCGGCGCGAAAGGGGGAGTGATCGTTTGCCAGAAAACCGAGCAACAACGTATTAAACTGTTCAGCCTCATCGAGGAAAGGAAAATGGCGGCTCTTCGGCATCACGACGACCTGCGCCAGCGGTACATTGTGGAACAGATCCGCCTGATTGGGATTCACGATCTCATCCCGCCCGCCATGGACGATCAGCGCGGGAACCGCCAGTTTCGGCAGTTCTGGACGCAGGTCGGTGTACAACATCGAGGCGATCGAGCGTTGCAACGTACTGGCAGAAGATTTCAGGCTGTCGTCGAGGATCTCGTGCACCGCTGGATCGTTCGTTTCGCCCAAAAAGTGGCGAAACAGAAAACGCCGCAGCCAAGGGGCGCTCACCAGTGTATCGGCGAGCAGTCGATAATAGGTAAGTTTGAGCAACCACGAGAGGGACGAGCCGACAATTGGAGCACCCACCGTCACCACGCGCGCGATGCGTGCAGGGTGATCAATCGCAGTTTTGAGCGCCACCATGCCGCCCATCGAGTGACCAACCAGCAGGACGCGATCAATACCGAGCGCATCAAGGAAACGAATGACCTGACTGCTGTAATTTTGAATACTTTCAGTCGTGCTCTTGCGACGCGACTCGCCAAAGCCCCAGAAATCGAACGAGTAGGTGCGGTAGTGCCGCTTTACCTGCTCCATCGTTGGGAACCAGTAGCGCCAGCTGCCCATCCAGCCGTGCAGAAAGAGCACGGGACGACCGCGACCCATCACTTCATAGTGAACAACCTGGTTGTCAACAACGATGATGCTCATATTCTTATCGTACCATCTTCTAAGCGACGGATCATCGGGAATATAGTACTGTTTCGAGCAAACACACTATCAGGCGCCGCGGATCGTGATATTGTTCGTCAGACGGGTGCGTGCCATGGTTAAGTGTTGCTCACGCTCACTGAGCGAACGTCGCAACCTGTTTTGCAGGGTGGCAATGTCTTCCGAAATGGCACGCAGTTGTTGCATCTCACGTTCGAGATCATCGAGCAACTGACTGGCTTGCAACGCTGCCATCGCACTCGCACGGTCGCGCGACAGTACTCCCAGACGCTCCTGGATCACAGCCAGCAATCCCATCAGATTTGCCCAGGCTTCATTGTCCTGACGGTCGCGCGTTTGCAGACTATGCTGGCGACCATCCAGCAATGACTGAATCTGACCCTGAAGATCGCTCAGACGCGCTTCCAGTTGATCGATCGTTGCGACCAGTTCGGGGGAGGTTCGGGCGACGCTGCCGTTCTGCGCCAGCGCTTCGAGACGGCCCTGGAGCGTCGATAGTGATGCACCAAGCTGCGCCTGCCGCATCGCAACTGCTTCCTGTTCGTTGAGCAGATCGAGCAGCATCTCACGCAGCTGGGCAGTCTCACTGGCGACCCGCGCCGATTGCTGATGCAACAGATGCGGCACAAACCAGAGCAACAGTGCGAGCAGCGCCAGCACCATAATTCCCAGCGCAACGAAAAGGACAGACATAGCGTTAGACCCCCTGCTTATTCCTGAAGTTATTATACGAGCACTCAATTACCAGAATCAACGCCTGAAGCGCCAGGCGGATGACATGTGGATTACACGTACCTGCCACTCCTGTCATCGCCTGCTGTAGCCGCTGCGAGCAAGATGTGCTCACTCCCGGGTATACCGTTATCGACCTCAAATGTGAATATCTGCGGTGGCATTACCTTTGACAACTTCTTCTCCGGATCCTATAATGACAAATCAGGAACTGCCCCTTCTGAAAAGTTTGCAAGTCAACAAAAGCAGGATATATGCACTATCGCGGTTTGCATATTCTCTGGTTGATCACAGCGCTGATCGCTGGTACGATCCTGGCTTCCTGTACCGGCGGCAGTCCTTCATCGTTATATGTTCCCGATCTGCTCGATCGCCCACAGGAGTTCAACGGCAAAGACATTACTGTATCGGGAGCATATCTGAGGCGTGATGGACGCGAGATACTGGCGCTTGGCGTCAGCACGCTCGATAACGGTCTCGACGCTCAACCTATGGGAGAACCGATCTGGCTCGAAGGATTTCCGCAAGACGCAACTGCTGAACTGCACCGACCCGGCGACGCCGTCTATGGTTTCGTGCGCGTGAGGGGCCGGTTTGAGACTGGCGGTGCGTTTGGCGCTGAGAATGCGTACAAACATCGAATCATTGTTGCTTCGGCTGAGCCAATTGAACGAGTACGACGTCAGGAGTATCGCATCAATAATCGTTCGCTCGGCGAGGGGAAAGTCTCCCTGTTCGACCTTGTTGCCGATCCGGCGCGGTACAACGGTCAAACCGTGACGACGCAGGGGTACTATTTCTGGAATTCGCTGATCTATGTACTGGCTGAAGGGGTTTCGACCGAAGAGGACGGAAGCAGCCCGCAGCCGATCGGCAAGATGATCTGGATGGAAGGGTTTCCGCCCAGCGTTTCTGGTGAACTGAACCTTGGTCCAAATAACAGTTTCGTTTGGGGGCGCGTTGAGGTGACTGGGCTATTCCAGGGCGGTGGAAACTTCGGCAAAGACGGCGCCTACCCCGGTCAACTGCTGCTCGACCCGAACAATCCAGATAGCGCGCGCCCGCTCGATCCGAAACGATAACCGGCACGAGTTCACCATGTACTATTTCGTCGAGCGCATGACCGAAGATGATATCGAGCAGGTGCAGGCGATCGAGCGCGCCAGTTTCACTACGCTCTGGTCTGCCAACACCTATCGTCACGAACTGCGCTCGCCCTCGACGAGTCGCTACATTGTTGCGCGTGCATCGCCGCATCCGCCGCTACCGCGCGCTGAACGTCAATCCTCCCGGCGAGGCTTGCTCGCAAGCCTCCTCCCGGCGCTCTTCGGGCAGCAACCATCGTTACGCAACTTTCCGATCATCGGGTATGGCGGGGTCTGGCTGAGCGTCGACGAGGGGCACATCACCACGATTGCCGTGGCGCCGGAGTACCGCGGTCGCGGCATTGGTGAGTTGCTGCTCAACGGTCTGATCGACCAGGCGCTCGATCTCCACGCCGATGTGCTGACGCTGGAAGTGCGCTTCAGCAATGTCGTCGCCCAACAACTGTATCTGAAGTATGGCTTTCGCCCTGCGGGCACACGACCACGCTATTACACCGATAATGGTGAGGATGCGCTGATTATGTGGACCGATCTGATCCGTACGCCGGCATACCAGGAAAAGTTGCGTCACCTGCGTGAACGTCTGTTTGCACGATTGCGCGCAGAGGCCGAGGCACCAGAAACGGTGCAACAGCGTGTGCGCCCTGAGATGCAGTGAGACGAGTTACCAATGCCTCGTGTCCTCCCCGTGCCTGTCTTAAGGAATGGAAGGTGGAGCGATGATCATCACTCCACCCCCTCTCACTCACAGGCACTGTCTACCGCTGAACTGTGCTAGGAAACGATGACACCTTCACCTGTCTGGCTTCATACCTCCATAACCACCGGCAGAACCATTGGACGACGGCGTGTTTGCCCGTAGAGGTAGTCACTCACAACATCCTTGATCTTACGGTTGACGAATGCGCTGTCGATCTCCATCTTGCCGCTGCCGTTCCGCTTCGAGAGCGCATCACGCACAATGTTCTTCGTCGACTCGATCAGGTCATCGGACTGTCGCATGTAGACGAAACCACGCGACACCACATCCGGTCCTGCGACGAGTTCCCCGGTGGTACGGTCGATGCTGACGACCACCATCAGAATGCCATCGCGCGCCAGCAACTGACGGTCGCGCACGACCACCTGCCCGACATCGCCGACGGTTGTGCCATCCACGTAGACGTACCCGACCGGGACTTTGCTAGTTACTTTCGCATAGTTGCGACTGAACTCCATTACGGCGCCGTTTTCGGGGATGATCACGTTCGCGTCCGAAAATAACCCACCCATCCCAAGCGCAAGTTTGCGGTAGAGCATCATGTGGCGGTAATCGCCGTGAAATGGCACCACGAACTCCGGACGCAGGATGGCGAGCGCCATCTTAAGCTCCTCTTGAGCAGCGTGACCGGAAACGTGCACAGCCAGATTCGAGGGGCTGCTGCCATAGATCACTTCCGCACCGAGGCGAAACAGGTTGTTGATCACCCGATTGACTGACACCTCGTTGCCCGGAATAGGCGTTGCCGAAACAACGACGGTGTCCCCTTCCTTGATCTTGACATGGGGGTAGTCGCGGTTCGCCATACGCGCCAGCGCCGACATCGGTTCACCCTGACTGCCGGTACAGATGACCGCCACCTGATCGTCGGCGAGACCTGCTGCTTCTTGCGGACGGATCAACGTACCCTGTTGCGCACGCAGATACCCGAGTTCGAGCGCGATGCGCGTCGTATTCTCCATGCTCCGCCCAGCAACAACAACCTTGCGCCCATACGCTTCCGCCGATTCAATCACCTGCTGCACCCGCGAGACATTCGATGCAAAAGTTGCAACAATAATGCGACCGGGCGCGGTTGCGAAGATCGAGTCGAACGCTTCGCCGACCACCTGCTCGCTCGGTGTGTAGCCCTTCGACTCGACTCGCACACAGTCGGTGATCAGCAACAGGGGCGAGCGTCTCCCTAGTTCCGACAACTTGACCAGATCGGTGGGGCGCCCATCCACTGGCGTATGATCAAACTTCCAGTCGGTCAGATAGATTGCCAGACCGACCGGCGTATCGATCGCCAGACCGACCGTATCGGGGATCGAGTGCGCAACGCTGAACGGTTCGATTGTAAAGGAGCCGACAGTGAATGACTCACCTGCCTGCATTTTCACCAGCCGGGCACGATCAAGTAGGCGATGCTCTTTGAGTTTCCCCGACAGCATGCCGAGGGTCAGCGGCGTACCGTAGATCGGCGGAAAATCGAGTTCCGGCACAAGGTATGGCACGGCGCCGATGTGGTCTTCGTGCCCATGCGTCAGCACGATCGCCCTGATTTTGTCTTTCTGATCGCGGAGATAGGTAGTGTCGGGGAGCACCAGATCGACGCCGAGCATATCGGCTTCCGGGAACATAACTCCACAATCGAGGACAAGAATCTCATCATTTTGTTCCAACACCCACATGTTGCGGCCCACTTCACCGGCGCCGCCAAGCGGAATTGCACGTAATCTGTTTTTTGCCATACGCGCCTGTGAGCAGCGACCATCATTGCGGTCCCTGCTACGCTCCTTTCCTTTCCGGCCGCTGCAGGAGCGGCTCTGTTTTTATCCGAATATCATTCCAGGCTTCACCACAGCCTGTTATGCTTGTGATAATACCGGCTGCGCATCGGGCAGACCAGAGCGCACGCGGATCTCCTGGAGCAGATCATCGCGGTTTTCGAGACCCGGATAGATCAGCAAGCGTCGAGCGCCGCATGCCTGGCGGTGCAGCCAGCGCACCAGCGGATTCTTGATTTGAGACGATAGATCGTCATGCGCTATGACGGCATCAAGCGGTTCATCAGCGTCATCTTCGAGGCGATGAATGTCAGAGATGCGATCCCAGGGACAGTTCAGCGCGACACCAAACGATGTAAAATGCAAACCGGCGTCGGTCAGCGTGTACTGCGCACCCCACTCTTCGAGGATACCCCATAGAACCAGCGGTGTCGCAATCAGCAACACCACCATCAGCAACGCAGGAATGACCTGACTGGCGGAAATCCCGCGGTTGAGATTTTCCTGCAATGCCTGGAACAAACTGGCCGAAGGATCACTGCTGGTAGCGAGTGTAACCCGCAGCGTCCACAGCGCAAACACCCAGATGAGCAGAGCGCCGATCAGCAAAACGATTGCGCCGCGTCGTCCTGACGGAGAAAGCCGATACGTCTTCATACAAGCTCAGAACAGCGACAGTTGCTGCACTTCTGGATCATCCGGCTTCTCAGGCGTAACGGGAGTGGTGCTCTGCGCTCCCCTAACTTCCGCCTGCGCAATGAACTCCGGCAACCTACGAAAATCCGCTTCGATCAGAGCGCGATACTGCGGTTGGTGGAGTGCCGCAGCCGGATGCATCATCGGAACGATCAGACGTCCGTCGATCCAGCGAGGTTGACCGTGGATGCGCGAGATTTTCTCGCCTGGAAACCAGCGGGCCATCGAGAAGCGCCCGAGTGTCACAATCACCAGCGGATTCAGCGCGGCGATCTGCCGTTCGAGAAATTGATTGCACGCGGCAATTTCGTCCGGCTCCGGATCACGATTGTCTGGCGGGCGGTGTTTGATGACGTTGGCGATGAATACATCACTCCGACGCAATCCGGCAAGCGCAAGCAACTCTTCGAGAAATTGACCGGCAGCACCCACAAAGGGGCGACCCTGACGATCCTCATTGAAACCAGGCGCTTCGCCGATGAACATTACTTTTGCATCCGGCGGACCTTCGCCTGGAACGGCTCTCATTGCCGACTGATGCAATCGACACGCGGTGCATGTACGAACTTCGTCGGCAATCTGCTGGAGTAATTCGGCTGCACTCAACGGTCTATTCCCTGCCAGTTATGATACTTCTTTATGTATTATACCATCTTCGTCAGACAACGGAGCGTGTCGTTTCTGCCCGGGAACAACACCATTTTGTTCCTGTTCGGAAAGCACACCGTTGTGTTCTGGCACTTCGATGCTGTGGAATACCGGTGGGGAAGAGGAACTGGGACCGAGATCGACGCTCGACGCAGGTTCGGATCGTGACTGCCGACGGCGCAGAGGAACAGAGCGCGTCGACCAGCGCTTCATGAGCAGATGCTGCAGGAAAACCAGGAGGACGCTGGCGATCAGGAACGCAGCGACAAAGACGCCTATCGGGGAGCCGAGGAACAACAGCCGAAGCACGAGCGTTTCGACAGCGATGACAACCCCTACCACAAGCGCCATTTTCAGAGCGTTACTCATCAGCGTTGCTTCTACACTCAATCCCGCGGGAGACGTGCGCGCTCTTCTTCCTCAGGTCGCACTTCACGCCCCTGATCGAGGGTGTAGTTGCCGGTATCCAGATGGGTAGGCTTCGTCGCTTGATGTACAATGATACCCATTTTCAGCGCTACGATGAACCCGGCTGCCCCGATGACGGCAAGCAAGGCGATCAGACACAAGACTCCCAGGAGTATCGACGACATTGGACAATCTCCCCCTTTCCACACCACAACTTTTTACCATCATATCACGCTCATGCCCAACATACGCGATCCAATGCATACAGGTTTCAAACCTCTCTCTTTGTAATAATCGCTCAGACATCTCAAGAGATACGTCTGATAGAGATGTGCCGGGCGCAACGCTGCACATCGCCCAGAGAACACCTGTCATAACATCCGCGTGTCATCTGTATTTGTGCAGTAATCTCAGGATCATGCTACACTGTGCGTGATAGTATTAGGTGATCCGGTTTTCACGCAAACGTTCGATTGGTCAAAATGTTGATACCTGACGGTTCGAACTATGGCACATTTCCCAGAAATCGTGCTACCGGCGTTCCTGCGTGAGCGCCTGGCTCAGGGGCATCCCTGGATCTACCGGGACCACGTGCCGCCCAACGTGCGTCTGCTATCCGGTGCGTGGGTAGCGGTTCGCTGCGGCACATGGCGTGGGTATGCATTATGGGATGCAGAGGGTCCGATTGCGTTGCGTATTTTCTCGACGCGCCGCCCACCTGATACAATCTGGCTGCACGATCAACTGATGAGGGCCTGGGAACTCCGCGCACCACTGCGATCGGCGGGCATAACCGCATATCGCTGGGTTTTTGGCGAAGGTGATGGACTGCCCGGTATTACAATTGATCGCTACGGTGACTTTGCTGTGATACAGGCGTACTCTGCCGGCGCCCGGATTCTGGTTGATGACGTGGCAACGATCCTCGCCAGAGTAGACCCGACCCTTCGCGGTGTGGCATTGCGTGGATCGGCAGCGACGCGCCCGGCAGCGTATGAGGATCAGTGTGATGCAACGCCTGACGGGGAGAGCGGCGCACGTCTGCGAACCATGCACGGCGAAGCGCCGCCGCGCGAGGTTGTGATCACTGAACACGGAATACGCTTTGCGGTCGCCATCTACGATGCTCAGAAAACTGGACTGTTTCTCGATCAGCGCGAAAACCGGCGGTTCGTGGAAGGTCTTGCAGCGGGACGAACGGTGCTGAACTGCTTTGCCTATACCGGCGGTTTTTCGCTCTACGCGCTGCGCGGCAGCGCCCGCCGGGTCATCAGCGTCGATACCGGCAAGGGACTGGCAGCAGCAACGCAGCGCAATCTCGTGCTCAACAACCTCGACGATGGACGACATCGCTTCGAAACTGCCGACTGTTTCGAGTTGCTGGAGCAGTATGCCGCCTCCGGAGAGCGCTTCGATCTAGTCATTCTCGATCCACCCAGTTTTGCGCGGCGTAAGGAGAGTCGCTTCGCAGCTCAGCGGGCCTATGCGCGGCTCAACGCGCTTGGTATGCGTTGCGTCGTTCCCGGCGGTCTGCTGGCAACCGCCAGTTGCACCACCCAGGTCGGACCGGAGGCGTTCCGCGAAGCGCTGGCAGCAGCCGGCGCTATCGCTGACCGACGATTACAGATCATCCACGAAGCCGGTCAACCACTCGATCATCCGGCGCCGGCGCACTTTCCCGAAGGCAGGTATCTGAAGTTTGTGGTTGGACGGGTCGAGGAGCGGGTGTAAAAAGGATGATCCCTTAACGTCCAACGCTCTTTGGCTGCGTGCCATGAGTGGCAGCGTAATGGTGATTAATCGCCAGACCTATCACGCCGCCAATGACCAGCAGCAGACTGACCAGTTGCGCCACACGCAACGACCCGTCACACGATCCGCCGATGCCGCTCAAACACAGACTGTCAGTGCGGAATCCTTCGATCCAGAAACGCCCCAATCCGTACCAGATAGCATAGAACAGTGCAACATCGAGCGGACGCAACCAGTTGCGCAGGCGTCGCTCCAGCCAGATCAGCATCCCAAAACCGAGGAGATTCCAGACCGACTCGTAGAGAAATGTCGGATGGAACAGGGTATCGGGCGGAAACTGCTGCATATCGCGGTAGGGACCGATGCGATGCGGTTCGTCGATCAGAACGCCAAAACCAAGGTTTGTCGGGCTGCCATACGCCTCCTGGTTCATGAAGTTGCCCCAGCGCCCAATCGCCTGCGCCAGCAGGAAGGGTGGCATTGCAATATCGAGAAAGATGCGCAACGGCAGGCGCTGCCAGCGTGTGTAGAGCGCTGCCGCAAATATAGCGCCGATCAGCGCTCCGTGGATCGCCAACCCACCCGTCGCCGGGTTGATAATCTCCAGCCATGATGCACCGGCAAAGCGTGGCCACTCGAACAGAACATAGTAGGCGCGCGCACCGATAATGCCAGAAATCATTCCAACCAGCAGCAGGTTCCAGATATGCTCCGGATCATACCCGCGCCGGCGAGCGCGTCTGGCAGCGAGCCAGCCCGCCAGCATCGCGCCGCCGACAATGAAGACGCCATACCAGCGCACAACAACTGGAATGCCGAAAAGAGATGTATTGATGAGAAATGGATCATCGGGCGGATAGAGTCCCATACGTCTGCTCCACTTTACAGAGTAACGGATATTGTAGACCTCAACCGCACATGTGTCAATGATCGCAACACTCGACCGGCATTGCTGTGGTACCATAGAAGCAGCAGTGCAGCAAAGTACGGCTTGAGTTCGGTCTGTCAGGGTGACGGTGTGCCTTCTGGCGTTATGTTCAATCTACGGGTGGTCTTCCTGGTGGCGCTCATGATCGCCTCGCTCGCAGCAGCGATATCGGGCGCACTTCAGCGACTCTTTCCCGACTGGCAAACGATCTATCTGGTGATTGTCTGCTTTCTGATCGGGCTGGAAGCCGGCATTGTTCACTATGTGGCGCGATCCTCACGATTGACGAGCATCGAACTGGCACGCTATCTTGTGCCGGAACTCTTCGTTATGGCGGTTGTGATGCGTCTGATCGCATCACTCAGCATTGCTGACGTATCGCTCGCCGATGATCTGCAACGCTGGTTGTACGATCCGCTCTCGGTGTTCGATGCTGCTTTTGGCGCGTTTATGGTCGCCGGCGTGGTCGTCGGCGCTCTGGCGCATCTTTCGATGCGCGATCTGAGCATACTGGCGCTGTGGTTGCCAGCTCATCCAGCGGATGACGATAATCGCCGCCTTGCAGCGCTGATTGCGGTGGATCGTTCGCTGGCGCTCGAACGGATCGGCTCACGTTTTGTGATCGGCGGTGCGCTGCTGTTGATCGCGCTGGCGGGAGAAGCAGTGAATACGAGCTCGATTGGTGGACCGCCCCGTCCACTGGCGCCGCTCAGTATTGCTGCGTCGCTGATCTACGTGGTGAGCGGATTTGTGCTGTACAGTCGCGCGCGACTGGTGGTGCTCCAGGCGAAATGGACCCAGGAAGGCGCTCACGTTGCGCCGCTCGTCGAACAGCGATGGGTACGAAGCAGTTGGGTGCTGATACTCATAATGGTTGCAGGCGCGGCTCTGCTGCCGCGTTCGTATGCGCTTGGTTTGCTCGATACACTGCGTGCGCTTCTCAGTGTGCTCGGATATGCGCTGGCGATGATCGGGTACGTCCTGACCTGGATTCTGGCGCTGATCCTGTCATTGCCTGCCTGGATTCTTGCGCTCTTCACACCGACCGGCGCACCTGCGGCGTCGGGATTGCCACCGCCGCCACCCGTGTCACCGCCGTCGGTCGAGCGTGATCCCAATCTGATTGCGGCGCTGGTTTTCTGGGCATGCATACTGCTGCTCGCCGGGTATGCGCTCGTCATTGTTGTCCAGCGTCACACTCCACTGCTACGGCAACCTGGCATCACAGCGCTGATCCATGCTCTGATCGCCTGGTTGCGCTCGATCTGGCGGCAGTGGGCGTCGTGGGCAACGCTGGCGATCCGGGTGGCAAAAGAAGCGTTGCGCCATCCATCGGGAACGTCGATCCGGCAGCGCAGGATGATCAATCTACGCCGCCTGCCGCCACGTGAACGTGTGCGCTACTTCTACCTGGCAACATTACGCCGCGCCGCGCGGTGTGGCGTCGAGCGCCATCCTTCCCAGACGCCGTATGAATACGCTGTACGCCTGGAACGCGCACTTCCCGAAGCCGCACCGGACATCGCCGATCTGACAGAAGTGTTCATGACCGCACAGTACAGCCCACAGGTATGCACCGAGAATCATGTTGTGCAGGCGCACCGTCCATGGGAACGGTTGCGCCGCACGCTTCGCTCTGGACGTTCTAAACCATCGAAAGAGGTGCACAATGTCGATGACGCGACGTGAGCGGCTTGCTGCCGCTTTTCGTGGTGAGCCGGTTGATCGCCCGCCGGTTGCGTTGTGGCGTCATTTCCCGGTCGATGACCAGGATCCTGAACAACTGGCGCAATCGGTGGCGGCATTTCAGGCGCACTACGACTGGGATTTTGTGAAGTTCACACCGTCCAGCAGTTTCTGCGTCGAAGATTGGGGATGTCGCGCGGTGTACCGCGGGCATGCCGAAGGCACCAGCGACTACATTGCGCGGCCGGTCAGCGTTCCCGCCGACTGGCGTCGGATCGAGCCGCTCGATCCATACACGGGATCGCTTGGCACTCAGCTGGCTGCAATCCGTCGCGCCCGCGAACTGATCGATCCGGACGTTCCACTGCTGGTAACCATCTTCAGTCCAATCAGTCAGGCAAAGAACCTGATCGGCGGCGGGATGGAGATCGTCCATCTGCGGCGCCACCGCTCCGATCTGGTGCATGCGCTCGAGGCAATCACCGAAACCACCATTCGCTTCGTCAGAGCAGCGCTGGCATCCGGCGCCGATGGCATCTTTTACGCAATGCAACGCTGTACAGCGGATGTTATCAGCGAAGCGGAATACCGCGACGTCTGCCGTCCACTCGATCTCCGCATTCTCGAAGCAGTCCACGCCATCCAGGGACCGACAACCTTCATTCTCCTCCACCTGCACGGGCTGCACTCCTACTTCGATATTGCAGCAGAGTACCCGGCGCAGGCGCTCAACTGGCACGACCGGGACACCGGACCAGACCTCGCGGAAGGGGCGCGTCGTTTTCCAGGCATGGTCGTCGGCGGGCTGAGTCAGCGTGACATTGTCGAGGGTACGCCGGCCACGATCCAGGCGCTGGCGCGGCAGGCTATCGAGGCGCTAGGTGGACGGCGCGTGTGCCTCTCAACCGGTTGCGTAATGCCGACGACGGCGCCATGG
This sequence comes from Roseiflexus sp., assembly GCA_034432635.1. Taxonomy (GTDB): domain Bacteria; phylum Chloroflexota; class Chloroflexia; order Chloroflexales; family Roseiflexaceae; genus Roseiflexus. The sequence continues at coordinate 104,895 of DAOUBK010000015.1, forward strand.
GGCAACATTCGAGCGTTGCGGGCGGCAGTGGAGCGATGATCCGGCGCGAATTCAGCATCGCCTAAGGAACGATCCTTTTTATATCCGCATATGTTCTATCAGCAGGATTGGGAATCATCGTCAGGCACTGTTCAACGCTGAATTCGGTACAGGGATGGAAGCAAGCGCCTACTACGCTGCCTTCCGCCTGTTGGACACCATTGCCAGCCTGATCAGCTGCGGGGCGCTCTCCAATGCAATGATACCGGTGCTGCTCGGCGTGTGCCACACAGAAGGCGATACCGCCGAGCAGCGTCTGGTGAATCTGGCAGCAACAACCCTGACCGTTGCCGTGGTGCTGATCGTGCTAATCTGCATCGTGTTTGCTCCCTTTCTTGTGCGCGTCGTCATTGCTCCAGGTTTCGATAGCGCTACGGCGGTTGATCGGTGTTGCGCTGGCGCAGGCGGCATTTCCACGCATTGCTGCCGGTGCAGCCCGTGGCGACTGGTTACGTATGCGTCAAACGATCGGTGTGGCCGTGGCAATCAGTACCGTTCTGGCAATCGGAGCAGCGCTGATGCTAGCACTGACCGGTCGTTCGCTCATTCGTCTGCTGTTTGAACGTGGTCGTTTCGATGCCGCTGCGGGCGATCTGACGGCGTTGCTCCTGGTTGTCTATCTCGCAGGTTTGCCAGCGTATGTTGCGACCGAAGTGCTGACACGCGGGTTGATCGCCCTGCACGACACGCAGACGACGCTGATGACCAACTGCGCGCAACTGATGGGTCGGATAGCGCTGATCTGGATATGGCTCGAAACGTGGGGCGTTGTGGCGATTCCGGCAGCCTTTGTGCTTACCTCGGCGCTGGAAACGCTGACGTTGGGAATGGTGTTGCGACGGCGGATGCGGACGATCGAACGTTGAACGTTGGAACGTTGAACGTTGAACGTTGAGACATTGAGCGTTGGAACATCGGAGCGTGGAATGTGAACGTTGGGACATCGAGCATTGAACGTTGGAGCGTGGAACGTGGAATATGGAACTCTGGGGCGTTAAGCGTGGAACGCGATTGACTCTAGTATAATTCGTATAAGTACTATTCCACAAAAGCCAGATGATTCGTTACAGTCTATGAACGACGACCTGCCAGCAAAGTACCAGATCAGGCATATCACCATTGCGCCGAACATGGTGCTGGCGCCGATGGTTGGCGTCACCGATAGCATCTTCCGCCGCATGATCCTCAGCCTGGGTGGATGCGGACTGGTGTGCAGCGAGATGACCAGCGCCTCTGCGGTCAGTCCACGCGCGCGCAGCCGCCATCGCCAGCTCGACTATCTCCCAGAAGAACGCCCGATTGCCATGCAACTGAGCGGCAACGATCCAGACCTGGTTGCGGCGGCTGCGCGCGTCGTCGAGGAACTCGGCGCCGATATTCTCGACATCAACTGTGGATGCCCATCACCGAAAGTGACCGGGGGTGGGCACGGTTCGGCGCTCCTGCGCGACCTGCCGAAAATGGAACGACTGCTGAAGGCGGTCTGCGCTGCAGTGCAGATTCCGGTGACGCTCAAATTTCGCGCCGGGTGGGACGAAGAGAGCCTGAACTACCTGGATACGGCAAAAATGGCGGAGCAGGTTGGCGTGGCGGCTCTGGCGCTCCACCCGCGCACACGCGCTCAGGGGTACAGCGGCGTCGCCGACTGGAAGCGGGTTGCCGAAGTCAAACGCGCTGTCAGTATCCCCGTCATTGGGTCGGGCGATGTTCGTGATGCCGCCGATGCGCTACGCCGTTTGCGCGAGAGTGGCGCCGACGGTGTTATGATCGGGCGCGGCGCAATGCACAACCCATGGATCTTCCGTCAGATTGCTCAACTGCGTGCAGGAATGCAACCGATGACGGTCACACCCGCCAACAAATACGATTTCCTGATACGCTATTTGGAGATGTGTTGCGACGAAATGCCCGAACGTCTGGCGCTGAACAAGTTGAAACAGTTGATTGGACAGTTTGGCATCGAACTGCCTGGTGCAGCCACGCTGCGCAGCGCAGTGCACCATTCGTCCAGTGTTGCAGAAGCGCGCGACCATCTCGACCGCTTCTTTGCGGGGCATGTCGAGGCAGTGGCAATCGGTTGACACACTGCACGCCTTGCGGTACCATGCGTAGACATTGAGCGTTGCACTGCCTGTAGTCCACCTTGCGCGTTTGCTAGCACAGATGCTGAGAGATACGGTCTGTCATGTATGCCAGACTCTGGTTGAGGCGTTGGAGAGACTATGAAAGATCAGGTTGAAGCGTTCCTGCGGCATCTTGCAGACGAACGCAACGTCGCTGCCAATACCATTGCAGCGTACCGCACCGATCTCGATCAGTTCTGCGACTTCATGAGCGCAAGAAGTCGACGAGAATGGCGTGATGTTTCGCACGATGATATTCTGGCATTCATGCTGGATCTCCGTGAACGCCGGTACGCCAGTTCGACTGTTGCGCGCAGGGTTGCAGCGGTGAAGTCGTTCTTCGCGTTTCTGACTGGCAGCGGCGCCGTCTCTCACGACCCAACCGAACGGATCGATTCGCCGAAGGTCGATCGCGATCTGCCACGTGCGCTGACGCCGCATCAGGTGGACGAATTGCTCGAACTGCCGTTGCGTTCGCCAACACCGGAGCGCATTCGGGATAAGGCGATGCTCGAACTCCTGTATGCTACCGGTATGCGGGTAAGCGAACTGGTAGCATTGAATATGAGCGACATCGATCTAGTACGGGGCACGGTGCGCTGCGCCGGCAAACATGGTCGCGTGCGCATCCTGCCGATCAACGGATCTGCGGTGACAGCACTGGAAGAGTACTGTGACAACAGCCGCAGCCAGCTTGTCCGTGGGAGCGACACTCCACCCGATGCGTTATTCCTGAATCATCGCGGCAAGCGCCTGACACGGCAGGGGTTCTGGCTGATTCTCAAACAGTATGCCGAAGAAATGGGGCTGAGCGATCTGACGCCGCATATGCTGCGCCATTCGTTCGCAGTGCATATGCTCAACGCCGGCGCCGACCTGCGCGCTGTACAGGAACTGCTGGGGCATACGTCGATTTCGACGACGCAGATCTACACCCATCTCAACCATGCATCAACGGTACAATCTGCCCGATCTGAACCGCGCGCTACCGAAGTCAATGGCGTGGTCGATGAGCAGGCGCTCGTATCGGAAGAAAAGTAAAACTATGTGGCGTTGAACCAGAGAAGTACCTGCATGCGCTGCACCCAGCGAGCCGGGAAGGGTGTGAGCCTGGCGGTACGTGCAGCAGGGAATGGCGCTGGGGAGCTGAATGTGCTTCGAGTGATCGTTCAGGACGTGGGTTCTGAACGGTAACTGGGGTGGAACCGCGTATTGCCTGTCTAACGCAATGCGTCCCCAGGCGAATGATGATCGCCTGGTTTTTTTATTGAACAGGAGCTGTTCTATGCCGGCAACAACATTGGATCAACTGGTCTCGCTCTGTAAGCGACGCGGCTTTGTTTTTCCCAGTTCCGAAATCTATGGCGGACTGCAAGGCGTTTTCGATTGGGGACCGCTGGGTGTTGAGCTGAAAAACAATATCATCTCCTCCTGGTGGCGCACCAATGTCTATGAACGCGACGATATGGAGGGGCTGGACGCTGCCATCCTGATGAACCGCCTGACATGGCGCTATTCCGGCCACGAAGAAACGTTCAACGATCCGCTGGTCGATTGCCGGGACTGTAAGAGTCGCTGGCGCGCCGATCATATCAAAGGGCGTTGTCCGAACTGCGGCTCGACCAACCTGACCGAACCACGACCATTCAATATGATGTTCAAAACCGCGGTCGGTCCTGTAGCGGATGCCGACTCATTTGCCTATCTGCGTCCGGAAACAGCGCAGGGCATCTTCGTCAACTTCGGGAATGTGCTGGCAACCAGCAGTCGCAAACTGCCGTTCGGCATCGCACAGGTGGGCAAAGCATTCCGCAACGAGATCAACCCGCGCAACTTTCTTTTCCGCGTACGCGAGTTCGAGCAGATGGAGATCGAATACTTCGTTATGCCCGGAACCGAGGACGAATGGCATCAGCGCTGGCTGGACGATCGGCTCGTCTGGTGGGAGAGTATCGGCATACCACGCGCGCGCATCAAGATTTACGACGTGCCGCCCGACGAACTAGCGCACTATTCCAAACGTACCTTCGACCTGATGTACGACTATCCAACCCTGGGGCACGAGGAAGTCGAAGGGATCGCCAGCCGTACCGACTACGATCTCGGTTCGCATAGCCGCGACCAGGAGACGCTCAACCTGACGGCGCGCACCAATCCTAACCGCGACAGCACTGCCAGGCTGACCTACTACGATCCAGAGAGCAAGCGACATATTGTGCCCTTTGTGATCGAACCATCGGCCGGTGTGGGGCGTTGTTTTCTGGCAGTGCTCGCGGAAGCCTACGATGAGCAGATGGTCAAAACGCCGCCATCTGAACGAGTACACGCCGTTAGCGACGCACTCGCAGCCTTCCTCAAGTCGGTTGGCAGAAGCGAAAAACTGGCGCCCGAAACGCGCGACGCGCTGATGGAACGCGGACAGGCAATCCTGGCGGGACTACCAGAGACCATGCCGCAGATCGAGACGTTGCTGGCGATGCCAGGCGCCGATCAGATCGAAGTCGGAAAGAAACTGCGTGGTCAGGCGCAGGGACCGATTGATGAATACTTCCGTACCGTGCTGCACCTGAAACCGCATCTGGCGCCGATCCGCGTCGCGGTCTTTCCACTCAAGCGCAACCACGAAGGTCTGGTTGTTATGGCACGTGAACTGCGCACGACGATCCAGCGGGGTAGTTCCTTTCGCACGGTCTACGATGATACCGGGGCTATTGGCAAACTCTACCGCCGCCAGGACGAAATCGGTACACCATACTGTGTGACGGTCGATTTCCAGTCGCTCGAAGATGGCACCGTTACCGTGCGCGACCGTGATACCATGCAACAGGTGCGCATTCCGGCTTCCGAGGTGCGGGCATATGTGACGGGAAGAGGTTGAGCGGCCAGTTACCCACCGCGCGCTGGCGGATGTGCCGGTCAGGTCTTCCAGCGCCAGCGCGCGCCGCGTGCGTTTGGCTTTCTGTACCGGCTGCTTCGCAACGGTATGGTTGATATGAGCTTGAAAGCGGCGTTGCCTGCTGCTGAGGCGTTTCAGGCGGCGCTTTGCCGATGTCGTCTCGACCTTCTGGAGCGCCTGGCGGCGTCGGGCGTACCACGCATGTTTAGGTTTGTCCTGGTGCGTATCGGCAGGGGCGACGCATGCGTCGCCCCTCTTCGTTTCCCCAACATTCACTGGCGCCACGATTCGCGGCAGAACAGCGCACCATAGTGGATGCTAGGGACAGGCGCTCGCGTGCCTGAGACGCACGGTGCGGTGTGACCGTGATCAGCCCATGCGCTTCCATCAGGAAGGAACGTGCATAACGGGTTCTGGTGAGACCCTTCATGGTTGGGTAACTGACACCTGCCCGGTCACCGCTTCCTCAGCTGGAATGATAGGATTATGTGTGCGGCGCCAGTTGACCGCCGGCATGATCAACTCAGGTCGCACCCGATCGCGGTGCAGCATCACCACGCGCATCACCGATTCGAGCAGCGTCTCGCTCAGATAGTGCGGCTTCAGCCCGAGATCGAGCAGGCGCGTATTGGTAGCGTTGTAGTAGTGCTCTTCCTTCTCGACGCGCGGGTTCGGCAGGTGATTGATCGTCACGTCTAAACCGAACTCACGCGCGGCTTCGCGCACCGCTTCGGCGAGGCCAGCGACATTGAACTGCTCGGTGAACTGGTTGAACACACGAAATTCGCCGCGCGCCGCCGGATTGAGAATTGCAAGTTCGACGCAGGCCAGCGTATCGCGAATATCGAGGAAGCCGCGCGTCTGCCCACCCTTGCCATACACTGTCAGCGGCAGCCCGACGACTGCCTGCACCAGGAATCGGTTGAGCGCCGTACCAAAAACCCCGTCGTAGTCGAAGCGCGTCGCCAGGCGCGGATCGAGAGTTGTTTCCGGGGTCTCGACGCCATAGACCACCCCCTGATTCAGGTCGGTCGCGCGCAATCCCCAGATACGGCAGGCAAGGAGAATGTTGGTGCTGTCATGCACTTTTGTGGCATGGTACCAACTGCCGGGTTGTTTCGGATACGGGAGCGTATCGGTACGTCCTTTATGCGTAATGGTGATGTACCCCTCTTCGATATCGATGTTCGGGGTACCATACTCACCCATGGTGCCGAGCTTGACCAGGTGACAATCCGGCGCATGATCGGCAATCGCATAGAGGACATTCAGCGTACCGACGACATTGTTGACATGGGTGAACACCGCGTGCTGACGATCGATCATCGAATAGGGAGCGCTCCGTTGCTCACCGAAATGGACAATCGCCTCCGGCTGAAAATCGCGGATGACCGGCTCCAGGAAGGTATAGTCACACAGATCGCCGATGAACGGTGTGATGATATTGCCCGTCATCTGACGCCAGACAGCGATACGTTGCTGGAGCGTTTCAATCGGCGTCAGGCTTTCGGCGCCGAGTTCATGATCCCAGAGACGCCGCGAGAAGTTGTCGAGCACGGCGACCTCGTGACCACGCTGTGAGAGGTGCAATGCGGTGGGCCAGCCGAGGTAGCCGTCGCCACCAAGGACGAGAATGCGCATACGAGAAACTCTCCTTAGATTTCGGGTGAGCGGGTGATTTCTCCTGAGTATACCATAGACACTTCGCAAGCGTAGCGTCCAAGTGTCAAGATCGTATTAAGGGCAGGTAAAATTATAACGACTCTGGATCCGGAGCGAACTGATCATGCAGTTCCTGTAATCGTTCATCAGTATGACGCGCGTAGTACTGCTCGGTGATCCGGGTGTTGGCATGCCCCAGGATCGCTGAGACTTCGGAGAGTTGCGCACCTTCGTTGAGGAGCCAGGTCGCAACAAAGTGCCGAAACGTATGGGGTGTAACGGTACGCAGCGCACGCGCTTCGCGGATGCGCCCTTCCTGCTCGGCCTGATCGGCAATAGCGCTAGCTGCATCGGTCGCAATACTCCAGGCGGCAATGCGCCCCAGGCGCCCGCCGGCGCCACGCGGTCCGTGCGAAATGAAGAGCGCCTCAGCATGGGGAAAGACGGCCCGCCTCACGGCCAGGTAGCGCGCAATTGCACGCTGTGCATGCTCGCGCAGAAAGACCGCACGTCGTCGTTGCCCTTTTCCGACCACGAATGCGCGAGAGACGATACTACCATCGTCGGCAAGAACATCATCCACATTCAGCCCCAATACTTCGGAAATGCGCGCCCCGGTGGAAAAGAGGGTGTGCAGGAGCGCAGCATTGCGCAGCCTGTTGAGACGATCGCGTTCGCCACGGCGCCCCGACTCCCGCGGCGATAGCTCACCATCGTAGAATGAGACCAGTTTACGCAGATCGGGGACATCGGGCGCACGACTGGCATAGGCGCGGGGAAGGGCGTCACGCAGGTGCAGACGAACCAGCGCCAGATCACAGCGCAGGTACCCGCGATCGGCAAGGAATTTACAGATAGCCAGCACCCCATGACCATAGGTCAGCACTGTTCCGTCTGCCAGATCGGACAGCGATTCGATCCAGGCGCCCAGATCGGTTGCACGCATATCGGCGACAGTGCGCCGTCCTTCACGCCACGCCCATAGCGCAAATGAGCGCCATGCATCACAGTAGGTCGCAATGGTGGATGGCGCCAGCGGCTTGCGGCGAGAACGCTGCGCCGCTACCCACGCTTCCGCAACCCTGTCAAGCGCCAGGTCTGTCATAACTCCTCGCGTTCAGTATGCAGGCGGACGCTGCCCGTCCAGCACCTCCTGCTGAATCGCACCCAGTTCCATTTCATTAATCGCAGCGCGAAGCACCGAAGCAACAGCGCGATTGCCTTTATCGACAACCAGCGTGGCTACACCGAGCGCAGCGAGTTCCGGATACTCGTTCATACTCAGAGGGATGACCGTCAGGTCACGAACCGTATCTGGCACATCCTCACAACTCCAGACTGTTCCATCGATAACGCCATTCAGCACCAGATGTAATCCTTTTGCGTAGTCGATCTCGACAAACTCGACGCTCTGCCCGCGACAAATGGCACGCACAATGAAGGCATGATCGCTTGACGAGGGATCGATGCCGATCCGCATGCCAGCGTGAATGCCGGACGCCGAGGCATTGTGCAGCAACAGGACGTGGTGTGCCATATAGGTTTCATCGCCCAGTTCGGCAACGATATCGACTTCAGGGCTGAGCAGCGCCGCGTAGCGTGAGAGGAGCGCCCAATCGCACTGCTGCGTCGTTACCATCTGCACCCGTTGCCTCGAACCACGGATGAAGCGTAGTTCCAGGTCGATCGGCAGGCGGTCGAACTGAGTACGCAGCCCGGTTGCCAGCCCGGCCAGGCGGCGCGAGTAGATCAACGGCAACGCACCCACCAGAGGACGACGCATTGCCAATGACCAGAGCAACGGGTACTCGAGATCAACGACATATGTGCCGAGCCGACCACGCGCTTCGAGGCGAACCGCACCGACCGATGTCAGGTAGTTCAGCCCTGCCTGAACCGTGCCGGCGCTGGCGTCCAGGCGTGCAGCATACTCGTGAACGCGCGTAATCCGATCCCCCGGAACTCGTTCGAGTATCGAACGCGCCAGCGCGGCAACAGTCTGCCCGTGCTTGGAGAAAAGGGCTTCAACATCCGCATGCACCGAAGGATCACTATCGGACCGACGATGACGGTTCATTGCACAACTCTGATAGCCTGACACGGCTCTGAATGTATCACAAAGCGCAGAAGTATGTCAACTCTGGTTGACACGCAGTGATGTTGGCGGTACTATACGCGCTCCGGCTAGGGGTGAATGGATGCGGTTTTCGGCAACGACGGAGGAAGCGGGTGAGCGCGGTGATCGAGTTCGACAATGTCTCGAAACGTTTTCTGCTCCAGCACGAGCGCCATACCACTATCCGCGAGCGTCTCTTCGGGGTCTTTCGTCCACGCACACTCCAGGATGAGTTCTGGGCATTGCACAAGGTTAGTTTTAGCGTGGCGCGCGGCGAAAGTTTTGGACTGATCGGGCACAACGGCGCCGGGAAGAGCACAGCGCTTAAATTGATGACGCGCATCCTCGAGCCAACGTCAGGGCGAGTGCGGTTACGAGGCCGAGTTGCAGCCCTGCTCGAACTTGGCAGCGGTTTCCACCCTGAATTGAGCGGACGGGACAATGTGTTCCTCTATGGTTCGCTGATGGGACTCAGCCGACGCGAGATGACCGCACGGCTGGATGCGATTGTCGCCTTCGCCGAGATGGAAGATTTTCTCGATCTGCCGGTCAAGCATTATTCCTCTGGTATGTACACACGCCTGGCGTTTGCTGTGGCAACGGCAGTCGACCCTGACATCCTGATCACGGATGAAGTACTGGCAGTCGGTGATGAAGCGTTTCAGCGCAAATGCATGGATCGCATCCTGACATTTCGTCACGCCGGGAAAACGATCATTTTCGTTTCGCACGCGCTCGACACGGTGCGCACCCTGTGCGACCGCGCGGTATGGCTCGACCGTGGCGTCGTGCGCGCCATCGGCGCCACCGGAGAGGTGATCGACGCCTATCTTGCCGATGTGAACCGGCGTGAACACGAATCGCTGGCGCAGATGGATATGCTGAGCATTGACCCGACACGCCGCTTCGGGTCGCGCGAGGTCGAAATCGTCGGCGTGGAACTGATCGATGCGAATGGCGCTGCACACGCGACTGCCCGCACCGGTACGCCGGTGACGTTCCGAATCCGGTATCGTGCCCATCAAACCGTGCCACGACCGGTGTTCGGGCTGGCGATCCATCACGAAAATGGTACGCTTCTGACCGGACCGAATACACTGTTTGCCGGGCTCGACATTCCAGCGGTGCACGGCGAGGGCGTGGTTGATATGCATGTGACGGCACTGCCGCTACTGACGGGGCGGTACCTCCTCAGCGCAGCGGTGTACGACGAAACAATGCTGCATCCCTACGATCACCACGACCGTCTCTATCGTTTCGTCGTACATAACGAGGGTGGAAACGAGCGACTCGGCGTTCTCGCGCTGGGTGGACGCTGGTCGTGGCACGGGGAATGACACCCCAGCATGCGCCTTACTCGCTGCGAGAAGCATCCTTCCAGCAGAGAGGCACGATCATAATTGCAGTCTGAGAGCCGCGTTACGTGTGTAGCGGGCACGCACCAGGAATATTCGATGCACCATACTCACACTCGCTTAATCTGTTTGCTGCTGGTGTTCGGGTGGCTTGTCGCCTGCGGATCATTGATGACCAATCCGTTGACCCAACCAGGGTTGGGTGAGGTGCGTCCGACAACCACGACTCGACCACCGAACGACGCAACACAGGCATTGCCCATCTCTACGGATACGCCTGAACCGACACTGCAGGAAGCGCGCGTTTTGCGCACATCTGCGCTGCAATTCGGCGTGGTGGCGCACCTGTACTATACTGATCGCAGTCGGGTATTGATGCTGACGAACATCGCCGGTTTCGACTGGGTGCGCCAGCAAGTGCACTGGAAGGATATCGAAGCGGCGCCAGGCGTCTACTACTGGGATGAACTCGACCATATCGTTGCCGACGTGGCAGCCAGCGATATCCAGCTGCTGATCAACATCGTTCAGTCGCCGCCATTTTATGCGCCGGGGAATGGCGGTAAACCGTATGATCCGGTTGTGATGGGCAATTTTGTGGCAGCCATGGTCGAACGCTACGGTGATCGGATCGCTGCAATTGAGATCTGGAACGAACCGAACCTGGCGGTCGAAAATGGTGGTCGGGTGAGTCCCGAAGACCCGGGGCGATACGTCGAACTGCTGGCAGAATGCTATCGGCGTATCAAGGCGATCAATCCCAATATCTATGTCCTGGCGGCGGCGCCTGCCTCCACCGGCGTGTTCGATCCAAATCGCGCCGTTCCCGACATCGATTACCTACGCGCGATGTACACCTACAAAGACGGCATGATCCGCAACTATTTCGATGCGCAGGCAGTGCATCCAGGTGGCGCGGCAAATGCACCCGACTGGCTCTACCCCGATGTTCCCGGCAACCGTCCGGGATGGAACGATCACCCGACCCACTACTTTCGCCACGTCGAGAATGTGCGCGCCCTGATGATCGCGCACGGTCTCGGTGATCGGCAGATCTGGATCACCGAGTATGGATGGGCGACGCCTAACAGTACGCCGGGTTTCGAGTTCGGCAACCTGTTGACATTCGAGGATCAGGCAGACTATATCGTCCGCGCCATCACGCGGGTGTATGAACAGTACCGTGACGAACGGGGGCGTCGATGGGTTGGCGCAATGTTTTTGTGGAACATGAACTTTGCGGTTCTCTGGGGGGCGCAGGGAAATCCACAGCACGAGCAGGCGTCGTTCAGCATCCTCAATCCGGACTGGAGTCCGCGTCCGGCGTTCCTTGCTCTGCAGGGGCTGCATCAGCGTCTGAAGGCTGATCGACAACGGTGACCGCTAGGAACTGCTGTAATGCGTGCTGAAGAACGCCGTATAACTCGGTCATCTGATACGGCTTTTGCATAAACCCTTCAATCGTCTGGCCCGCAAAGCGTTGCAACACCTCCTGCTGGCTGTACCCGCTCGACACGACCACAGGGATGTGGGGAGCGAGCGCGCGTAGTTCACGCAGGGTCGTCGGCGCATCCATACCTGCCAGGTTTGCATCGAGCAACACACATGCAATCTCTGAAGTCTGTTCCTGCAACACCCGAAGCGCGGAAGTGCCGTCTGCAACCACAACGACACGAAAGCCGAGATGGGTAAGCAGGCGTGCAGTGACATCGCGCACGTCGGCTTCGTCATCGACGACCAGCACGGTCACCGACGGGACAGGCAGCGATGGTTCCTGATGACGATCGGTGCTGCTGTCGCACTCAATACGCAAGGGCGGGAAGAGTACGGAGATCGTTGTGCCACGGCCAGGAGTGCTATCGACGATGATCGCACCATTATGGCGCCGGACGATACCCAGGATCGCCGACATTCCCAAACCTCGCCCGACTGCCTTGGTCGTGAAAAAGGGATCGAACATGCGCTGCTGGGTACGTTCGTCCATACCGCATCCGGTATCGGCGACTTCCAGCAGCAGATAGCACCCCGGCGGCGCGTGGTTGTTGATACGATTGCGTTTCATCAAAGCCTCATCACAATCGCAGACATCGGTACGCACCGTGATCGAGCCTTTGCCATAAGGAAGCGATTCCGCGGCGTTGAGGATGAGGTTGAGCACAATCTGCTGGATGTGCGACGGATCTGCCTGAAAGACCGGTAGATCGGGAGCGAGACGAAGGTCGAGGCTCGCCTGTTTACCGACCGAGACCCGCAGCATTGCTGCCATACCCTGCACTATCTCGGTCAGATTGACATCAGAGATCTGGTAATTTCCCTTGCCGGCATACGCCAGCAACTGGCGCGTCAATCCGGCTGCGTAGCGAGTTGCCAGCATCGCATTGCGAACCGGTTGGGCAGCAGGGTCGCTGCGGGAAAGGGTCAGGATCGCGAGGTCGAGGTTGCCGAGAATAGCCATCAACAGGTTGTTAAAATCGTGGGCCACGCCGCTTGCCAGCACTCCGAGACTTTCCAGTTTCTGTGTGTGCTGAAACTGACGCTCCATCTCCAGGCGCTCGGCTTCGGCGCGCTTCTGATTGGTGACATCGAGGATGTAACCTAGGAAAGCGACCGGCTTTCCGTGTTCATCGTACACAACCGACGTATAATCATCGATCCAGCGATACTCGCCATCGGCACGCATCAGGCGGTACTCCTGGCGAAACCAGGGCGTCCGGCAATGCAGATGATCGACGATTTCGCGCCAGACTCGACCAAAATCCTCTGGATGGATCAACGCAGAATAGCTCAGCCTGTGGGTGGTGAAATCTTCCGGCGCATAACCAAACTGCTCCTGAATGTTGGGGGAGACGTATGAGACGGGCCAGCCGCGCCGGGCTTCCCAGCGAAAGACCACTGTCGGTCCGCCGATGAACAGGCGGCGTTCTTCGCGCAGCACGGCTTCACTTTCAGCAAGTGCTCGTTGCGTTTGCCATTGCTCCGACACATCACGCACGACCAGCATATATCCACTCTGCCGTCCACGGCGGTCGCGCAGGATGGTCGAGCGTACATCGAGTACTCGTTCGTTATACTCTACGCGACACGGCTCTTCGACCGGAACATGCGAAACGAGTTGCACTAGTTGGGGAATATGCTGCAGAACAAGCCGAACCGGTCGTCCGACAGGATTCGCAAGATCGAGCAGACGGTATGCCGCCGGATTGCAGTCGATTGCTTTCCCGTGCATGTTGAAGACGAGAACTCCATCGCTCAGTTGTTCAAACAGATGTACATACGCGATCGGGCGGACATCAAACAATCTGGGACGGAATAACACCAGGTAGAGCAGGATGCCATGTACCGGCAACAACAGCGGCGTGATATCGAAGATGCTGACAAACTGGTGACTGATGTAGAAGGTCAGCCCGATGGCGGTCATCGAAAGCAAACCACCAACTACTATGGCAATCGGCATCCGGTGGAGACGGAGCGTCTGACCCCAGAACCGAACCAGCATCCAGAGTCCGATCAGCACTACCAGGTATGAATAGCCCACATTGAGCCAGTACCAGGGACCGTATTCAAAGGTTACGGCAAGCGGCGAACCAGGCGGCATCACATTGATACGCCGGTAGAAGAGATAGTGCCAGTCATTGGTGATGTTCACCACGAAGGTCAACACCGGAAAGAATGCCAGCAGCGTCGCCTGTTTCTTCGTCAGGCGTGCAATGGTTTCGGTGGTGATCAGTGCAAACCAGAGCCAGCATGTGGGCACGGCAAGGAGACCAATATACCTGAGTCGCACGGCAAGCAGAGCCACATCGGGAGAGACCGCGGTGATCTGCGTGGCATAGCCCCACGCCCAGATAGTGCTGGCAATCATGGTAAGTGCGAAGGGAATGCTCCCGCTAACTTCACGATGCTGCAAGATAACGAGCGCGAGAACAATCGCTGCGCTGCCACTGATCAGTAAGCCCAAAACAAATAGGGTTACGCCCATAAACACTATAACTCCTGCCAGAGAGGAGTAGAGTATAAACGATCGTAAACGATCGTCGTGGATCGCCGATCTCCCAAAGTGCGCCGATTGGCGTCACAGCATAGCGATGGGCTACATCTGGAGAAGTCGAGGTTACCGCCTGTTATATTACACTTTTACAAATATACCATAAAATCCTGATCAAACATCACCAGAGTTTGGAGCGACTCAATTGTGCATACACAATATCGACCGCCCGCTCCCACGACCATCGCGCTGCATCGGTGGCTGCACGCTGACCCTTAATACGACGTTCTTCGGGATGACGCGCAACATGGCGCAACAGATCAACGAGCGCATCAATGTCGGGTTCCGCCCACTGCGCGCCGCGACCATAGAACCCACCCGCATCTGCGGCGACCAGTCCACGGATCGGTAGCGGGTATCCGTTCTCGTGGTTCAAAAACGCCGTCGGTCCACTCCAGGCAGTTGCGATTGCAGGAATGCCACACGCCATCGCTTCGAGAATCGGCATCCCCCATCCTTCACCACGTGTGGGCAACACGAAGCAGTCGGCACTGCGATAGAGTTCAGCCATACGCTGTGCATTCAGCGCGCGATTGTAGAGCAGTGTCACCGGCGGTGAAGGCGACGGCAACAGCGCTGCGATCTCGCGCACCGGGTTCTCATCAGGAGCGCGACAGTCGATCTTCAGTACCAGCACCACCGGCTCATCAGGGCGAAAGGCAGCGCAGTAGGCGCGGAGCAACACATCCCATCCTTTGCGGCGGCTCCACTCGAACACTGACAAAAAGACGACACGGTCGGTCACATGGGTACGGGGAGGACCCGGCACAAAACACGCTGGATCGACGCCGAGAGGAACCACGTGGATGGGACGGTTCACGCCGCTGGCAGCAAACACATACGCCCCCCACTCGGTTGGCGTCCAGACTTCATCCATCTGATTGGCTTGCTGAACCCATTCCTGCGGCAGGCGATCAAACTCGAGCATGGTAAAACCGATGCGGTAGCGTCCGCTGTTCTTCGCGAATCGATCCCCTGGAGCGTACACAACCTGCGGCACATCGAGACGCACCGGAGCGCGTTGCAACCCGGCAATGCGCGGATGAACGCCACCCATCATAATATGCTCATCACGATCAGCACCGTACAGGTAGAGCGGACGAACCGTGACACCGCGCGCATCAAGACCCAGGACAAACGCAAGCGAGGAACCGCTGTAGCCGGTGAATGATGCGAATGAGGAGTGCCAGACAAGATGCATGTGAGAACCGAGAACTGAGAACCGGGAACCGGATATGTCAAAGTATACCCCGATTCTGCTTGTGCTATAATGCGCGGGATTATTTCACTGGCACGAGGTCGTCAGGTTTGGCTGCTCCGAAAGCAACTCGCGCTCCGGTCGCCTGGTCGAGTGCGCTGATCAACCTGCGTCGCTGGCAACCAGGGTTGCCGCTGGTCATGACCGCGCTTAGCGCCCTGATTGCGCTGATGTTTGCTTATGCCACGCAACCGCTGGTAACACTCGACATTGGCGCCCGTCTCGATTACCCTTACCTTCGTGGTCTGCATGGGCGCGAGTTTACTGCACAGACAACTCTCATGCAGGTTGCCGCGCTCCCCGGTTCGAATGAGGTTGTGGTTGCAACGCCGCTGCGTGAGGATGCACGCATGGTGACGCTGACGCTGGATGACTGGCAGCCCGATGCGGTTCATCCACGTCGTCTGATTGCAGTCTACGCCAATGACCGGCGAATCGACACGCTCGATGATCGTGGCGGCGCCCGTCGCTTTCCGCTGCTCCTGCCCGATGACCTGGATCTATCCGGCGGCGTGCGATTGCGCATCGAGGCGATCCCGGACCACACGCTCGATATGCCACCCATGCGCCTGATCGACGCCGAGATTGCCAGAGCGTTGACCTATCGCTGGACGAGTGAACGTTCGACGATTACGTTCCCTGCACTGGGACACAGCGACTGGCGTGTGGAACTGCGGGCGCTGGTGGCGCATCCGGATGGCAGCGCAGTCAATGCGCGCGTCTTCGCCAATGGAGACCTGATTGCTGCTCTGCCCGAAACGCCGGGCATGCGCCGTTATCTGCTGATGGCGCCAGCGCGTACCCTCAGGAACGGCGATCTGAATCTGGAAATCACAGCGAATCCGTACCGCGATCCACGCCCGCTGGGGGTGTCGCTGGAGCGTGTAACGGTGACGCCGCTCACTCGCGCACCCGCTGCAACACTGCCGCCATGGAGCGCTGTGCTACCGGCAATGACGATTGTCGTCGGCATGTACGGCACTCTCCGCGCAGTGCGGGTTCCGGCATGGATTGCGTGCGGCGCAGGCATCATAGTGGCGTTGATCGGTGCATGGGCGCTGATGGTGTACCGCTACCCGACCGGACTGTTCCTTGAGCCGCTGGCATGGTTGGTGCTCTTCACTCTTGCGCTGACGCCGGTGACGGATCGCGGCGTAGCGTGGATCTTTCGTAAACTCGATATCCCCCTTGAGCCAGCCACGCGGTATGTGCTGTTGGTTATCTTTCTCGTCGGTCTCTGGCTGAAAGGCGGTGGTTTACTCTTCCCGTATATGCGCGCCATCGATGTTGGCTGGCACATGGATCGCGTGCGCTGGATCCTCGATGGACACTGGGCAGAGATGTATCTTCCCGGTGCATTCTCAGAGTCGGTGATGCCGATCAATGAATGGGGTCCGAATCGACCTGTCATTCCCTATTCACCATTTTTTCACCTCTTTTCGACTATTTTTGCACTCTTCCCATGGTCGCTCGAAACCAGCGCGAACCTGTTCAGCGCCCTGCTCGACAACAGTCGCGTCTTTCTGATCGCCCTTCTAGCGCGTAAGGCGGGGTTGAGCCATCGCGCAACGATCTTCGCAGCGTTGATCTATGCTGTTACACCGGTTACCTTCCTGCTGCATTCGTGGGGGAATATTCCAACAACTTCCGGCATGTGGTGGACGCTGGTCACCTCGACGGTCATGGTCGCACTCTATCCGCGGCTCCATGAAGGGGGTCCGTTTGTCCTGCTCACCGTACTGACCGTGATCACTCTCCTGTTCTACACCGTGATGGCGGTCTTCCACGTTGTGTTCATCGTCTGCTTCATCGGGATCGCGCTCATCGCACCGGTGGGGATCGACCGCAAGCCGTTGCGTCCGGTCGCATTCTCGCTGGTGATCGCGCTAGCGGCAGCAACGCTGATCTACTACGGGCAGTATATTCCACCGATTGTCGAGCGAACTATACCGTATATGCTGAGTCTGGCAACGAGTGGACCGGAAAGCGTTGGTGTAGCGCGTCCACCGTTCAGTGACTACCTGTTCTCTTTCTGGCGGCACCTGCGGTACGATATGCGACCGGACGGCTTTTTGTACTACGGTTTGCTCATTCCGCTCATGTTCGTTGTTCCGGGCTTTGTTGCGTTGCGAAAGCGTCCGTTGCTGTGGGTGATGCTGGCAGCCTGGTTTTCGGTCGGAACCCTGTTCATGCTGGCAGGATATCGGATATCGATGGTCGACAAGCAGTTGTTCTACATTGTGCCCGCCATTTGTCTCTGCTGGGCGGTCTACGCCGAGCGCTTCTGGCGACGCGGGTGGTGGGGGAAGACGCTGGTTGCAATGATTTACCTCTTTACGCTGGCGACAGCGCTCGATCTCTGGGTGATCCGCATTCTGCGGTCGCCGGTGGTGTAACTGATAAGCTATGACACAGGCTGTTGTATCGCGCAACCCTATGCGCACAAGCGCTGCAGTGATCGAGCAGCGCGCAGGTCTGGCGCTAATGGCGATGGTGACGTTGTACACTGCGGTGCTGTTCTTTGGGCTGACGTTCAAGTATCTCCATTGGGCGCAGGGGTACGATCAGATCGATTATCAGCAGTCAATCTGGAATACGACACAGGGACGATTTCTTGAAATCTCACACTACCGCCACACCGATCATCTGTGGGGAATGGATTTCATCCCGGCGATCCTGCTGATCGTTCCGTTCTATGCGCTGTTTCCCTCGGCATTGACGCTCAATTTTTTTCAGGCGCTCTTTATGGCGCTCGGTGCGCTGCCGGTGTACGGGATTGCGCGTGATCGCTTTGGCGGTTCTCGGCTTGCCGGTCTGGGATGGGCGGGTGTGTATCTGCTCTATCCATCGCTCTGGTTCGTAACGATGAGCGCTCCGTGGCAACCGCGCACGCTGGCAATTCCAGCGCTGCTGGGTGCGTTCTTTTTTCTGCAACACGCTGCGAATGGACGGGCGCACGCGCGTGACTGGGGCGCATACATGGGATTGCTGGCCCTCGCGCTGACAACCCGTACCGATGTGTCGCTGGTGGTGACCATGATTGGTTTCCTGGCAGCATTGTGGCGTGTCGGGTGGCGCTGGGCGCTGCCACCGGTCTTGATCGGGCTGGCGTGGTTCTACCTGTCAACCAGTGTCATTGTGCCGTCATTCTATCGCCCAGACTATCAGGTGCGTGAAGGGGAGACCGGCGCAGTAACGGAAGGAGATTACACCGAAATCTGGCCCGGTAAAAGCCCACAACTCGCCTACTATTCGCATCTCGGCGATAGCGCCGGCGCTATTCTCTGGACGATTGTCAGCCGTCCTGTTGATGTATTGCGCCTGATGCTAACGCCGGACAAGGTAGAATATCTGTTCCTCATGCTGCTGCCGCTGGCATTGTTGCCATTGTTCGCGCCCGATGTCGCGCTGCTGGCGGCGCCGCCGCTGGCGATGAACCTGCTCTCGCTGCGTCCGTTTCAGATCACCGTGCGTGAACAGTATCAGGCGCTCGTCATTCCCGGTCTGATCCTTGCCGCCATTATCGGCGCCGCGCGGTTGTGGCGATGGTGGCAGGCGAGAAGCGCAGCAACCGAACAAAGCAGCGCCGGCGGGGTTCAGCGCACCAATGACGCATCACGCGTGGCATATGCGCTGATGATCGGTGCAATTGGCATTGCAGCAGCAACCAACCTGGCGTACCGTAATCCGGTGGCAACGACGGTACTTTACCGCGAGACACCCGAACGACTGGCAGCGATGGAGCGCCTGGCAGCATTGATCCCGCCCGACGCATCGCTGGGAGTCACTTCATTTCTCGCGCCGCGGATGATGCCGCGCCGCTTCATCTATTACATCCCGCCCGACGAGTCGTTCCCACCGATCGAGCGCGCCGAGTACCTTTTTATCGATACACGTGCCGCAGCATTGCGTACCGATCGTCACCGCGATTTTGTTCAGCAGCTGCGTGAGTCGGGGCGCTGGCAGGTGATTGCCGCGGAACAGGATCTGCTGGTGCTGCGTCAGACGCCGAACAGTCCCTAAAGTTACGATGCTCGATCATCAGACGAAGCGGAATGCGGACGCTCTGCCGGTCGCCAACCGGATTGCACTGATAGCCGTGATTGTGCTGGCGCTGGCAATGCGCCTGTGGTTCTGGTGGATTCAGGCGCGCTCTGGCGCGGTGCCGCCTGGCGATCCGGAAGAGTATTATCGCGCAGCCATCCATATTCTGCACGGCGGTTACCACGATACCGGCAAGTGGCTGCGTCCGCCAGTCTATCCGGCATTTCTGGCGCTCCTGTTGCCGGTTGCTGGCATGCATGTCGCCGGTGCGTTGCTGCTCCAGGCGTGTATCCTGAGTGTTGGGGTGCTGGCGTTCTACGCATTCGGCGCCCACCTCTTCGGGCGAATCACCGGTCTGGTAACGGCGTTGCTGGCGGCGATCTTCGTTCCGCTGGCATCGTATGCCAGTTCGCTCTACGCCGAGGCGCTGTTCATAACCCTTCTGGTTGCCGGTCTGACGGTGCTTGATCGTGCGATTGAACGCAAAAGCAAGCGAGCAGCGTTCGGCGCTGGTGTGATGCTGGCGCTTGCGGCGCTGACGCGGGCGGTTGGCGTGTACCTGATTCCGCTGGTGGCGGCGTGGATGGTGTGGCGTGCCTGGCGCGCCGAGTATGCGGGAAGGCGTCGGTATTATCCGGCAATCCTCTTACTGCTGGGCGCACTGCTGGTCATCGGACCGTGGGCAGGGCGAAACTACCTGGTGCATGACCGTCTGATCGTGAGCGATACGAATGGCGGCATCAGTATGTGGTACGGCACCGTGCGCAACGATACCGAACAGGCAGCGGGCGAAGCGCGTCTGGCGGCGACTCCGAACCTTGCCGACCGACAGGCGCTTGCCCTGCGCATGGCATGGGATATCATTCGTGAGAATCCGGTGCGATTTCTCACCCGTATGCGCTTCAAAATCGCATCGCTCTACGCACTTCAAATGCGCAGTTATGCGGTCGGTGATGTTATTTCCATCGACTCACGCGGCACGCCAATCGTGCAGAATGCGGGTGAATACCGGCTGGAACTGACAGCACTGGCGGATGCGCAGTATATTGCACTGATGTTGCTGGCAATTGGCGGGTTCTGCTTTATGCCGCAACCTGCTCGCGCCGTACCAACGTTGTTGTGGGTCGGGCTGGCGACGCTGCTGGCGGCGCTGACGATTGGACATCCCCGATTGCGCTTGCCAGTTGTTGTGGCAGTGCTGCCATTCGCAGCGTATGCTCTTGTTCGGCTGACGACAACATGGCAGCACGTTCATCGCCTGGCGCGCGACCGGCGTTGTTACGCTGGGTCGATTGGAGCAATCTGCTTTCTCGCCCTGGTATTCAGCACTCGCTATATCCCATGGATCGAAAGTCTCCCGTACACTGTTGCCGGGCGCACGGCGCTCAAAGCGGGGGATACGCATCACGCCGAACAGTTGTTGACGGGGGCATATCTTATCGCTCCTGACAACCCGTTACGCGTGATCGACCTTGCCGATCTCTACCTGGCACAGGGTAACACAGAGCGTGCACTGGAACTTTACCGTCAGGCAGCAGCGATGGAACATCGCAGCCTGTATGCGCAGGCAATGCGCGTGCTCACTGCTGCGTCGCTCGACAATCCGGCGGAAGCAGCGGCAGCGCTCCGCGCCATCGACGACTACTGGCGCTCTGGTAATGATCTGCTCGAATGGGCATGGAATGCACAGCACAAGAACGCTCCATCGCGTGTCATTCCCGGTGACCCCGCCGGGCTCGGGTTCTATGCCGGGTTCATGCCTGCCACTCCCGATCTTCCGGTTGGGCGCTGGACATTGGGGCAGGGAAGGGTACGTGTACAGGGTGGATGTGGTACACTCATTGTACGCATGAATGGACCAACAGGACGCACGGTGAACATCTCACTTGATGGCTGGAATATCGACGAGCGGATTGTGCTGAGCGGAGTACCGCAGGAGGTGCATATTTCGCTGTCAGGTATACGCGAGTGTGAACACATCCCCGAACTGACAGTACGGTTCACGAGCTCGACAGGATTGCTCGACCTGGAGACGGCGCCGTGGCACGGCGGAGTGGCCATTACTGACGTACAGGTCACACCGTGAGTATATAAAGCGCGTGGTATGACACGAAAATTCGCAGGATCGAGAGACTATCGTGATCAAGGTAAAAGTTTATTCCGTGTCGGACCGGCTCCGCATACAGGGGACGTGGAAACACACACTGCTTCTTAACCTCGCAGCACTCGGAAGCTACGCGCTTCTCGCGTTAATTGTCATCTGGATCCTGGCGTTGTACTTCAATGAGTTGCTGTTTGATGGAATTGACGGCGCTCCGGGGCGATTCGGCTTTGTCGGCAGCGAAGAATTCGGATTGCATCGATGGCATATCTGGTGGGTCAGTGAAGCAATCCTAAAAGGGATCAATCCATTCTGGACCGACCTGCTCTTTTACCCGGACGGCGTGCAACTCTATGTGCAAACACTCAGTGCACCAAACGCGCTACTGACGCTGCCGGTCTATCTGCTGGCCGGTCCGGTTGCGGCGTTCAACACAGCGGTCCTGTTGGGTTTTGCATTGACCGAGTTTGGTGTCTTTCTGCTCACCCATCACTATGGGCGTGGGTTCTGGGAGGCGCTGGTCTGTGGCATACTGATCACGCTGGGTCCGTTCCATATTGCACAGTTGCAGAATAGCCACCTTAACCTGTTCAGCCTGCACTGGATCCCGTTCTCTATCTACGCTCTGGCACTCTTGGATCGCGATCGAGAGCACTGGCGCATCGTATGCGCTGCGGCAATCGCCGCGCTGGTCGTGCTCTCTGACTGGCACTGGGCATCGATCTACGGCGCGCTCACAGTTGTATGGATGGCAACCCGGTTGTCAATCGTTCGTGAGCGCCTGATTCTCGTCCGCCGTTACGCGCTGTTTGCGATTGGAACACTAATCCTGCTGGCGCCATTTCTTGGCGGAATGCTGATTCAGCGTGACGCGTTACCAATTGGTCACCAGGCACGTGATGCCATCTGGGAAGCATATGTGCACAACTCATCGGTCGACCTTTTCGGGTTGTTCTTTCCAAACGTGTACAACCCGCTGTGGGGGAGCCGGGTCGAACAGTGGATGCGCCCGATTGCCGAATACTTCACTCCGAGTCTCTGGTATGTTCCTGCAGGATGGACCCTGATTCTGCTGACAATTCCCGGTGTACGAGCCATCTGGCAGCGCGAGCGGCATCTGGCGCTCACAGCCATCGTGCTCTGGGGGCTGGCGATGGGTCCCGGTTTGCATATCCTAGGGAAGGATACGGGCATCCCAATGCCATATGCGCTGCTTGATCGGCTTCCACTGTTCGGAAGGCGCGCAAGCCGGCGCTGTTCGTTGCGCCGGTGCTGATGTTGATGAGCATAAGCGCGGCGCAGGGGCTGGCGCAGTTGCGTCGGGGGATGCCGAAAGCCTTGCGCATGCTACCGATCGCGGGAGTAGCGATCATAGGGCGGTTCGAACTCTGGCTACCGCCGGGTCGTGTCCTTCTCCCACTAGAGCGCCCGATGGTCTACGAGCAGATTGCCACTCGTCCCGGCGCCGTCGCCGATCTGCCGCTCGATGTGCTTGAAACAAGCCGCACCCTGCGGAATCAGATGGTTCACGGTCAACCGATTGTCGGCGGATTTATCGCGCGGCGACGTGAGTACGATAGCTTCAAGATGCCGCTGTTACACGCGATTGGAACAAATGCAAGCGTTGCAGCCAAATGTCGTACAGACCGATCAGTCCACACTCAGAGCAATGCAATGTTTCGCACCGGCGCGCCACGTGGTGATACGCACCGACCTGACAACGGCGCGTGAGCAGGAACAGGTAGCAGAGACGCTCGGAAGGTTGAGCGGGCAGACGCCGATGCCGGTGTATGAGGATGCGCAGTACCGCCAGTACGAACTCCCCACATTCGCCGGGTCGTGCCGCCCCTTTGTTTATTTGGGCAAGGGATGGTACGATGTAGAATGCAACGATAATGGTCTGCGTCGCTGGGGCAGCGCCGACAACACGATCTGGCTGGTCAATCCATACGATACGCCAATCCACGTAACGCTGGCGCTGACTGTGGCGTCTTACGAGACAAGCCGCGTGGTGGAGCTGTGGCATGATCGGCGCCTGATCATGCGTTGGGACGTGCGGCGTCCGGTGCGCACCTATCGCATTGGATTGACCGTTCCGCCGGGACAGAACCGGTCGCGCCTGCGCACACCGACGGCGTATGAGCCGCGGTCACGGCGTGAATTGAGCATCGCAGCATTGAACGTGCGCATCGCAGACTACGTGATGAGTCCTCAACCATGAGCAACCAACCATTTGCAGCACCAACCGAACTCGAGCAGGCGATTGATCCCTGGCTGCAACATATGCGCTGGCGGCGTGACTTTGTGCACTGGCGCGAGCGGCGTATCAACCAGGAAGCATACCAGAACGACCGGCTTGCGCGTCTGGAACAGATGACCGGACCGATCAACGGTGTACGCCTGCTCGACCTGGGTGCAGGGATGGGAGGTTTTGCGGTTGCAGCAGCTTTGCGAGGGGCGCAGGTCGTTGCCAGCGAATATAATTCAGCGTACTGTCGAATCATTATCCTGCGAGCGGCACGTTACCACCTGTGCCTGCCGGTGATCAACGCTGCCGGTGAGTCATTGCCGCTGCCAGCAGAAACGTTCGATGCAGTTGTCTGCTGGGATGTTCTCGAGCATGTCCAATCGCCAGAACAGGTGTTGCGTGAGATTGCGCGGGTGTTGCGTCCCGACGGTGTCGCACTGATAACGGTTATCAACCGACGAGCCTGGATCGATCCGCACTATCATATGCGCGGGATCAACTGGATGCCGCGCCCGTTTGCCGAATGGTTGATCGCGCACCGCGGACGGAGCAAGCGCGGCGCCGCTTTTCGTGATATGCAGCGGTTGAGTGATATGCACTATTTCGAGTACCGGACATTCACCGTACTCGCAGCGCGCTGCGGATTCAGGGTGCGCGATTTCCGCGAAGAAGAACTACTGCGTGGAACGCTCTTCAGCCCAAAACCGGTACGACGCATCGCGCGAGCGGCGCTGCGCCGTCTGGGTCTGGAGCACACTGCATATCGCCTGCAACGCGACTGGTACGCTAGCATGTTCGAACTGGGGCTGATCAGGCAGTAGAAATGGCGACCGAACCAACAACCAGCCGCGCCCCTTCGCTTGCCAGCCAGGTATCGCGTGCCGTTGTGTGGAACGCGGTGTTTGTGCCCCTCCGCATGATCGCCGAGATCATTGCAACGTTGCTCAAACTGACAGTGTTGCCGCTGACCAGTTATGGGTTACTGGCGCTGGTGAGCGGCGCCAGTAGCGGTCTGGGCACCTGGATCGATCTGGGAACAACCCGTGCGCTGCCGAAGTACATCCCTGAGACCAACCACGCTGGCGGACTACACGCGGTGTTGCGGTTGCTCTTCGCCGTGCTTGTAGCACAGGTCACGGTTCTGATGCTCGTGTTCGTCGGCTTGATCGTCGGCTACGACCGTTACATCGGCGAGTTGCAGGGCAAAGTGCTCGCCGATGGGCGTATTCCACCTGCCGAGCAGATGACGCTTGTACGGTTCATCGATGAGTCTGGCTGGCTCATCGTGCTCACCATCCTGATCATGCTCTTCCTAGGCATCTGCTACGACATGCTGATGGCGTATCTGAACAGTTTTTTCAGGCAGCGCGCCTGGAACAGTGTGGCGCTGGCAGCGGGTTTGTTGCCGCCGTTGTTGAGTGCGACAGCCATTCTCATCAGCCGGCTGACTGCTGACCCCGACCGCAGTGCGATCATCGGCGTGCTGATTGCGATGTTCGTTGCTCCGGCAATCGCCGTTGCGCTAGCTGGATGGAACGTGTACCGCTTATGGAAATCCGACATCCGCTCCTGGCCGGAAAACAGGCTGGCAATGGCCGACCTGTCACTTGCCGGCGCGCTGCCGTCCGGATTCGTGCGCTACTGTGCAGTTTCGTTCCTCATGACGCTGACCGACTTTCTGGCAAGTAAGTCGTTTGCAGTGTTTCTGGCGAACGACATCAGCGATGTCGCTCTGCTCTGGGCTGGCGCGTCAGTAGTTGGAATGGTGCTCGGCTACCTGTACACGCCGATGGTCGGCGTCCAGGTGCCGCTGTTCACCAGAGTGCGTGCAGGTGAAGGCGGAACGCTTTCAGGAGCATATCAGTCGCTGGCGCGACTCCAGGCGCTGCTGCTCATCCCCGGCGCCGTAGGATTGATGCTGCTGGCACACCCTGTGCTGGCAGTGCTGACACCGCAGTATGTTGGTGCAGCGCCGCTGGTATGGGTGCTTGTACCGTGTCTCTTTCTGGAAAGTATGTTGACCACAGCACACAACGCGCTGATCGTGTACGAGAAATTGCGCATTATCGTGATTTCGCGCCTGCTGACACTCTCAGTTGTTCCGTTGCTATTCCTGCTATCGCCGCTGCTGGGCATCACTGGCGTGGCACTCGCATTCGGACTGGCGCGCGTCCTAGCGGGGTTGTGGGCAACGGCAAGCGGATACAGGTTGCTGGCGTTACGTTGGCCCTGGCGATTTACGCTGCGCGTCCTGTTGGCAAGCGGCGTCATGGCGCTTCTGGTGGCGGGCATAGCGGCACTGTTGCCAGAACTCCCGCCGCACGCCAGTATTCTTTTGCGCCTGCGCGAGGCCGGGTTGCTGGCGTGCGTGGCATTGCTGGGCGCAGGCGTATTCATTGCAGCGCTGCGCGCAACCGGTGGTCTGGAATCTCAGGACCGCGAACAACTGGCGAAGATGCGTCTGCCGGGGCGACGCTGGTTGCTGCACGTCCTATGATGGCATAACAGTGCTATGCGCATTGCGCTCTACAATTTGACGACAACAACCAGGTTCGGCGGCGTGGAGAGTTTTGTGTGGGACCTTGGGCGCGAACTAGCGCATCGAGGACATACGGTAACGATCATTGGCGGAGTGGGGCAACGTCGTGAGCCGGCGCCGGGAGTTCGGGTGTTGATGTTCCCGTTCATTAATCGCTACCGGTTTCAGGCGCTCCCGTTGCTCCGCCGCGCATACGCCGAAGCCAAACTGCTCGAACGTCTCTCCATGGCAATCGTCGCGCTGCCGGAACTGATCTCTGGCGGATATGACATCATCCACATTCAAAAACCGTATGACCTGGGTCCGGCGCTCCTGGCGCGACGCTTTGGCGGAGCGCGGGTGGTGCTAGGATGCCACGGCGAGGATTTCTATCCGGGCGACACGCTGCTCGCGCCGCATGTCGATGCCGCAGTATCGTGCAGTCGTTTCAATGCCCGCACCGTGGCAGCGCGCTATGGGTTCGAGCCGACCGTCGTGTTCAACGGCATCGATACAAGCCTGTTCCGCCCGGTAGCGCCCGATCCCGACATCATTCGTGCCGCCGATGGAGCGCCGCTCCTCCTGTGGGTTGGGCGACTGCAACCCTGGAAGGGGGTGGATGTTGCCCTCCGCGCCATACAGGAAATTCCCCAGACGCATCTGATGATCGTCGGCGATGGCGAAACCCGTGCCGACCTGGAGCAACTGGCGCAGGGATTGGGACTGGCGGAGCGGGTACACTTCCTGGGGGCGCTGCCGCGTGAACGTCTCCCGTCGATCTACGCCGCAGCCGATCTGCTACTCGCCACCAGTTTTGCCAGCGAGACGTTCGGCATCAGTCTGGTTGAAGCGCAGGCATGCGGGCTGCCGGTTGTTGCATCGCAATTTGGCGGCTTCCCCGAAGTGATCGACGAAGGACGCACCGGTCTCCTTGTGCCGCCGCGCGATCCGGCGGCGCTGGCAGCAGCGGTGCGTGCTCTACTCGACGATCCGGCGCACCGACGTGCTATGGCTGCCGCTGCACCAGGCTGGGCAGCACAGTTCTCATGGTCGGCTGTAGCAGATCGGGTGGAAGCAGCATACCGGGCTGCCTGCAACGGTAAGATGTAATGGTGCGAAAACCTGTGCGCGTTCTGATCATCGGACTGGGCGGTATCAGCCGCCATTTTCGCAACTGGCCCGAGCGGACACTTGGTCAGGCGCTGGTGCGTGCCGGGCACGAAGTCTATGCCCTGACCTACTGGCAACCTGAAGCGCCGCATCTTGGCCTGGTCGAGCGTGCCGAGACGATCGACGGCATCCGGGTCATACGGGTGCGCCCGCAAATTGCGCCAAACCGCGATCTTGTTGCTGTGCTGCGCGCTATTCCACGCCCAGACATTGTGCATCTGATGCATCCACGCAATGTGCTGGCATGGAGTGCAGTGCGCCGGTTGCAACAGGAACGTGTACCGGTCTGCTGGACGTGGCTCGGACCGTACCACGACCGCTGGTTGGTAGAGGACCGTGAGCGTCCATACGAGCATCCACATCACCCTGAACGCCTGATCTTCACCTGGTTCGACCTAGCACGCCGGGTGGCGCGTGACCCATTACGCCTGCGTGATCACTGGCGAAACTTTGCGATCCACGCCCCGTTGAAATACGTTGATCGCTTCATTCCTTGCTCCCGCCACGAAGCCGGGGTTCTCACGCAACTCGGCTTTGGCAAACGCATAGGACCGGTCATACCACTCTGGCTCGATATGGAGTTTATGCGTGGTCCGGCATCGGCACCGCCTGCTCTGACCCGACCGATCATCCCGTACATTGGACAGTTGACCATTCGCAAATGTTACGACCTGATCGTTGATGCAATGCCAACAATTGTACGTCGGTACCCCCAGGCATCATTTGTCTTCGTTACCCACAACCAGGCACAACGCGCCGATCTGATGCGGCGCGCTGCAGCGTCTGGCATCGAGCGCAATCTGCACTTCCTCGGTACGATCGGCGAAGAAGAGAAACTGGCGCTGTTACGCGCCAGTGATGTACTCCCCTTTCCTTCCCGGTACGAAGGGTTTGGTCTGCCGCTTCTCGAAGGAATGGCCGCCGGTGTGCCGGTTATCTCGACCGACATCCCCGTTGTCAATGAAATCATTGTCCACGGTGAGAATGGTCTGCTCATCCCTTACGATGACACCGACGCGCTGGCGCGTGCCATTCTGAGCGTTCTCGATGATCAACGCCTGCGTGAGCGCCTGATAGCAGGCGGTCAACACACATTGAACGAGCGTTTTGCTCCTGAACGCCTGGTTCGCCAGATCATCGCCGTGTACGAAGAAGTGCTGGCAGAGCGGTAGCGTTTTTTCCGCCCACTGTGATCTACTCATGGCAGAGCGGAGAGACGTTGCGATTCCGTGTGGCTCTCCAGTGGTTGTGCAGCGCGACATTATCAACGAACAGCATGCGTTCAATGCTTACCCCTGTCATTCCACCCGTAACAGACGCTGCATAGGGAGCAATACAGGATACATCCCTCTGCTCTGCGTGGCATACAGCAGGGACGATTGGTTGACGAAACCATTGAGTGTTACTATTATTCCCTCTCGAAAGTGGTAGTGACTATCATTGAATGACACAGAAATCTCTGCAAACAAATCAGGAGCACGTAATGCCATCAGGAGCCTCCATCTCCCTGCCCGAACCTCTGCGACGACGCGGCGCAGAACTGCTCCATCTGCAATGCTGGTTGTGGGGCTGCGATATTCGTCGCGCCGAGGGGAATCTCTTGCTGGAGTACGGTTTCTGTCGTCAGCGACCGCCATCCGGCGCGGTTGGAAGCAGCGCCTATATGTTGTCGCATGGAGCAGACGCGCATGTGGTATTGTGGGGATTTGGCGCATTCTATGGGAACCTGACCGAGGGTGGCATTTATCTCAAACGGTATGAGTTTGTGCCGGTACGCATCATGCCTCTTTCTGGTCAACGTTTACCGTGGCTGCCCGATCAGATACGCCGCGCAACGACCCCTCTTGAACCAGAGACGCAACAGCAGATGCAGCGGCAATTCGTTGCGTTGCTTGAATGGATTGCACAGTACGAAATGTGGGTGCGCAGCATGTATGGTTGTGCATACCGGCGTCGGTGCGCTGAGGAGTCGACCAAAACCACCTTCCGTATCTCCGTCGAGCAGTTGGTCGAGGAATGGCGACACCTGGCGCACCAATGTGCCAATATATCCTGAAGACAAGCACAGAGTCCTTGACAATTGCAAGAATAGTGGTATACCCTTAGTACATGATATTCACTATCATTTATTGAGGGGTATGATGAATCGCCCAACTTTGATCGCCGTGCGCGGATCGTTCGAGCGGATGATGCCGGTCATCTCACTTGCAGCACTGGCACTGATCGTCGGAATGGCGTTGTTCCAAAGTGTAAATGCCTGGCTGACAGGCGATGAGGTCAAAAACATTGTGCCAGTCTTCGAGGCGCCCATTGCACAGGCCGGCAAAGCATTGGGAAAGGCGCTCACCGACTGGATGCCGGCATGGATCGTGCCCACCCCATTTGGACCACTGGACGTGAAACATACTGCGTCGTACACGATCTACGAATGGTTCAAACTGCCGATCATCCTGTTTCTGACCACGTATGGCATGGCGCTGCTTCGCTTACGCATCAGTACAGGGTGGATTGAACGCACTATCGGGCGCAACGATATACTTGGCGCGACTGGCGGGACACTGATGGGGATGGTAACACCGGTCTGTTCGTGTACTGTGACGAACCTGTATGTTGGACTGGTTGCCGGTGGTGCCAGCCAGCGCGCTTCATCAGCGTTTTTATTTGCCAGCCCGGCGTTGAATGAGTTTGCGATCATCTTCATGTTTGTGATTGTCGGTCCAACCGGTGCACTTCTTTATCTCCTGGCGGGATTTGCCGCATCACTGGCAACAGCATACCTTGCACCATCGCTGGGACTTGATCCGGCACGGTTCGTACACCGACACATGCCTGGTCACACAAGTTGCGAATGTGTCAAAGAGAGCGTCCTGGTCCGCGCACACTACGAAGCCTGGGTGCTGTTCAAACGGCTATTCCATGTTGTGCTGTTCAGCGGGCTGCTGGCAGGTATTCTGGTCAATTTTAATCTCACCCTGGTCGCATACCTGAAGCAGGCAGGCGCCGCGTGGTGGGGTCCAATCGCAGCCACACTGCTCGGGCTGCCGCTCGACATCAACGCGGCATCAACAGGACCGATTCTGGTGGCGCTCCACAAGATCGTGCCGATTGGAACATTAATAGCAGCAATGATGGCAACCACGGTCTCATCAATCCCGGAGTGGGCAATGCTTGACCGGTTGCTCGGTCGCATCAATGCTATCAAGGTTGTGCTCTGGTATGCAGCGTATGTGATACTGCTAGGACTCTTGCTTAACTGGATTTTCGGGTCATAACCTCTTCACCATCTGTCTAACAGAAAACGACACAGGTTTCGAGCACACGAAGGATCTATCCGAAAACAGAAGGCATCTTCTCCTCTGATGTGATACTCATCGTATATGCGCTTTTCCATCTTCGCGCTATCCGACCTTGCCAGGTTTAGCAACCACAGAGCCGTAGAGTACACCGAGGAAGGATGTCTTCTCTCCTTTCGGTCTATTATCAGACCAAACCTGCACACCAACCGCAATGGTGTGTAATGATGCTGCCTGCACTTTCCTCTTCATAGCAAGATTAGAGAACACCTAGTCCGCGACGGATTGTATGACACTGGGATGCCTGCTTCGCACTCACCCCTAATCCCCCTTTTCCACATCAGGAGTGAGACCAGGGGAGTGTAATGTGGAAAACTCTTCACATATTCAGATGTCCGGTCTGCCCCCAAACCTGTAAGAAGAGGAAAAGGAGGTCAGGCGCACAGGGATATCCGACGCCAGGATGGATGCGTAACATCAGACCGCACCTCGAACGCTCTCCATATGCGCAGCCAACGCATGTTTCCGACTCAGAAGGCAAGCGATTGACACTGCGGGCACAAGCCGAACAGCTCGACCACATGGTTCGTGATGCGGTAGCCGGTGGACTGTTCAAGCCCGGAAATAATCCCCTGGAGACCACAGTTGTCGAAGCGTTGAATAATGCCGCACTGCGTACACACCAGATGGTGGCTATGCCCGCCACCCAGACAGTATCGATGACACTCGTCCAAACCGTGGATGCGCTGGAGCATGCCGAGATCGCAGAGGAGCCGGATGGTGCGAAAGATGCTGGCAATACCCGGCGACTCGTCGCATTCGATCAACCACTGCTCAACTTCCTGAACACTGAATGCGCCCGGTAGCGACGTGATCGCTTTGAGAACTGCAAGACGTGGTTGGGTCACCTTATACCCAGCAGCAGCGAGTTGCTCGGCGAGGGTCGTCACTTCAGGCGGCAGTGTGTGTCTGCGTTTGTCAAGAAAACGACTCATTGTATCGCCCTTCTTACTTTGGAGCAGCGTTTCCCAGCCTATTGTACCACGTGCCAGGCATCGATTGATAGTATCTCGCAGAACCGACGGGGATTATTTGCGCCACCTCTCACAATCCATTATCGTGTGGGTGGGTTTGATAGTTTCCGTTCATGAGGTGCTGTGTTTTTCACCCCAGAGCCTACAAGAACACGAAACAGCGGTATACCCGTTGTGAATACCGAAATCGGGACAACAGCGTCCGTCCTTGCTATGTTCCATTATCCATCGATGCGCACGACATGGCGTATGGCTCAGCGTATCCCGATTTTGCTCCTCTTCTGGTGTGTCGCGTTGCATGCTCCACTGGTCTGTATTATCCACTGCCAGGTGATGCCGTGGGTGCAGCAACTGTCCACAAAGCCGTTGCTGTCGTTCGTCTACGATTTTGGTGGACGGACATTAAAGTTCCAATACTCAGACGCCATCGAGTAACCATTTGCCGGAGATTGTGCATCCGGTCGCGCTGATACCATCGCCGTTGATCGGGCACGTGCCGCATCTTCTACCGTGCCCGGAGAAGGTTTCGGTTAGGGCAATAGCCGGGCTGCCCAACCATCAGATTGCGATGGGGCGTGTCTTGGTCATTCAGCAGTGTGCGGCATGCCACAATGTCAGTCATCAGACAGCGATCACCGTGTTTGATCAGCGCCTGGCGCTGCGTTCACTGGCGCAGTTGCTCGAACGACGGAAGATGACCACCACACCGAAGATCGAGACGTATTTGCAGGGTATTGGCGCCTTCCCCTACATGCACCTGTTCGTCGGTACATCCGAGGAGCGGGCGGCAATGGCGCTTTATCTGGAATACTTCATTCAACAGCAGCAAACGTCACAACCACAGGCGCAAGCCAGGAGATAAGGTATGGACATCGGCGATATGCTCGAGCAGATGCGCGATCCGCTGGGAGCGCCATTTTATCCGCCTGCATTGCAGGTTTTGCTGGTGGTAACGTGGGTATTGCATATCTTCTTTGTTACCCTGGCGCTGAGAGCAAGTGCCTGCTCGATCACCTGCTTCCTGCACCCGACTGACCATCGCTTGCGGTTGGCACGTGTCGCAGCACGACTGCCCCCCAACGCGGTCGGACTAGGTATTGTAACGGGGATCGCGCCGCTGCTCTTCGTGCAAACAATCTACGACCCCATCTGGTATGCAAGCAATACGTTAACCGGCTTCTAGTCGGTGACTTTCATCTTTGTAGTGATGGGTGGTTATAGTCTGGCGTATCTGTTCTATCTCAAAGGGAGCGCCGATGGAAAACTGCTCTGGTCGGCAGTCGTGTCATTTGTGCTCCTCTTCTTTGCCGGATGGGTAATGCACGTGCTGGCATCGGTGTCGATCCGACCTGAGCGCTGGATGGAGTGGTATGCGCCGAACGGTGTTATCGACACACGCGGTATTTCGTTCCATTCCTGGAATATTCCGCGTCTAGCATTTCTTCTGCCGTTACAGGCAGGCATAAGCATGGCGGTGGTACTCACCTTGTTTGCGTGGTATTTCCGGCGTATCGAAGAGGATGCGCCCTTTATGCAGTGGGTTGCCGGGCGGGGACGATTGCTCGGTCTGGTCGTCAGTCCGCCAGACGGGACGAAGCGCGAAGGCAGCGTGTCGCCGCGCGTGGAACGGTTTGGTTCGATTGCCACCGGTATGCTCGGCGCCTGGTTCGCCTTCTTCATTCTGGTCGGGCTGTACACTACCTTCTTCCTCAAGTAGCAGTAGTTCTGCTATGGCGATGCAGCGTGCCCGTAATGGGTGCGCTGCATCACACGTTTCCGACGTTTTGCCTTGACATGTGTTTCCTCAATCAGGTATTATAGAGAAGACAAATGATAGGGAAAGTCATTTGCACCCCGGCATCGGTTCTCCACTCATCGCAGACAGGTTGATGGCAGGCGCACAGAACAGCATCTTGCTCGTCTTCCAGAGGGCGACCGCATCCGGGTTCATCAGGACTATCAGGAAACAGTAAGGACACCCAGCTATGAGTTTCAAGGACAAGCACATTCCCTGTAAGGATTGCGGTGGCGAGTTCGTGTTCACGGCAGGCGAGCAAGAGTTTTACGCACAGAAAGGCTTTACAAACGAACCAACCCGCTGCCCTGCCGGGCGTCGGGCGCGGAAGGAAGGGCGACGTCTCACCGATATTACCGGTGGGCGCGTTTGCTCCCACGATGTGTCAGGTAACGGCAGCATCACCGACGAAGCCATCGAAGCGAGCGGTGCTGCCCGTCCACGTCGTTCCGATGACTGGTCGCGCTCGTTTGATCGACCGCGTGGTGAGTCGCGTGGATGGTCAGGCGAACGCACCCGACGCGACCGAGAGACGTACACCGGTCCACTACCATCGGGTCCGGTCAATGCCACGATTGTGCGTATCGATCCAGCAGGGCGTTTCCTCTTTGCGCGCGTCGATAATCCGCAGTTCGATGTTTATGTCCACGGTTCACTCTTCAGTCAGGTGCGGCGTTCGCTCCAGGAGGGTGATCAGATCTGGGTTACCGTTGAGGCAAGCGATCGCGGTCCGCGTGCACGAACGTTCGATCTGCGCTGATAACGGCAGGGTGCGCGCGACCGAGCAGCGTCCTTGATTGAATGTGACTCGCACCGGTGGCACACTACAGCGCCCTGGCATAACGCCGTTGGAGCGAGGCATCTGAAGTGGTTGTCAGACAGCCGATGCCTCTATCCTCCGGGGCCTCGCTGACGATTAGCTGGACGCCGCTCAGGCCGCGCTGCCCTCGACTCGGGAGAAACTGGCGCCCAATGCGCGTCGGGTTCGCCCACCGCGACCGAGATGCCCAGGATGACGCGGTTGCCCTTGACGTGCAGCCCTATGGCGAGCAGGCCGGCGGCAGCACCCCCCTGCCCATCAATGCGCCCCTTCGCGTTGCGCGCCTCCAGCCACAGCAAGCGGCAGGCTGGCAGCGGACGG
>DAOUBK010000016.1:0-80988 GCA_034432635.1 Roseiflexus sp.
CATCGCTCAGGTCTGTGGGATAGGATTTTCGCTTGTTCTGTTCGGCCATAGTCGAAAATTTACTCGAAAGACCGCTGTTTAGCAATTTTCAGACACACTCTTAGACGCTTTGCTCCTTAGGAGAGATGAACGAATAGGCTACCAAAACTACGAAGGGGAGGCAATGCAACCCGGCCTGCGGCTCTGACAACCGTTCATCGTCACGTGACTGCCGGTGGCAGTGTATCATTCAGGCGAAGCTGCGCTCAATCACCTAGCGGCAAGTAAGTAATGCAGAGTCGCGCCTGGTCCTCAGGGGCGCGACCACCTCCAAGCGGAAGCCTCACACCACAGTATCTACTGCCGGTCACCTCATGTGTCGGTTCGACCAGGGCGGCCGCGTGCTCCCTGTCGTGGCGGTCAGCATCTGACCCGGCGTATTAAACGAATTGGATAAAATCGCCCGGCGGTTTGGGCATCGGCGGCGAGCGAAGCGAGTCTGCTGCGTGCCATTGTCTGGCGCAAGAAGTTCACATTTCAAATTCACTCCGTGGCAGCCCTGACTGACGGATGATGGATTGCAGCGTACCAATACGGATTTCGTTATGGTCTGGCACAGGAACCATTATCGTGTCTTGTGGCAATTTCTTCTGCACAACGATGTGGCTACCGCGTCGGCGCACTTCTACGAAGCCATGTCTGGATAGGATGACACACCTCTATTCCCAGCCACGCCGGAGGCGATTCCTGGACATTACCACAACCTTGCCCACGGCTACCAATCCGCACGATCGGTTCAGTCCGCCCTGCCGCTGAGAGCACCCTACTCCTCCCCTGAGCGCCTGACGCCTTCTTACAGGCAACGGCGACGGCAGCGGAAGACACGTCATATCACAGGTTGCGAATCAGCGATCATGCCGGCGCACGCCGCGCATAAAAATCTCCACCAGACTGTCGGCGGCGCGCTGCGGATCGCTGGGACCGGGCGCGGCGACGTACCACTTATGCAATGCACTCGCCAGCCCGAAGAAGGCGCGCACCACCGCCTCCGGATCGAGTGCAGGATCGATCTCCCCCTGAGCAATACCCTGTTGCACCAGCGCCACAATGTCGCCGCTGATGCGCTGAATATATCCCAGCGCCTCGTCGTGCGTGCAGAGCAGCCGAAAGATCTCCGGCCACGGACCGATGCCCAGGGTGTGCATCTGTACCTGGCGTTGCAGAATCTGACGCATGATGACGCACAACCGATCCATAGGCGACTGGTCAGCCTGCGACTCGATCAGCGCAATCATCTGCTTCATTTCACGTGTCGCCGCTTCGATGACCAGTTCGTCCTTGTTGGCGAAATGCGCGTAGAGCGTCGGCTTGGAGATGCCAACCCGCGCCGCCAGTTCGTCCATCGACATAGCGCCGTATCCCTTTTCCGCCACCAGTTCCTGGGCGGCGTTCATGATTTCTTCACGCAGCGCCTGCTTCTGACGCTCACGAAGTGTCAGGGTCATACTCATCCTCTATGCGACATCCAGAATGCATACCAGTGCGTACTCACTGGTTGGAGCAGAAAACCTACTGCACGGTCAAAATTCCTACTTGCGCGTAAAGATATTTTACTGTATAGTAGTTATATTGTAAAGGCGCGACGCGCAACGCGGCGCAGGCGTTGGGACGATGCCCTTCGCCGCGTTCTTGTTGCCCGTCCATATCTGCGACATTCGTGCGATAACCCGGAGGCAGACGTGCATGGCTATCCAACGACGTGAAGAGAAACTCAACGGCATGCCGATTTCCGATACCTCGATCCGTCAGCCGGTGTTTGTCACCATGCTCATGCTGCTGACCATCGTGTTCGGTATTCTGGCATTCCGTTCGTTGCCTGTCAATCTCCTTCCCGACTTCGAAGTGCCGGTGATCGCTGTCACCGTGCCGTACCCCGGCGCCGGTCCCGAAAGTGTCGCCGATCAGGTGGCCAAGCCGATCGAGGATGCAGTCAACACCATTGAAGGCATCAAGGACATTACCACCAATGCCAGTGAAGGACTGGCGCTTATCATCCTCGAATTCAAGGAGGGAACGGACGTCAACCGTGCCGAACAGGATGTGCGCGAAAAGGTGAATGCCATTCGCCCGTCGTTGCCACGCGACGTCCGCGACCCGATCTTCCAGAAGTTCGATCCGAATGCAGCGCCGATCGTTTCGTTCGCCATCGCCAGTACCCAGAACCTGTCGCCGCTGGAAGTGCGGCGTATCGTGGATAACGACATCGCGCCGATCATCCAGCGCGCTGAAGGCGTCGGTTCGGTACAGGTCTCCGGCGGTCTGCAACGGCAGATCAATGTGTTGATGGACCTGGAGAAACTACAGGCTTACGGCATCCTTCCAGTTCAGATTACGCGCTCGTTGCAGCAGGCGAACGTCAATCTCGGGCTGGGTACGATCAATGCCGGGGCGCAGGAGATCAACCTGCGCGCGCCGTCGCTGTTGCAGACACCAGAAGACATTGCCAGAATTCAGATCACCGGTACGCCGTACCGCATTGGCGATGTGACTACCATCGAAGACGGCGTGGCGGAGAAGAAGAGTTTTACCCGTCTCAACGGCGTCGAGGCAATCATTATCGATGTGCGCAAGCAGAGCGGCGCTAATACCGTCGCCGTGGCCGATAACGCAAAGGCGGCGCTCGAAAGCGCGCTTGGCGCCCGTACCGATCTGACCTATATCGTGCCGCGTGACGCTTCCGAAGCCGTGCGCCAGTCAACTATCAGTTCGCTGGAAGAACTGATCTACGCCTCGGTCGCGGCGCTGCTGGTAGTGATGCTGTTCTTCAGCGGCGTACGCAATATGCTCGTGACTGCTGCGGTACCTGCCGCAATCGCGCTCGTCGGTCTCGTCATCCTGCCCGCAATCGGCATCCCGGTTGATAAAGTGATCGTGCTGGCAATAGCCATCGGTTTGCTGGTGGTGTTGACGTTCATCCGCGACCGCAACACGCTGGTGACCATGGCCGGTCTGCCGATCATCTTGATGGGTACCTTTGCGCTGATGCCACTCTTCGGGTTGTCGATCAATCTGATCACGCTGCTGGCGCTAGCGCTGTGCGTCGGTCTGGTGATCGACGACGCGATTGTGGTGCGTGAGAATATCTTCCGCCATACGCAACGCGGCGAGACGCCACGCGTCGCTGCCAGCAAGGGTACCGCTGAAGTGGCGCTCTCGGTGGTGGCGATGACCCTGACGGTCGTTGCTGTGTTCGTGCCGGTGACATTTACGTCTGGCACCACCGGCATCATTTTCAAGTCTTTTGGGATTACGATTGCGGTTGCCATTCTGCTCTCGCTGGTGGAAGCGTTCATGTTCGCGCCAATGCTCTCCGCTAATCTCTTCCGGCGCCAGAAGGTGCAGCCCCATCCGCACGACGAGGCGCATTCGCATACCGGCGATGTTGGTCGGGCAGCGCGTCGCCTGCGTGGCATCGATCCGAACCAGGCTGATGCCGGTTTGCTCCACGAAGCGGAAGAAGACCCCGGTCCGCTGGGACGCTTCTACGAACGGGTGCTCTCCTGGAGTCTGCGCAGTCTGCGCAATCGCCTGATCGTTATCGCTACTGCGGTTGTCGTGCTGGTGCTGAGCGTGGTGGTTGCCAGCGGGTTAAAGTTCAGTTTCTTCCCGCAACAGGACGCGGGTGAGTTCCTGGTCGGGTTCGAGTTATCCCCCGGCACGGCGCTGGTTGAGACCGACCAACTGGCGCGTCGGGCGGAGCAGGTTCTGCTTGCCGATCCCGATGTCGAGTCGGTCATTAGCACGGTTGGCTTTTCCGGCGCGTCGGAGCGTGCTGAGTTCTTTGTGCGTCTGAAGGACGATGTTCCTACCCGCTTCGTGGAAGAACGTTTGCGCCCGCAACTGGCGTTCCTGCCGAATCTGACCTTCGGTTTGCCGTCGATTGGCGTCCCGACCAGCACTGGCGTCACCGGGCGGCAGTTACAGTTGAGCCTGCAAACCACCAAGCCGGTGCAGGACCTGGCGCCGCTGATCGAGCAGATCAAAGCGGAGATGGCAGCCATTCCAGGTGTGGTCGATATCGACACCAGCTACCGCCCCGGTAAGCCGGAACTGCGCTTTGTTGCCGACCCGGAGCGCATCGGCGACCTGGGCATCACCAACGATGAGATCGCCGCGTCGGTGCGCGCACTGGTGAATGGCGACCGCGCGACCGTGCTGCGGCAGGCAGGGCAGGACGTCGATGTTTTCGTGCGCCTCCGTCCCGAGGATCGCGACACGCCGGCGGCGCTCCAGAACATCTCCATTCCGACTCGCAGCGGCGCCGTTCCACTCACGTCGCTCGGCACGATCGAACTAGCGTCAACGCCGCAGACGATCCGCCGCTTCAACAAACTCAATCAGGTCATCATTGGCGCGAACCTCCAGGGACGCAACCTTGGCGAAGTGCAGAACGAACTCCAGCAGCGTTTCGAGTCCAAAGGTCTCATTCCGCCGACCGTGTTCGTCTCGTTTACAGGTCTGGCGCAGCAGCAAACGGAAGGGTTCGAGTCGCTCCTGCTGGCGATGCTTCTGTCGGTGATCTTCGTCTATATAGTGCTGGCGTCGCAGTTTGGGTCATTCACCCAGCCGCTGGTGATTATGGTGGCGATGCCGTTCAGTTTTATCGGCGCGTTTCTGGCGCTCCGCCTGATCAACATCGACCTGGACATCACCGGTATGATCGGTCTGATCATGCTGCTCGGTCTGGTGGTGAAGAACTCGATTCTGCTGGTGGACTTCACCAATCGCTTGCGGCGCGCCGGTCTCGACAAGCACGCGGCGCTCGAACTGGCCGGAGCCATCCGTCTGCGCCCAATCCTGATGACCACCCTGTCGCTAGTGGCAGGCGCGTTGCCGGTGGCTATGGGCATTCACCTGATCGGCACCGGTGAAGGTGGTGAGTTCCGCAAAGGGCTGGCAACCGTGCTGATCGGCGGGTTGATGACCTCGATGCTGCTGACGCTCCTGGTTGTGCCGACGGCGTACAGTCTGATGGAGTCGTTCACCGAACGGGTATCGAGCTGGTTCCGCCGCCGCTTCGATCCCGAAGGATGGGCGGAAGAACAGGCGGCTCTTGCGGCAGAGAGCATGGTTCCCGTCAACAGCAGCGCTGCGGCAGCCGTGCTGTCTGTGCCAAACGTCGGAGCAGTCATTGCATCGCCACATCACGCGGCTTCTGACGAGCCGAACGGCTATGAAGCAGTGAGTTTACCGCCTGTCCGAAGCGAAGAACGATAGCATCGAGGTTTCCCGCGCGCAGGTTGCAACCGCGCGAAGGAAGGAAGAGAAGGGCAATCGACACTAGTCCACACAAAGAGGAGAAGCGTACCGTGAAATGTGATCGTGTGATCACAGGCATTGTTGCAGGTTTGACTGCTTTTGTGCTGGCGGCGTGCGGTGCACAGTCCGCCGCACCTTCACCCACCGTTAGTGCGCCGACGGCAGCTGCGCCGACCGTCGCTGTGCCGACTCTCGTACCGTTGCCGACCAGTCAACTGATCCAGTTAGGCGTCACTGGCATCGGCGAAGTCAAGAGCGCGCAGGATGCCAACCTGTCGTTCCAGGTGCAGGGCACCGTGGCGCAGGTATTCGTCAAGGAAGGGGATATCGTCAAGAAAGGCGATCTGCTCGCCATTCTCGATACGCGCGCGTTCGATCAGCAACTGGAGCAGGCAAAAGCGGCGCTCACCAGTACGCTGGCACAGGAAGCCGCGCTGACCGAAGAGCCGCGCCAGGCAGATCTCAACGCAGCGCGCGCCGCAGTCGCGCAGGCGCAGGCGGCGCTCGAGGCGCTGCAACGCGGACCGAAGGAGCAGGACATTCGTATGGCAGAAGCGGCGCTGGCAGCGGCTGAAGTCAATCTGCAGGCTACCCGCGACCGTCTCTCGTTCGCCAAAACCCAGGCTGAGATCCAGGTGGAACAGGCAGTGGCAGCGTTGACTCAGGCGCAGGCGCGCTATGCGCAGGCGAAGTACAACTGGGAGTATGCGCGCGATACCGGCAACGACCCGATCGTGCCCGAAGTTGCGGCGCCCAACGGTCAGCGTGTGCCCAACAAACTGAGCGATGGGCAGCGCGAAAACTACTACGCCCAGTTCGTCCAGGCGGAAGCCGGCTTGCGCCAGGCGGAAAAAGCCGTCGAACTGGCAGTGAAGGGCGCCGAGAGCGCACGTCAGGCAGAGGTGAACGGCATTCAGGCGGCGGAAGCGCAGGTCGAGCAGGCGCGCCTGACCCTCGAAAAACTCCGGTTGCCACCCGAACCGGATCGGCTTGCGGCAGCCAGGGCAGCGCTGGCGCAGGCGCAAGCCCAGGAAGCGCGCGTGATTCCCGATCCGCGCGAGTCGCAGAAAGCCGCAGCGCGTGCGGCTGTGGAACAGGCGCAGGCAGCATTGACACTGGCGCAGATCAATCGTGAACGCGCCGAACTGCGCGCGCCGTTCGATGGCATCATCTCGATCGTCTCCATCGATCCCGGCGATCCGAGCGTAACCCAGGGGCTGCCGGCAATCCAGATCGTCGATATGAGCAGCCTGTACATCGATGTCCAGATCAGCGACACGGATATCGTCCGCGTGCGTGAAGGGCAACCGGCGAAGGTGTCAGTTAGCAGCATTCCCGACCGTGAGTACACCGGCAAAGTCGAATATATTGCTCCAACTGCGACAGTGCAGGGATTGTCGCGCAGTTATCGGGTGCGCATTGCGCTGGACGATATCACCGGGTTGCGTGCCGGCATGAGCGCACGGGTCGATATTCTGGAATAGAGTTGTTTCCGGCTTCATTGCTGAAGAGGCGTTGCCCGGCAACGTCTCTTCTTGTTAGGTAAAACTCTAACAAAAGATTAGTGCGCGCGCGCCGCCCTTCCCGTTATCATGGAATAAGAAGACATTCCGGTTCGGTGTAGCGCGCTGCCGGTGTGGAGCGATCTACACGGGGCGGCGCGCGCGATCTTCTGAAGATGCTGGAGCACACGGTATGACTGCTGAAACTGAAGCCACAACCCACGCACCCACGGCGGTGCCGTTCCGCGCCGAAGTGCGTCAGTTGCTCAATATTCTGGCGCATTCACTCTACACTGATCGTGAAATCTTTCTGCGCGAGTTGATCTCGAACGCTTCCGACGCACTCCATCGGGTGCAGTTCGAGATGGTGACCAATCAGCAGGTGCGCGACCCGGACATCGACCTCGAAGTTCGGATCAGCGTCGATAAGGACGCCAAAACGATCACGATCAGCGACACCGGTATCGGGATGACCCGTGAGGAACTGATCGAGAATCTGGGAACGATTGCGCACTCCGGCACACGCGCCCTGATCGAACATCTCGAAGAAGCGCAACGCTCGAACATCATCGGTCAGTTTGGTGTCGGCTTCTACTCCGCATTTGTTGTCGCCGATGAGGTGACTGTGATCTCGCGCTCTTACCGTCCCGATGCCGCGGCGGCACTCTGGCGTTCACAGGGCGGCGAGAGTTTCGTCGTCGATGCTGCCGAACGTGAGCAGCGCGGCACAACGATCATACTCAAACTGAAAGAAGAGGCGCACGAGTTCGCCGATGATTGGCGCCTGCGCCAGATTGTTCGCCGCCACTCGAACTATGTCGCTTTCCCGATCTACATCGGTAACGAGCGCGTGAATGAGTCGACCGCCCTCTGGCGGCAACAGCCGCGCAGCGTCGAGCAGTCGCAGTACAACGAGTTCTACCGCCAGATGACCTTCGATTACGAAGACCCGCTCCTGGCGGTGCATTTCTCATCCGAAGCGCCGCTCGATCTGCACGCCATCCTGTTCGTGCCCGCGAAACGTGAGCGTGGTCTGATCGAACGGCGGATGGAAGGGAAGATCCGTCTCTACTCACGCAAGGTACTGATCCAGGAAGAGGCGAAAGATGTGCTCCCGCCATACTTCCGTTTTGTCGAGGGTGTGGTGGACAGCGAGGATCTGCCGCTCAATGTGTCGCGTGAAGGCGTGCAGCGCGATACCGGACCGAACCGCGACCCGGTGTTGCAGCGGATCAAGAAGTCGCTGACCAACCGCCTGACGAAAGAACTGGTCGAGCTGGCTGAGAAGGATGCGCAAAAGTACGCAACTTTCTGGAATGAGTTCAGCCCGTTTATCAAAGAAGGGGTCGCAACCGATCCGCTGGCGCGCGACGATCTGTTGCCGCTGTTGCGTTTTCACACCACCAGATCGGGCGATCAACTGGCGTCGCTCGCCGAATATAAGGTGCGGATGGTCGAGGGGCAGAAGGAGATCTAC
Source organism: Roseiflexus sp. (assembly GCA_034432635.1). Taxonomy (GTDB): domain Bacteria; phylum Chloroflexota; class Chloroflexia; order Chloroflexales; family Roseiflexaceae; genus Roseiflexus. The sequence continues at coordinate 8,278 of DAOUBK010000016.1, forward strand.
TACGTGCTCGCCGCCGACCTGGAGAGCGCGCGCCGCAGTCCGCATCTCGACGCCCTGACCGACCGCGGGATCGAGGCGCTGCTGCTCTACGATGTGATGGATAGTTTTATGCTCAACGGGTTGCGCGAGTACCAGGGGTTGAAACTGCGCAATGTGGACGACCCGAACCTTGCGTTGCCGGGTGAAGCACCGGTGCCCGACGTTTCGATCAGCGATGAACAGTTCACCCGACTGGTGAATGCCTTCAAGGAAACGCTCGGCGAGCGTGTCGTATTGGTACGCGCGTCGAATGTGCTGCGCCACAACCCGTTGCGTCTAGTGTCGCCGGAGGACCAGCAGTACAACCGTGAGATGGCACGGGTTCAACGCATCCTGGACCGTGATTTCAAAGTTCCGCCGAAGATCGTCGAGTTGAACCGCGGCCATCCGCTGATTGTCGATCTGGCGCGCCTGGTGGAGTCGGGGAGCGACGCGACGCTGGTGCGGCACCTGATTGAGCAAATGTACGACAGTGCGCTGTTGCTCGAAGGCTTGCATCCCAACCCCGCCGATATGGTCGGGCGCATTCAGGCGTTGATGGAAGCCGCTGCGCGCAGGTAGTCGCAGGAAAGGAGAGACGGCTGCGTACCGTCTCTCCTCTCTTCTATCGAGTGTTTCCCTGCTTCCTTACCGGCGCGCCGGAAATGTTTCCGCCAGCAACCGCTGCGCCCCGTTACCGATGCCATACGCCAGGAACAGCGGCGCTTCACCGTTCGGCAGGAGTGGCGCTTCCAGTTCACGCGCTGCAGGACCAAGCGCCGCCAGTGCTGCTGCGCGTTCATCGTCAGTTGCATCCGGCGGCAGGATCAGCAACGTATCGCCATCCACCGCCCCCGACAACTGTACCCTGTCGAACACGCCAACCGTCACATCGAGAGTCAGAAAGCGTACCGTATCCTGCGCCAGCAACCGCCGATCCAGGAACACCCGCACAGCGCGCAGACGCGGATCGTCTGCCTGCGCCGCCATGCGCGCAACCCGACCGGCAGCCGTCTCGGTGAGGTCGAACTCGGCGTAGACTGCCGGATTGCGCGGCATGGAAACGAAGTAGAGCCAGATATTGAATCCCATGCTGAGAGTCAGCGTTCCCACGGCGATTGCAGGAACAACCCGACGCCATCGCACTGATGCGGATTCAACCAGCGTGTCGAGCGCCATACCCGCTAGCATACAGGCAGGTGCGAGCGCGCCGAGCGAACGCATGGCATGTGGCGCATTCGTGCTGAAAATGCCCGGAATGAGCGCCAGCGCCAGCCATACCAGCGGAATGAGCGCGCGCGTTCGCCAGCGCACGACTGCCACCCCAACCCCAACAGCAAAGCATGCGCCTGCCAGCGGATCGAGCATTGGTGCTCCGGGAGCGTGATGCCGTCCATTTGGATCGCCGGCAATGTGCCACATTCCCAGGTAGCGGGTGACATTGTCCAGCACCAGCGCTATCGTGCGCTTCTCCAGGTTCTGACTGTTGCCAATCGCAACCGCTCCCGTGCGGCGGTTATACCCTTCGAAATCACCGGCGATGAACCACAGGAGCGGCAGCAGCACAATCATCCCGGCAACCGCCGCTGCTGCCAGTCCGGGGAACGCCCGTCGCCAGTCTCGCATATCACGACCGAGGTGCAGTGCGGTGAGGAGCGCAAACACGAGCGGGGCGAGGCGACCGGTATGGTAGGCGTATGCCGCCAGCGCTGCCAGCGCCCCTGCCAGCGCCATGCCGGCCATCATGCGCCGGCGCGTGGATTGCGCCAGCGCCCGCCACATTGTCCCAATCGCCGCGAGTTCCAGCAGATGATCGAGGGTCGCGGGAAATGCCCAGCGACTCATACTCAACCCCCACGATGCCCAGGCAAGGAATGCTGCGCCATACACCGCTGCCCGCGCCCCCAGGATCGGTCGCGCTGCCCACCAGAGTGCCAGCGGCATGAACGCACCCGCCAGCGCGCTGACCAGTCGCGCGGATCCGGCGCCCGGTCCTGTGATCGCCAGCACCGGCGCCATCAGGTAGAACAGCAACGCCGGCAGATCGGCGCCGGCTACCACATAGACCGGACGGTATGTCGGGTCATTCCAGATGCGCAGCGCCTGCATCCCGTGCCGCGCCTCATCGCGCCACATGCCGGTAGGTATATCGTCGAGGCGGTAGACGCGTAATATCAATGCCACAATTGTAAGGACAATCAACGCCAGCGCCTCAGTGTGATGCACACGCTGCGATGCTGAAGTTGTCGTTGCCGGTGCGGTAGATGCACCAGATGCAGCGGCGACCAGTGTGACAGTCGCCACCAGCCCACTCATGCCGATGACCGGCGGCAGTCCCAGGCGCAGCGCCACGACCAGCGCCAGTGTCAGACTGGCGCCGCCCCACAGCACTGGCAGCCCCACAGCGCGCAGCCGGACAACGCTGTGCTGCAACGGCCGGCGCATCGGTTGCCAGGCAACCACCAGTGCCAGCGGCAGCAGGGGCCACCAGGGCCACCCGACGGTTGGCAGCCAGTACCCTGATATGCGCGGAAACGCAGCAGCAACGCCTGCCAGCAGTGCCAGGAGTGCAACGCCCATCCAGCGCAACAGCTGACGTTCCGGCGTCTGGTGCGGTACGCGCCAGAGCAGCACCAGCCAGCCAAGCACAGGAAACGACGCAAGAAAGATTGCACGCACCGGTGGCGGGAACCACACAGTAGCGGTCAACGGCATCGCAACGAATTCCGCAAGAACCACCCCCAGATCACGCCCGTCGCCAGGCGCGCGGTAGGCAGAGGTGCGGAGCAGCAACGGCGTATCGCCAGCCGGTTCGGTCGGAGTGAGCAGGTAATAGCATCGCCAGCCGGGCGCTACCGGGAAGGTTCCAGCAGCACGACCACGCATGCTTACCGATAGCACCGCTGGATCGGCGGTGTCACGTGGCGCAGCGAGGCGCAGCATCACCTGCGCCGGGCGACCGTCGAAGCCAAACAGAAACAATGCCGCTTCCGGGCGTGACCAGCGAAACACATCGGTCGGGTTGCGCTCGACATCGTAGAAACCGACCAGCACGCGGCGCGCGCCGGGATCATCAACCGTTACACGCTGATCCAGCCGCGCCAGGCGCGCACCCAGCACCAGCGGCAGGATCACCAGCGCCAGCAGAACCACGCCTCCGGGCGCAGCCGGCACAGCGACACGAGCATGTTGCAGGTGAAGCCAGCGCACAGGCCGGATTCCATAACAGCAGAAGCCACAGCGACGCGACATCATACTCCAGGGAAGGACACACCGCAAGTTGTGCTTGACATTTAGAACACTTGTGCTATACTGTACCCAGAACACAAACGGCGCATCAAGGGGGACGAGCATGTACCAGAAAGAAATCATTTACGACCGTGACACACACGACTACGCCATGTACCTGGACGGGGAACTCGTAGGCTTTGCACGGACCTATCACGAAGCCGAGATCACACTCGATCAGTTGATCTTCGAGTTGATGAGCGGCGACTACTTCCGCAACGCGGCGTAGGTTTCGGATCGAGACATCTGGACGGCGGCTGGCGGACCTGCTGATGTACCCGTTCGGGGACACTCGTACCGCCGCCGCGTCCCTCCTGGTTCAGGCGCACCTCGGCGGAGAAGGACCTGCGTCTGGTACGAGCGTGGCGGGCGCCGGGCTGCGTACAACCGTCCCTCCTGGTCAGGCACACCCCCGGCGGAGAAGGATGCAGGGTACGCCTAGCGACATCAGCCAGGCGACGTTCCGGCGCATCCCGCCAGAGCAGGATGCAGGTTCTTCCGGCCGACCCTCCCGCGGCTCGCAGCCCGAAGGAAAGTCACACCGCCCTGCGCCTCTTCGAGGCGCGCACTTATTGTCTTATTGCACTACGGGCATTGAACTTAACGATGAACAAAGTCACACTGCTCTGCGCCTCTTTGAGGCGCGCACCATCTCCCCAACGCCGGGCACTTGCAGGCTGCGGGAGGCACCTGCTGCTGCGTGCATCATCCCGCTCAAGCCTGCCCCGGCGGACTTCATATCGGATAGCCGGAGTAGAACACGGGTTGGCGCGGATACGACGGATGGGCGCGGATGGTGATGACACGACAGCGTTTCCTGGATTAGCATCCGGGTCGCGCGCGGCGCCCGCTTCCGGCGCCCTTTATTCTTCGACCTTCTCCAACCCGCTTCATTGACATCCCACCTCCTGCCTGCTATGATTGCAGTGTTCGTAAAGGATTTTATACCGACATCCCATGACTCCTCCGTGGAAACAGCGTCGCGATGCGCTGCTGATCCGTGATCTGCGCGCAATCTTCCGTACTGCGAAGCCGATCATCGGCATGGTGCATCTCTGGCCCCTGCCGGGTGCGCCGGGGTATATCGGTTATGGGATGCAGACCATCATCGATCAGGCGTTGTACGATGCCCACGCTCTCGCCGAAGGCGGCGTCGATGGATTGATCGTCGAGAATATGTGGGATATCCCCTTTCGCGCCGGTCCGAACGTGCAACCGGAGAGTATCGCTGCCCACGCCGTCGCAGCGCACGCCGTTCGTCGGGCAGTCGATCTGCCGCTTGGCATCAATCTGGTGCACAATGGCGGTATTGCGCTGCTGGGTATTGCCATCGCTGCCGGCGCAAGTTTTATCCGCGTCTGTATGTTCACCGGGGCAGGGGTATGGGATACCGGCGCGTGGGACGAAGGGTGCGCCGCCGACCTTATGCGACGACGGGCTGAACTGCACGCTGAGCACATCAAGGTCTTCGCCGACGTCGACAAGAAACATTCGGTGCGGTTCCCTGGCATCGATCTGGCAACCCATATCGAGTGGACACGCTTCTTCGGCGCTGATGCGCTCATTGTCTCCGGGCGCATGACCGGTGATGCTCCCGATCTGGAGAAAGTGCGGCAGGCGAAAGCATTATCCGGCGATCGCCCGCTCCTGATCGGCAGCGGCGCCGATGAGCAGAATATCGCCGCTTTTATGGACATTGCAGACGGCGTGATTGTCGGGTCGAGCATCAAAGAAGGCGGTCGGATCGAAAATCGGGTCAATGTCGAGCGGGTGCGCCGGTTCGTTGCTGCGGCACGCGCTCGTATGTAAATGGGATCGTGCGATGAGTCTTCAAGGCCAAGCAGCGCTGGTTACCGGTGGCGCACGGCGCCTGGGGCGGGCGATTGCACTGGCGCTTGGACGCGCCGGCGTGCGTGTTGCGATCCATTATCATGCATCCGCGGCGTCGGCGGAAGAAGTGCTGTCAACAATGCGCGCGTATGGAGCGCAGTGCATTGCCATTCCCGGCGACCTGAGCCGGGTCGCCGACTGTGAGCGCGTGGTGGATGCAGCACTGGAACAGTGGGGCGGTCTCGATATTCTGGTAAACAACGCCGGTATTTGGGGACCAACGCCGGTTGGGAGCGTGACAGAAGAGCGCTGGGATGAGTTGTTGAACACCAACCTGCGGAGCATGTTTTTCGTGGCGCAGCGTGCTGCACCTGCATTGCGCGCGTCACAGGGCGTCATCATCAACATCGCCGACGTAGGTGTCGAACGACCGTGGCGTAACCACACGCCATACCTGATCAGCAAGGGTGGTGTGGTCACCCTGACCAGGGCGCTGGCAAAAGACCTGGCGCCGGAAGTTCGGGTCAACGCTATTGCGCCGGGTCCGGTCCTGCTTCCGGACGATTGGAGCGCCGAACAGGCAGAACAGGTTGCGCGTACCACACTGCTGCGGCGCATCGGTAGCCCTGAGGATATTGCCGGAGCAGCGCTTTTCCTGGCACAAGCCGGGTATGTGACCGGCGTAACGCTGCCGGTCGATGGCGGGTATCTTTTGCACTAAGCGTTCACGAAGTCACCGCTCCGTCCACCGCTTTTACGCACCAGGCGGATCGCGCCGATCTGCATTTCGCGGTCGATCGCTTTGCACATATCGTAGATCGTAAGCGCCGCGACACTCACGGCGGTCAGGGCTTCCATCTCCACGCCTGTCTTGCCGATGGTGCGCACAGTTGCTTCAATCTGAACCGTTGAGGTCGAGGCGTCGATGTGCGCATCGACGGCAACGTGAGTGAGCAGGAGGGGATGACAGAGCGGGATCAGGTCTGGGGCGCGCTTGGCTGCCATGATACCGGCGATCCGCGCCGTGGCGAGCACATCGCCTTTGGGCATATCGCCTGCTGCGAGGCGTTGCAATGTCTCAGGGCGCATCCGCACCTCGCCGCGCGCTACCGCCTCGCGCAACGTATCATCCTTGGCGCCGACATCGACCATTCGCGCGCGTCCCGATTCGTCGAGATGGGTCAGGTCACTCATAGGCAGGAGAGGCAAAAAAGAGAAAAGCCGCTCGAACAGGCGGCTTTTGTGGAGCGGGAGACGGGATTCGAACCCGCGACCTATACCTTGGCAAGGTATCGCTCTACCAGCTGAGCCACTCCCGCATCAACAACAACGATTATAGCACAGAGAAAGAGAAAATGCAAACACTGCGCCGGGTGCAGGTGCAAGCCCACCCGCTTTAGCGATGGGTGTCTGATTTGAACCACTTCTGCAGAGTGTCGCGCAGCCTGCAAAAAGAGGGGTCCTTGCAGTAAAAGAAGCTTACGTTCTGAGCCAGTTGAAGGTACAGAGACGAAGAGCGCGGAATGCGTCGCTCTCGCAGAATCTCCTCCATCATTCTTTGAGAGCGGGATGTCGGTCGCCTTGCACAATATCCGTCGCTCCCGACGGTGTGCGGGCAAAGCACAAAAGTTCAGCCGGCGTTGCCAGGTTCAAAAAGATGGGTGAATGCGTGGCACAAAATACCTGTCCTCCATAGATCGAAGAGAGCGACTGGTATACGGCTTCCAAAGCTTTAGGGTGAATCCCATTCTCCGGCTCTTCGATGATGTAAATCTGTCCGGGCTCCTGAATATAGGCAAGCAGAGTCAGTGCAAGAAAGCGTAAGGTCCCATCTGACAAAAGCCAGGAAGGGATCTTCGCTCCCTGTTTCATGATCGCAACCAGATAGCGGTAGCGATCTTCTTCCCGTTCACCAACCTGTAAGTCATCGATTTCTGGCAGAACCGTTTGAATGTGAGCGATCCAGTGCGCAAACTTCTGAGGGTCTGTTTTTCGGAACTGACTGACGACAATAGGAAGATTCGAGCCATCTAGCTGAAAGCGATCAGGCGCATCTGGTGGACAGGGTGCGCGCATCGCACGGCTATCCAGCATCAGGAAGCGAAGATCCTCTAAAAGCAGATTTCTCACCTTGGAGCTGTTAGGAAAGCGCTCTTCTTCGGGGATGAGCCCCAGACCGACTTGCACACGCGTTGGACGAAGAGGAAAATTCCAATCGGTGAGTTCCGAGCGAAAGTACAGTCGTCCTTCCGCCGTGCGCCCCATGATCTTGCGATACCTCGGCGGTGTATGTTTACAGGCTTGATCACGATACTATGGGGCGGTTCTATCTCTCCAGGAAAAAGTTCAGGTTGCAACTGTCCCTGTTTTTCTCGTCTCGCTTCTTCCCTGCAAAACTATAAGTTTTCAACCAAAAACGTCAGTCCGCTGTTATCATTGAAACCTACCTGTATCTCGTAACGCATATGGGAGTATTCAGCCAGACTTTCATTCGTCGACGAGTTAAGTGGAAGATCTATCTCGATAGCGATTTCAAAAACATCTGACTCCATCTTCCAGGTGAGCTCTTTGAGCGTGCGTGCCCGTTTTCGTACAGCACGCTTGAGCCCGTTGTTCAAAAGATCATGCAGAAAAACGAGCGTATCCAGGAATGAGCTTTTCCCGCTCGCGTTCGGACCTACCAGGATCTGAAACGGCGCTAAATCCTGGCTAATATAACGCAGGCATTTATAAGAAAGAACTTCAATTCTACGTATCATGGTCAGCCCCTTGCAGATGACATAAACTCCGTGTTTTCTCCGACCTTGCGTGTACCAGCATCATTACTGCCGCGTAGACTGCCTCATGCTTGCCCGCCGTCAGACCAGTTCTGCGGCTGGTCTCGGTTCTTTTCCTCCACAGATTTTGAGCGACGGAGATAATTTCGTCCATTCTCAGAAATCTCCCAGATGCCCCGAGGCGAGTCCGCCTTAGGTAATCCTTCCTGCACCATGGCATTGCGCGCCCATTGCGCAGAGTTGCGCAGCATGTCCGGGTCACTTGCGAGTGGCTCGTAATTCACCGGCTTCAGGTTAGCTTTCATAAGTTGCTCGACCCGTGCCAAGACCTTGCCGATGCTACCCCGCCCACCCATGCTCTCGAGTGCTTGCAGGATGGGCGCGTAATACGCGGATTCAGGCGTGCGCACGCCTTTTCGCAGCCGGGCCGTATTCCGGCGCTGGACGCGAGTCTCATCATCTTCGCGTGATGATGCAGTGGACTGAAGGGTGCTCCACTTCTTGCGGAGCGTTGCCACCTCGTTCCGAAAGGCTGTGATCTGTTCTACCATCTGGAGGGCTTCTCTGGCTTTGTCATAGTCGCGCATCTGAAACGCCTTTGCGCCCACGCGATTGATGAACTCGATCTCAGCCTCGATCTCCTCCAGCAATATCTCGAAGGCTGAAGCAACATCAGATGGGTTGTTCTCAATCATAAGGACCAGCCATCTGCGTGCTGATAGATGATTTTTCAGCGAGGCAGTTTGTAAGAATAGTTCTCAATCATAAGGACCAGCCATTTGCGTGCTGAAGCACCTGCGTCAGTCCTTCAATCGGGCGAGACTCAGAGTTGTCGTAGATGCGAGCCATGGCAGTAAACCTGTGAGAACAGTCCTGTTGAGAACCCTCTACCCATCTTATAAGAAAGTGTGGTAAACCTCCAGTATGGTTGCAGAGGCTGCGGATGAACATTACAGCCGAAGAACCTCCTGATACGGCAGTCCGACGGCAGGTATTCGATATGCCGAAGCAGAGGGAAGCAGTGGCCGGGCATCGGTTTTTACACCCGGACACTCTTCCAGCTCTGGAGATAACAAACATTCCCGGAAGATTGTCATACATTAAGCAGCCGGCGTAACCGGATGCGTCTTTTTACTGATATACTACAACTACCCTGATAGACAGCAATGATTGCCGGCGAGGAGACTGCCATGAGCGATGAGGCGCAGACGACAGCGGCTGGCGATACGACGGTACACCCCCTGTTCGATATGTTCCCTCCTGCAACCTATGCGGAGTGGCGTGCTGCGGCGGAAAAAACGCTCAAAGGTGCGCCGTTCGAGAAACGGTTGATCACCAAGACGTATGAGAACATCCTGCTGCAACCGATCTACAATATCGAGGATATTGCGAGTCTGCCGCATGTCAACTCGCTGCCAGGATGTGAGCCGTTTGTGCGAAGTACCCGGGCGCTCGGCTATGTGATCGCGCGTTGGGAGGTGTGTCAGGAACTGCCCTATCCTGTGCCGCGCGAGGTCAATGAAGCAGCGCGCAGCGATCTGTCGCACGGACTGACGTCGCTCAACCTGCCGCTCGATCAGGCGACCCTGCGCGGAATCGATCCCGATGGTGCTCCGACGGCGCTGGTCGGGGCGGGTGGCGTTTCACTGGCAACGGTGGACGATGCAGCGACGCTGCTGGCGGGTGTGGCGCTGGATCGAACGCCACTCCTGGTGGCAACCGGCGCGAATGCGGTACCGGTCGCTGCGCTGATCCTGGTGGCTGCCGAACGTTACGGTGTGGCGTTCGACCGGATCGGTGGGTGTATTGGCGCCGATCCGCTCGGTACACTGGCGGTGCAGGGTTCGTTGCCGCTCTCGCTGGAGCGCTGTTACGACCTGATGGCGCAATGGACTGCCTGGGCGCATACCCACGCGCCGCTCCTGCGCACGATTATGGTTGCGACACACGCCTGCCACAATGGTGGCGCTTCGGTTGTACAGGACCTGGCATGTGCCCTGGCAACCGGGGTGGCGTACATTCGTGCGATGCGGGCGCGTGGTCTGGATGTGCACGTCGTTGCACCACGGATGCAGTTCGCCTTCTCGATCGGGTCGCAGTTCTTTATGGAGATCGCACGGCTCCGTGCTGCGCGTATGTTGTGGGCGCGGGTGGTTTCCGCCTTCGGCGGCGACGAGCAGGCGCAAAAGATGCGCATCCACGGTCGCACGTCGGCGTGGACAAAGGCGCGCTTCGACGCCTATAATAACATGTTGCGTGCGACCGGCGAGGCAATGGCGGGTGTGATGGGCGGCATCGATAGTTTGCACGTCAGTCACTTCGATGAGGCGCTCGGATTGCCCGATGAGTTCTCCCGTCGCATTGCGCGCAATGTGCAGATTATTCTCCAGGAAGAGTGCAACTTCATCCGCGTGATCGATCCGCCTGGCGGTTCCTGGGCGATTGAGACGCTGACCGATCAGGTGGCGCAGAAGGCGTGGGAACTGTTCCAGGAGATCGAACGCAGGGGCGGAATGGCTGATGCGCTGGTTGTCGGTTTTCCGCAATCGTTCGTGGCTGCGACACGTGCTGAGCGTTTCTCCGCAATTGCCCACCGCCGCGAGGTGATCGTCGGTGTGAATATGTATCCGAACCTGAAGGAAAAACCGCTGACGGTACGACAGGTGGATCACGCGGCAGTTCAGGCAGAACGCGCTGCTGAGGTGCAGCGCGTTCGTCTCGCAGTCGATCCACGGGCGCGTCAGGAAGCCCTGGATGCGCTCCGTCAGGCGCTTGCCGCTGCGCCGGATCGTCTGGTTGAACAGGCGCTTGCTGCCGCGCGCGCCGGTGCGACCCTCGGCGATCTGGCAACTACCCAGGCTTCTGATGATGCGGCTGCTCCAAACGTCGAACCGATCCCGTTCCACCGCGCCGCGGAGCAGTTCGAGGCGCTGCGGGCAACGGCAGATGCGTACATGGCGCGCACCGGCGCGCGCCCGAAGGTCTTCCTCGCCAGTATGGGACCAGTAGCGCAGCATAAGGCGCGCGCCGATTTCTCGACCGGCTTCTTCGAGACAGGCGGGTTCGAGGTGATCGGCAACAGCGGTTTCGCCACTGTCGAGGAAGCTGCGCAGGCGGCGCTCGAATCAGGCGCAGGGATTGTGACGATCTGCTCCACCGACGAGACATATCCGGAGATTGTACCGGCATTGACTGGTCTGATCAAAGCGAGCCGTCCTGATGTGACCGTGGTGCTGGCAGGGTATCCGACCGATCAGATCGAGACCTATCGCGCTGCCGGGGTTGATGAGTTCATTCATTTGCGTGCGAATTGTTACGAGACCCTGGTGCGGTTGCAACAGTTGAAAGGAGTTGCTGCGTGAAAACCCCGGATTTTACGACGCTTCCCTATCGTGACGGCGCTGCTGCACCGGATCGCGCGCAGTGGCGCGAACGCGCCGAACGCGAGGCGGGTCAACCGCTCGATACGCTCGTCTGGCGCACCATGGAACAACTCGATATTCGTCCGCTCTACACAGCGGAGGATACTGCCGGTCTCGAGCATCTGCACTTTACCGCCGGCATCCCTCCTTACCTGCGCGGTCCGTACCCGACCATGTATGTGACCCAACCCTGGACAATCCGCCAGTACGCCGGGTTCTCGACGGCGGAAGCCAGCAATGCGTTCTACCGGCGCAACCTGGCGGCAGGGCAGAAGGGGTTGTCGGTTGCGTTCGATCTGGCGACCCACCGCGGTTACGACTCCGACCATCCGCGTGTTGTTGGCGATGTGGGCAAGGCCGGTGTGGCGATCGATTCGGTGCTCGACATGAAAATCCTGTTCGATGGCATCCCGCTTGATCAGATGTCGGTTTCGATGACGATGAACGGCGCCGTCATTCCGGTGATGGCCTTCTACATCGTCGCCGCCGAAGAACAGGGGGTGCGCCAGGATCAGTTGACCGGTACAATCCAGAATGACATTCTCAAAGAGTACATGGTGCGCAACACGTACATTTACCCGCCTGAACCGTCGATGCGCATCATTGCCGATATTTTCGCCTACACGGCGAAGCACATGCCCAAATTCAACAGTATCAGTATTTCTGGCTACCACATGCAGGAAGCCGGTGCGACTGCCGATCTCGAACTGGCATACACCCTGGCGGACGGTTTGGAGTATGTGCGCGCCGGTCTGAAGGCAGGTCTTTCCATCGACTCGTTCGCACCGCGGATTTCGTTCTTCTGGGCGATCGGCATGAACTATTTCGTGGAGATCGCCAAAATGCGTGCCGTGCGAATGCTGTGGGCAAAAATCATCAGGCAGTTCGATCCCAACGATCCGAGGTCGATGGCGTTGCGCACGCACTGCCAGACCTCGGGTTGGAGCCTGACCGAACAGGATCCGTTCAACAATGTGGCGCGCACGTGTATCGAGGCAATGGCTGCCGCACTGGGGCATACCCAGTCGTTGCACACCAACTCGCTCGATGAGGCAATTGCGCTGCCGACCGACTTCTCGGCGCGCATTGCGCGCAATACGCAACTGTATCTGCAAGAAGAAACCGGTATCTGCAAGATCATCGATCCGTGGGGCGGGTCGTACTATCTGGAGTATCTGACCGATGCGCTGGCGCGGCGTGCCTGGATGCACATCCAGGAAGTCGAAGAGTTGGGCGGTATGGCGAAGGCTATCGAAGCCGGGGTGCCAAAACTCCGCATCGAGGAAGCCGCAGCGCGTCGTCAGGCGCATATCGATTCCGGGCGCGAGACGATTGTCGGGGTCAACAAGTATCGTCTGCCCTACGAAGCGCCAATAGAAATTCTGGAGGTTGACAACACCGCCGTGCGCCAGGCGCAGATCGAGCGGTTGAAGAAACTGCGCGCCGAGCGCGACGAGGCGCGTACTCAGGCGGCGCTCGATGCGCTGACGCGCGTGGCAGCCACCGGCGAGGGTAATCTGCTGGAGGCAGCGGTAGAGGCGGGGCGGGCGCGCGCAACGCTGGGAGAGATTTCGATGGCAATGGAAAAGGTGTTTGGACGCTACAAGGCGACTATCCGCTCGGTTTCAGGCGTCTACAGCAGCGAATTCAGCGATGTGGAGCAAATCCATCACGTGCGCGCGCTGGCAGACGCTTTCGCCGCTCAGGAAGGACGTCGTCCGCGCATTCTGGTCGCCAAGATCGGTCAGGATGGGCATGATCGAGGTGCAAAAGTGGTGGCGACCGCTTTCGCCGACCTGGGATTCGACGTGGACATCGGGTCGCTGTTTCAGACGCCGGAAGAGGTGGCGCGTCAGGCGGTCGAGAACGATGTGCACGTGGTTGGCGTCAGTTCGCTGGCTGCCGGGCATAAGACGTTGCTGCCGCAACTGGTCGAGGAACTGCGCAAACTCGGACGTGACGATATCATGGTGGTGATCGGCGGCGTCATTCCGGCGCAGGACTATGATTTTCTGCGTGCGCATGGCGCGGCGATGATTTTCGGTCCCGGCACCATCATCCCGGTCGCTGCCGAGAAACTCCTTCTCGAATTGCAACGCCGGTTACATGGTGATGGGGTGGAGACCGGTTCAACGATGCAGACGCGAGACGCAGCATGAGCAACGGTCAGCAGTCTTCGTCGGAAGAGATGCCGTTTGCGCTTTCGGTGCTGGAAGGTGTCACCGGCGGTCACGACGGGTTGCCAGGGCAACGTGTCGGCGCTCCGGCACCGCCGCCGCCCCGCCGTCGCCTGCTGACGGTCGAGGAATATGTTGCCGGCGTGCGCGGCGGCGACCGCTCGATCCTGGCGCGCGCAATTACGCTGATTGAGAGCAATGCCCCGGCGCATATTGCACTGGCGCAGGAGGTGCTGCGCGAACTGCTCCCCTACACCGGCGGATCGTTGCGAGTGGGTATCACCGGTGTGCCTGGCGTCGGCAAGAGCACCTTCATCGAGGCGCTCGGCACAATGCTCTGTGACCGCGGGCATCGCGTGGCGGTGCTGGCGGTCGATCCATCGAGCAGCATCTCGCGGGGCAGCATTCTTGGCGACAAAACGCGCATGGAGCGGCTGGCGCGCCATCCGAACGCCTACATCCGTCCCTCGCCAACGGGTGGCAGCCTGGGAGGGGTGGCGCGCAAGAGTCGGGAAACGCTGCTCGTCTGCGAGGCTGCCGGCTTCGACATCATCCTGGTCGAGACCGTCGGCGTCGGTCAGAGTGAAGTTGCGGTGCGCGGGATGGTCGATTTCTTTCTGCTCCTCATGCTGGCAGGCGCCGGCGATGAGTTGCAGGGGATCAAGAAGGGGATCATCGAACTGGCGGATGCTCTGCTGATCACTAAGGCAGACGGTGACAATCGCACGCGCGCGCTGGCAGCGCAGGCGGAATATACCCACGCGCTGCGTTACCTGACGCCTGCCACGGAAGGGTGGCGTCCGCGCGCCTATATCTGCTCGGCCCAGACTGGCGAAGGGATCGCAGAGATCTGGGGTGAGATCGAGCGTTTCCGTGATCAGACGACTGCATCGGGAGTGTTTGCCGCGCGACGACGCGAGCAGGCGCGTGACTGGGTGTACACCATGATCGAGGATCATCTGCGCAGCCGGTTCTTCAACCATCCGGTTGTGCAACAGCGTTTGCCTGCTATCGAGCAGGAAGTGGTCGAAGGAACGCTGCCGGTGACAACCGCAGTGCAGAGTCTGATCCAGGCGTTCGAGAGCGCGTTGCAGAGGGAGGAAAAAGGGTGAAAATAGTTCTAAGATTACGCTGTGGAGGGGCTGTATACTCCGCGTTTCAATCTTATGAAACCGCACATCGGGCATGATCGGGCAAATATATGAAGAAAACATGAGAATATCATGAAAACTATCACCTTGCAGGTTCCCGATGAAGTATACGAAGCATGTTTGTATATGGTGCAGAAGTATGGACGTAGCGCTGAAGAGTGGGTTATGGAATTTTTACTCAAGCATACAACTATTTCATTACAAAGAACAAATGAAGAGCAACGAAAAGCGGCAAGGGAGCGTCTGCGTCCGCATGCAGTCGCCCAGAGCCTGGGACATCCTACAGGTGTCGATAACGAAAGCATTGATGCTGATTTGGCAAACGAGTACGAACGTCATTCCTGAGAGCATCTGCAATGCTTCTGGATACTTCAGGGTTGTTTTGTTATCATCATCGTGATGAACTCCAGCATAGCGACGCTGTTGCGTTTTTTCATGCGGCGCCTTACCTCCTAACCCATAGCTACGTGCTGGCGGAGTTCATTGCTCTCTGTCAGGCACGCGGATTGAACTGTGCAGCAGATCTGACGTTCGTTGTGGATCTGATCGGAAATGAAGGTGTGGAGGTCGTTTGGGTCGATGAACTTTTGAATCAGGCGGCCCTTTCTTTCTTGAAATCGCGTCTGGACAAAACGTAATCCTTGTGCGACGCTGTCAGTCTTGTACTGATGCGCACTCGTGGCATCAACGAAGCGTTGACCACTGACCACCACTTTGAGCAAGAGGGTTTCCTTCAGCTACTCAAAACGTAGCCGAGGATTGTACGATCAGGAGAGCGCGCATCACCTATCTGCGGTTTCACCGGAGTATGGTAGCACGCCAGGAGAGAAAGGCGTGTGATGATCGCCGTTGATGAAACGCCACATCCCGTCAGTGCCGCGCGAGCGGTTCGAGCAGTGGGACACAGGCTCGCGCGCCTGAGCAATGGAGAGCCCGCCTTGCTCCCCTCATCGTCCTAGACGATAAAAGATGTCGTTACCCATCTGAGGGTACGGCAGCAACGCACGATTGCCCGCACGAAAGCCGCGCTTGCCGATCGTGAATCGGGTACAGTTGACAGCCGGTGCAGTCTGGCGTATGCTAAACGAGAGTTATGGTGTACCCAAACATGGCTGGAGGCGCGTGTGAGTGAAAGCGTCGAAATGTATCTGGTGATGACCGCGCTCCTGCGAACCGCTCCCGATCAACCGGTGCCGCTCTCATTGCTGGCGAACAAACTCGGCGTCTCACAGGTCTCGACGAATGAAATGTGCCACCGGTTGGAGGAGCGGGGGTTGTTGACGTACCAGCCCTACAGAGGCGTGACGCTCACGCCAGATGGCGAGGAATGGGCGCAACGTATTCTCTCACGCCGCCGTTTGTGGGTCTTCTTTCTGGTCGAGAATCTGGGCATCGACCCGGAGGAAGCCGATACGCTGGCATGTCAGCTCGAACATATCACCTCAGATCGTCTGGTTGCGGCGCTCAGAGCCTTTCTGGAGCGCGCCCCCGACGCGCGTGCGACGCTCGAACCGGCGTCCTCTTCCACGACGCTGCGACCGCTCACAGCGTGCACTGCAGGGACACGCGGCGTCATTACGGCTATTGACGTTGAGCCAGCAGCCGCGACATTCCTGGCACGGCAGGGGATCGCGCCAGGCGCCGACGCCGAGGTGCTGGCGGTTGGCGCCGATCACGTAGTGTTGATCCAGACCGGGACGCAACAGGTTGCGCTGGCGCCGTCGCTTGCCAGTCGTATTACGCTCGAAGACAACGCAGCGCTGCATGCTGCGCGCCATGCCGCCTGGCAACGCTGCAGCGCCTTCTGGTCGTGCGTGCGTGGCGAACCGCGCGTGTGCCCGGCGGAGACGGCGGGGATGTAGCCCGCTTTGGGGTTGTATCGACTGGTAGCGACGTCTGGCGTACCCGCGTACCATCATTTCCCCTCATATCGACTCTTGCTCAAAGATGGGCATCGTTCAGGGGTCATTCTCGTGCTGCGTGCTCCCAGGCGCACCACTGGCGCGCCGCTGGCGGGTCGTCGCATGGTGGGAGGCCCTCACCCCAGCCTGCCCCCGCTGGGGGCGGGAGTCCTCTGGGCAGCGTGGGGGCGGCAGCCGGAGACGCGCGCTCACAGGGGGCATACCCGGCTGCTGTGCACAGCGGTGCGTCTCTCAGGTGCGATGCCAGGGTGATGATGCGATCGCGGGTCATGACTTCTACAACTCCGGATTTGATATCATCCGGTGCAGGTCTGTATACGCCTCGCTCTAACAGATGCCGGCGCATCTGCAAGGGTCACAATCCCCTGTCACTCGCCGCACAACTCCGCCGCGACCAGCGTCATTTTTTCTCTACTTCCGGTTGTCCGTCCGCCACTTGTGATGGTGAGAATGAGTCTGGTATAACCTGTGTTAGGGTCTACCATAACTTTTCCATCGATTTCGAGAGGAATACCAGAACATTTTCTGAAGGAAGGCGACTATGCCTGAAGGAACGATGACAACCCTCGATCGACTCGCACGTGGTCGCAGCGGCGTGATAGTACGTATTGGCGGGGACCGCGCGCTACGGCGACGGTTGCTCGATATGGGGCTGGTGCAGGGTGAAACGGTGACTCTGGCAGCGGTTGCACCGCTGGGTGATCCGATCGAACTGTCGGTCAAAGGGTATCATCTGTCGCTGCGCAAAAGCGAAGCCCGTCTGATAGAAGTAGAGCCGATCAATGCAGTCTCGTGATCGCCATCTTCCGCTAGTGTTCGTCGGTCAGGGTGTGCGCGCGCGGCTGGTCAGCATCGGCGGCAATCCGCGAATCGCGCATCGTCTGGCGGAGCTTGGCTTTGTCCCCGGTGTCGAATTGTCGGTTGTCGCCGACAACGGCGAGGCATTGGTGATCGCTGTCGGTGATGCGCGGCTGGCGCTCGGGCATGCGCTCGCTCAGGCGTTAATCGTGGCAGTGGAGGATGTATGACAGAGAGAACGGTTGCGCTTGCCGGTAATCCCAACATTGGCAAGAGCACGATTTTCAACGCGCTCACCGGGTTACGCCAGCACGTTGGCAACTGGCCCGGCAAGACGGTCGAACGGAAAGAAGGGCAGGTGATCCTGAACGGTGTGCCGGTGACCATCGTTGATCTACCCGGCGCGTACAGTCTGGCGGCGCGTTCGCTCGAAGAGGAAATTGCGCGCGACTTTATCGTGCGCGAACATCCCGTTCTGGTCATTAATGTGCTCGATGCTGCCAATCTGGAGCGCAATCTGTATCTGACGGCACAGTTGCTCGAAACCGGTGCACATCTCTTGCTGGCGCTGAATATGACCGATGTTGCCGCAGCACGTGGCATAAAACTCAACCCGGACGCCCTCGCTAGATTCCTGGGAGTTCCGGTCGTGTCGCTGGTTGCCAGCCGGGGGGAGGGTATCGCGGCGCTAAAAGCGACGCTAACCAGGATGCTGGCTGGCACGGAGGTGCAGCGATTGCGAAAGGTGGCGTGATGACAACCCTTGATATGCAGTTTGGTCGGGCGCCGTTCCAGTACCCGCCTCCGATCGAGACGGAAGTGAGTCACCTGGCGGAACTGTTTGCCAGTACGCCCGCGCTTGCGACATACCCGTCGCGCTGGCTGGCGATCCAGGCGCTCGAAGGGGATGAAGTTCTGGTGCACGACATTCGTATGCGCGGCGGTCCTGCGCTGGCGGCTGCGCTCGATGCGAGCTTGAAGCGGTTGCGTGCGATCTACGGCGATGACCTGGACGTTGTGCTGGTCGATCAGCGCTACCGCTTCGTGCATACCCTCGCATGCCTGGCAGTCACCCGTCCGGCAACGCCGCCCCTGAACCTCTCCGATCGCATCGACCGCGTGCTGACGCATCGTTGGCTGGGCATCCCGATCTTCCTAGCAGTGATGTGGGTCGTGTTCAAGTTGACGACCGACGTTGCTGCGCCGTTTGTGGACTGGCTGGACGGTGTGTTGAACGGTCCTGTCAGTCGCTGGGTCGTTGTGTTGCTGGGGCTGATCGGCGCTGACGGTGGATGGGTGGAGTCGTTGCTGGTGGATGGCGTCATCGCCGGCGTCGGCGGAGTGCTGGCGTTCGTGCCGGTGTTGCTGGCGCTCTATTTTGCGCTTGCGCTGCTGGAAGACTCGGGGTACATGGCGCGTGCTGCGTTCGTGATGGATCGCCTGATGCACGCGCTAGGTTTGCACGGCAAGAGTTTCCTGCCGATGATCGTTGGGTTTGGGTGTTCGGTGCCGGCGATCTATGCCACCCGAACGCTCGATAGTCGGCATGACCGGATGCTGACCGGTCTGCTGGTTCCGTTTATGAGTTGCAGCGCCCGCTTGCCAGTGTACGTGCTGATTGCGACGATTTTCTTCCCGGCGTATGCGGGACAGGTGATCTTCGGATTATACCTCGCCGGGATTGTGACTGCGGTAGGAGTTGGTGCTCTGTTGCGACGCACCCTCTTCCGCAGCGAGTCGCCTGCGCCGTTTGTTCTCGAATTGCCGCCGTACCGCCTGCCGACGTTGCGAAATATCTGGCGTCAGGTGTGGGAACGCACCTCGTCGTTCATTCGCAAAGCGGGCACGATCATTCTGACGACAAGCATCGTGGTCTGGTTGCTGCTCGCCATCCCTGTGAGCGGTGATAGGCAGTTTGCCAATACGCCGGTCGAACGGAGCGCATTCGCCGCGGTTGCTCACGTGGCAACGCCGGTGTTCGCACCGCTCGGGTTTGGACGCTGGGAGACGAGTGGTGCGCTGGTTAGCGGACTGATCGCCAAGGAAGTGGTTGTCGGGACGCTAGCGCAGGTGTATGGTGGCGACGAAGATGCCGCGTCGGTGGACGAAGAACCGGCAATGTTCTCCGAAGATCTGGCAGGTATTGTCAGCGGGTTCGGCACGGCAGTCGGCGATGCGCTGCGCGCCCTGCCGGGGATCGTTGGCATCGATCTGGCTCAGGACGAAGAGGAAGCGGTGGCAGAAGGACTGGCAGCCTCCATCCGTACCGGATTCGCGGCAAGCAGCGCCGGTCACAGCGCGGCTGCGGCGCTGGCATTTCTGGTGTTCGTGCTGCTCTACACTCCGTGCGTCGCGGCGCTCGCGGCAAACCGGCACGAATTCGGTACGTCCTGGATGCTGGTCAGTCTGCTGGGGCAGTTCGCCATTGCGTGGCTGGCGGCGTTGATCGTGTTCCAGAGCGGGGTACTGTTAGGCTTGCAGGTTTGAACCGGGGATAGAAGGCAGTCTGGCGGAGACGGGGCAGGGCAACGTCTCCGCCTGGGAGAAGTGAGGATGCTCTACCAGGTTCTCGAAGCGCTCGAAACAGCCGACGGTCCGGTCTCGCTCGATGAGTTGAGCCGACAGTTGCAGATCGAACCGGGTGCACTCGAAGGGATGATTGCATTCTGGGTGCGCAAAGGTCGGCTGAAGGAAACTGCGGTTGGTGGATGCGCCGTTGGCAGGCGCGGATGCACCTGTGGCGCATATCCGCAGGGTTGCGTCTTCAGCGTTGCCGGTCTGCGCATTACTACACTGAACGATCCGTGAGCAGCGGAACGGAGCCGACGGTGGTCGAATGACGTCGGCGGCTGATACGCTGACACTGCACAGCGCTCTGCGAAGTGCGGTGTACGTACAGGTCACATACGTCGGACGTGCCTGCAGTCGGAATGCACGCACCTCCACCACGCACGTGGTTCGATCATTCCGCACTTCGCTCCATTGCACACCGTATGCAGGAATGGCCATACCCGGCGGACGATACTCTGCCACTGACGTGGCTTAGAAATTGCCGCAGCACCGAAGCGCCTTCGCTGGTTGCGCAGCCTCACGGTTGCATTATGCTATAATATTAGTACACCCGACTCTGGAACGCAGTACGGCGTCTATCTTGCCGGATGTACCGGCAGAGTTGTTGATGCACATATCCAATGCAACGATTATCGCGGTGACCCGCAGGGCCCGGATGCCAGGGCGTAAAGATGGAAGCTGGTGTAAGTCCAGCGCTGTGCCGCAACTGTAACCGGTTGTATGCCGGAAGCCAGGACGCCTGCCGCGATGTTGAATGTGTTCGACCCTTCTCGAGCCAAGGAGGGTGAACAGCATGCGTATTCCTTCTGGATCGCATTGTGATCTGTCGCCCCGGTTCTCGAAAGATGTCCGGGGCTTTTCGTTGACCGGCGCATGTGTATGTTCATTGGGGATGACGTTGCGGTAGTCTGACTGAGACGCAGGGATGGTAAGGTTCTGTTCGTATATGTGCCATGGTGCGGTGTTCGCTAGCGGATTGAAAGGTTTGCACAATGACTTCTGAAGAACAGCCGGGTCAACAGACGCCGGAAACCGCAAATGATGATCCGAATGGTGAGACGCTAGCCGAGCCATCGCTGCTTCCCGGCTCGACGGTCGCAGCACAGGAGCGGCGGAAGGCTGCGCGCGCCCATCGTGTGCAGAAGGGGCTGGTCATTGTCAATACCGGGAACGGCAAAGGGAAGACGACAGCGGCGCTGGGCATCCTGCTGCGCGCCTGGGGCCGCGATATGCGTGTGGGCGGGATCCAGTTTTTGAAGCACGAAAACGCGAACTATGGCGAACTGCGCGCACTGAAGCGTATGGGGATCGAACTGATGCCAATGGGAGATGGCTTCACCTGGACCAGTCGCGATCTCGAGGAAACGCAGGCAAAGGCGGTTCACGGCTGGGAGACGGCAAAAGCGCGGATCGCCGGCGGTGCGTATGATATTTTTCTCCTGGACGAGTTCACGTATGTGCTGAATTATGGCTGGGTCGATACGGCTGAGGTGATCGACTGGTTGCGTCAGCACAAGCCGTCGATGCTCCACCTGATCATCACCGGGCGAAATGCGCCACAGGCGCTGATCGATTTTGCCGATCTGGTGACGGAGATGCGCGAGGTGAAGCATCCATTCCGGGATCAGGGCATCCGGGCACAAAAGGGCGTGGAGTATTGACCCGGACGTGGAGGCGCTCAGGATGGGTTGCAGGGTTGGAAGGCGTTCGCCGATCATTTCTTGTCTGATCGGCTGAGGGAGCGCGCATGGCAGAACGGCTCAAGCGCAACATGGTTCAGCGCCTCGATGGGCGGATGGTCAATGCCGGGGCACGGCGCGGCATACTGATCGTCTGTGCAACCGGATGCTGCTGTGGTCACACCGAACGCGGCTTCGCTCCGGTTCCGACATGGCGCTACCATCAGGAGTGGGAACGGCGCAAACTGCGCAATCAGGTACATTTGAGCCAGGGCGGATGTCTGGGTCCATGCCCGCTTGCGAATGTCGTGCTCCTGCTCCTCGATGGTCGTCCCTACTGGTTCCATTCGCTCAACGACGAGGCGCTCGTTCCTGTGCTCTACGACTACATCGAGGCGCTGCTTGTTGCCGACCACGACCTGCCGCCGCCACCGGCGCTGGCGCCGCTGATGTTCAACGGCTTCGCCTGGGATGGCGGTGGTTCACTTATGCAACGCCCTGAGCCGCTGCCTGCCATGACCGGCGATGGGATTCTGGTGCTCAGCCAGGCAGATACCGACCTGCTGGCACTCGAACAGGCGCGTGCCCTGCTGCCCGAAGGGTTTGCGCCGCTGTGGACGGCGCATGTCGGGCGCCTGGCGGATGAAGCGTCGGTTGATCGCCTCCTGCGTGAGGCTCTGCCAGGCGTGGCAGTCGTGGTGGCGCGGCTCCACAGTTCCAGCGCATTTGCATATGGTCTGGAGCGACTTCAGGAGTGGGCTGCAACAACTGGCGGCTTTCTGCTCTGCGTTCCCGCTGTCGAAACGCTCGATCCGGACCTGATGGCGCGTTCGACGGTCGGTGTTCCGCTTGCTCTGCTCGTCAGCGCCTACTTCCAGTACGGTGGACCGGCAAACCTCGCTAGCGGACTCCAGTGCCTCAGCGATCACCTTCTGTTGAGTGGATGGGGGTATGAGCCGCCGGTGGAACTGCCGATGCACGGCGTCTACACCCCGGCTTCCCCGTTGTGCTGCGTCGATGCGCCCGATGACACACGTCCGGTTGCCGGAGTGCTCTTCTACCGGGCGCACCTGTTGAGTGGCAACACTGCATTTATCGACACGCTTATCACGGCGCTTCACAACCAGGGGATGCGCGTTCGCGCCGTGTATACCCAATCGCTCAAGGATGCGGCTGACAGTCGCGGTCCCGACGCGCTACGGGTACTCACCGACGCCGGACCAGTGGACGTTGTGGTCAGTACGCTGAGTTTTGCACTGGGCGAAACCGATCCCCACCCCTTTACGATGCTCGACGTTCCGGTGATTCAGGCGCTGGTGAGCAGCACGTCACGCGACGAATGGCTGCGCAACGGGCGGGGGCTTGGACCGCTCGACACGGCGATGAATGTGGCGATTCCAGAATTTGATGGGCGGATCATCGGGGTGCCGGTCGCTTTCAAGGAACAGCAGGGTGAAGCGCCGGCGCGCTCGGTTGCCGACGAAGAGCGGATGGATCGCCTCGCAGGGCTTGCCTGTCGCCTCGCACGGCTGCGTCACACGCCAAACGCAGAGAAACGGATCGCCTTCATTTTCACCAACAGCAGCGCCAAAGCGCAACGCATCGGCAACGCCGTTGGTCTCGACGCACCTGCATCGCTGATGCGCATCCTTCAGGCGATGCATGCCGCTGGTTACCGGATCGGCGATCTGCCCGACTCCGGTGACCGGTTGATTGCCGATCTGATTGCGCGTTGTTCCTACGACGAAACCTGGTTGACGACCGAACAACTGATCCAGGCGTACCGTGTTCCCGGTGCGCAGTATGCGCGCTGGTTCGCCGACCTGCCACACGCGCTTCAGGACGCGATGAGCCGGCAGTGGGGGCAACCACCGGGTACCGCCTATGTGCATCAGGGTGATCTCGCGCTGGCAGGGCTGGAATACGGCAATGTCTTCGTTGCGCTGCAACCGCCGCGCGGTTACGACATGGACCCAAACGCGATCTACCATCGTCCTGATCTGCCGCCGCCGCACAATTATTACGCCCTCTACCGCTGGTTACGCGATGAGTGGCAGGCGGATGCAATTGTGCACCTCGGCAAGCACGGCACGCTCGAATGGTTGCCGGGCAAAGGTGTGGGGCTGGATGCAGCCTGCTTCCCCGATCAGTTTCTTGGCGATCTGCCACTCATCTATCCTTTCATCATCAACGACCCCGGCGAAGGGACACAGGCGAAGCGTCGGGCGCATGCTGTCATCGTCGATCACCTGACCCCGCCGATGACCAGCGCCGGGGCGTATGGCGATCTGGCGGAACTGGCGCACCTGGTCGATGAATACTACCGCACCGAGCACCTTGATCCGGGGAAACTGCCGCTGCTCCAGCGTCAGATCTGGGACGTGCTGCAGCGTTCGCACCTTGATGACGACCTGCGCTACATCATGCAGGCAGACCATGGCGATCACCGGCATGAGTGGGACGGCAGTTTTCTCGAAGACGGCACGCCGACCATTCTGGCGGAAATGGAGGGACGCGAGGTAGCGCATTTGCTGGAGGATATCGAGGGGTATCTGTGCGAACTCACGGGCGCACAGATCCGCGATGGATTGCACATTCTCGGCGAGATGCCGGCCGGTGAACAACTGGTGGAACTGGTCTACCACCTGTTGCGTCTCCCGAACCTCGATGCTCCCAGCCTGCCAGAGAGCGTTGCTGCCGCGCTGGGCGAAGACTGGAACGCCCTGCGGGAACACCCCGGAGCACGGCGGCAGCGGATCGAGACCGTCCCGGAAGATGGCGCCATGGCTGTATTCCAGACGAATGCCGACGTCATTGCGCATATCGGGGCGTTGAGCAAGGAGTTGCTGCGACGCCTGGAGGCGCTCGACTGGCATTCTGAGGCGATTGAGCCGGTGGTCGCCGGGATATGCCCCGCGCAACCCGATGCGTGGATCGCTGCTGCGTTACGCTATGCGTGCGACACACTCGTGCCGAACCTGCGGCGGAGTGCGCACAATGAGGTTGCGCATTTGCTCGCTGCTCTGGACGGACGTTTTGTGCCGCCGGGACCGAGCGGTGCACCGACACGTGGCATGGCGCACGTGCTGCCGACCGGTCGCAACTTCTACGGCGTCGATCCGCGCGCGCTTCCCAGCGTTGCCGCGTGGCAGACCGGTATGGGTCTGGCGCGCGATCTGATTGCCCGGTATCAGCGCGAATATGGGCGGATCCCTGAAAGTGTCGGGTTGAGTATCTGGGGAACGAGCGCCATTCGCACGGCAGGCGATGATATTGCGCAGGCGCTGGCATTGCTCGGCGTGCGTCCACGCTGGCAGCGCGAAAATCGTCGTGTGGTCGGGATCGACATCGTACCGCTGGAAGAGTTAGGGCGTCCGCGTGTTGATGTTGTCTGCCGTATTTCCGGATTCTTCCGCGATGCCTTTCCGCACCTGATTGCACTGATCGATCAGGCAGTGCAGGCGGTCATTGCGCTCGACGAGCCGCCGGAGATGAATTTTCCACGCAAACACGCGCTGGAGACGGTGCAGGCGCTCCAATCAGCCGGGAAGACGGTTGAGGAGGCGCAACGCGAAGCCGCCTACCGCATCTTTGGCAACAAGCCGGGCAGTTATGGCGCCGGCATCCTGCCGCTGATCGATGCCCAGAACTGGGAGCGCGACACCGACTTTGCCCGCGTGTACCTGGCATGGGGCGGGTATGCCTACACCGCCAGCGAGCAGGGAACTCCTGCCGAAACGGCGTTTGCTGCTGCGCTGAGCAAGGTTCAGGTTGCGACAAAAAACCAGGACACGCGCGAGCACGATATATTCGACAGCGATGACTACCTTCAATTTCACGGTGGGATGATTGCAACCATTCGCGCCCTAACGGGGAAGAATCCGGCGCGCTACTTTGGCGACAGCAGTGACCCGGCGCGTCCACGCACCCGCGATCTGCGCGAAGAGGCCCGGCGTGTCTTCCGCGCGCGGGTGACGAACCCGAAGTGGATCGCCAGTATGCAACGCCATGGCTACAAAGGAGGACTGGAACTCGCCGCCACGGTCGATTACCTTTTCGGCTACGATGCAACTGCGGAGGTGCTCGATGACTGGATGTACGAGCAGGTGACCGCGTGCTATCTGCGCGATCCGGGTGTGCAGCGATGGCTGGAACAGGTCAATCCCTGGGCGTTGCAGGCGATGGCTGAGCGTCTGTACGAAGCGATTGGGCGCGGCATGTGGGCGAATCCATCCCTTGAAGCCCGCGCAACCTTGGAGGCGCTGCTGGATCAGGGTGATGCGTGGCGGGAGGGAGTTGAACGTGGTAGCGTTGAGCGTTGAACATCCGGAAGGCGGGAGGGTGAAGTTAAACCTGCATCGCGTGGAGGCGCATGGCGGGCGTCGGTTGGGGTGTCCGGTGTGCTCTGATCCATATCATCCGCAACCAGGAGAAAGGAGACCATAGCCATGAGTCTGCTGTCCGAAACAATCGCACGGATTGGTTCGCTCGATGATGCCGCAGCCGCTGCGGCGCAGGCGCGTCAGGATGTGCTGACCAAGCCGCAGGGCGCGTTGGGGCGTCTGGAGGCGTTGTCGATCCAGATTGCAGGGATCACCGGCAACCAGCGTCCACGGTTGATCAACCCGGCAGTCATTGTGATGGCTGCCGATCACGGCGTTGCGCGGCGCGGGGTGAGCGCGTATCCGTCGGAAGTCACGGCGCAGATGGTGCTGAACTTTCTCAACGGCGGCGCAGCGATCAACGTGCTTGCCCGTCACGTCGGCGCGCGCGTGATCGTGGTTGATATGGGCGTTGCAGCCAGCCTGCCGTCGCATCCCGCATTGATCGACCGCAAGACCGGCATGGGAACCGCCGATTTCTCGATCGAACCGGCAATGAGCCGCCCACAGGCGCAACAGGCGATTGAGTCTGGCATCGCGTGCGCGAATGATGCAATCGACGCTGGCGTCGATCTGCTGGCGACCGGTGATATGGGCATTGGTAACACTACCGCATCGAGTGCAATCGTCGCCGCAATCACCGGCCGTCCGGTTGCCGAGGTAACTGGACGCGGCGCCGGTGTTGATGATGCCGGTCTTGCGCGCAAAATCGCGGTGATCGAGCAGGCGCTGGCACTCCACCGTCCCGATCCGAACGACGGGCTGGATGTGCTGGCAAAGGTCGGTGGGTTCGAGATCGGCGGATTGGCGGGCGTCATACTGGGTGCAGCAGCGCGGCGCGTGCCAGTTGTCATCGATGGCTTCATCTCCGGCGCAGCGGCGCTCATCGCCTGGACGCTGGCGCCGGTGGTGCAACCATACCTGATCGCCGCACATCGCTCGGTCGAACGGGGACATGAGGCGGTCTTCACCCGTCTCGATCTCGTACCGCTCCTCGACCTTGGGATGCGTCTCGGCGAAGGGACCGGCGCAGTGCTCGGCATGTCGCTCTGTCAGGCGGCGTGCAAGATTCTCGACGAGATGGCAACGTTCGGTGAGGCGGGGGTGTCAGGGAAGGGGGAAGGTTGAGGCGTCGAACGTGATCGCAGGGATACCGTCCGGTCATCAGTAAGGGGAGACAGAGTGTATGAAACCACTTCATCGCTGGTTGCTGGTTATCATCGCCGCTGCGCTGCTCATCATTTTTGAGGCGCGCGCGGCATATGCCATGCACATTATGGAAGGCTTTCTGCCACCCGTTTGGGCAGGGTTCTGGTTCATCCTTGTGCTTCCATTTTGGGCGCTCGGTCTGCGCCGGATCAACCGCCTGATCGCAGAGAAACCGGAGACACGCCTGCTGCTCGGATTCGCTGCGGCATTCGCATTTGTGTTGAGTGCGCTGAAAATCCCAAGCGTCACCGGTTCGAGCAGTCACCCGACCGGTACCGGTCTAGGGACGATCCTGTTCGGTCCGCTGGTGATGAGTGTGCTGGGGAGCATTGTGCTTCTTTTCCAGGCGCTCCTGATCGCTCATGGCGGTTTGACGACGCTGGGCGCGAATGCGTTCAGTATGGCGGTGGTTGGTCCGTGCGTGGCGTGGTTGATCTGGAAAGGGTTGAAGGATCGCGCACCGATCTGGCTAGTAGTCTTTCTTGCAGCGGCGCTGGCGGATTTCTTCACCTACGTGGTCACGTCGGCGCAACTGGCGCTGGCATACCCTGATGCAGTCGGCGGATTTACGGCGTCGTTCGCCAGGTTCGGCGCGATCTTTGCCGTCACACAGCTTCCGCTGGCGATCAGTGAGGGCATTCTGACAGTGCTGATCTTCAATGCATTGCAGACGAATGCGCAGACAGAACTGCAATCGCTCGGTGTGCTGAAAGGAGCGCAGGCATGAGCAGCAAACCGTTCGGATGGACTACATCGTTGTTGCTGCTGCTGGTCGTCATCGTGCTGGCGATCGTTCCGTTGTCGATGGTCCGCGACTCGGAGTTCGAGGGCGCAGATGTGATCGCAGAGACAGCGATCACTGAAGTTGCACCGGATTACGAGCCGTGGTTTGCGCCGATCTTCGAACCGCCGGGCGGTGAGACGGAGAGCCTGCTCTTTGCACTGCAGGCAGGGCTTGGCGCCGGATTGATCGGCTACTTTTTCGGTTTCAAGCACGGTGAGCGCCGGCGCCGCGATCAGTAGGCGGTCGTTGTGATGCGTGTCGTTGACCGGTATGCGTTCGGGAATGCGCTACGCGATGTTGATCCATCACAGAAAGGCGTACTGGCATTGCTGGCGATCATCCTCTGCCTGGCGCTGGATCGTCCTGCGGTCGGTATACTCACGTTGATCTGGATGCTGGCGCTTACAACGTGGTGGGCGCGCACGCCGCTGCATGTATTTGGTGGCGTGCTGCTGACCGAAAGCGCCTTTCTGTGTCTGTCGGTCGCCGGCATTGCTCTGAGTATTGCCAGCGGCAAACCGGAAGCGCCGGTTTTTGCATGGCAGTTGGGTCCGGTCTGGGTGAGCACCACGCACGAGTCGTTGATGCTGGCTGTGCACGTTCTGACGCGCGCCCTGGGATCGGCAGCCGCGCTCAACTTTCTGATCCTGACGACGCCGCTGATCGATCTGATTGAGATGCTGCGGCGTATGCGTCTGCCAGAAGGGTTGATCGACATCATGGCGCTCACCTACCGTGCGATCTTTGTTCTGCTGGACAGTCTGGAACGGATAGCGACGGCGCAGGATGCACGCCTGGGGTATCACACACCACGCGCGGCAATGCGCAGCGCAGCGTTGCTTGGTAGTGGTTTGTTCCTCGATGCCTACCGGCGCAGTCAAACGATCCAGACGGCGCTGGAAAGCCGGGGGCTCGATGGTTCATTGCGGGTTCTGCCGCTCGACTACCGGTACGACCCTCAAATGTGGAAGGTTGGCGCCGGTCTGACGCTCAGTCTGGTGCTGGCGAGCATGATAGGATGAATGCGCTGCTCGAATTCGATGATCTGCACTACGCCTTTCCCGGTAGTGCAATCCCTGCGCTGCGTGGCGCATCCCTGTCGATTGCAACCAGGCAACGCATCGCCCTGGTAGGGCACAACGGCGCCGGTAAGAGCACGCTTCTGCTGCACGCCAATGGCATTCTCCGCCCGATGATGGGTCAGGTGCGACTGGAGGGCGCGCCGCTGGAGTACACCCGTCGTGGTCTGTTGCGTGCGCGCCGTCAGGTGGGGCTGGTCTTTCAGAATCCCGACGATCAACTCTTCAGCGCCAGTGTCCGTCAGGACATCAGTTTTGGTCCGATCAACCTGGGATTGAGTTTCACCGAAGTGCGTCGCCGGGTGGCGGAGGCGGCTGATCTGTGTGGTATCAGTACCCTGCTCGACCGTCCGACCCATGCCCTGAGCGGCGGGCAGAAATCGCTCGTGGCGCTGGCGGGGGTGCTGGCAATGGCACCGCGCATTCTCCTGGTGGATGAGACCACGTCCGGGCTGGACCTGTGGATGCGTCGTCGGATTTTCGCAATCTTTGATCGACTGGTTGCACAGGGGGTAACCGTGCTGATCGCCACTCATGACCTTACGGTGGCGCGGCAATGGGCTGATACCGTCGTGGTGATGTGCGAAGGGCGTGTGGTTGCATCCGCGCCGCCGGTGCAGGTCTTCGCCGATCCCGATCTGCGGTCGTTGCTGGGTCCGGCAGAGGTGTGGAGGATGGGAGCCGAACCGTGAAGCGGCATCTGTCACACCAAAGTCGAACGTTTCTGATCGCACTGATTGCCGATGCTTTGCTTGGCGATCCACCGAATGCCTGGCATCCGGTTGTGCTGATGGGGGGCTGGATGCATCTGGGTGAGCGGTTTGCCCCGCAGAGCGCAACGGCGCGTCTGCTGTGGGGCGGAATGTGGCTAGCGACAGGCGCTGCGGCAACTGGCTCGGTCGCTGCGCTCCTGCCGGATCATCCAGTTGTGCAGGGACTGGCAGCCTCGACCCTGATGGCATACCGCGGGCTGGATCGGGCGGTTGGCGAAGTGCAGACCGCCCTGGAGCACGGCGATCTGGCGGAGGCGCGGCGTCTGCTGGGATGGCACCTGGTGAGCCGCCCAACCGCCGATCTCCGTGCCGATGAAGTGGCAGGCGCGGCGATTGAGTCGCTGGCGGAGAATCTGAGCGATAGTCTGGTTGCACCGACGCTGGCGCTCCTCGTTGGAGGCATACCCGGCATCGCCATCTACCGCCTGTCGAACACGGCTGATGCGATGTGGGGGTATCGCAACCAGCACTACGAACACCTGGGCAAAGTGGCGGCACGTCTCGACGATGCACTCAATCTGCTGCCGGCGCGTCTTACTGCGGTGCTGATTGCTGCGGCTGCGCAGATTGTGTGTGGACGGGGGATGATCGCATGGCAGATTGCGCGCCGTGACGCCGGGCGCACTGCGTCGCCGAATGCGGGGTGGCCCATGGCAGCGATGGCAGGTGCGCTCGACACCACTCTCACCAAACGCGGGCACTACATTCTCGGCAGTGGTCCACGTTTGCCCGACGCCGCGATGATCGGCGAGGCGCGCCGGATCGCACGGGTCGTGCCTGTGTTGCTGGCGAGCGGCGTTCTGCTGGCAAGGTTGAAGGTTGGACGCTGAACGTTGAACGCTGAACGTTGAACGTTGATATATCGCAGTTTTCACAGAGAAAGACGTCAACATGTCCGGCTCTGATCACACGCCACTTCTCCTGATCGGTCACGGCACCGACGATCCCGCTGGTCTGGCGGAGTATCGTCAGATGGCAACGCTGGTTGGCGAGCGGCTGCACACCGTGGTTCAACCCTGTTTTCTCGAACTCGCCGATCCACCGATTGCGCGGGCAATCGACGATTGTGTGCGGGCAGGGTTCCGCAGCATTGTTGCACTGCCGTTGCTCCTCGGCGCTGCCGGTCACCAGAAGAACGACATTCCGGTAGCCCTCAACCAGGCGCGTGTGCGCTACCCAGACCTCGACATCCGCTATGGGGCGCCGCTGGGCGTTCAGTACACGATCCTCCAGGCAGTCGCAGAGCGAACCGAAGCAGCATATACATCTGTCGCTGCCCCCATTCACCGGGACAGAACGGCGCTGGCGCTTATCGGGCGTGGGAGCAGCGACCCGGACAGCAACTCTGAAGTTGCGCGCATGGCGCGTCTGTTGTGGGAAGGGCGCGGGTTTGGATGGGTCGAGTATGGTTTCTACAGCATCACCCGCCCCGATGTTGCAACTACCATCCGGAATTGCGTTGCCCTGGGAGCGGAGCAGGTCATCGTCATCCCGTACCTGCTCTTCACCGGGCGCATTCATCAGCGCATAACACAGCAGGTCGAGAGGGCGCGGCAACAGTATCCGGGGACGCGCTTCCTGATGGCGCAACATCTGGGTGTGCACAACGGGGTTGTGGACGCTATTGCGCAGCGTTACGAAGAGGCGCTCAACGGGCGGGCGACGGTCAACTGCGATCTGTGCAAGTATCGTCGGTTGATGCAGGGCTTCGAGGACGAGTACGGTCACCCGCAAACGAGCGACCATCACCATGGTCTGCGCGGAACAGAGGGTGATCTTCCAGCCGGACGCGCTGCAATCCTCCCGCCGCGCTATCGGAATGGTGCGCCGGTAAGCGCTGCACCGATGGGTGCTGCACCGCTCGTCTACGATGAAGATGGACGGGTAGCCTGGGATCGTATGTGGGGCAGGGACGATCCGAACAGCCCATTCTGCGAACTGGCGCTGGCTGGCGGTCCGCCGCACCGTGGTACATTACTGGAGCCGGTTGCCCCCGAATCGGTGGTTGCCAATCCGGAGCGCTACCGGGACGTTGTTGCGGAACTCGCCCGTGGTCTGCGCATGGTTACCGGCTTACCTGTTGTGACCGATGGCGCACCTGGCTGGATCGGGGTTGTCTGCGACAGCGCCGAGATGGCGATCTGGTTGCTCCGGGCGATTATTGTCGAAAATGTGAGTGTACGCCGCGAAGGATCAACCCTCTATCTCCCTGCTGGACCCGACTTCCGTCTGGACGGGGAGATCAGGAATGTCATTACTGCTATCGCCAAGACCGTACACTACTGGAAAGAGCATGTTGCGGGATGAACAGTGCGGTATAATGGAATTCGTCATCTCCGCTGCACGATCGACACTTCCCAGTCGCACCGGGTTATGGAAGGAGACCGGCGATGACTGCTTCCTGCCACGTATTTATTCTGCATGATGTCGGGAACCAAGTCGCGGCGCTGGCGCAGGCGGTCGCCGAAGGCGCCGCCAGTGTACCTGGCGTCATCGTGACGATCAAACAGCCGACCAGGGCGGAGAAGAGCGATCTGCTGGAGGCGGACGCAATCATTATCGGAACGCCGAACTGGACCGGTATCAAAGGAACGTTGAAGCGCTGGCTCGATACCACCGGCGATCTGTGGGAAGAGGGCAGCCTGGCAGGCAAAGTTGGCGCAGCATTCACCAGCAGCGCCGGGCGTCATTCCGGCACCGAATTTACATTGTTGAACGTGCTGCACTGGTTTCTGGGGTCGGGGATGATCATTGTCGGTCTCCCCTGGAGTCCGACGATGGAACGCGCCGGTTCGTACTACGGCGCAACGGCTGTCGGCGTTTTGACGGAAGAGGATCTCGCGCAGGCGCGTGCGCTGGGTCGCCGTGTTGCGCGCGTTGCGTCCCGCATGAAAGGGTGGGAGGAAGAATGAGTGAATTTCCTGCTGAAACGCTGACCGCTGCGAAAATTGCTGCACGGTCGTTTGCGATCATTCGTGCCGAACTCGAGCAGCGAGGTTTCCATATCGAAGCGCCGCTCAACGCGGTCGTCGAACGGATCATCCACAGCACGGCAGATTTCGAGTTTGCAACCATTACGCGCGCCAGTCCTGGCGCCGTTGAAGCCGGAATTGCAGCGCTGCGCCAGGGGTGCCACGTGCTTGCCGATGTGCAGATGGTGCGCGCCGGTATCAACGAGCGGCGGGTGCGCGAGTTCGGTGGTACGCTGCATTGCCTGAACGACTCGCGTGAGGCGCTGTCGATCGCCGATGATGATGGTCTGACCCGCAGCGCAGCTGGTATTCGCGTTGCCCATACGAATAGTCTGCTCGACGGTGCGGTTGTCGCCATCGGCAACGCCCCAACCGCGCTGTATGAACTGTTGCGCCTGATCAATGGCGGCGCGCGTCCGGCGCTGGTCATCGGTGTACCGGTCGGGTTCGTGCATGCCGTCGAGAGCAAAGAAGCGCTGATGGCGCGTACCGATATACCCTGGATTGTGACAGTCGGGCGCAAGGGTGGATCAACCGTTGCTGTTGCCATCGTGAATGCACTCCTGCGGCTCGCAGCCGGAGTCGATAACACAGCCGTTTACTGATGAGTGACACTGTTCCGCCGCGCAACAAACGCGGACTCCGCACCGGTTACACGACCGGCAGCAACGCCGCAGCTGCCGCAAAAGCTGCCACCATTGCTCTGCTGACCGGTCAGTGGCCCCCACAGGTGACTATCACGCTGCCAATCGGCGAAACTGCAACCATGACGCCGGTCGACATGCAGCAGGGGGAGGATTGGGCTTTCTGCTGTATGGTCAAGGACGGCGGCGATGATCCGGACGTGACGCATGGCGCGTTGATCTGTGCTCGAGTGCGGCGTATACCGGGGGGTGCAGGTATTGCGATCGATGGCGGCGCTGGCGTAGGACGGGTCACGCTGCCGGGTCTCGGATTGCCGGTCGGCGGTCCGGCGATCAATCCGGTGCCACGTCAGCAGATCACCGATAATGTGCGCGACGCGGTTCGTGAGTGTGCACCTGATGGCGATGCCTTTCTGGATCACAACGCGCTGGAAGTTGTGATCAGCGTGCCTGATGGTGAGCGTCTGGCGCAGAAAACGCTCAACCCGCGTCTGGGGATCATTGGCGGGATCAGCATCCTTGGTACCACCGGCAAGGTCTTTCCATACAGCACCGCATCCTGGCGCGCCAGCGTCATTCAGGCGGTCGAAATGGCAGCGCGCAACCATGTATCGAAAGTCGTGCTGTGCACCGGCGGTCGCTCGGAGAAGTTCGCCATGCGCATCTTCCCCGAACTGCCGGAACTGGCGTTCGTTGAGTTGAGCGTCTTCACTGGTGATGCACTGAAAACCTGTGTTGCATGCGGCGTTGAAGAAGCCGTATTTGTCGGCATGATCGGTAAAATGGTCAAGACAGCGCAGGGACATATGCAGACTCACGTGGCAGGGAATCAGGTCGATTTCGGATTCCTGGCGAAGGTCTGCCGCGATGTCGGCGCGCCTGATGCACTGGTCGAGGCGGTTGCACACGCCAATACCGGCCGGCACTTTCTGGAGCTCTGTCAGGAGCACAGGCAGACTGCACCGCTTCAGCGCGTTGTCGAACTGGCGCTGGCGAGTTGTCTGCGGTTTATCGAAGCGCAGGGTAGCGCGATGGGGTTCGAGACGATCCTGGTCGATTTTGATGGCGGGGTGCTTGCCCGCGCCGGCGTTCCCAGACCCCAGCGCTCCGTCGCCGCTATCGGTGACACCCGTCCGCTGATCGAGCGTCTCGCCGCTGCGCCGTTCGAGATGGAAGATGATAGTGAGGCGCTGGAGGAGTCATGACAGCGCGCCGTCCGATCCTGGTTGTGGGAATGACCGATGCCGGCGCTGCGGGGTTGCCCCCTGCCCTGTACGAGCGGATCATCCAGGCGACACTGCTTGTCGGTGGGCAGCGCCATCTCGCGGCATTCCCGGCATACACCGGTGAGCGCCTGGTCATCGGCGCTACGGTCGAACCAGCGCTCGAGCGCCTGAAACTGGCGTGGGAACACGGCGAAGCAGCAGTTGTGCTCGCTTCGGGCGATCCGCTGTGGTATGGGGTCGGCGTCTCACTGCGGCGCACGCTGCCGCCTGATGCGCTCGACATTATCCCGGCGCCAACGTCGGCGCAACTGGCATTCGCGGCGCTGGCGGAACCCTGGCACGATGCAGCGCTCCTCAGCGCCCACGGGCGTTCGCTCGATGCGGTGATTTCCGGCGTGCTGCACGCACCAAAAGCTGCCATTCTGACCGATCAGCAACACACACCTACCCGAATTGCAGCCGCACTGCTGGAAGCCGGTCTGCCCCCAAACACGCGCTGCGCTGTTTGCGAGCATCTGGGCGGTTCTGCGCAACGGGTGGTGCGCACAACGCTCCGTGATGCGACGGAACAAACCTTTGCCGCGCTCAATGTGTTCGTGCTCTGGAATGATGACGCTGCCCCTCAGCCCGCTGTGCCGCCCGGTTTACCCGACGAAGCGTTCAGCACTGAAGCCGGGCAGATCACCAAACGCGAGGTGCGCCTGTTGAGTCTGGCGGAACTTGCCCTACAACCAGGCGAGACGTTGTGGGATATTGGCGCGGGAAGCGGTTCGGTTGGCATCGAGGCAGCGCGCGCCTGCCCGACTGCGCGGGTGTACGCTATCGAGCGACGTGAACAATTTGTTGCGCATATGAAGGAAAATCTACAGCGGTTCCCGGCGCCCAACCTGCGTGTCATCTACGGCGAAGCACCAGAAGCCTGCGCCGATCTTCCCGATCCCCACGCCATCTTCGTTGGCGGAAGCGGCGGACGCCTGGCAGAGATCGTCAGTACAGCGCAGCAACGTCTCAAACCGCACGGTCGCCTGGTCTTGAACCTGGTCACGCTGGAGCATGTCTATCAGGCGACCGCGCTACTCCCAGAAGCACGGATTGTCCAGGCGCAGATCAATCGTGGCGCGCCGATCCAGGCGTTCCTGCGTCTGGAAGCGCTCAACCCTGTCTTCATGATTGCATGGCAGAAAGAGAAACGGCATGGCTGAAACCGCAACATTGATTGCCATTGGCATGGGACCGGGCGATCCGGAGTTGATCACGCTCAAAGGGCTACACGCGCTCCGGGCAGCGGATGTCATCTTCGTTCCTCAGAGCCGCGACGGTGATCAGAGCCTCGCCCTGCGTATTGCGGAACCGTGGCTGGATCGCGCGCGTCAGACCGTGGTTGCGTTGCCGTTGCCGATGACCCGCGACGCCGGACAGTTGCGCCCGGCATGGCGCGCTGCCGCCGAAACGATCGTGACCGAACTGAACGGGCATTGCCGGGGAGCGTACCTTCTGCTGGGCGATCCGCTGCTCTACGGCACGTTCGTCTATCTCTGGCGCGAGCTGACGGCGATCCAGGCGCCGGTTACGATCACGATCATCCCCGGTGTGACATCGTTTGCAGCAGCGGCAGCGGCGAGTGGCATCCCGCTGGCAATGAGCAATGAGCGGATGATCATCATGCCTGCCACGTACGAAACGGACGCTGCAATGCTGCGACGACTGCTGACCGACTTTGAGACGATTGTGCTGATGAAAGCAGGTTCGGCGCTACCAGGAATTATGGCGGCGCTTGCCGAACTCGATCTGCTCGACCACGCGCTGTATGCCGAGCGCGTCGGCATGCCGGAAGAATTGATCGTGCGCGACCTGCGCACACTCGATCCGCAGCGTCGCCCTTATCTTTCGCTGGTTATCGTTCGCCGTGGAGACGATGTATGATGTATGCTGCCATTGCCGGAACCGTCTATTTCATCGGCGCCGGACCCGGCGCACCTGATCTGATTACGGTGCGCGGGCGCGACCTGTTGACGCAGGCTGATCTGATCCTCTACGCCGATAGTCTGGTGGATGTCGCCCTGCCCGCTGCCTGCGCCCGTCCTGAGGCTCAGATCATCGGTACGGCAGACATGCATCTGGAACAGATTGTTGCCCTGATGAGCGACGCAGCGCGCGCTGGAAAGGTAGTCGCCCGCCTTCACAGCGGCGATCCATCGCTCTACGGCGCCATTCACGAGCAAATGGCAGCACTCGACGAACTTGGCATTCCTTACGAGATCGTTCCAGGAGTCACGGCGGCATTCGCCGCCGCTGCCCGTCTCGGCGTCGAACTGACCGTGCCCGAAGTCGTGCAGACGATCATTTTTACCCGTGTTGCCGGGCGCACTCCCATGCCGCCGCGAGAAGAACTGCACCGTCTGGCGGCGCATGGCGCATCACTAGCGATTTACCTCAGCATCACCCGCATGCAGCGCGTGGTGGACGAACTCCTGGCTGGCGGCGCGTACACCCTCGAGACGCCGGTGGTGGTGCTGCACCGCGTCACCTGGCCCGACGAAACGATCATCCAGGGGACGCTGGGTGATATTGCCGCAAAGGTCAAGGATGCCGGCTTCACACGCCAGGCGCTCATCCTGGTCAGCCCGGCGCTCGATCTTGCGCTGAAGAGATCGCCGGAGCGATCGGCGAGTCGTCTCTACGACCGGACATACACACACCGGTTTCGTCGCGGTAACACAAGTGGAGATCGGGTTTGAATGCAGACACGGTCATCATCGCCGTCACCCGTGCAGGAACGCGCCTAGCGGCGTGCCTGGCGGTCGAACTGAATGCCACCGCGCACGTACCGGCAAAATTCGCCGCTGAAGCGCCGGACTCAACCCCATACACCGCTGCGCTACTGGACGAAGTGCGCACCTGCTGGGGTAACTATCGCGCGCTGGTGCTGATCATGGCGAGTGGTATCGCCGTGCGTGCCATTGCGCCGCTCATCGCGCGCAAGACCAGCGATCCGGCAGTCGTCGTGCTCGATGAGAGCGGCAGGTTCGTCATTCCCCTGCTTGGCGGGCATCAGGCGGGTGCAAACGATCTGGCGCGCCGGATCGCCGCGATGACCGGTGGTCAGGCTGCCATCACCACTGCCAGCGATACGCGCGGACTTCCGGCACTCGACCTGCTGGGACGCGAAAGAGGCTGGCGAATCGCCGATGACTCGACGCTGACGCATACGATGGCGTGCCTGGTGAACGGCGACCTGGTGGGATGCTTTGTCGATCCGGCGCTTCCCGACGCGCATCGGTCGATGATCGAACACGGGATGGATTGCCCGAACCTTGCATATGTCGATGATCCGGAGAGCCTGGCAGATCCCCGGTTTGCGGCAGCAATTCTGGTGACGCATCGCCAGATCGACGATCTGTGGCAGATGCTGCGTGCGAAGAGTGTGCGTTACCTGCCACCGGTACTGGCGGTAGGGATCGGATGCCGGCGGGGAACGGCGGTTGATGAGTTACACACCGCACTGCGTGTTACACTCGCCGATGCCGGTTTTGATCCGCGTTGCATTGGCTTGATCGCCACTGCCGATATCAAAGCCGACGAACCGGGACTGGTTGGGCTTGCCGGTCGGCTCGATGTTCCGCTGCACGTGGTCTCACGCGCTGAACTCGTTGCCCTCGATGCTGCACGGTTTAGCCCAAGCGCTGCCGCCGCCCACTTCGATCTGCCGGGTGTTGCCGAACCGTGCGCCGTGATTGCGAGCGGTGGCGATCTGATCGTTCCTAAGTGCGCCTTCCAGCGCTGTACCATTGCCGTGGCATTGCGGCAAGATGCACCGCATCAACCATCGAGTGTTGTGTCATCCCCGTCAGTGTTGCCGGCAGCGACACCCTCTGGTGTTCTCACCCTCGTCGGTATTGGATCTGGCGACCTGAATTATCTTACATATGCGGCACATGCAGCATTGCGCAATGCCGATGTGGTTACCGGGTATCGGGTCTACATCGATCTGATCCGTCCGCTGTTACAATCCTGGCAGGAGGTGATTGTCACGCTGGCGATGGGCGACGAGATCGGGCGTGCGCGGCAGGCGATTGCGATCGCGCGTACCGGACGGCGGGTGGCGCTGATCAGCAGTGGCGACGCCGGTATCTATGCCATGGCTGCGCCTGTTTTCGAGGTATTGCGTGATGAGGGATGGACCGGTGATCATCCGGCGGTCGACGTTGTGCCGGGGATCAGCGCATTTCAGGCGCTCGCCGCGCGTCTCGGCGCACCGATTGGTCACGATATGTGTATCATCAGCCTGAGTGATCTGCTGACCCCCTGGGAGATCATTGAACGCCGGTTGCGGGCGGCAGCGCAGGCAGATTTCATTGTTGCGCTGTACAACCCGCGTTCGCGTGGACGTGACTGGCAACTCGACGCCGCTCTGAACATCCTGCGCACTCACCGTCCACCGACGACGCCGGTCGCATTCGGGCGCAATATCACCCGTGCTGATGAGCATATTACCCTGACGACCCTCGCAGCCGCCGACCCCACGTGTGCCGATATGTTCACCATCGTGCTGATCGGAAACAGTCAGAGTTACATCCTCGGCGACCGCATGGCGACGCCGCGCGGATATGCGCAGAAGGGGCACGCTCCGGAGGAGACGGTAGACGACCGGCGTGATACACCGGTTCCTGCAACGCAGCGTGAATATCCGGTAACGCTGATCAATCCGGGTAATCGGTCTGCTGTGGTGATCGGTGGCGGCGCTGTGGGTGAGCGCAAGGTGTGCGGATTGCTGAATGCAGGCATCCCGGTGCGCCTGGTCAGTCCAACCGCTACACCCCACCTGTCAGCATGGGCAGATGCCGGGCTGATCGTGTGGGACCGGCGCGAATACGAACCAGGTGACCTTGCAGGCGCCTGGTTAGCATTCGCCACTACCGATCGGCGCGAAGTCAATGCGCAGATTGCACGTGATGCCGCAGCCGCAGGCATCCTCTGCAATGTTGCAGATGCACCGGCGGAAGGGAGTTTTCACATGCCCGCTGTGCATCGTTCCGGCGGGATCACGATTGCGGTCAGCAGCGGCGGGGCTGCTCCGGCGCGTGCCGTTGCCCTGCGCAACGCCATTGCACAGTGGCTGGGGGAGAGGGAAGATTGAAAGTTGCACAGGGGATCATTTCATTACCGGTGATACCGGCAAGGAGAGTCGTTACCGTGCAACGGCTCCCGGTAGAATATACCATACTCGTCACACCCGGAAAGACATTGTATGACTGGCAAAGCATACCTGGTCGGCGCCGGTCCCGGTCGTGCCGACCTGATCACGCTGCGAGGTCTGACCGTGCTGCGTCAGGCTGATGCCGTTCTCTACGATCGCCTGATTGCGCCTGAACTGCTTGACGAAGCGCCGTCGCACGCCGAACGCATCTTCGTTGGCAAGCGTCCGGGGCACCATGCAGTGCGACAGGAACGGATCAACGAACTGATGGTGCGCCTGGTGCGCGATGGGTTGCAGGTTGTCCGGTTGAAAGGCGGCGATCCCTGTGTTTTCGGTCACGCCGGCGAGGAAGCAGCAGCGCTGGCTGCTGCCGGCTTGCCGTATGAAATTGTCCCCGGTGTCTCGTCGGCGATTGGTGTTCCTGCTTATGCCGGCGTATCGTTGACGCAGCGCGGTGTTGCGTCTGCCTTTGCGGTTGTGACTGCCCATGAAGCGTCGGAGACTGCCAGCGGCATCGACTGGCGCACCCTGGCGGCGATGCCGACGCTGGTGGTGCTCATGGCGCTCACCCGTCTCGATAGCGTCTGCGCGAAACTGATCGCTGCCGGGCGCGATCCGTCCACGCCGGCGATTCTGATCAGCCGGGGCACGACGGCGCAACAGCGCACTCTGCGCGCAACGCTGGCAACTCTTGCCGATGCCCAGCAACGCGCACTGCTTCCGCCGCCTGCCATCCTGGTCGTCGGTGAGGTCGCAGCGTT
Organism: Roseiflexus sp.; assembly: GCA_034432635.1. GTDB lineage: Bacteria > Chloroflexota > Chloroflexia > Chloroflexales > Roseiflexaceae > Roseiflexus. The sequence goes on from DAOUBK010000016.1 coordinate 48,938, forward strand.
GAACGACACGCTGGCATGGTTTGATCCGGCGAGCGTACCGGCGCACCATATGTTCTGGGAGGACGAATAATGCCTGCCCTGCCTCGTCTTCTGCTCGCTGCACCGATGAGCGGTAGCGGCAAAACGACGATCACTGCTGGATTGATTGCCGCTCTGACAGCGCGGGGGCTATCTGTCGCTCCGTTCAAGTGTGGACCGGATTATATCGATCCGGGGTATCACGCGCTGGCGTCGGGGCGTGTGTGTTTCAATCTCGACGCCTGGTTGACGCCGCCGGAACGGATCGCCGGTATTCTGGCGCGGCGCAGCGCAGGCGCCGATCTGGCGCTCATCGAAGGGGTCATGGGGTTGTTCGACGGCTACTCCGGCGCTGACGACACCGGCAGTAGTGCGCACATTGCGCGTCTGACATCCACGCCGGTTGTGCTGGTGCTCGATGCGCGGGCAATGGCGCGCACCGCAGCCGCACTCGTCGCCGGATTGTGCGACTTCGACCGGCGGCTTTCGATTGCAGGAGTGATCCTCAACCGTGTTGGCAGCCCGCGTCACGCGCAGATGGTACAGGAGGCTATCGAAGGAAGCGTCGGCGTGCCGGTGATCGGCTACCTGCAACGCCACGATGCGCTCGCCCTTCCCGAACGACATCTTGGACTCATCCCGGTGGCGGAGCCGGGGCGCTGGCAGGCATGGCTGAGTGAAGTACGACAACGAGTCGAAGCAACTATCGATCTGGACCGGTTGATCGCGCTGGCGCGTGCGGTGCCGCCACTCGCCGACCATGACACGGCGCTTCCTCTTTTTGAAAACCTGCCATCCGGCATGGCGCCGGTCATCGCTGTGGCGCGTGATGAGGCGTTCAGTTTTCTGTACGAAGACAATCTCGACCTCATCCGCGCGGCGGGTGCAACGATTGCCTTCTTCAGCCCATTGCGCGATACTGTGCTGCCCGAAGGAACCACGGCGCTCTACCTGTGTGGCGGTTTTCCCGAACTCTACGCCGAGGCGCTCAGCGCCAACCGCGCATTGATGAACGTCCTCTGCGACGCAATTGCTGCCGGTATGCCGGTGTATGCCGAATGTGGCGGGTTGATGTATCTGACCGAAGCGATCATCGATGCTGCCGGGCAAACGCATCCCATGGTTGGCGCGCTCGCCGGTCGTTCGGTGATGACGTCGTGCCTGACGCTGGGCTATCGCACGGCGCACGTCGGGTGCAATACCTGGCTCTGGCGGGCGGGCGAAACGGTGCGCGGTCACGAGTTTCACTATTCCGTCTGGGAAGAGCGCCCGACCCATCTGCCCTGGCTCTACACCTGCCTGCCGGATGCCATGCGCCCGGTAGCGTTCCAGGAGGGTGCAATTGTCAGCAACACCCTTGCATCGTACATCCACATTCACTTTCTGGCATATCCGCACGCAGCACAGCGTTTCGTCGCTGCGGCTGCCGCTTTCCGGCACGGAGCAACGGTATGAGCTGGATTGTCCTGTTCACCGGCGGTGCGCGCAGCGGCAAGAGCATGTGCGCCGAACAGTATGCAGCACGTCTCGGCGAGCATGTGACGTACCTGGCAACTGCTGAAGCAGGCGATGATGAAATGCGCGAGCGGATCGCGCACCATCGTCGTCGTCGTCCTGCCGCCTGGGAAACTATCGAAGCGCCGCGTGAGGTGTCTGCCGCGCTCAGATCGCTCCCTACCGGGTCGGTAGTGCTGATCGACTGCCTCTCACTGCTGGTCAGCAACCTGCTGCTGGCGCACGAAGACGCCCCGGCGCCGTTCGTTGAGCAGGAACTCAGTGCAATCCTGCACGTTGCCGGTGAGCGCGCATTGAATCTTATCATCGTGACAAATGAGGTTGGTATGGGTATCGTACCGGAATATCTGCTTGGACGGCAGTACCGCGATCTGCTTGGGCGCGCCAATCAACGCGTCGCTGCCGTCGCCGACGAAGTTTACCTGGTGGTGTGCGGCATTCCGGTCGAGTTGCATGCGCTGGAGGCGGCATGGGCGCGTTCGACCAGATAGCCCACGGCGCAATTGACCATGCCGAATTCGCGGCGCTGGGCATTGCGCCAGAGCAGGTGATCGATTTCAGCAGCAACCTGAATCCGTTCGGTCCGCCGTCCGGTGTGCACGCTGCACTATCGGCGCTCGACCCGGTGCCGTACCCCGACCGGAGTTGTCTCCAGTTGCGCATGCGGCTGGGGCGCCTCCACGGATGCGAACCGGATCGAATACTGGTGGGGAATGGCGCGAATGAACTGATCCACCTGATCGCCCGCGCCCTCGCCGATCCGCCCGCGACGGCGCTGGTCATCGCGCCTGCCTACGGCGAATATGAGCACGCCAGTCGCCTGAACCAGATGCAGATCGTCGAGGTGCGGACGCAACCGGAGGATGGGTTTCATTGCGACATCGCGATGCTGAGTGCTGCAATCCGGCGCGTCCATCCACGCCTGACCTGGCTGTGTGCCCCGAACAATCCCACCGGCGTCGGTATGGAACCTGCCGCCGTGTGCGACCTTGCCCGGTTGTGCGCCGACTGCGATGGCTTTCTTGTCGTCGACCGGGCGTACCACGTGTTCCAGCGCAGTCTGCACGATCTGCGCGACCCGCTGGATGCGGAATCGCCGCCAAACCTGGTCCGGCTCTACTCACTCACCAAAAGTTACGCACTGGCAGGACTGCGTCTTGGGTACCTGATTGCGCGCCCGACGATTGTGGCAGGCATCGGTTGTTTTCAGCCGGCGTGGAGTGTCAACAGCGCCGCGCAGGTGGCAGGTCTCGCTGCTCTGGCTGATACTGCGTTTCTACCCGCCACACTCCCACGGGTATGGGCTGCCAGTGACGACCTCGTAACAGGGTTGCGCCGGTTGGGGCTGGAGGTTTGGCGTGCAGCGTTGCCCTTCATGCTCGTGCACTGTGGTAATGGCGCGGCAGTGCGGATCCGCCTGCTCCGGCGCGGTTGTCTGGTGCGCGATTGCGCGTCTTTTGGATTGCCAGAATGGGTGCGCGTCGCGCCGCGACAGCCTGCGGCGAACGCTCGTCTGATCGACGCCTGGAGGGAGATCGTATGACAGCGCCGGTCATTATGGTGCTCGGCACGGCATCCTCGGTTGGAAAGAGTGTCCTGGTCACAGCGCTCTGCCGCATTGCAACGTGGCATGGCTGGCGCGTTGCGCCCTTCAAGGCGCAGAACATGAGCAACAACGCTGCGGTAACTCTCGACGGCGGCGAAATTGCGCGCAGCACGGCGGTGCAGGCTGCTGCCGCGCGGATCGAGCCAACGGTTGAGATGAACCCGATCCTGATCAAGCCCGAAGGGTATCGGCGCAGCCAGATCATCGTCGAAGGGCGCCCCTGGCGCACCCTCGACGCGCGCGATTTCTGGCAACGCAAGGAGATGTTGTGGGACGTCGTCACCCGCACCCTCGACGCGCTCCGCGCCCGCTACGACCTGGTCATCGCCGAGGGAGCGGGCAGTCCGGTGGAACTGAACCTCAAGGCGGGTGATATTGTGAACATGCGGGTGGCAACCTACGCGCAGGCGCGGGTTGCACTCGTCGGCGACATCGACACGGGCGGCATCTTCGCCCAGATCCTCGGCACACTGATGCTGCTCGAACTGGAGGAGCGCGCTCTGGTGCGAGGATTGATCGTCAACCGTTTTCGCGGCGATCCGGCATTGTTTGCCGATGGCGTGCGCATCCTCGAACAGCGCAGCGGGCTGCCAGTGCTCGGTGTGGTGCCATGGATCGAAGACCTGCGCATAGCGGAGGAAGATGCTGTTGCACTGGAGCGTAGCAGCAACACCCCGGATGCTGGATTGACAATTGCGGTCGTTCATCTGCCGGCGATCGCCAACTTCGACGATTTTGATCCGCTCATGCGCGAACCTGGCGTTGTTGTGCGTTACATTACCCATCCTGATGCACTGGTGAATGCCGCAGCAGTCATCCTTCCTGGCACAAAGCACACACTGGCAGCGCGACGCTGGTTGCGTGAACGCGGTTTCGACGCGGCGCTACGTCAGTTCCCCGGCGCAATTGCTGGAATCTGTGGCGGCTATCAGGTGCTCGGCGAATGGATCAGCGACCCATTAGGGGTCGAGGGGCAGGGTGGCGAAGAACCCGGATTGGGAGCACTCCCCGTCGAGACGGTATTCAGCAGCGAGAAGCGTACCGTTCGTATCTCTGCCCGGACGCATGCTCCCTGGGCAGCCAGTGCACCGCTGGAAGGGTATGAAATTCATATGGGGCGCACGCGCGCAATCAGAGAGGAACGTCCATTCCTGACCATCGTGCGCCGTGGTAGCCAGCCAGTGCAGGAATGTGACGGACACATCAGCGAAGATGGGCGTATATGGGGATGTTACATGCACGGCATTTTTGCAAATGACGAATTCCGCCATGCCTGGCTACGTTCGCTCGGATGGAATCCCGCCCGCACCCTGGCGCCACCAGCCGACCCTTACGACCATCTCGCGCACCAAGTCGCCGCAGCCCTGGGAGAGAACGTGGTCGAGCGATTGTTGCAGGCGTAGGAGCGCCGTGCTGCTGCGCCGGTAGCGTAGTGAAAGGTCGAAGGCAGGAAAGTAGAAAACCTGTCAGTCGTATGTGGCCCCTCGTTCGTCAGGCGCGTTACCTTGGTCGATACCGTCAGATTGCACAGGTGTTCTGGCAGTACGGTTTCGGCTACCTGCTGGATCAGTTGGGTCTCACAACTCTCCTCTCGATGCCGCGTCGGATCATGCGTCGTCCGGCGCCTGATCCGATCAGTGGTCCGGAGCGCCTCCGGCTGGCGTTGACCGATCTCGGTCCAACGTTCGTCAAACTGGGGCAGATGCTGAGCACCCGCCCGGACCTCCTGCCACCTGCCTGGATCGCGGAACTGAACAAACTTCAGGATACGGTGCCGCCGTTCCCTGCCGATGTCGCCATTGCGACTATCGAAGCCGAACTGGAGAAGCCCATCGAAGAGCTGTTTTGCCACTTCGAGCGTGAACCGCTGGCGGCTGCGTCGTTGGGTCAGGTACACAGCGCCGAACTGCCCGATGGTACATCAGTGGTTGTCAAAGTGCAGCGTCCCGACATCCAGCAACTGGTCACAATCGACCTGGCGATCCTGTCGGAACTGGCAGCGCTGGCGCAGCAGAATACCGCCCTTGGCGAACAGTACGACCTGGTCGAACTGGTGTGGGAGTTTGGCGTCACCCTGCGCGCCGAACTGGACTATCGCCGTGAAGGGCGCAACGCTGAACGGTTTCGCGCCAACTTTGCCGGCAACCCGCACGTTTGCATCCCGCGCGTCTTCTGGAGCCACACCAGCAGCCGTGTATTGACGACCGAACGCATCTCCGGCATCAAGATCACCGACATTGCGGGCATGGACGCAGCCGGTATGGATCGAAAACGCCTGGCGCGACACAGCCTGGAACTGATCCTGCAAGAAATCTTTGTCGATGGATTTTTCCAGGGCGATCCCCATCCGGGCAATCTGTTCGCCCTTCCTGGCGAGGTGATCGGGGCGGTCGACTTTGGGCAGGCAATTACGCTCGACCGTGAGATGACCGGTGATCTACTGATCCTCCTGGTTGCGCTGCTGGAGTGCGATGCTGACGGGGCGTTGCGGACGTTGCAGCGGTTGGGCGTGCTCACGCAGCGCGAACTCTCTCCGGCGCTGCGACGCGACATGCGCCGCTTTGTCGATCACGTCGTTGATCGGTCGCTGGCAGAACTGTCTGCGCGAGAGATGGGTGAAGAGTTGCTGGCGCTCCTGCAACGCCACCGTTTACGTCTCCCCGCGCCGCTGGCGTTGCTGCTGAAGGCGATTATCATGATGGAAGGCATTGGCGTCCAGATCGATCCACAACTCGACGTGTTCGGCATCGCCCGTCCCTATGCGATGCGTGCTCTCGCACAACTGAACAGCCCCGATAAGCAGTTGCGCCGTGCCCTGCGCGAACTCGACGAAATGCGTGGCATCATCAGCACCCTGCCGGGTCAGATGAGCACCCTGGTGCAACGGCTGAACGAAGGAGAGATCCGCGTCCAGACGCGCGAGATGGAAATGCGACGGATGGCTGCGGCGTTGTCGCAGGCAGGCGCGCGGATCGCCCTCGGTCTCATCGTTCTGGCGGCAACGCTGGGACTGGCAGGTCTGACGATTGCAGCAGCCATTGGCGGATGGGAAGGATGGCCCGTCATCATTCCGGCGACAGGTGCGCTGATTGCCCTGATCAGCGCCGGTGCAGCGTTGTTCATCAGCATCGCGCGCGGATCGGGCGGGTAGCAGGGATGCTGTGCCCGTACAGGGGTTGCAGAGGTGTATCATGTCTGCACGAACCACTTCGCGTCCCATGTTCCGGCGATCGATGCTGATCATCATTGCGGCGGTGATCTGCGCATGCAGTTCAGCGTCGCCTGAAGGAGGCAACGCGATGACGTTCACTCTGACAAGCGCGTCATTCCCGGAAGGCGCGATGATTCCGCGCCAGCACACGTGCGACGGCGCCGACCGTTCGCCGCCGCTCCGCTGGGAGGGTGCTCAGCCAGCCGCCAGTTATGTGCTGATTATGGATGATCCGGATGCACCGGGTGGCACGTTTACGCACTGGGTACTGTACGACATTCCCGGCACACTCACAGAACTGGCGGAAGGAGAACAGGGCGTAGGGCTGGCAGGCGGCAACGATTTTGGCAGGCGCGGCTATGGCGGTCCGTGCCCGCCGCGCGGCAGAGGCGCCCACCGCTACTTCTTCCGTCTGTCGGCGCTGGATATTCCGTCGCTGAACCTGCCGGCCGGCGCTGCACGGCGTGATGTTGAGGCGGCAATGCGTGGTCACGTACTGGCGACCGCCACCCTGATGGGCAGGTACGAACGTCGGTGAGGTCACTGCGGCGAATGCACGGGAACGCGGCGGGTAGCGTAGACGATCAAGCCAGCGCCGATCAGCAACAGCAGCGCCAGACCGATCAGTTTGGCGGAAGGGGTGATGTCGGCGATTCCGAGCAACCCGAAACCGGCGCTCAATCCCCAGTAGAGCGCCAGGATCTGGCGTTCTGACATACCGCTATCGAGCAGACGGTGGTGAAGATGGTCGCGCCCGCCCTGCATGGGTTGCCTGCCGGCAGCAGTGCGTGCCACGATCAGCCAGGCGACATCGAGGATCGGTACTCCCAGCACCAGCAGCACCGTTGCCAGTTTCGCTCCGCCGATGATTGCACTGACGCCCAGCAGAAAACCGAGAAACTCTGCGCCGCTGTCGCCCATAAAAATACGCGCTGGCGGCAGATTGAAGACCAGAAATCCGGCGCACACTCCGGCGAGTGCGAGGGGCACAAGTGCAACCGTGCGCTGCGGCGGATCGAGACGCAACGCATGCAGCGCCAGCATCAGTGCCGCGATCAACGACACCCCTGCAGCAAGACCATCGAGCCCGTCCGACCAGTTGATAGTATTTGCCATCCACCCCAGCCAGAACACCGTTACTACGATCGCCAGCCACGGGCTAGCATCCCACATGCTGACCTGCCCGATGAACGGCACGTTGAAGGCGGTCAACAGGATGCCACGCGCCTCGGTCGGCAAGCCCAGTGCATCGGGGTAGCGCCGTTGATCCCAGAGGTACGGACCGACCGCGATCAATCCTGCAGCAGCCTGTGCTGCAAGTTTGGGGAGCCACGGGAGTTCAACCACATCGTCCACCCACATCACGAGGAAGATTACCGTACCGCCAAGCACCAGCAGCCCAATGCGCAAAACCTCGAATTCCGAGCGTTGCAGCGACGGTTCGACAGAAGTGAACAGGAACGTTGCGAGCAGCGCCGTCACAAAACCGGCGTAGATCGCAATACCGCCGACATTGGGGGTCGGTCGCACATGGGAACGACGCCCACCGGGATGTTGCACCCATCCGCGTCGCTCACACAGCCGGATGACCGGTGAGACGGTCAGCGCGGTAACGCCAAAAGCGATAACGAAGGCGCTGATCAGCGCTGCCACTGTCAGAAGCGACATAGCGCCTCACGTACTGATGCCGGATGCACACAACGACCCATGGTTCAACCTGTCCCAAACAGGCGATCGCCCGCATCTCCCAGTCCAGGGACGATATATCCGTGATCGTTCAGGCAATCGTCGAGCGCCGCCAGATGGATCGGTACATCGGGGTGCGCCTGTTGCAGCGCCTGTACCCCTTCTGGCGCCGCAATCAAGCCAAGGAACTTGATCCGGCTTGCGCCCCACTCTTTCAGCACCGTTACTGCCGCCACTGCCGAGCCGCCGGTAGCGAGCATGGGATCGAGCACCAGACAGAGATCGACATCCACTTCTGGGGGAAGTTTGTTGTAGTAGGTAACCGGTTTGAGCGTCGCGTGGTCGCGATAGAGACCCAGATGCCAGACGTGTGCGGTCGGTATGAGGTCGAGGATTGGATCGACCATGCCCAGCCCGGCCCGCAGAATTGGTACCAGACCGACGCGCTCGGCGATTCGATGACCGTGGTAGGGTGCAAGCGGCGTGTCAACGATCCGTTCCTGGAGCGGGAGATCAAGCGTGGCTTCGTACAGCAGAAATTGCGACAGTTCACGCACCAGTTCACGAAACTTCTTCGGTTCGGTCGTCGCCCGGCGCAGCAGCGTCAGTTTGTGCTGGACGAGCGGATGTCGAGAGATAACCACCTGTGCCATGGCGCCTCCAGATTGCCAGACCCTGCGATGGACATTATACTGCGATATGTGGGTCACACCCACGCTTCAGTGCCCCATAACGCCGATCGACGCCCTATAATACCAGTGTGTATCTTGCAAAGCAAAAGAAACAAGAGACCAATGACCGCTTTACAACGACTGGTGCGTCTCCAATTGCCGATCTGGCTGGTGATGCCCCTGCTGGCGTTCGTGCTGGCGCTGGGGATCGGCGGCGGGTATCTGCTTGCGCTACGGCTGACGCATCCCTGCCCGCTTCAGGTGCACGAATGCGCAGCGCTTGGCAACTTCTGGCGGGTCTGGCAACTGGCGCGTGACAATTTTGTCGATCCGGCAGCGATCGATCCGCAGCGCATGAGCGATGGCGCGATCAACGGTATGCTCGATAGTCTGGGAGATCAGGGACATACGCGCTACCTGAATGCGGAAGAAGCCCGACGGGAGCGTGAGGCGCTCTCTGGAAGGTTTGAAGGGATTGGCGCCTACATCGATGTGCGTGATGGGCAGCCCCGGATCGTTGCCCCGATTGAGGGATCGCCCGCCGAACGCGCCGGATTGCGCCCGGACGACCTGATCCTGCGCGTCGATGGGTACGATGTGCGTGGCGTAACGGTCGAAGAGTTGCGGAATCGCGTGCGCGGACCGAAGGGAACGCAGGTCGTTCTCACCATTCAGCGCGCCGGCACTGCTGCGCCGTTCGATGTGACCATCACGCGGGAGGAAGTGAATGTGCCCAGTGTGACGTGGCGCATGCTACCCGACCGTATCGCCTTGATCCGGATCAACCGCTTCGCCAAGCGCACCGGGTCGGAACTGCACCAGGCGCTGATCGATATACGGGCGCAGGAGGCGCAGGCGATCATCCTCGATCTGCGCAACAACCCCGGCGGACTGGTGACGCAACTGGTGGCGGTAGCAAGCCAGTTCATGCCGGCAGGAACAACCGTACTGCTCGAACAGGACCGCGATGGTGCACGTCGTCCATATACCACGAGCGAGGGGGGATTGGCGCTCGATATTCCCATGGTGGTGCTGGTGAATGGCAATAGCGCCAGCGCTGCCGAGATTCTTGCAGGATCATTACAGGAAAACGGACGCGCCCGCATCATCGGTCAGGCAACGTTTGGCACTGCAACCGTTCTACGACCGTTCGATCTGGAAGGCGGCGCCCAGGTGCGCCTGGGAACCTCGCAGTGGTTGACGCCCAAGGGGAGGGTAGTGCGCGGGGCTGGCATCCAACCCGATGAACTGATTGCGCTGGCGCCGGGAGTCGCGCCGCTCACACCGGCTGAAGCAGCGTCGCTGAGTCTGGAAGACCTGCTGCGCAGCAACGACGTTCAGTTGGTGCGTGGGATCGATCTGGTGCGCGAGGTGCTGGCGGGCAAAACCTCGTAGCCTGCCGGTTGCTCAAAGAGGGTGCCGCGAATTGGATACCCCTCTGTATACCGAACAAAGGCGTCGCGTTATTGCTCTACTCGTCGAAGGTAGCAGAAGCCCAACGCGCTTAACTCTCTAATAGTAACCCACAGCGTCTCAGTTGACCAGCCACGCATTGATCTCGTCGAGAGCCGCAGCAACGGTAAGCAGCAGTTCGGCGCCGCCGATAAGCGCTAGGGTGTCGGACGCCCAACCGATGCACTGAAGGATTTCCGTGCGTCCAAGCGGTGCGATGGTCAGAAACGCCTGACCGAGGATGTGTTGGGCGCGTTGCAGGTCGCGTGATTCGGCTACGGCGCGCGCCGTGGCAACGAGTGCACGTGCACGCTCCAGCGGTCGCGGAATGATCTGCGCCACGTTCCCGGCGTCGTCGGGCAGTCCGTGGTCGGCGAGCGCCTGTGTGGCTGCAAGCAGGTAACGACTGCGCGTATCGGGTGGAAGGACTGCGGCGATGTCGATGAACACGCGCGCGCGCGCGCCGGTTTCGACCAGCGAATGTGCAATCGCCGCCTGCGCGCGCGCGCGCTCGGCGGGGACGGCGATCTGCCCGGCGCGCGCATGGGCGGCTGCCGCTGCACCGGAACGTGCCCAGGCAATCGCCAGGTCTGCTTCCAGCCTGGCGCGCGCTGCATCATCGCCGATCTGCGCCGCCAGTGCGAATGCCTCACGATGACGACTGTTCGCCGCCAGGATGCGTGCCAGTTCGTCGAGCGCCCAGCCACGTTCGTCTTCGTCCGTAATCGTGAGCGCGACCGTCTCAGCGGTCGTGTAGTCTCCACGGCGCGCCAGGGCAATGGCAATACGCGAATGGGCGCGATCGCGCTCCTCGCCCTCTGGCAGGAGCGCCGCCATGCGCATCCCGACCTCGACCTGCCCGCTGGCGGCTTCGGCGGCTGCCAGTGCTGCGATGACCGATGCCCGCTCTTCCCCCTCGACCGCAACTGCGGCGGTTGCCGCTTCGTCGAGCGCCTGAGCAGCAACCGGCCGATGGTCGAGCGCCATGTCGATCAGGCACCGGGCGCGGGTTTCATGGTCGTCGATCAGTCGCGCAACTTCGAGTGCGGTTTCCGGCGCTACCTGGACGATCAACGCACGCGCCACCTGCGCCAGTGCGCGATCACGCAACGCCGGGTTTGGCAGGAGCATCACCCGATCAACTGCGCGTGGGTTGCCGCGCCGTGCTGCGTCACACGCCAGTTCGGCGGTTACCCACGCAATAGCAGTGGCGGCGCGCAGCGTATCGAGTACCAGACCGGCGCGTTCGTAGTCGCCAGCACGCGCGTGGGCAATCGCTACTTCTGCCATCGCCCAGTCATGGTTTCCCGGATGACTGATCGCATAGGCAACCTCTTCGGCACGACTGCGGCGTCCGTGAGCGATGAGCCAGCGCACGACTTCGGTTTCGATCATGCCGCGTCGTTCGGTGTGTACGATGCGGGTGGTGATGCCGAGTGCTGTGTCGGGAGCGTCGATGCTGATGGCGGCGCGCGCCAGGGCGACCAGCGTTTCCTCGTGCTGGTCGCGCCACTGCCGGGTTGGTCCCGGCGCTTCCAGGTCGAGCGCCTCTGAAAGCATCCGCATTGCTGCTGCGCGCATGCGTAATGCATAACAGACTTCACCCAGATGGCGCAGCGCCAGCGCTTTGTCGCGCCCATCCGGCAACTGATCGATCATTGCGCGAATACGCCGCATGGTGGCGTCGCGCGGTTGACCACGGTCGACCGCAGCCGCAAAGACTTCCGCAGGGGCATGGGGCGGCAGGCTGCGCGACAGAAAGGTAAGCGCACCTGCCAGCGCCGCTGCCCGCACCAGGTGCAATGCCGGTCCGGCCTCCGCCGTCGCACGCAGCATCCACAGCCCATCGTTTGCAGCTTCGTTCAGATCGCCGGTGCGTCGCTCCTGAGCGCGCACCCACGTCCGCCGAATGACGACATCGATCATGCTGCGCGTCGCAGCGCCTCCGAGCGCGATATGCCGTGCAAATTCGCGGCTCAGCGTCTGCTCGTCCTGCCAGCCCGGTCGCTCAGGCGCGCCGTTCGACCGCGTTTGAACAAGTTCGACAAATCGCGCGTGCGCCGCCGCAATTCCATCAGGTGACACATCCATGACAAATGCGCGCGTAGCGCGATGGTACAGTCGCACGCCTGCATTAGTGCGTTCGATCAGCGGACTCCAGCGTTGCAACAGGCGAACAATGGCGTCTTCAGTACACGCCGCGAGTGCAGCGATCAGCGAGACCGGCAACGGGTGATGTGCCGCAGCCAGAATATGTGCCAGAGCGCGCTCCTGCGCGTCCAGACCTTCCCACCAGCACTGATGGAGTGCGGACAGTCCGTGCGGAAGACGGCGAACATCGAGAACGCGGGTTGCCGCCAATCCTGGCGCCAGCCGGATATACAGCGGCGACCCCTCGCTCCGGTTGGCAATCACCTTCGCCAGGCGACGATGGACGCCGCGATGGACCGCCATCTCTGTTAGCCAGGTTTCATCACTCTGAAGCGTCACACGCGCAGCTACATGCTCGTCGATCACCGCTCTCTGTTCGCCGGGAGTCGTAGCCATCACCACGACCACGCCAGGAGGAATGCAAACCGGCAGCGGCGATGGCGTTGGCGTGCAGGTTTTGTTCGGTATGCGTCCAATGACGACGACGAGCGGATCACCCGGCTGACATTTCGCACCGGCTTCCTCCAGCAGGCATTCGATGGTCAGGGAATCGCGCGCAGCGACGGGTGGCACGAGCGAAATGGGCAGATCGGAAAGTGCCAGCACCTGGGCGCAGAGTGCGGTCAGCCCTGCACCGGCGTCGTCTTCGGGCAGCCAGAATGCCCGGCGATGGGTGGCAGCGAGCCAGCAGATCAGTGCCGTTGCACCGCCGCCGGTCTCGCATTCGAGTGCGACGATACCGCCTTCGCTCTCACGAATCGCTGCATCGATCTGCGCTACTGTAACCGGGTGCGGCGTAAACAGCGCACACCGCTCAGCGATCCGGTGTAACTGCGCCGTCAGTGAACGATGCGCCTGATGCTGGAGGTGCGGACGCTCTGCCACTGCCGCAACTGCCGGTGGGATGATGGTGGGAGCCGGATGGGCAATCATTGCAATTCCTGGATAACGATAGCAATGACACAGTCCGGTTCATTGCATTATTGCGCGCTCACTGCCGGGACGGGGCGTGCATCGCGTCCCAGATCATACGCCGCCACTCCATGGCGGTGTGCCAGAGCCAGGTCATCGATCAGTGCTTCGGCAATCACCAGTGCAACCTTCAACCCTCGTTGTCGTAGTGCCAGCGCGTGCGGCAGAATATCAGGTACACGCTGCCCGGTGATCATGACCACCGTGCTCCCCCATCCCAATCCGACCGTGGCACGGGAGAGGGTGAGCGCCAGGTCACCTTCCTTTACCACTTCGAGTCGTCCCAGCAGACCGAGAACCTGGATGAGATGCGCTCGCCCCGATCCAGGCGGCAGAACACCAGCAGGAGCGTGACTGGCGGCATCGAAGCCGGTGGTGCACAGACCTACCGATTGTCGCCGCTCGATCAGGTGAGCGGCGATCGACGCTGCAGCGACTACGGCGCGTTCCATCGTATCATACGCAAAGCCGCCGCCGTACTCGGTGCGCGAGAGCGCCAGCGCAATCATCGTTTCGACGGCGATCGCCGGTTGATAGCGGCGCACCTGCGGTTCGCCGAGCCGTGCCGTGGCTTTCCAATCGATCCGTCGCACGCCATCGACCGGTTGATATGGTCGCACACCCGTCGGACGCGCCGGATCGGTAAACAGTCGATGTGTTGCCGGCAGCACGCCGAAGGGAAGTGCTGCCGGCAACCCCAGGTCTTCGAGCGGCAGTACATCGGGATAGATCGTCAGCGCCGTCGGAGGCACTTCGCTCACGGTACGCTCACCGATCCCAAGCACATCGCCGGTCTGCACCATCAACGGACCGATCTGATAGTATCCCCGGCGGCGGCTGAAGAGCGTGTAGCGCATTGCGCAACGTTCAGCCGCGCCGAGTGATATCACCTCGTGCACGATTGGCGGTGAATGCAGCGCTGGCGGCAACGTTTCGCGCAGGGCGATCCAGGGAAGGGGCAGAAGACCGGTATTCTGCACTTCGACGATAACCGATACAGAATCGCCCGGAAACGCCGCTTCGGGCGCCACACGCCGGATACGCAGCCGGGACGCGCTGCGCCCGACCCACCAGCGCGCAACGATGTGCAATCCCGCGATCAGATAGAGCAAATAGAAGAACAACTCGCTGCGCAGGACGATGGCGAGCATGAGCAGAAAGATCAGTGGCAAGAGAATATCCCGCAATCCGACCCTCAGGAAATGAACGCTGACCCATCAGTGCATGGATTCAGATCTGTCCGATGCCAACCTCCACCTCCGCTAGCACTGCATCGAGCGCAGCGGCAGCAGTACGTCCGCGCAGTGCGCTTTCCGGACGCGCCAGCAAGCGATGACGCCAGACGGGACGCACCAGATATTTGACATCGTCGGGAATAACGTAGTCACGTCCCCGCAGCGCAGCCAGCGCCTGCGATGCTCGAAAGAGCGCCAGCGTCGCACGCGGACTCGCGCCCAGTGCCAGGTCGGGATGAGCGCGTGTCGCATGCGCCAAGCGGATGATATAGTCGCGCACCGTATCATCGACATGCACCGACCAGATCGTGCGCTGCAACGCCGGGATCTGATGTCCGTCCACAACGGGCTCGAGTGTTTCGATCGGATGCTCACCTGCAAGTATCCGCAACATCTCTGCTTCCTCCGCCGGTGACGGATAGCCGGGCGCCACCTCGACAAAAAACCGGTCGAGTTGCGCTTCCGGCAATGGGAAAGTTCCCTCGAACTCGACCGGATTTTGCGTTGCCAGCACCAGGAATGGGCGTTGTAGCGCATACGTGGTTCCGTCCACGGTTACCTGTCCTTCACCCATCGCTTCGAGTAGGGCGCTCTGTGTGCGCGGCGTCGCGCGGTTGATCTCGTCTGCCAGCAGAATGTTGGTAAAGATCGGACCCGGCTGGAACACGAACGACGCGTCGCGCGGGTGGTAGACCGATACACCGATCACGTCGTTGGGCATCAGGTCTGGCGTACATTGCAGGCGGCGGAATGTCAAGCCGAGCGAGATCGCCAGTGCGCGTGCCAGCATTGTCTTGCCGACGCCTGGCACATCTTCGATCAGTGCGTGCCCGTTGCACAGCAACGCCACCAGTAACAGCTCGATTGCTTCCGACTTACCGACGATCACCCGCGCCACATTGGCGCGAACCAGGGTCGCAAATTCACGGGGAGATGGTGCATTCATAGGTGTACGTTTACTGAACGGGCGGCAGCGCGTAAGAAGCGAATTCGCGCCCTATTTCGACCTCGCCGGTGAACCCGGCGGCGCGGGTTTCGGCGATTGCCCGATCGGCGCTCATCGTCCAGCGCGGGCTGTAGTGAACAAGAACCAAGCGGGCGACACCGGCAGCGGCAGCGACTTCACCCGCCTGGTACGGCGATGTGTGTCCTGGAAAAGGTTCCGGCGTCGTTGCCTCGTGGATCAACACCGATGCGCCGCGCGCCAGATTGCGCACCGCGTCGCACGGCTCGGTATCGGCGGAATAGACCAGTGCGCGCCCATCATCGCTGTCGAAGCGCAATGCCAGACAGGGGCGCGAATGAACCGTCGGTGCGGTACGGATCCGGTATGCTGCATTGTCGAAGACGATCTCATCACCCGCCTCGATCGGTGTCCAGTCGACGTCCGGTTGATACGCTTCGAGATCGAACGCCGCGACAATCCGTTGCGCTACTGTCAGGGTGGGGGCATTGCCATAGATGACGAGCCGCCGGTTGTATCCCGACAGTTTCAACGAAAAGAGGAGACCGGGAAGACCATTCAGATGATCGGCATGCGAATGCGTGAGGATCAGCGCTCGCAGATCATGCGGATTGATCCCGGCGCGCAACAAGCGTTGATAGGTGCTGCCGCCGGCATCGATCAGTACCGCGCCATCCGGCGCTTTCCAGACCATGTGCGTATAGTCGCGGTCGGCATCCGGCATTGCCGTTCCAACACCCAGCAGAATCATGCGCATAGATTCAACTCCGCTGCGCTGCCCATTTCATAGACCGGCGATTGTGATCGATATTGTATCAGAGTCGTAACCGGTGTGATACACGCGCGATGGTTGAAGAATGGTATAATGAAGAAAATGTTCGCCTGAGTCGGCGACCGCCGGGCATCCATCACGCATTTCAGAAATGCAGCATAGTAATGACGCAACGTTGCGTTTCTCCGCCCATGCGCAGGTTTGTTGTCGCACAACATGCTCCTGACTCGGGCATATCGCAGCAATACGCACAGCAACTTTCGTCGATCATCGGTGCGGGTATCATATCGACCGAACATCATAAACCTGCGTATCTGGAGGCGCTGCCAAAACCACGGACGACTCCCTGTACAAACAAGTCCTGGATGAAATGCACGACGGGTTCTACTTTGTGGATCGTCAGCGGAGGATTATGTACTGGAACCGTGGCGCCGAACGCCTCTCCGGATACAGCGCCGACGAGGTGATCGGTCGCTTTTGCGGAGATAACCTGCTGCACTACATCGATGCGTGCGGACGGCGTTTGTGCACCGGTATGTGCCGGCTTGCCGCTGCCATGCAGGACGATCAGCCCCGGCAAGTCGAGGTGTTCCTGCACCACACGCAGGGGCATCGGGTTCCGGTGCTTGTGCGTGTCACGCCGATCCGCGATGCGCAGGGCGCGATTATCGGCGCCGTCGAAGTCTTCAGCGACATATCGCCCCAGAAGGCAGTGCAGGAAGAGATCGAGTGCATGCGTGCGCTGACGCTGCTCGATCCGCTGACCAGCATCGGCAACCGGCGCTTTATTGAAAGCAACATGCATAGCCACCTGAAAGAACTCCGTCGCTACCGATGGCCGTTTGGGGTTATTCTGATCGATGTCGATCGCTTCAAGATGGTGAACGACACGTTTGGACATCTGGCTGGCGATGATGTGCTGAAGATGGTGGCGCGCACTCTGACATACAACGTTCGCACGTTCGATGCCGTGGGGCGGTGGGGTGACGATGAGTTTATCATTGTTGCGCAAAATGTCAATTCTGCAACCCTGGAGTCGCTCGCCGAACGCCTGCGCATGCTGATTGAACAGTCGTCACTCCTCGTTGTCAGTACGGTGGTGTGTGTGACTGTTTCGCTGGGAGCAGCGCTGGCACAGCGCGACGATACGCCTGAAAACCTCTTGGAACGGGCTGATCGGATGCTGTACTTCAGCAAACAATCCGGGCGCAATCGGGTATCGCTCGAATCTGCAACTTCTGTATGGATCTGAGGGGTACATGCCGCGTGTTATCTATTTCGACTGTTTTTCCGGTATCAGCGGTGATATGGCGCTTGGTGCGCTGATCGATGTCGGGGTATCGCTCGATGCCTTGCGCGCGACGCTGCAGCGGCTCGGTGTTGGCGGATGGGAATTACATGCCTCGCGTGAGGTGCGCGGTCCACTCGCCGGCACACGCGCCCATGTCGTTGCTCCGGAGGCGCATCATCATCGCACCCTCACCGACATTCGTGCCCTGATCTCCGGTGCACCACTGCCACCGACCGTTGTTGAGCGCAGTATACGCATCTTCACCCTCCTCGCCGGAGCAGAGGCGCGTGTCCACGGTACGACCGTTGATCAGATCCATTTCCATGAAGTCGGTGCGCTCGACGCAATTGTCGATATTGTCGGCGTGGTTGCAGGTCTCGATCTCCTCGGCGTTGAACAGGTCTTTGCGTCACCAGTCCCGCTCGGCACCGGTTGGGTTCGCAGTGCGCATGGCGTCATTCCGGTTCCCGCGCCGGCGACACTAGCGCTGCTGGCATCTGTCGGTGCACCGGTGACCGATGATGAGACGCCGTTTGAACTGACGACACCAACCGGCGCAGCAATTCTGGCAGCGCTGGCAACATTCCGTCGTCCGCCCCTGCACCTGCGTGCCATTGGATACGGCTTCGGCGCGCGTCAGACGGAACGCCCCAATGTGCTGCGCGTCTGGCTCGGCGACATGGATGATGAGGCGGACGATGATGACCAGCGGCGCCGGGATCGCACGCCGGCAGAACACGTCGGTTCGGGTGTATCGTCGCCGGTGTTGCTCGAGACGAACATCGACAACCAGCCGGCAGAGCAGATAGCATACGTAACAGATCGGCTGCGCGAAGCAGGGGCGCTCGATGTCTGGTGTACACCGATCATGATGAAGAAAGGACGCATGGGTGTCATGGTTGCGGCGCTTGTACCGGCAGACCTGGAAGAACAGATGGTCGCAATCCTGCTGCGCGAAACGACGACGCTGGGAGTGCGGCGACGCGCTGTCGAGCGCTATGTGTGCGAACGTGACATGATCACGGTAACCACGCCGCTCGGATCGGTGCGCATCAAACGAAAGCAGTGGCGCGGCGAACTGATCGGCGCAGCGCCGGAGTACGAAGACTGCGCCCGCATCGCGCGTGAACGCGGCGTGCCGCTGACGACGG
Source organism: Roseiflexus sp. (assembly GCA_034432635.1). GTDB lineage: Bacteria > Chloroflexota > Chloroflexia > Chloroflexales > Roseiflexaceae > Roseiflexus. Next base: position 67,633 of record DAOUBK010000016.1, read on the forward strand.
TGTATCAGACGGTGATGGGTCAGTTGGAGGATGCATCGTCTGTCACCGGGCATTGAGGTATTGTCTGAAGAATGCCTGACTGTCGTTCGATGATGAGTAGAGGCTGGTATGCACGTTGGATCTTGACCAAATCATCCTGCCGGACAGGGTAGGCGAAGGCACTGCCGTTGCCTACCCATGAGGATCGCGCACGCAGGAATGCACGGGTCGCATCCTCTGGCGTGCATCGACAGGGGCGACGCATGCGTCGCCCCTGCCCGTTCCCCTAGCGTCCATTGTTGAAAGAGGTTTTCTACACATTATATATCGTCCCGTGTCGGGATGTCACCATACGGATGAACGAAATCTGTCATGGCTGTCTGATTCTTTCCACATTGACAATCCTCACATCTCTACCCCTTCAACGACCCCGCCAGCAAACCGCGCAGGAAGTACTTTCCGAGGAAAATGTAGACCAGCAACGGCGGCAACGCAACCATCAACGCCCCGGCCATCTGCACATTCCACTGCGTGAACTGACTGCCGGACAGATTTTGCAGTGCAACGGTCACCGGGCGTAGTTGCGGATCGTTGGTAATGATCAGACCGAACAGGAACTCATTCCAGATCGAGGTAAACTGCCAGATCGCCACCACCACGAACCCCGGCGCAGAGAGCGGCAGCATGACGTGGCGGTAGATATGGAAGAAGTCGGCGCCATCGATCTTTCCGGCTTCCACCAGTTCATTCGGCACGGTGGCATAGTAGTTGCGGAAGATCAGCGTCGTGATCGGAATGCCGTAGACCACATGCACCAGGATCAGACCGGGAATGGTGGCATACAGCCGGATTTCGCGCAAGACCTCGACCAGCGGCACCAGCACGCTCTGGTAAGGAATGAACATCCCGAAGAGGATCAGTGTAAACAGGGTTTCCGAACTGGGAAAGCGCCACTTTGACAGAACATAGCCGTTGAGCGATCCAAGGATGCACGACAGGACGGTTGCCGGTACAACCAGTTGAACGCTGTTCCAGAAACTCCCGCGCATCCCAATCACTCCCTCACCCCCGTTCCATGCGCGGTCGAAACTCTCCAATGAGAAGCCGGTCGGCAATTCCCACATGCGACTGAGGCTGACCTGGTCGAAACTCTTGAAACTGGTAATCAGCAGCAGATAGACCGGCAGCAGGAAGAACAACAGGAAGATGATCATCACGCCGTAGATGACCACCCGCGACCAGTGAATATGGTGCCGTTTGGGCGCAGGCATGGCAACACTGCTCATCGCTCCACCTCTGTCCGACGGTTGTAGATCAGGTACGGCACCACCAGCAACGCCACCACCACCAGCATCACCATCGCGACCGCTGCACCCTCGGCGAATTTGTTGGCTTTGAATGTGATCTCATACATGTACAACCCCGGCACTTCAGTATTGTTGCCGGGCGCTCCACCGGTCATCGTTACAATCAGGTCGAAGATTTTCAGAGAAATATGGCCCAGAATAATCACCGCACTCAGTGTAATCGGTTGGAGCATCGGCAGGGTGATCGCGCGGAACACCTGCCACTCAGTTGCACCATCGACGCGCGCCGCTTCCTTGATCTCGTCCGGAATGCCGCGCAACCCTGCCAGATACATTGCCATCACGAACCCCGACATCTGCCAGACCGCCGCAACAACCACCGGAATCATCGCCATGGGGATCCCTATCCGGGTGCGCAATCCTTCGATGCGCCATCCCGGCACCACGCTGGTATCCGTTGTCCAGGCTGCCTGGAGAAAATCCAGTCCCGCCTGCTTGAACAACAGGTTGATGCCGGTCGGATCGTTGGGCCAGTTGCCAGGGGCGAACAACCACTGCCAGACCACACCGGTGACGATGAACGAGAGCGCCATCGGAAAGATATATACCGAGCGGAAGAATCCCTCGAAGCGCACCCGCGAATCGATTAGCACGGCGAGCAGCAGGCCAATGATCAGACAGGCTGCCAGAAAGAAGACCGTAAAAACGATCAGGTTCCGGATATTCGTCTGAAAGCGACCAGTGTTGAAGATCGTCAGATAATTCTCGAACCCGACAAACGATGTGGTAATCGTCAATCCACGCCAATCAGTCATCGAAATATAGGCGGTCCATCCGATGAATCCATAAACAAACACAGCGATTGCCAGTGCTGACGGGGCAATCATCAAAAGCGCAATCGCCCGATCGCGGTTCATCCAGCGTACCCGACGGGCGGGATGTGCGCTGAGTGTTTTGGCTTGTCGCATTCGTGCCTCTCATCGGTGAGGATGGCGATGCTGTTCTGCTTCACATCCTCTGTGTGCAGCGTGCGTGCATGCAACTGGAGATGCCCGGCGGAGAACGGGTGTCTCACAGATCTTCGGCTTATCGTTCGTGATGGGGCAGGTGATGAGCCTGTGCAGCCCATCACCCGCGCACCTTTTAGGCGATCTGCTCGCAGTCTACAGTTGCCACCCGCAGGGGTGCGCCGGATTGGTTACCCCTGCGCAGCGTACAGTTTTGTGGCGTCAGCAGCGCCAGACTCAGAGCAGGAGATCTACTTCAGGTCTTTCCCTGCGTCCTGCAACGCCTGTATCACAGCATCGACGTCGAGATCGCTGGCGAAGACATTCAGCGCATTGCCGTACTCGGTCATGTATGCTTCGGGAGCAGCGGCGCCATGCACGACGCTGGGAACCAGTTTTTCGCTGCCGAAGGCTTTGATCGAGTACTGCAGGTACTCATCGTACAGGCTCACGTCAGCATCGGTGCGCGCCGGAATCGATCCCTTCTTTGGATTGAAGGCATCCTGCCCCTCACGCGAACCACAGAGCGCCAGCCATGCCTTCGCCTGCTCCGGGTTTGGCGCGCCCTTCGCCAGCCCGAAACTGTCCGACAGCCACATAAAGACGCCCTCATTGCCGGGGGCTGCGGCATAGCCGTAATCCACGCCGACTTTCGCGCCCTTGCTGATAAAGTAGCCGTGCGCCCAGTCGCCCATGATCGTCATGCCAGCCTTGCCGTCGAGCACCAGTTGCGCTGCGTCAGCCCAACCGAGGGAAGAGCGGTCGCTGTTGGAGTATTCCAGCATTCGTCTGGCGATCTCGGCTGCCTGGCGCACGCGCGGATCGCTCCAGTCTGCGCCGGGCTGGAACAGTTTGGGGTAGTCGTCCGGTCCGAAGACTGCCAGCAGCACGCTCTCGAACAGGTGCGGCGTCTCGAACTTGTCCTTGCCGCCAACCGCCAGCGGGATGATCCCCTTCGCCTTGAGCGCCTCGGCGACCGTGAAGAAGTCGTCAATAGTCTTAGGCGGGGTCAGGCCATTCTCCTGGAAGATTTTGATGTTGTACCAGAGCACGTTCGAGCGATGGATGTTAACCGGCACCGACCAGATTTCGCCGTTGTAGGTGATCTGTTCGAGCAGTTTTGGCGGCATCACCTTGTCGAAACCCTGTTCTTTGAAGAACTGGGTCAGTGGTTCCATCTGACCCGCATCTACATATGCGGTCAGTTCCTTGCCAGCATGCACCTGCCAGCTATCCGGCGGTTGACCGCCCTGGAGGCGCGTTTTCAGCACTGTCTTAGCGTTCGTACCGGCGCCGCCGGCGACTGTGGCATTCACAATTTCGACACCGGGATACTGCTGCTGGTAGATGCTGAACATCGCATTCAGACCATCCGCTTCGCCGCCGTTCGTCCACCAGCTAAAGATTTCGAGTTTACCTCGGCTGGTCTGCGCGGGGGCAGTTGTCGGCTGTATGGGGGCGGCAGTCGGTTGCGCAGTGGACGGTGCGCCGCCACAGGCTGCCAGCACAAGGGTCACAAGTGCCCCTACGCTGATGAGTTTCAACCACTTTGTTGTCAGCATAGCTTCCCTGCCTTTCAAAGAGAACAATGGTCGTGCGAAGAATGACCCCATCAGTATCGTCGGCGCTCAACCGAACCGAGCATGCACCTCCCTTACGCGGTTTAGAACGTAGATGGAATGAGTATAGCACAAATTTCGCGGCGATTACGAAGAAATCTCTCCGCGCGGCAAAGTGAGCGTAAACACGCTTCCCTTGCCGATGCCAGGGCTGGCAGCGGTGATCTCGCCACCCATGCCCGCGCCAGGTGACGCGCGATCGTCAGTCCGATCCCGCTGCCGCCGCTCGCCCGACTCCGTGACGGATCGACGCGGTAGAAACGCTCGAACAGATAGGGCAACGCTTCGGCGGGGATGCCGATACCGGTGTCTTCAACGATCACCTGCACGTGCGTTGGGTCGCACCGCACGCGGATCGTGATACATCCATCTTCCGGCGTGTACTGGATAGCGTTGCCGATCAGATTGACCAGCACCTGTGCCGTTCGATCCGGATTGGCGTATGCCAGTATCTCCTTCTCTGGCGCTTCGATCACAATCTGCAGGCACTGTTCGATCAGTTGCGCTCGAAGCTGCACAACGATAAGGTTCACGAGCGCCACAATATCGAAGCGTTGCGGCTGAATTGCGACCCGCCCTGCTTCCACGCGCGAGAGGTGCTGAAGATCATCGACCAGTCTGCGGAGACGTCGCATTTCATGTTGCATGGCGGAGATCGTTTCAGGATCGACCGGCAGAACTTCGTCGAGCAATCCTTCCAGATACCCTTCCAGACCAGTGAGCGGTGTGCGCAGTTCGTGTGCCACGTTGCCGATCAGGGTAATGCGCTGGTGCTCGACCTGTGCCAGCGTTTCCGCCATCTGATTGAAACTCTGTGTAACATCACGGAGTTCGTCTATGAGCGGAACTGTTACCCGCTCATCGTAGTTTCCGCGAGCGATCCGGCGACTGCTGGCTGCGAGTTGCTGCAATGGTCGCAGGATTTCGCGCACCAGCAGGATGCTCGTTACCAGACCGGCGATTGTCGCTGCCAGCGCCGCTACGACCAGCGCCTGGATCACTGCCGACTGAAAGGCTGGCAGCAGTGCAGGATCAACCGAACGCGCCGCCAGCGTTTCCGCCGTCACGATCAGGGTAAGGACGCCGACGATCACGACGAGCATATGCGCTGCGATGATCCGCCAGCGGAGTTGCTGCCACAGTCCCATGCTACACCACCGCATCGATAAACTTGTACCCGACGCCACGCACGGTCTGAATCAGCGGTACGCCGGCAACTGCTTCCAGTTTCCGCCGTACCTGACCGACGTACACGTCTACCACGCGATCGGTGCCGTAGAAATTGTCGCCCCACACCAGATCGAGGATCTGCTCACGGCTCAGCACCCTGCCATGGCGTCGCGCCAGCGCCAGTAAGACGTCGAACTCGGTGGTGGTCAGGTCTATTGCCTATCACCCACGTAGACTTCGCGCCGGTCCGGATCGATCCGCAGGTGCGCAAAGCGCAGGGTAGCGTCGATCATCGGTGATGTGGAACGACGGCGACGCAGAATAGCCTCGATACGCGCAACCAGCTCGCGCGGGCTGAACGGCTTGATCACATAGTCATCGGCGCCGATGCGCAAGCCTGCAACCCGGTCGCTCTCTTCACTCCGCGCTGTGAGCATGATGATGAAAACATCCGATTCCTGCCGGAGTCGAGTAGCCACTTCCATTCCGTCCATCCCCGTCAGGTTCAGATCGAGAATGACCAGATCGGGATGCTCGCGATGCGCCAGGTCCACCCCTTCCGGTCCGTTATCCGCCAGCAACACGCGAAAACCCGCCTGCTCGAGATAGGCGCGCACGACGGTGCGGATGCTGGCTTCGTCCTCAATGACCAGGATTGTTGCGTTCATATCTGTCGTCAGTGGTCGCTCCGCACAGAAAGGAACGTGCATAACAGGCTCCAGGCTAGATGACCGCACCACGAGGGAGGATAGAGAAAGACCCTCGAGGTTACGTTCAACCAGGCGACGCGGAGACCCCAACGGTCTTACCGGGCAGGCATGGCTGCCCTGCGATCAGGTGCAGGGAGGTCGGTTACGGTTGCGTTCAACTGTCGAGCTTCAACTCTTTTCCTGCGGCTGCCGAGCGATAGGCTGCGTCGAGCAGGCGCAGCACCGCCAGCCCTTCGGCGCCTGTTGCGAGCGGTGCGCCTTCGCCACGACAGGCGGCAACGAAGTGACGGAACCCTTCCGCCCATGCCCATTCTTTCTTCGGTACATCGGGCGTGATCTCAACCGGTACCCCATCCTCGGATCGGTAGATACGCAGTGGATGATCCCTGCCGTACAGATCGGGGAAGTAATCCGCCCCTGCCAGATCGCCGGCGATCTGGATACGCTCCTCGTTACGCGCGTGGATCGCCCAGGTGACCTCAATCGTCACCAGACCGCCATTCGCCAGGCGTAGATGGATCGCTGCCAGGTCGTCCACGTCGAATATACCACCCGGTACACGGTCGGCGCCCCAGCCACCAAGTCCCTGCTCGTGTGGTCCGTGAACCGCCTGGATCTCGCCGCGCACGGCGCTGACTGGTGGAAACCCCAGGATCCAGTACACCATGTCGAGCATGTGCACGCCGATATCCATCGTTGCGCCGCCGCCAGCCAGTTCTTTGCGCGTAAACCACGAGCCGTAGCCGGGAATGCCGTTGCGCCGCAGCATGCGCCCCAGCGCGTAGGTGATCGTGCCAAACCGCCCAGCCTGCGCCATCTGGCGGAGCATCAGGATTTCCGGACGTGGACGGTTGCTCATGTTGACAGCGAGGATCCTGCCGGCTTTTGCGGCGGCAGCCACCATCGCTTCACCGTCTGCGACGCTGGTTGCCAGCGGTTTTTCACACAGTACGTGCTTCCCCGCTTCCAGCGCTGCAATTGCGACAGGCGCGTGAAACACGTTTGGCACTGCAATCGTAATTGCATCAACTTCGTCCAGCGCGATCAGATCACGGTAGTCGGCGAAAACGTGGGGAATATGGAACTTTGCGGCGACCTCCTGCGCACGTGCCAGGTTTGTGTCGCAGATCGCCGTCACCTGGACGTCGGGTATCGCCTGGAGTGAGGGAACGTGGCCGTGAACGACGACTGCACCGGCGCCAACGACGCCGATACGAAGAGTGTTGGACATACGTGACCTTCCTGTTGTCAGATGTGGCGCAGGCGTCATCTTCGAGTGGATTGCCGCTGCGCCGGGTGCGAACGACATCCTCGCTATCTTACCATGAGGCGACCGACACGCATGACGACACTCCCCCGTATCTTTATCGCGCAACGGTTGTTTCTCCAGTTGGAATCGGGTAGAATGGTTTGGAGAAGAGAGTTCCGCAATTGCACCTTTGAGGACACTGCCATGCGCACGATATTCTGGCTTGTCATTATTGCCGGTATCGCTATCTGGACGCTTGCACTGCAACGCGAACTCGCAACGCTGCGGAAACATCGCGCGATGTACCGCGAAGCAGCCGTGCGCGTGGAGCGTCGCCTTCACGAATTGAGCCGGACGCTCTCGCTGTAGGCTGCGGCAATGCGTGCGACGTGAAAGGTAGTGGAGTGGCGCCTATGCAAAAACGCATCGGCATTATCGATTTGGGATCGAACACCACGCGCATGATTGTGATGGGGTACACGCCTCATCACTCCTTCCGCCTGCTCGACGAAGTGCGCGAAAATGTGCGCCTGGCGGAGGGCATCGGTTCTGATGGTCGGTTGAAACCAGCAGCGATGGATCGGGCAGTGGCGACGATGCGTCTGTTTCATACGCTGAGTCATTCGGAGCAGGTGCAGACGATTGTCCCGGTTGCGACGAGTGCTGTCCGCGAGGCAACCAATCAGGCAGAATTCATTGCCCGTATCGCCGCCGAAGCGGGTCTGGCGATGCGGGTGCTCAGCGCGCGCGAGGAGGCGTACTACGGCTATCTCGGCGTTGTCAATTCGATTGACCTGCGCGATGGGTTTGTCATCGATATTGGCGGCGGCAGCACGGAAGTGTCGCAGGTACGCGGGCGAGGCTTCCTGCGCTGGTTCAGCCAGCCGATCGGTGCGTTGCGCGCTATGGAGCGGTTCGTTCACTCCGATCCGATCAGTCCCAGGGATTTCCGCGCGCTCGAAGCAGGTATCGCCGATTATTTCGCCACACTCGACTGGTTGAGCGTCGATCAGGGTCCGATGCTGGTCGGCATTGGCGGGACGATCCGCACGCTGGCGGAGATCGATCAAAAATTACACAACTATCCGCTCGACCGTGTTCACGGGTACGTACTGACGCGCGAGCGTCTCGAGGCGTTGATCGAACGCCTGCGCGGCATGAGCCAGCGTCAGCGCGAGGAGGTTCCCGGTCTGCGCCGTGATCGCGCCGATCTCATCCTTCCCGGCGGCGTTATTCTGGTTCACCTGATGCGACGCGGCGGGTTCGAGGCGCTGACCGTCGGCGGTCAGGGGTTGCGCGAAGGGATTTTTTACGAGCACTTCCTGGTTGGCGAGCAGCCGCCACTGTTTGCCGATATGCGCGGTTTCAGCGTGCAGAACCTGGCGCGCATCTACAATCACGAGGCCCTGCACGCTGCCAAGGTGCGCGATCTGGCATTGTCAATGTTCGACCAGTTGCGCCCGCTGCACGCCTATGGCGACTGGGAACGCACCCTCCTCGGTTATGCGGCGACCCTGCACGATATTGGACTGGCGGTCAACTATTACGACCATCATAAACATGGTGCGTATCTGGTGTTGAACAGCGCGTTGCAGGGATTCACCCACCGCGAGATGGTGCTGATCGCGCTCCTGGTGCAGTTCCACCGCAAAGGAGATGTGTCGCTCGGTTCGTTGCGCGAACTGCTGCATCCCGACGATGAGCCGCGCGTCGCCCGGCTGGCGGCGCTACTCCGGATCGCCGAATACCTGGAGCGTCGGAAGTGTCAGGTCGTGCAGGATATTACCGTCGATATTGGTGATACGATCCGGATGACGGCGCGTACCGTCGGTGATGCAACCGTGGAGATCTGGGATGCAAACCGCGGATCGCAATTGTTCCGCAAGGCGTATGGGCGCGATGTGGAGATTGTCTGACTCCGGACGGCGGAGGCGGTGTGGGGCTGGATCGGGCAACGACGGTCAATCCGACGCCTACGCCTGATCGCCGTTCCCGGATCGCTTCAACACCTCCCGGCTGCGTCCATCTTCCGGCGGACCGACAATCCCCTGTTGTTCGAGCAGATCGATGAGTTGCGCTGCTTTGCTGTAGCCGATGCGTAGCCGACGTTGCAGCAGCGACGCCGAGGCGCGCGAGTGCTGTTGCACCAGTTTGATTGCCTGTGGCAGCAGTTCGTCCTGTTCGGCTGTGCTGAGGAACTCGCCTGGCGGTTGCATGCCGCCCTGGTCGTCGGGTTGTTCCTTCGCCGCTGCAGCGGTTTTCTTCTGCTCATCACCCGTTTCCGGCGGCGTGGCGTGATGCCAGAACTGCACGATCCGCTCCACTTCCGCTTCCGAAACCCACGTACCCTGCAGACGGATCGGACGCGCTGCGTCGGCTGCCATATAGAGCATATCGCCGCGTCCCAGCAACTGCTCGGCGCCATTCATGTCGAGAATGACGCGCGAGTCGGTCTGCGAGGTGACGGCAAAAGCGATGCGGGTCGGGAAGTTCGCCTTGATCAACCCGGTCACCACGTCCACCGATGGGCGCTGCGTGGCAATAACGAGGTGGATGCCGGTTGCACGCGCCATCTGCGCCAGGCGGCAGATCAGCGTCTCGACCTCGTCCGGCGCCATCATCATCAGGTCTGCCAGTTCGTCGATAATGATCACAATGTAGGGGAGCGGTTCGAGATCGGCACGGCGACGCGCAGCGTTGTTATACCCTTCGATATTGCGAAAACCATATCGCGCGAATGCTTTGTACCGGCGCTCCATCTCGCGTGTTGCCCACTTCAACGTCGGCACCACCCGTTCGAGTTCCGTCACAACCGGCGAGAGCATGTGCGGGATCCGATTGTAGACGATCAACTCGACCATCTTCGGATCGATCATGATGAACTTCAACTCGTCGGGGGTGTGTTTGAGCAGGAGCGAGCAGACCAGGGCATTGATGCCCGCACTCTTACCGGTGCCGGTCGCGCCGGCCATCAGTGCATGCGGCATCCGGTCGAGCGCGGCAATCACCGGTGTCCCGGAGACATCCTTGCCGAGGGGCCATTTCAGCCGCCCTTTGGTGCGCTCGAACTCCTCACTCTCGATTACCTCGCGCATACCGACGATTGAAATCGCGGAGTTGGGAATCTCGATGCCGATCACATTCTTGCCGGGGATGGGCGCTTCGATGCGGATGGACGTTGCCGCCAGCGCCAGCGCCAGGTCTTTCTCCAGGGTAGTAATTTTGGAAACCTTGACCCCGACAGCCGGCTGAAGCTCGAACTGCGTCACGGCAGGACCGGTATTCACCCCCACGACCTGCGCCTCGACTTTGAAACTCGCCAGCGTCTCTTCGATCAGGCGCGACCGCAGCCGCTTTTCTTCATCGGTGATCGTTCCTTCCGGGTAGCTTTCCAGCACGTCGAGCGACGGCAGGGGCCAGGCACGGTGCACCGGCGAGGTCTCGAACCCTTCGAGCGCCTTCTGTACCACTTCCTGGGGAGGACCCGACACCGGCGTTGTCAGCAAGCTGGTGAGCAGCGTCGTATTGCCGGAGGTGGCATTCCCCAGATCGGCTTTGGGTGCGGACCCGGCGGCTGGTGGTTGCGTCGGTGTGCGACGTGCGCGCGTTTCGGGGCGCTGAAACAGACTGGCGCGCGTCGGACGCTCCGCAATCGGTGTGGGCACGATATCGTCGCCGGACTGCGGCGGGGGAACATAGGTCGTTGCTGGAGTGTTATCAGGCGCCGGCTGGCGTGCCGCTGGCACAGACGACTCCGCAGTGCGTTTTCGACTGGGGTTCCACACTGTTGCCCAGAAACGCGCAAAGCCATCGCGCAGCGACGAGAACAACTCGTGGAGCGTAATGTCGAAGGTCAGCAGGATACCCGCCAGCCCTGTCAGACATGCAACCACAAATGCCGCCGGTCTTCCAATTGCCTGGGAGAGAAGCGCCAGCACAGCATACCCGGCGATGCCGCCCCCTTCGCCGACGCGCGCATCGAAACCGTCGCGCACGCCGATAGAAAACTCCAGCAGCACAAGTAACGCGGTCAGCACCAGCGCCGTGCCAAGCACTGTCGCGCCGGTCAGACGCACATCATCGTACTGTTCCTGGAGGAGGATTGCCAGCCCCAGCAATCCAAGCGACAACGGCACCACCAGGGCGCCCCATCCCAGCAGGCGGCGGGTCAGTTCGACCCATGACGCACCGATCACGCCAGCCGTACCGGTCACATAGAACACGATCGTCACTGCTGCGACTGCAATAAGACCAAGCGCGAACAGTTCGCGCTGATGCTCGGGACGCAGCGCAGGGGAGGATGCCGCGCCGGTGCGTTTCCGCCGGGCGCCCACCGATTTGCGACCTGATGATGATTGCTTTGCGCGAGCCATAACCGTCGCTCTGGCGCCAATCCGAAATCAGACAGTATCACGGTAACATATGTTCGCATAGGTTGCAAGCAGGGTACACAGGAAGCATAGGCAGACGCAGGGTGGGTGAAGGCATTGCCTTCGCCCACCTACTCTGGAGAAGCGTTCTTCACACGATGGTGTATCGTAGATGCCCTGGTTCCGCGCAGAGGCGCCGATTACCGCACCACAAGCGGCAGGGAGACCACATACACAGCGCCCTGATACTCATACGCCCCATATCCACCGTCCCGCCAACGGTACACGGTTGACCGGCGCGATCGGTTGTAACGCCGGGTGGCACGAAGGCGCTGTTGCCGCGATTGATGGCAGGCGAACCGACTTGCAGGCGCAGAGCGCCAGCGTCGGGATTGACAAACAAGGGAGGAGCGTCGATATTGCCGCCGCCATTCGTACCACAGGCCGGTTGCCAGGAACCTGCACCGCCACATCCCTGCACATTGCTATGCGTGATTGTGGGCGCGCTACCCGTATTCTGTATTGGAAATGTCAGGACCGTTTGGCGCCGTATTGCCCCAGATAATCACATTTCGCAGCGTCGGGCTGCTGTTTTCATTGAACATCCCACCACCGTCTCGGTTGGCTGTATTGCCGCTGAAGATGACGTTCGTCAGTGTCGGGCTGCTTTGGTCGTTGCCCATCTCACCGGCACTTAAGGTAGCTGGATTGCCGCTGAAGGTGACATTCGTCAGCGTTGGGCTGCTGCTGGCATTGAGCATCCCGCCACCGAATCTCGCCGAATTGCCGCTGAAGGGAACATTCGTCAGGGTCGGGTTGCTATTGAAATAGTTGCCCATCCCGCTGCCGTCTTCTTTTGCCGCGTTACCGATGAAGATGATATTCCTCAGTGTCGGGCTGCTGTTGGTGACATTCTGCATTTCCCCGCCGCTGTTCCTCGGATTTGTGCCGGTCCTGCCCTCCGGTGACAACGAACCCATCGAGTACGGCAGTGCTGTTCACATTCGTCGATCCGAGCACGTGGTAAGCGTTATTCCCTACAATGTTGGCTGTCGTTGTGATTACTCGGTTGGCGTCGGTAAGGTCGTTGTTGTCGATGTCGCCGCTCAGCACGGTGACATTGACGTTCCAGTCGCGCTGATTGAGCGCAGTCTCGGTTCCGTTGAAGCTATCGTAGATCGCCACGCCATTCTGCAGTTCAAACGAGGATTGGCGCGGGTCTGAGCTGCCCAGCGCGACCAGGGGTTTATGCACTCCTCGCCTGGCCCAAATCTGGTCGCCGCTGACTGCGATTGACAGGGTGTGACTCAGGGAGCAGACGTTTGCCCACGAGGTACATGTGCCCGTCGCTGGCGCTCCGGGTGCTGCGTAGCGGATGGTTCCGGATGCCTGTACCGATGCCGGCGGCAGGACCAGCACGCAGAGACAGACAAGCCCCAGGATACGTTGCAGGAGAGAATGGGAGGACATTGATGCACCTTCGATGTGGAACAGGAGAGTTCCCTCTCAGCGCAGACCACCGATCCTTGCGCTTCTTTCGGAGCGATGCTCGAAGACTCGTCGGCGTCAATCGTGCTGAAACGCGGTTACACGAGCAGGTGAAGGTAGCACCCTGTCCCGCCTGCTCCTATGCCGGGGCGCAACGCCGTAGTCAGGGGATGTCCGGCTTACTTCTCCCCCTGATCGCGCAAAATGCGCTCGTACAGATCGGTTGTCAATCGGAAGCCAGCGCTGTCCCGAAGTGCGTCGAGATACGGTTTGATCGCCGGGATCAACCTCTTTTGCCTAGCTTCGATAAGAGCCTATCCGAATACTTGGTAGAATAGCCAGCCTGAACGAAGAACAGCCGACCAAGTCTACTCGGGCTCGCCCGAACAATAAAACGACGACCGGCTTTCGTATCTCGGATGCGTTGTGGACCGTATTACAGCCCATCTTGCCGGTA